>DHSP01000069.1:65211-75850 GCA_002408485.1 Proteiniphilum sp. UBA5283 | reverse complement strand
TATGGCAATCAATTCGTTCGTTTTTTTGCTATTTTTTGGAATCCTGTTTTTGGTTTATTACTTTCCGTTAAAAGAAAAAACAGGCGCTCAAAATGTGTCTCTTCTTGTGGCAAGTTATTTTTTTTATGGCATTGCCGATTTCAAGATGTTGCCTTTGTTGCTTGCATTGACTGTCGTTTTTTACACCCTGGGGATTTTGATTCGCCGGAGTCACGAAAGAAGAGCCTCCCTGTTCACCACATTGGGTGTGATGGCAGGCGTGGCCACCTTGTTCTATTTTAAATACCTGAACTTCTTTATCGATTCGTTCGCAGTGTTGTTCACTTCCGTTGGACTGAAGGTAAATGCGGCTACATTCAATATTGTATTTCCTTTGGGTATCAGCTTTTTTACTTTCAGGATGATCAGTTACGTGATTGAAGTACACCGTGGAAAAATTGAACCCACACGCGATTTCGTAGCTTTTGCCACCTATGTTGCTTTTTTCCCCACCTTGTTGGCGGGACCTATTGACCGTCCCAACGACTTCATACCCCAGCTAAAGTCAAAACGTTCGTTCAACTATGAGCTGGCGGTAGATGGGACCCGTCAGATTGTATGGGGGATATTTAAAAAAATGGTTATCGCCGATAACATGGTGCTTTTTCTTGGCGACGTGTGGAGCAATGTTTCCGGCCAGAATGCTACAACCCTTCTTTTGGCTGCCCTGGTATACCCCATACAGCTGTATGCCGATTTTTCGGGTTATTCCGATATGGCTATCGGTGTGGGAAAGATATTGGGTTTCCGTGTGGCCGTCAATTTCCGCTATCCCTTTTTTGCACGCAATGTGGCCGAATATTGGCGTTCCTGGCACATGTCGCTTACATCGTGGGTCACAGACTACGTGTTTATGCCGCTCAATGTGAGATTCCGGGGGTGGGGCAGTGAGGGGCTTATGTTGGCAGTAATAATCAATATGATTGTGATTGGTATATGGCATGGCACAAACTGGACATATGCTTTGTTTGGACTTTATCACGGATTGCTGTTCATTCCTCTTATACTCTCCGGCTCCTTTGGTAGAAAGAAAAAAATCACCGCGAATGTATATGGCCTGCCATATTTGAATGACTTTGTAAAAATGGGAACAACTTATCTGCTCGTTTCCGTTGGACTGATTATGTTCAATGCAAAATCGCCCGGTCAATTTGTTGATTTCGTAAGAAACGTGTTTCAATTTTCACATCTGGGTGCTTTGACAGCAAGTGGACTGCGTGCTCTTGCCCAATCTTTGTTCTTTGCTGCAATTATGTTTATGGCTGAATGGAAGCAACGTGACAGGGAATATGCATTGCAGGTAGAGACAGTATTTCCCGTCAAAGTTCTCCGTTATGCCATTTATTGGTTGTTGTTGATTGTGATTGTGTTGCTCAGTGGTGAAGAGCAAATCTTTATTTATACGCAATTTTAAGAAAATAATCGAATGAAAAAATACCTGATTGAGATTGTTTTTTATTTTCTGCTTCCTGCTGCATTGATAGTGGTTGTCGCAGAGTACTCACTTCGAAAAATCCCCAACGACTATGCATTCAAAAATCAATGGCTAACGCAAAATAGCCACACAGTTGAAATACTTGCTTTGGGCTCTTCTTCAGTCATGCACGATGTGAATCCCCGATATTTCCATAAAAAAGGATTTAATGCTGCCCATCTCTCACAATCAATGAAGTACGATCATATGATATTTAATAAATTCATTGATAAGATGCCGTTGCTGGAATATGTGATTATGGGTGTGGATTATTGGTCTCCCTTTGGTTCCCTGGAAGATAGTCCGGAATGGTGGAGAGTGAAGTATTATAATATTCATTATGGCAGCAAATACTACAGGTGGGAAGGCAAGTATAATTATGAGCTGTATTTTCACAATATCGGCACTTTTAAAAGAGCAGCCAACGGTTTTTTAACTCTGCTGGGTTTAAAAAAAGAATCCCATCGTACAGTAGATGATGCGGGATACGGAGTCAATTATACGTTAGAGCGGCGACCGGAAGGATGGGATAATGGCAAAGAGGAGGCGTTGCGGCATAATGAGATGGTATCCAGGGCAATTGACGCGGATTATATGGCCCTGAATAAAAAATATATGGAAGAGGTCATTTTGAAGAGCGCCGAAAGAGGTGTGAAGGTGATATTGGTCAATATGCCATTGTATAAATCTTACGTAAATAATCAAAACAGGGTGTTTCTCAACCAACAAAAGGATTTCTGTCATCGCTTTGCAGAGAAATACGGCAATGTTTCCTATTATGACTTTTCAGAAGATCAACGTTTTTCGGAAGATGATTTCTATGATGCCAACCATTTGAATAATGTCGGGGCTAAAAAATTGAGCCTGATACTGGATAGCATTATTGTCGGCCGGTAGTTTTTATGAAGATACCTTTGCCTGAATGCTCTCCATCAGCTCACCTACATTTTTCCACGAAAGAATCTCTCGGGAAGAGAATTTTATTTTAAATTTCTTTTCAATTGCCACTATCAGCTGGATGTGGCTCAATGAATCCCATCCTTCAACATCAATGGCTGTGGTGTGGGGGGTAAGTGTCAGCGACTCTTCCTCAAAGAGGTCCCGGAATATTTCGCTTAGCTGATTAAATATTTCGCGTGTTTCCATACACATTTCTTTTATAATGCCGTAATATGACATACTTTTGTTTCGTAACGGTCGACTTCGAGCCGGAAAAGATGACGGGAAGGATCATCAACAGGGATAAAACCCAGCTTAAGATAATGGTCCTCTACCATGCTGTTTTTCGAAGTGGGTATATATTCCCCAATAACAAATCTAAAACCGTGTTGTTTGGCGTAATCGACAATGGTATTCAGCGTGAAGTGTTCCATGCCCCGTTTTAATACACGGCAACTCATGAACCATGTGTCGATAAAAACTGTCTCTGTCCCCTTTTTCTCTAAAACCACCGCACAGATTAATCCGTTATCTCCAAATTTATCCGATAGCGTGAAACTGAAGCTTTGAAAATGAGTATCTTTTGCCATCCGTTCTATATCGGCCTCTGTATATCGTACGGTACGCAAATTAAACTGATTGCTGCGCTGTGACAACTGTGACACACGAGGGGTATTGAACGAATTGAAAGGGTTTACCTCGGACTTCATCTGCAGGCTTTTCAGAAAGTCATCTTCATTTGTAAAGTTCATTTGTGTGGTAACCCGCAACGATTCGATTTGATATTGTTTGGTCCTATCAGCATCTGTACTGGAAAAGGAAGCCGTTTCAAAAAGATTCAATCCATAGAGATATTCCAAATAATCGGCGGGATCTTCGGGGAGTTCCGGAACAGTAATCTCGGGAATATTTTCACGTACCATGTTTCGCTCAAAGGGATTGTCATCCAGAAAGACCATTGAATCAAAACCGATATTCAGTATTGATTGAATACGGCGGATATTGTCCGCCTTGTTATCCCAATTAGCCATAAAAACAGCAATATCGTTTAACCTCAACACCATCTCCGGATGTTTCTCGAAGGGCTCTTTGGCTGTATCCTGGTTGTTTTTTGAGCAGATCGCTAAAATAATTCCTCTGTTTTTCAGTTTTAAAGCCCATTGCTGAAACTCAGTGAATGCTTTCCCTATTCCCAATTCGTGTCCAAGTTCTATCTTTTCGTAACCGTCGTCACCAATGACGCCACCCCAAAGAGTATTATCGAGATCGAGTATCAAACATTTTTTAAATTTTCCTTGGATGGCACAAACGATATCCATGATGCGTGACGCAACATATGGCACCGCATCGAGCGATAAAACCATTTCACTCCCTATGTAAACTGCAGGATGAAACATGACATCCCTACCAAGTTTATTTTGAAGTGCAGCGATATCGCAGATAAAAAGATTGGGAATCTTCATGCTTAATTCCATCAGCGACAAGTTGAGCTTGCGAATTTGATAGATGAAGGAGCTTTCCACTTTATTGGAATAACTCCCGAAAACAGCATCGTCAATTTCCGGATAATTGCAACAAATAAGCCTCGACTGAACTGCAGAACAGATGTTTTTTATGAATGCAAGCCGCTCATCTGCCAAGCCTTGTTGCTGGCCTGTAGGCATTTTGTTGAATAAAGACAATAATTTATGGCTCGACTGAAAAACAACAATGTAATCCGCTGCAAATGCGTAAAGTTCTGAGGTGCTGTCGAGGAGCTGACGTTCTACCTGGTTGTATTCGGCTTCAAACAGATCAATTATGCATCCTTTTTCTATCCCCATTCCTTTCAGGGCAGTTGCCAGGAACTGGGTTGCCGTATCACCCGCCAATGCCACTTTTATAGTGGGCATCAGCGTTGTGTCTTTTTTAAGATTTTTCTGAAGCGTTTTAAAACTGCTGATCATTTTCGTGTCATCGACATAATTCTACTCTCTCAGCTGTGTGAGAGTACTGCTGTTGATTTTTAAATGTAATAAATCAGTCGCTCCCTTTCTATAGTATGTGCCAAACAGGTCTGACAGTCTACATTTCGCGAATGAAAACACTTTCTCACCAGGGTAACCAAACAGGCTCGGCTCTGTATATCTGGTATGACGAAATAGTCCGTTTCCGTCTGCCAGATTCTTAACAACTAATTGATAATATTTGTTCTGTATCAGCGATATAGTTTCGTTAAAATCTCCGGCCTGTTTGTTGATTCAATTGTTTTCCTTCCCGGGAAATTAACGAGCGACACTTCGTTTAATTTTCGACCTGTTGATCCCATTTTTGCAACGAAAAGCAAACCCGGTTGAAACTTTTTTTTATTTTTGGAATCGTATACCTTTTTTTAACTTTGCTGACAAAAGAAGATTTTTACAGCTTAGTTGCAAAAATTTAGTCATATCTTTGCTGTTGAATAGTCAAAAATAATTGTTTGAAACGAGTTGTATCCATATCCGTTATCGCTTTTGCTAGCTTGTTGATGCTGGTACTTTCCGTGGTTCCGCATCATCATCACGATGATGGGATGCCATGCTTCCAGACAGAGCAGGTGGAGCAGAATTGCGACAAGCAACACGCACATCATCACAACCCTGCATCGGATAATGCTTCTGAAAGTTCAAACTGTGTTGTGCATGCTAATTTTGTGGCACAAAAAACAGACTTTGGAGTTCGTATTAAGTCTTTCCCGTCTAATTATTCTGAAAACAGTGATTTTTGTAATAGCCTGTTTGTTTTTGTTTTATCGGATTTGATTGTCTTGCTTCCGGATGAAAAAAACGATTATGGTGAATATATATTTTCTGTTCCTTCTTTAGAAAAACACAATCCGCTAGGGTTGCGTGGCCCTCCTTATTTCTTCGCTTAGGATTATTTTCCGAATAATTCCATTTTTTTGATGCACTGTTTTTGTGAAATTGTTTCCAAAAACGGCACTTCGCATCACACATGTATTCTACATTTTTCTTACATTAGCATCATCCATTTATGAGAACTTTCATTTTAACTTTGTTTATCGCAATGGTTTTGATACCCATGGGTTGCAATGCGGATAGAAATCAGGAAAAAAAACAAGCCACCAAGTCTCTTGAACACACGGAAGTCGATGAGCATGAGCATACGACTGGGAAAATTAACACAGGCAAAGCTGAAGAGGGAACAGGCGATGTTGAGGAGATTCATTTTTCCAAAGCACAGGCCGAAGCGGTGGGTTTGGCAATAGAAACAGTGTTGCCCGGTACCTTCAGGCAGGTCGTTAAAACAAGTGGACAAATTCTTTCTTCGCAAGGTGACGAAACCACTATTTCTGCCACTGCAAACGGACTCGTGTCGTTTCTCAATCGCTCCATTGCGCCGGGAACAACCATTCGTGCCGGCGAAACGGTTGTCAGTGTTTCGGCTCAAAATCTACCCGAAGGGGATCCTGTAGCAAAAGCAAAAATAGCTTACGAAACCGTGAGAAAGGATTTTTTACGTGCCGAGAATCTTGTAAAAGAGCAGATTATCTCCGTGAAGGATTTTGAGCAGGTTCGTTTGCGTTACGAAACTGCTAAAACGGAATATGAGGCGCAAGCGTCAAACTACCGAGCGGGCAGCGTCAACGTAACTTCGCCCATTGGGGGATATGTAAAAAATATTTATGTCAATCAGGGGGATTTTGTGTCAGTCGGACAGCCTATTGCTACGGTTTCCCAAAACAAGAGGTTGCAACTCCGTGCCGAAGTGTCCGAAAATTATTTTAGATGCATTCGAGCCATTCAAAGTGCTCACTTCAAAACGGCATATGACGATACATTGTATAAGCTTACCGATCTGAACGGACAGTTGGTTTCGTATGGAAAAGCATCGGACAGTCACTCCTTTTTTATTCCTGTAATATTCGAATTTGATAATGTTGTCGATATTATTCCCGGTTCGTTTGCCGAAATCTATCTGCTTGCGCTGCCGCAGGAAAATGTGCTCTCGGTACCTGTTTCGGCTATTACCGAAGAACAAGGTCTTTATTTTTTATACCTCCAGCTCGACGAAGAAGGGTACAAAAAGCAGGAGGTAACGCTGGGACAAAGTGATGGTTCACGCATTCAAGTACTTACCGGCCTAAAACAGGGCGACAAAGTAGTAACCAAAGGAGTGTACCAGGTTAAACTGGCGGCAACCACATCGGTAATACCCGAAGGACACTCTCATTAATTTAAACAGGTCAGAGAACTATGTTGAATAAGATTATTCAATTTTCGTTAAATAACCGGATGGTTATATTAGTGGTATCGGTACTGCTGATGTTCGGAGGAATTTACACCGCCACAAACATGGAAGTGGATGTTTTTCCCGATTTAAATGCGCCTACTGTTGTCGTGATGACCGAAGCACAGGGAATGGCGCCCGAAGAGATAGAACGGCTGGTCACCTTTCCTGTGGAGACGGCACTTAACGGAGCTACTGATGTACGGCGCGTCCGTTCTTCGTCTACAACCGGCTTTTCCGTTGTGTGGGTAGAATTTGACTGGAACACGGATATCTATATAGCAAGACAGATTGTATCGGAAAAACTGGCAGTTGTGCGAGACGTCCTGCCTTCCAACGTAGGGAATCCCACGTTGGGGCCGCAATCCTCAATAATGGGCGAGGCAATGATTATCGGACTTACTGCCGATACTACATCGATGCGCGATTTGCGCACGATTGCCGACTGGACAATCCGTCCCCGCCTGCTTTCCACCGGAGGTGTAGCGCAGGTTGCCGTACTGGGTGGTGAGATAAAAGAATATCAGATTTTGCTCCATCCTGAAAAAATGAAATTTTACGATGTGAGACTCGACGAAGTGCTCAACGTGGTAAAGAATATGAATCAGAATACATCGGGAGGAGTCCTCAATGAATATGGAAACGAGTACATTATTCGCGGAATGCTCTCGACAAATAACCTGTCAGAATTAAAAAAAACGGTTGTGAAAATCGTGAACGACGTCCCCATATTAATCGAGAGCATTGCAGAGGTTACGGTTGGCAACAAGGCACCAAAATTAGGTACAGCCTCAGAGCGTGGAAAACCGGCTGTATTGATGACTGTAACGAAACAACCGGCAACAAGTACAATGGAGCTGACTGAAAAATTAGACCGATCAATTGCTGAATTACAGAAAGTGTTGCCAGCGGATGTGAAGCTGTCGACCGACATATTTCGCCAGTCTCGCTTTATTGAGAGTTCGATTAATAATATACAAAAAGCATTGCTGGAAGGTGGTATATTCGTGGTTATTGTGCTTTTTATTTTTCTGATGAATGTGCGCACGACCCTGATATCACTCATCACTATTCCCATATCACTTGTTGTTGCCATCCTTGTTTTAAAGTTTATGGGGTTGACAATTAATACGATGAGTCTTGGTGGCATGGCGATAGCCATTGGTTCACTCGTTGACGATGCCATTGTAGACGTGGAAAATGTATTTAAACGACTGCGTGAAAACAAACAAAAACCAAAAGAGGAACAGCTAACGGTTTTGCAAGTGGTTTTTAATGCTTCAAAAGAGGTTAGGCTGCCCATTCTAAATTCCACGTTAATTATCATAGTAAGTTTTGTTCCGCTTTTTTTTCTGTCGGGAATGGAAGGACGTATGCTGGCACCACTCGGAATAGCTTTCATTGTCTCTTTAGCGGCATCCACACTTGTGGCGCTTACGCTTACCCCTGTATTGAGTAGTTATTTGTTAGGCAAAGAAAAAGCTAAAAATGGTAAAGAAGAGAGCGAACCATTCGTAGTGAGATTGCTAAAGAAAAATTACGAAAAAGCGCTTTATGGCGCTCTTCGGAATAAAAAATGGGTGTTGGGTGGCGCCGGTTTCCTGTTAATTGTTGCTCTGGTCATGTTCTTTACTTTGGGCCGTAGTTTCTTACCCCCCTTTAATGAGGGGTCTTTTACAATTAACGTCAGTACTTTGCCCGGAATTTCCCTCCAAGAGTCGGACAAAGTAGGACGAATGGCAGAAGAGATACTACTCTCCATTCCCGAAGTCAGAACAGTAGGACGCAAGACCGGGCGTGCAGAACTGGATGAGCATGCACTGGGCGTGAATGTGTCGGAAATTGAAGCGCCCATAATGTTGAGGAAACGTTCAAAAGAGGAGGTTCTTGGCGAAATTCGAGGAAAGATGAAAAAGATTCCCGGTGTAAATATTGAGATAGGACAACCTATTTCGCACCGGCTTGATGCGATACTTTCTGGAACACGCGCCAATATTGCCATCAAACTTTTCGGAACCGATTTGAACAGGATGTTCGTGTTGGGCAATCAGATCAAGTCTTCCATACAGGGCATTGACGGAATTGTGGATTTGAATGTGGAGCAGCAAGTGGAACGCCCACAACTGAAAATAACACCCAAACGGGAGTTGTTGGCAAAATACGGTATTTCCTTGTCTGAGTTCTCGGAAACCATCGGAGTAATACTTGGTGGTGAAGTAGTCTCCCAGGTTTATGAAGAAAACAGGTCATACGACCTAACGCTTAAGGTAGACGATGACAGCCGTGCCACGGCCGAAAGCATCAGAAATCTGATTATTGATGCACATGGTCGAAAAATTCCTTTGCGAAATATTGCAGAGGTTTCGTCCGCAATGGGCCCGAATACCATCAATCGTGAAAATGTATCCCGCAAAATTGTTGTGTCGGCAAATGTAACCGGTGGTGATTTGCGCGGTGCGGTAAAAGAAATTCAGAAAATAATTGACCGCGAAATAGAACTGCCCGCGGGGTATCACATTGAGTACGGCGGACAGTTCGAAAGCGAGCAAAAAGCATCTCGTACGTTGTTCATTGCCTCTCTCTTTTCAATATTGGTGATTTTTCTGTTGCTGTTTAATCAGTTCCGAAGCATTACACAGTCGGCAGTTGTTTTGCTTAACCTTCCACTAGCTCTCATTGGTGGAATTTTCACCCTATTTTTCACAAGCGGCAACATCAGCATTCCAGCCATCATCGGTTTTATTTCGCTTTTTGGTATTGCCACCAGAAACGGTATGTTACTGATATCTCGTTATAACGATTTGCAAAACGAAGGATTTTCTGCACGTGATAGCGTGCTGCACGGCTCTTTGGATCGTTTGAGTCCGATTTTGATGACAGCGTTTACTACAGCACTTGCGCTGATTCCTCTTGCCATAGGTGGAAGCTTGCCCGGCAATGAAATACAAAGTCCCATGGCAAAAGTTATTCTGGGGGGATTGTTGACTTCTACGCTTCTCAATGGATTCATTATCCCAATAATGTACCTTCTGACAAATAAGACCATTGTCAAAGAAATCATCAGGGATGACGAAATAACTGAACCATAAATTTTTGTAATCACTTTGCTTCGAATCGAATATATTTTGTAATTTAGCTTTATAGTTCTCGTTATGTTTGACTCAAAGACAAATTCAACGGATTATGGACGCTTATTAAAACAATGGATAAACTTCACACGTTTTACTATTTTCTTGATTTGGGGGGAACTTTTGCTTTTGCATTAAGCGGGGCAATTGCTGCGCGGGAGCGTGGATTGGACCTGTTTGGTATTTGTGCCATTGCTTTTACTGTAGCCTGTGGCGGGGGCATTATCCGCGATCTTTGCATTGGAGCGGTTCCGCCGGCAGGGTTAACGACGTGGTACTATCTTTTTACTTCAATGGTGGCTGCAGTGATGACAATTGGTTTATACCCTCTTGTAAAACTACTTAACCGGCCAGTGATACTTTTTGATGCTGCCGGCTTGTCTATGTTCGCAATCACCGGGGCACAAAAGACGTTGGCTTTTGGACATAATGCTGAGGCTGCCGTGCTTTTAGGAATTATTACAGCTGTGGGCGGTGGCATCTTACGCGATATTTTATTGAACAGAGTTCCAGTGATACTGGAAAAAGAGGTGTATGCATCTGCAGCCCTGATCGGCGCATTGATTGTGGTCCTGGGAGACTATTTCAACTGGTTAACCAGAGATTGGATTTCAGCCATTGCATTAATTGCATGCTTTACATTGCGTATGTTGGCTCTTCGTGGCCGTTGGAACCTGCCGACTTACTCAAACAATAAATCCACCTTGAAAGATTGAAAAAATATCAAATTTTTCCGCCTGACTGGCAATTTTAAATCTGTGTGTCAGAATAAAAAAAACGGTTTCATGAA
>DHSP01000069.1:4428-65020 GCA_002408485.1 Proteiniphilum sp. UBA5283 | reverse complement strand
GACCTCATGATTATGAATCATGCGCTCTAACCAACTGAGCTATCTCGCCATTAAAATACAGAACACCGTGGTTGGCTTTTGGGGCCTCATGATGATGAATCATCTGCTCTGACCAACAAACAAAACAGGAAGTTTATTCCCGAATTCGAGGTGCAAAAGTAGTACAACTTTTTGAATTCTGCAACTAGAAAAACCAAAAATATTACCAGAAAACACAAGAACTGTTTTTTAAGTGGATACCCTGTAATTTTTTCCGGGAAAAATAACGGGAAAAGTGAATGGCTGAATAGCATTAGTCATCATAAAATTGTAATTTTGCGGGATAAATAAGGCGTATAACGCAACCTACAAATTCAACGACGTGATCTATCCCGATAATTTTGAGCAAAAAATAGAATTCAACAAAGTACGGCAGCTGATCTCCGACCGGTGTTTGAGCATACTTGGACGAGAGAAGGTGGAGGAGATGCATTTTTCTGCTTCTTTTGATGATATAAGCACGCTTTTATCGCAAACGGAGGAGTTTGTGCGTATCAGGGAGGAAGAGGATACTTTCCCGGCCGATCATTTTTACGATCTGCGCCCGGTACTGAGGCACGTGCGTGTGGCAGGTGCCTGGATCGACCAGAGTGCACTTTTCGAACTGCGCCGTTCGCTGCAGACCATCAACGGCATTGTGGCATTTCTGCGGCGTGACGAAGAGAAGACACCCCGCTATCCTCACTTGCTTGCGTTGACGGGTCATGTGGTTGTTTTCCCGGAGATTACCAAAAAAATTGACAGCCTGCTGGATGGCTTTGGCCAGATGAAGGACAATGCTTCCTCCCGCCTGTCGGAAATTCGTCGTGAACTTACCTCCACGACGAATGGAATTTCCAAAAGTCTCAATGCCATCCTGCGGAAGGCACAAGCCGAAGGATTTGTGGAAAAAGATGTGGCACCAAGTATGCGCGATGGCCGACTGGTGATTCCGGTGAACCCTTCCTTTAAGCGAAAGATCAAAGGGATCGTACACGACGAATCGGCATCGGGCAAGACCGTCTTTATTGAACCGTCGGAGGTGGTGGAAGCCAACAACCGAATCCGTGAGCTTGAAAGTGATGAGCGACGCGAAATTATTAGAATATTGGTTGATTTTACAGACTATCTTCGCCCCTATCTGTCCGACTTGCTGGAGTCGTATGAGTTTTTGGCGAAGATCGATTTTATTCAGGCCAAAGCGGCTTTCGCGCAACAAATAGGAGGAATCAGGCCTTCTCTTGAAGATGTACGGCTGATCGATTGGGTTGAGGCGGTGCACCCGCTGCTCTATCTCTCCCTGAAGAAGCAAAACAGGAAAATTGTTCCGCTTGATATCACACTGGAGGAAACACGCAGAATCCTGGTAATCTCCGGTCCTAACGCAGGTGGCAAGTCGGTCTGTCTGAAGACGGTCGGCTTGCTGCAATACATGGTACAATGTGGCTTACTGATTCCGCTAAAAGAAAATTCCAAAGTCGGTGTCTTTGAAGATATCTTTATCGATATTGGTGACGAGCAATCTATCGAGAACGATCTTTCCACATACAGCTCGCATCTGATGAACATGAAATATTTCGAAAGAAACTGTCATGCGAAGTCTTTGCTGCTGATCGATGAATTCGGGAGCGGTACCGAGCCGCAGATAGGTGCTGCCATTGCGGAGGCCCTGCTCGATCGGTTTAACAGACAACAATCGTACGGTGTGATTACCACGCATTATCAGAATCTGAAACATTTTGCCAACGAACATGAGGGGGTAGTGAATGGGGCCATGTTGTATGACAGGCATGAAATGCAGCCGCTCTTTCGCCTTTCCATTGGTAACCCCGGTAGTTCCTTTGCGGTGGAAATAGCCCGTAAAATCGGCTTACCGGAGGAGGTGATTGCACATGCTTCAGAGATTGTGGGGAGCGACTATATCAACATGGACAAATACTTGCAGGATATTGCCCGCGACCGGCGTTACTGGGAGCGAAAACGCGACGAGATACGCCGTGAGCGCAACCGTCTGAAAGAGGTCGCCACGAAATATGAGACCGGCCTGGAGGATATCAACAAAGAGAAAAAGGAGATTCTTGCTCAAGCCAGGCAGAAGGCAGAACAGATGCTGGCAGAAAGTAACGCTCGCATTGAAAATACCATCCGGGAAATTCGCGAGGCAAAGGCTGAAAAAGAAAAAACCAAACAGGTTAGAGAGTCTCTAAGCCATTTCAGAAAGCAGGTGTTGGCTGCCGATCACGATGAGAGGGAGATAGCAGGTCAAAAGAAACTGGCCAAAAAGGCAAAAAACACTCCCTCATCATCTGCGGTCATCCAGGAAGAACCGCTAGTAGGGGATGCTGTACGCATCAAAGGACAGACCACTACAGGCGAGGTGATGGAAATAAACGGTAAAAAAGCAATCGTTGCTTTTGGAATGATCAAAACCACGGTTGATCTCTGTAGTCTGGAACGGGTGAGCAACAATCAGCTTAAAAAGGAAAAGAAAGCATCGAATACCCGCGATCTGCTGCATGAGCGGAAATTGAATTTCAGGCAGGATATTGATGTACGGGGAATGCGGGGGGATGAGGCACTCCAGGCGGTCATGTATTTTATTGATGATGCGATTCAGCTGGGCGTTGCACGGGTGCGTATTTTGCATGGAACCGGTACCGGGGCTTTACGCCAGATTATTCGTGAATATCTGGGTACGGTGCATGGTGTGTCGCATTTTCAGGATGAACATGTACAGTTTGGCGGTGCGGGAATTACGGTGATTGATTTGGAGTAGGAACTACTGTTAGGGAAAGCCAAAAACCGGATTTGCCTCTTCGATAATCAAAATATTTTTTATCTTTGTCTACGATATTAAAAATTGCATTTAAATTAACATAAAATACCTTCTGATGGTAAAATTTTCAAAACCCTTCTGGGTTGCCAATTTTGTAGAGCTCCTGGAGCGATTGGCATATTATGCGGTCTTTATTGTAATTACCCTCTATCTGTCAAACGTTTGGGGGTTCTCTGATATTGAGGCAGGTGTGATTGCAGGACTATTCTCGGCTTCCCTTTATCTGCTACCGCTGTTTGCCGGTGCCTATGCCGATAAAATAGGTTTCCGCTCGGCGATTCTTCTCGCGTTCACCTTACTTACCGTGGGGTATGCAGGGCTGGGTGTTTTGCCCACGATGCTCGAGAGTGCCGGACTGGTAGATTATGAAATGACCACTACCTATACGGGGCTGAAAGAGAGTTATCTGCGATGGTCTATCGTTGCGCCGCTGATACTGGTAGTAATTGGAGGATCGTTCATCAAGTCTGTTATTTCAGGGACGGTAGCCCGTGAAACAACACCGGAAAATAGAGCGCGCGGTTATTCCATCTTTTACATGATGGTAAATATTGGCGCATTTACCGGCAAAACCGTGGTCGATCCGCTGCGTAGGAGCATGGGAGACCAGGGGCTTGTATACTTGAATTATTTTTCGGCAGCAATGACGCTTCTGGCGCTGATTGCCGTATATCTGTTTTATCAATCGGCCAAAACAGAAGGCAAAGGGAAAAGCTTTGCCGAGATTGGCCGTTCGTTGGTAAAGGTGGTTTTTAACGGTCGACTGATGCTATTGATCCTGATTGTGAGCGGCTTCTGGGTTATTCAAAGTCAGATGTATGCCACCATGCCCAAATATGTGATAAGGTTGATTGGAGAGAGTGCCTCCCCCGGGTGGTATGCGAATGTCAATCCGCTGGTGGTTTTTGTGACTGTAAACTTCGTGACTTCCATGATGAAAAAACGAAGTGCCATCACCTCCATGATGGTGGGAATGTTCATTATCCCTCTCTCTGCACTTATTATGTCTTTTGGTACGCAAATTGGGGAAGATTATATTCTGGGATTGCATCCTGTAGCGTTCATGATGATCATAGGCATTGGCATGCAGGCAATTGCGGAATGTTTTATTTCGCCCCGTTACCTGGAATATTTTTCGCTGCAGGCGCCTAAGGGGCAGGAGGGCCTTTATTTGGGATTTAGCCATCTGCATTCCTTCTTCTCGTTCCTGTTTGCCTTCGGCCTTTCGGGATTTTTGCTGGATAAATATTTACCCGATCCACGGTTGTTCACGGGGGAGTCCGGTGTATTGGACACGGTTGCTTATGCTGAGGCCACGCAAAACGCGCACCATATCTGGTATGTCTTCGTGGCTATCGGCGCTATTTCTGCCATTGCCCTTCTTATTTACGGACAGGTAACCCGCAAGATGGATCGCAGGAGTGAGCAAAAGTCATAAAAAATAAACATGTCACCTCCTCAAGGTGTTATGTTAGGTATAAACAACGTATATAAAATCAATAGAGAAATATGAGATTAGATCTGAGTTCACACATTACTTTCGAACGGGTTCCCAAGAAGTACTACCGTCCGGAAAACGATTTTGAAGAGTACAATCTTGCACGGTATGAGAAGTTGCCTGTCGCAATCTATGAAGAGGCCAGGAGAGCTGCCAAAAAGGTGGCAAACGACATTGTGGAAGAGATGTTACAAAAACAAAAGAAGGGAGAACATTTTGTGCTTGGAGTCAGTGGAGGTACTTCGCCACTGCCGGTTTATGAAGAACTGGTCAGGCAACACAGGGAAAAAAACGTGAGTTTTAAAAATCTGGTTGTTTTTAACACTTATGAGTTTTATCCTGTGCTTGATTTTTCTTTCAGCAATCTGCAGATGTTGAAGGACCTTTTTTTAAATCAAATAGATATTGATCCGGAAAACATCTTCTCACCCGATGCAACCATCGAGAAGGATCTGATTGCCGAGAACTGTGATGCATTTGAGAAGGATCTGGCCGATAAGGGTGGACTCGACTACCTGTTGTTGGGATTAGGGAGCAAGGGGAACGTGGGCTTTAATATGCCTGGAAGCAGCCTTCACTCACAAACAAGGCTTGTCATGCTTGATGGAGACTCACGCAAAGATATTGCCCGCAACTTCGGCTCACTCGACAAAGTACCGTTAAGCGCAATCACCATGGGGCTATCCGACATGATGGATGCCAAAAAGATTGCCCTCCTGGCATGGAGCGAACAAAAAGCCGGGAGCATCCGGGATATTGTGGAAGGCCCTGTAACTGATTTGGTTCCCGGCTCAATCTTGCAGACTCATCCTGAAGTAAAAGTGTTTGTGGACCTTGCGGCAGCCTCGGAGCTAACGCGCATTAGCTGGCCTTGGCTTGTCACCAATTGCGAGTGGAACAGCAAGCTCATTCGTCGGGCCATAGTATGGCTCTGTGGTGTGGTGAACAAGCCTATCCTGAAGTTGACCAACAAGGATTACAATGACAATGGGCTGAGTGAGCTAATCACCCTCTATGGATCAGCTTACAATGTAAACATCAAGATATTCAACGATCTGCAGCATACCATTACCGGTTGGCCCGGAGGAAAACCTGATGCAGACGATACCTATCGACCCGAAAGGGCAAAGCCCTATCCCAAAAAGGTAATTATTTTCAGTCCGCATCCCGATGACGACGTGATCTCCATGGGTGGTACTTTTCAGCGACTGGTAAATCAGGGGCATGAGGTGCATGTGGCTTACCAAACATCCGGAAACATTGCAGTGGGAGACGAAGAAGTAATCCGCTATATCTCGGTTCTGAATAGCATGCGTAAAAAATTCAATCCCGAGAACACCGGTCTTCTGGAAAAATATGAGAAGATTCGTCACTATCTCTTGCACGAAAAAACGAAGGAGGATATCGATACACCCGACATCCTTTTTATTAAGGGGAGAATACGTCGCGAAGAAGCCCGGTCGGCAGACAGATACGTAGGCCTTCCCGAGGAAAATATACATTTTCTTGACCTTCCCTTCTATGAAACAGGCAAGGTGAAAAAAAATCCCATTTCCGAAAGGGATGTGACGATTGTCAAAGATTTTATTGAAACCATCAAACCGCATCAGATCTATGTTGCAGGAGATCTTGCAGACCCGCATGGCACCCACAAGGTGTGTCTCGATGCCATTCTTGGAGCCATCGACATCTTCAAGGAAGAAGAATGGTTCCAAGATTGCCGCGTCTGGATGTACCGTGGTGCCTGGATGGAGTGGGAGATAGATCATATTGAAATGGCCGTACCGCTTTCTCCCGAAGAACTGCGCCAGAAACGAAATGCTATTTTGAGACACCAGTCTCAAATGGAGAGTGCTCCATTCCTTGGTGACGACGAGAGATTGTTCTGGCAACGCTCGGAAGAACGAAACCGTGCCACGGCCGATATGTACTGGAAGCTTGGCCTGGCCTCTTACGAAGCAATAGAGGCCTTTGTGGAGTATATTCCGGTACAATAATTTGACCGGTAAATATCCAATTACAAAAAAGCTGTCATACAAGACAGCTTTTTTGATTTCAGGAGCTATTTTGTTAAACCAGATGAGTAGAGCCGAGCTTGTGCGAGCCATGCCATCGTGAGAATTGAAAATCGAGGAGCGGAGGCGACTCAATTGAAAATCGAGGAACGGAGGTGACTCAAATAGTCTAACTTTTGTGAACTTTTGGCAATGGAACAAAAAAAAAGTTGTATATTGCAAACCTGTTTTAAAACAACACATGTCCAAAGAAAAATTCCATATCGAGTTCCTTATGGGAAACGCTACTCAGAGTAGCTTGTGGCGTATGGTCAGCCAAATAGACGGTCTTTCGGAATGGTTTGCAGATGAGGTGTCAATGGATGAGACCGAGACTATTTACACATTCTATTGGGGAAAAACACAAAATCAGGCAGTTATTGTAAACCAGAAACCGCAATCAAGTATCCGCTATCAATGGATCGACGAGGATGAAGAGAATTGTTATTTTGAGTTCATGCTGCATAAGCTGGATTTGTCGGGCGACATGACGCTGGAGATCACCGATTTTGCAGAACCCGATGAAAAAGGAGATTCCATCGCTTTGTGGGAGTCGCAAGTAGACGAGATGAAGAGAAGGTTGGGCATCTGAGCCTGTTCATGATTTATTTTGCTCCCTTTATTAATCATCTTTACCTATTCGAAACCACAATTGTCCGTTTGATTTTATTATCTTTGCCTTCAATTTAAACGGGTCCCTTTTTGTTCAGATTTAATGAGTAAATTTTTCCACATAAAGCGGTTATATGGCTATATATTAAAGACCTTTATACCGCTTTTTCTGATGACTTTTGCCATATGCCTGTTTCTGGTGTTGATGCAATTTTTATGGAAATATGTGGAGGATATGGTGGGCAAAGGCCTGGGGCTTGATGTGATCGGGGAGATGTTTTTTTATGCAGCCCTGAACCTTATTCCCATGGCATTGCCGTTGGCCATTTTATTGGCATCGCTGATGGTTTTCGGAAATATGGGAGAGAATCTGGAACTGTTGGCCATCAAGTCGGCAGGTATTCCCTTGCTGAAAATCATGAAGCCTCTCATAATCCTTATCTTTCTTATCAGTGTGGGGGCGTTCTTTTTTCAGAATAATGCCATTCCAAAGATACAGACCAAATTCTATTCGCTGCTCATCTCCATACGCCAGGCTTCTCCCGAGCTGGATGTGCCCGAAAGCGTTTTTTATAAAGAAATTGATGGTTACAACATTTATGTCGATAAAAAAGATCGCAAAACGGGAATGCTGTATGATGTGCTCATTTACGATGTAGCTAACGGATTTGACAACATGGCTGTAATCATTTGTGATTCGGCTGAAATGAACTCGACCGAAGACAAAACCATGCTGATCTTCACCATGTACAGCGGGCAGCAGTTCCAAAATTTCACACAAGGCACTACTCCCCGGCATGCTGTCGATTTTGTACCATACGCAAGAGAAAATTTCGATACGAAGACCATGATGATCTCTTATGATGCCAATTTTAACCGCATGGGAGAGGAGGTGATTGAAGGAAGTTCAACCAGTAATTATGTGTCCAAGAACTTATCAGAGCTGGGTACATCCATCGATTCCATGACGATGATTATGGACAGCGTGAACAGGGTAGACCGAAACCTGATGAAAAATTACTCCTACCTTACTTTTCGCAATAGTTATCCCTCTGAAAAGAAGGATTCACTCATGGCGGGTTCATTGGATACCCGAGTGGAAGTTCCACGACCCGATACGTTGCTGCAGTCAAAAGAACTAGAACAGCAATCGACCATCCTGCAAAGCGCTTTTATGAAGGCCGACAACAATAGCAACGAGTTTCTTTTCCGGTCACTCAATAAAACCACCACCCAAAAGACCATCAACCGCCATTGGATAGAATGGCACCGCAAATTTACCATTCCCTTTACCTGTCTTATTTTCTTTTTTATTGGTGCTCCGTTGGGATCCATCGTTAGAAAGGGCGGTTTGGGGACACCTATCGTCATTTCGGTGGTGCTCTTCATCATTTACTATATTGTGGATAATGTTGGATACAAGATGACGCGCGACGGGGTATGGGAACATTGGTTTGGGATGTGGTTCAGTTCGCTCATTCTTCTTCCTGTCGGCATCTTTTTGACCTACAAGGCAATGAACGATTCGGTGATTATGAATGCAGATACCTATTGGGAATTCTTTAAAAAATTATTCTTCATTCGTGAAAAAAGAAAATACCCGGTAAAAAGCGTAATCATCGACCGTCCCGGATACGAAGAAATTGTTCGTTCACTGTCAGGGCTTTCGGATGAGATAGACCGTTATCTCATCAAATACAACCGTTTATCATATAAAACCTATTGGACCGATGGTGCATACGAAAAAGAACTGCACACTATTAAAAGCTCCATGGAGATCATTCTTAGTCAATTATCCAACTCCCGGAGTTTGGAAGAACTGGCAAAGGCAGAGGAGTTCCCGGTGCTCATTACGAAAATACGGTTGTTAAAAGCCTGTTCTGTTTGGGCTAAAATATGTATGTATCTTTTCCCTGTGGGATTTGTCCTGCGAATATTATCGGTACCGTTTGAACTCAGGACCAAAAAAGACCTGAAAGATGTAAAACGTCTGAGTGGCGAAATGATTGAAATTATAAGTGAAACACATGCACCTGGCAGCGTGTTTATAGCGTAAAAAACTAAATTGAGATATGCAAAAAAAAATTACATTAGACACCATAGAGGAAGCTATTGAAGAGATCCGAAAAGGAAATTTTATCATTGTTGTTGACGATGAAGACAGAGAGAATGAAGGCGATTTGATTATAGCGGCAGAGTGTATTACTCCGGAGAAGATAAACTTTCTGGAAACCCATGCCCGTGGGCTCATTTGCGCCCCGATCACGAAAGAACGCGCCGAAGAGCTGGAGTTGCCGATGATGGTTACCCATAACACATCCATACACTCTACTCCCTTCACCGTTTCCATCGATCTTCTTACTCATGGCTGCTCAACAGGTATATCGGCTTACGACAGGGCGCAGACAATCCTTGCTCTTACGAGAGAGGAGACAGCACCGGAAGATTTTGGCCGTCCGGGTCATATTTTTCCGCTAAGAGCACAGTCAAAGGGGGTACTCCGCAGGGCAGGACACACCGAGGCAACCATCGATTTTGCCCGTTTAGCCGGATTGTATCCTGCAGGAGCACTCGCTGAGATAAAAAGAGAAGATGGTTCAATGGCGCGCCTTCCCGAATTGATGGAGATGGCCAGAAAATTCAATCTTAAGATTGTGTCAGTGGCCGATTTAATCAAGTATAGATTGCAGACTGAGTCGCTCATCGAACGGGGAGAGGCGGTGCATCTTCCTACCGAATACGGTGAATTTAAAATGATTCCCTTTCTGCAAAAAGCTACCGGACAGGAGCATGTTGCACTCATAAAGGGCGAGTGGCACGAAAATGAATCAATCCTGGTGAGGGTGCATTCTTCGTGCATGACCGGCGATATCTTCGGGTCTATGCGGTGTGAATGCGGAGAGCAGCTGCACAAGGCATTGCAGCTGATTGAGAAGGAGGGCAGAGGCGTACTGGTCTATCTGAATCAGGAGGGACGCGGTATTGGGCTCATGGCCAAGGCTGCGGCATACAAGCTGCAGGAACAGGGCCTCGACACCGTTGATGCCAATCTGCATCTTGGATATCAGGCCGACGAAAGAGATTATGGCGTGGGGGCTCAGATTCTGCGCAGCCTTGATGTGCGGAAAATGAGGTTGATGACCAACAATCCCAGAAAACGGATCGGCCTGGAGTCGTACGGCCTGGAAGTAGTGGAAAATGTGCCGCTGGAAATCACGCCCAATCCTTATAACCATTTTTATATGGAGACGAAAAAAAAACGCATGGGCCATGTGCTGAGAAATATCAAATAGCACAGAGAAAAGATATCGTGAATTTAACAGGTTTATCGTGAAAGATTACGCAGATCTCCTTTATATGTTGGTGGGTTGTGGGATAGGTGGCATTCTGGCATGGATTATTGTTTCGCTGTACAGACAGTCGAAAACCGTTCCCAGAAGCAGATTTGAGACACTCTCGCAGGAGAATCAAAAGCTGAACACCCAACTTGCTGTCTCCAGTCAGAGACTGTCGGATATGGAACAGGATATTGCGCGTTATAAGTCTGATCTGAAGACAATTACCGATGAATTTAACGAGACCAACAAGTTGCTTGCCACGTACACAGCAGAAAATAAAATGCTGACCGAGAAGCTGGAGCTGCAGAAGAAAGAGATGGAGTCCATTCATAAACAGTTCAACTTGGAGTTTGAGCAGATTGCATCAAAGATACTGGAGGAGAAAACCGAAAAATTCACGAACCTGAACAGAGAAAATCTGGATAGGATCCTAAAACCGCTGGGAGAGAATATCGATACGTTCCGCAAGAAGGTGGAAGAGGTATATGTCACCGAGGCGAAGGAGCGTTTCTCATTGGGGCAGGAAGTAAAAAACCTGCGGGAGCTAAACGACCGTCTCAGTAACGAAGCCAACAACCTGACCAATGCGCTCAAGGGTAATTCCAAAACACAGGGCGACTGGGGGCAGGTGATCCTGGAGAACATTCTGGAGCGGTCAGGGCTGGTGAAGGGAAGGGAGTATTTCGTCCAGGAATTTCTGAAAGACCATGATGGAAATTACTATACCGGCGAGAACGGATCCAAAATGCAGCCGGACGTGATTATTGCGTATCCAGATAACCGAAAGGTGATCATTGACTCAAAAGTATCACTCACGGCATATGCTGGCTATACCGGCAGCGATAATCCGGAAGAACAGAAGAAGTTCATTGGGGAACACCTTCGTTCGGTACGGAAACATATCGATGAGCTGAGCCGGAAAAGCTATCAGAATTATGCTGATTCGCTCGATTTCGTGATGATGTTTGTCCCCAATGAGCCGGCATATATGCTGGCCTTGCGCCATGAGGAGAGCCTCTGGCAATACGCTTACGAAAAAAAAATTCTGCTGATCAGTCCCACAAACCTGATCGCTGCATTGAAATTAATTGTAGATTTGTGGAAGCGTGAATACCAAAACCGCAATGCTTTAGAGATTGCTGATCGGGGTGCTGCGCTGTA
Source organism: Proteiniphilum sp. UBA5283 (assembly GCA_002408485.1). GTDB lineage: Bacteria > Bacteroidota > Bacteroidia > Bacteroidales > Dysgonomonadaceae > Proteiniphilum. Next base: position 53,503 of record DHSP01000069.1, on the reverse strand, counting down.
CGATAAGTTTGTCAACTTTGTCGATTCTCTTACCGATATTGAAATTCATCTCAACAGGGCCCAGCGAAGTTATGAGAGTGCTTACGGACAGTTGAAGGCAGGTAGGGGAAATCTTATCGGACAGACAGAGAAGCTGCGTGAGCTGGGAGTAAAAGCCAGAAAATCGCTGCCGCCCTCATTGCTCGACGAAATGGATGACGACCGGAACGAATTGCAGGCTCCAATAAATTAAGTGGCACAAAAACCACAAAGCAAAACACCGAAAACAGATCACAGAAAAAAAGAAGAATATGTACGGAAAAATACAACAACTTTTGCAGGCTGAGTTGAAAGCCATAGAGGAGGCAGGCCTTTATAAAAATGAACGGGTCATTGTTACGCCACAACGCGCAGAGATCAAGGTACAATCCGGTCAGCAGGTACTCAACTTCTGTGCCAACAACTACCTCGGTTTATCCGATCATCCACGGTTGATCGCTGTAGCAAAGAAAGCCCTTGACGAACGGGGCTACGGCATGTCGTCGGTCCGGTTTATCTGTGGCACACAGGATTACCACAAGGAACTTGAAAAAACCATCAGTGATTTTTTTAAAACAGACGATACCATTCTCTATGCTTCCTGTTTCGATGCCAACGGAGGTCTCTTTGAACCTCTTTTTACCGAAGAAGACGCCATCATCTCCGACTCGTTGAACCACGCATCCATCATCGACGGGGTACGTCTCTGCAAAGCCAAACGTTACCGCTATGCGAATGCCGACATGGTCAGTCTGGAGGAAAGTCTGCAGGAAGCACAGGAGCAACGTTTCCGAATTATTGTCACCGACGGCGTATTTTCAATGGACGGCAACGTGGCGCCACTCGATAAAATCCTGCTGTTGGCAGAAAAGTACGATGCACTAGTCATGGTCGACGAGAGTCACTCCGCCGGTGTGGTGGGCAAAACCGGAAAAGGAGTTACGGAACAATACGGCGTCATGGGCAAAGTGGATGTCATCACCGGCACCCTGGGCAAAGCCTTCGGGGGTGCTATCGGCGGGTTTACCTCCGGACGACAGGAGATCATTGACATGCTGCGTCAGCGTTCGCGTCCTTATCTCTTCTCCAATTCCATTCCTCCCATGGTGGCTGCATCGGGTGTGGAAGCTTTTCGATTGCTGCAGGAATCAAATCATCTACAGGACAAACTGCACGAGAACGTGGATTACTTTATCGCAAAGATGAAAGAGGCTAATTTCGACATTAAGCCCACACAATCGGCTATTTGTGCCGTGATGCTCTACGATGCCAAACTATCACAACTGTTTGCATCCGAACTGCTCGAAGAAGGAATCTATGTGACCGGATTTTATTACCCTGTGGTACCCAAAGGGCAGGCACGTATCCGGGTACAGCTCTCCGCAGGACATGAAAGGGCACATCTTGACAAAGCTATCGATGCATTTGTCAAAATTGGAAAAAAATTAGGGGTAATTTGATTTTGTGTCAGTGATTTGTAGTTGTCGAACTGAAATTTGAAAACTGAATAAAATGAAGGCACTGGTAAAACGAAGACCCGAAAAAGGCATCTGGATGGAAGAAATACCCGTTCCTTCCATCGGCGTGAACGATGTATTGATTAAAATAAAGAAAACAGCTATTTGCGGGACCGACCTGCATATTTATAAGTGGGACGACTGGTCACAGAAAACCATCAAAACCCCCATGACAATCGGTCACGAGTATGTTGGTGAAATTGTGGATATGGGCAGTGGCGTAGAAAACCTTAAAATCGGAGATCGGGTGACGGGTGAGGGGCACATTGCTTGCGGACATTGCCGTAACTGTCGGCGTGGCAAGCTGCATGTGTGTGAGAATACCGTCGGCGTGGGCGTCAATCGCGATGGTGCATTTGCAGAATATCTCTCCCTGCCGGCATCGAATGTGGTGAAACTTGACTCCCGTATACCCGATGAAATTGCTTCCATCATGGATCCTTTTGGCAATGCCACCCACACAGCCCTGTCTTTTCCGCTGATTGCCGAAGATGTGCTGATTACCGGAGCAGGTCTTATCGGCAGCATGGCCACAGCCATTTGTCGTTTTGCGGGTGCACGCTATATCGTAGTGAGTGATCTGAGTGAATACCGTCTCCATATAGCCAGAAAGATGGGCGCCACGCTCACCGTCAATCCTTCAAAAGGGGAAACTATTGCGCAGGCAGTGAAGAAGCTGGGTATGCGCGGCTTCGATGTGGGGCTGGAGATGTCCGGCTCACCGGCAGGTTTCCGCGAGATGATCGACAACATGTACAACGGTTCCAAAATATCCCTGCTGGGCATCCTGCCCAACAACACAACGGTCGATTGGAACGAAGTTATATTCAAGGCATTGACTCTAAAGGGGATATATGGTCGGGAGATGTGGGAGACATGGTACCAGATGGAACAGATGCTTATTTCAGGCCTCGACCTGTCGCCTGTCATCACGCACAGATTCGGTATCGACGAATTCCAAAAGGGATTTGATGTGATGGAAAGCGGAGAGTGTGGAAAAGTTATTTTAAGCTGGGGTTGATATGAAACAACTGATAATTCTTCGTCACGGCAAAGCCGAACAAGATACAATGGCCAAGGACGATTACGATCGTGTCCTTACCGATCGTGGCCGGAAAAATGCGGATGCCATGGGGAGCTATATCCTAAAGAGATTTGGTACACCCAACCTCATTCTTTCTTCTTCCGCAAGAAGGGCACACGAAACGGCCATCCTTGCCGCACGGCAAATTGGTTATCCAGAAGATGAGATTCAAACAGACCAAAACCTTTATTTTGCACCCTCCCGGTGGATACTGAATGTCCTTTCCAAGTTGACGGACGACGTGGAGAGCTGTCTTTATGTGGGACATAATCCGGGAGTGACCGACCTGATCAATGATTTGGGTGTGAGGCTTGACAACCTTCCTACTTGCTCGGCAGTCTGTTTTGAGTTTAATGTCGACAGCTGGTCCGATATTTCGGTGGAACGTGCCAACTTCAGATGGCTGAAATTGGCCAGAGAGCTCTGATTGATTATTCCTCTTTGTCCATCTTACACTTGTAGGATGCTGAAAGAATATGATAGGCTTTTGAACGGAGAGCGAGAAGTGATAACAAAAGCATGAAAACACCTGCCACCACGAAGGTGAGCGCAATGCCGCGCGTATCGCCTTCCCCCAGTAGCCGGCCAAATGCCTGTTTTCCTGCATCGCTCTTCATATACGGAATAATAATAGTTTGTGCCAAAGGACCAATTATGAAGATTGAAACAGGCGTCACGCCTGCTTCTACTGTTTGTGCGAACCCAAAAACCCGACCTTGCTTTGGCTTTGGTACAACGGTCTGGATAATGGTCTGTTCACCTGCTTCAATGATCGGCGCAATGAGCATATAAAGAAACATTCCTCCCACAAATAAAACCGACCCTTCCCGCAGGGTGAAAAAGATACAGATGAAGCTGATGAGTATGTAGCCGAGAAGTAATGAGCGAAGTGGGCTTTTGCCAAGTCCCAGCTTTCCGATGAGTAATCCTCCCAGAATAAATCCGGTACCGGTAAATCCAAGGATAATACCCCAGATCTCCACCGGGAAGAGAGTGAGCCCGTACGGATCAAGCAATACCGCAAAGACACCACCGATGAAATTATTGAATGTGGTGAAGAAAATAAGTGCCATCAGTCCCGGCACCATATGTATTGCTCTGAAAGCTCCCCGAAAATCGATATGGCTGTTTTGCAGGTGTCTGTCGTGTACAATCTGTTCTTCGGGAATGGAGAGAAAGAAAAGATGAACCAATGTGGCAGCCGACAGCAGCAATGTAATAAAAATGGCCCAGTCCATTCCCAGGTAGCCGATAATGAGTCCGCTGAACACGGTGTTGGCGATCATCCCGAACCCCTGAATTGTTCCTATCATGCCGTTGGCACGGGCATAGTCCTGTTTCGGCACAAGCAGAGATACGGTAGTGGAGAGTGCAATCCCCCGAAGATTACCGGTTAGTGCACTCAATAAAAGAGGCAGCGAGAAAAGCCAAAATGCGGGTGAAGACATGTTGGCAATATGGGTTGTGCCGGTCAGAAAAAAAACAGTGCTCGCCAGCAGCAGTAGTATCATTGTTACAACCGATGCCCCCGTCATCACCTTTTTCTTCTTGTGTTTATCGACAATTGTCCCGAAAAACATGCTGGACAGAGTAACCAGCAGCATATAGGTGCCGCTGAGTACCGAGAGTACCAGCACCGACTTGGTTTCGAGGTAAATCCAGAATGAAAAGGCGCTCCAAAGCAGGTAGGTGCTTGTGTTGGCGACGGCTATGTTGACGAGAAGACGAAGAAATCGTTTCATCGGGATGATGCTTACTGTTTAATCACCAAAAAACGTTTTAAAGTTGACAAACTGTTTTCCGGGAATTTTATGTTGATACGAACTTTCAAAGAACGCACGTAAGCGTGGTTTTGTTTGGAAAATATGATATCAAATGCTTTTGAACAACAACCAGGCGACAAGCAAGGTGATTAAAATATTAAAAGTTTGTGCAGTGAGGAACGACCAGATATACCTGGCATTCTCCTTCTTGAATATATAACGAAAGTCGGTTTCCAGCCCTATACAGACAAATGCCAATGAGAACAGCAGGCCGCGCGCGCCTTTATTGCCCACGCTAGACAATGCTTTCCCCGTTTCGACATCGAAGGCGAAACTAAATACCAATGATGCAACCAGAAAGCCGATGACAAACTTTGGAAATCGATTCCATAAAACGCTGCCCGAAGGGCGGATATCGTTGTTTGTACCCTTGTAAGACCAATAGATGGAAATCACAAAGGCAGCTACCCCCAGGAGTACATTCTGTGCAGACTTGATGATGACGCTATATTGTTCGGCAGTTTCACCAATAAACTTGCCGGAGGCTACCACGGCTGCAGTAGTATCGATTGTGCCTCCCAGCCAGGCGCCCGCAACCTCTTCACTCAGCCCCATCCACTTGGCCAAATAGGGCAGGAGGTACATCATAGGGATGGCAACGATCAACACCAACGAAATCACGAAAGAGAGCTTTTTGGGATTTCCCTTGATGGCACCGCTGGTTGCAATCGCTGCCGAAACCCCACAAATAGAAACTGCGCTGGAGAGTAAAATTGACATCTCTTTGTCAATTTTGAATATTTTGTTGGCAACCCGGAAACTGAAATACCAAACCGACAAAACCACAATGATAGCCTGCACCATGCCCAGAGCACCTGCTTTCATGATCTCGTTGAACAGGATGGAGCTACCCAGGATCACCAATCCGGCTTTGATGTAATATTCGCTTTTTACAGCCGGAGCCAGCCATTTGGGTAGTCCCACCGTGTTGCGGATAAGCAGGCCGATAATGACGGCAAAAAATACCGACTCAAGCCCCATGGTTTTGATGGGGGTAAAGCCGGCAATGATGGTGGCCAGCCATGCCAGCAAATACACGACTGCAAAGGAGAGCAGAAACCTGCCATTGTCTTTGTTTCCCATGAAGAGATATCCCAGGTAAGCCAAAATAGCAACCATCACAGACATATATGCGTAATTCTTCATGAAGGAAGGCGAAAGGATAACAAGCAGAAGGATGACGGCACCAATAATTGTGGCCACCCAATCTTCACTTTTTAATGATTTTAACATAAGATAATGAATCAATTTTTCAGGATGAATATCAGAATTTTTCTTTGACAATTGAAACGCGTGCAAAATTAAAAAAAAATGCCAACATGAATACACTCTTCAATCTTTTATTCTCTTTTGCCATCGGGTTGATTGTCTGAAAGCCTTCATTGGTCGATGAAATCACGCAGTTTGTCTATTTCTTTTGCCTGGATTTTTTGATGGGTATACTTTTGCGGTACATTTCAGTTTAAAAGAAAAGTATCAGGCAATAACACGACTATGAAGAAATTATTTATTTTAGCGATTACGCTTTCGTTGTGTACTCTCCCGATGATCGCGCAGGCTCAATCGGAAACATCTATTTCAGGGAAGCTGATAGATGAGGAGACGGAAGAACCGGTTCCCCTGGCCAGCGTACGGGTATTACAGCGTGCGGATAGCGCCTTCGTGACAGGCAAAGCTTCCAATGCAGAGGGTTTGTTCACGATCCCTGTGAAAAGCGGATCGTATATCCTGCATATTTCCTTTATTGGCTACAACGATGTGTACCGTGATGTGCAGGTGACATCTTCACACCCGAACGTGAAACTGGGAAATATCATCCTGAGCAATGACAACATAATGCTGTCGGAAACGGTAGTCACCGCCAAGGCTCCGGAAATTACGGTGAAGGGCGATACACTTGAGTACAATGCCGACTCGTATAAAGTTACAGAGAGTGCGGTGGTAGAAGATCTGTTGAAGAAAATGCCCGGTGTGGAAATTGACAACGAAGGAAAAATTACGGTGAATGGAAAAGAAATTAAGAAGATACTGGTAGACGGGGAAGAATTTTTCAGCAACGATCCGAAGGTGGCGTCAAAAAACCTGCCGGCTAAAATGGTCGAAAAATTACAGGTGCTTGAAAGAAGGACAGAGATGGCACAGATGACCGGATTTGATGATGGTGAGGAGGAAAATGTGATCAACCTGATGGTGCGCCCCGGGATGAAAGAAGGCCTTTTCGGCAGTGCTTTTGCAGGCTATGGCAGCAAAGAGCGTTATGAGGGAAACGCCATGGTTAATTACATGAAAGACAAAGATCAGTATACTTTCCTCGGGGGTATCAACAATACGAACAATGCCGGTTTTTCAGATCTGGCTTCCTCCATGTTTGGAAGCATGGGAGGGCGCGGTGGCCGCGGAATGATGTTTGGCGGACAAGACGGTATTGCTACTTCGGCCAACCTGGGGGGGAACTTCAGCAAGCAGTTTACGCCAAAGTTAAAGTTTGGAGGAAATGTCCGTTACGGATATACAGACAACAATGTTCTCTCCAACGTTTTCACTCAGAACTTGTTGAGTGCAGGCAATACGCTCGAAGAGGAGAGCAATGTGGCAAACAATAAAAGTCAGAACTTTAACCTGGACTTCAGGCTTGAGTGGGATCCGGACTCGCTCACCAAAATCATTTTCCGTCCCCAGGTATCGTTTTATAACAATAACCGCAACGAAACGGGTGATTTCCTCACGGTAAGTGAACTGACTGGTGATACCATCAACCATGGTGAATCGGACTATTTTTCAGAGGGAAAGGGGAAGGATATGTCATTCAATCTCGATGCAAGTCGTCAGCTGGGTAAAGAGGGTAGGGTGCTGAGTGTGCAGCTGAGAGGCCAAACAGGCGACTCCGATAACGAGGGTACCAGTAAGTCGGGTACATTCTACAACGGAACACGTCCCAACGATATCATAGATCAGCGCTTTACCAATGTCAACAGTAGCCAGTCGTGGCGAGGATATGTTTCTTACGTGGAACCGATAGGAACGAATAATTTCCTCCAATTGGCATACCAATACAGACAAAATTTTTCGGAATCCGACAAAGACACCCGTTCAAGAGATGAATCCGGAAACTACACAGTACTCGATACGCTTTACAGCAAGCGTCTGGAGAACAATTTTGTGAATCAGGAGCTGGAGGTTAACTTCAGGTCGGTTCGGGAGAAATTTGATTACCTGTTTGGCTTCTCCATGCAGCCATCCTCTTCCCGAAGTAAAACATTTATCGGATCGGACATAAAGTATGACGGGAAGCAGGACGTGATCAACTACGCCCCTATGGCACAGCTCAATTATCGCTGGAGCCGCACCCACAACCTCAGAATTCGTTATTTCGGCAATACGGATCAGCCTTCGGTTTCACAGCTTTCACCGGTCGTGGACGTTTCAGACCCCCTGAACATCAGTTACGGTAATCCCAACCTGAAACCTTCGTTTCAGCATCGTCTCAACATACGCTATCAGATATCGAATCCGGAAAAGGCAAGTTCTTTTAACGCATTCATCAATGGGGGGTACCTTACCAACGACATTGTTCGGGCCACCATTACCAATGTAAATACCGGCCGAAAGATGTCAACCTATCAAAATGTGACGGGTAACTGGAATGCTAATGGACGCATCATGTTTAATGTGCCGCTTAAAAACATCAAATTCTCGGTATTCTCCATGTCGTTTGCCAGCTACAACCTTACGAATGGTTTTTCGAAGTCCATCGTAAATGATGCAGAAGCAAACGATTTTACCGATGAAGACATGAACACCAACAAACGATTATCACTGGCCGAAGTGCTCGGCTTGAACTATCGATCCGACCTGTTCGACTTTGGTATCCGGGGAAACCTAAATTTCAATAATGTCACCAACAGTCTCCAGGGGCAGAGTGACCAGCAGTATTTCAATTATGGCGGGAATGCTACCACAGCTATTTACCTGCCATGGGATCTCACGTTGGAGAGCGATATCAATTACTCCACCAACTCTGGTTATTCCGATGGATTTGAACAGAACGAATGGCTGTGGAATGCCTCACTGCAAAAGACACTGTTTAAACAGAAAAATGGAACTATCCGCTTCAAAATATACGATATCCTGCAGCAACGCAGCAACATCAACAGAAGTGTAACTTCCAATTATATACGTGATACAACCACCAATACGCTCACAAGCTATTTTATGGTGCATTTCGTGTATCGGTTCAATATCTTTAAAGGAGGAGCCACGCGGAGTGACATGATGCCTCAGAGAGGCTACGGACACGATCATGGCGGACATGGCCGATGATTCGAAAAAAATTCATTATATAAATAATGATTGATTTATGCAAATAATCGCTAAATTTGTTGAATATATCGAAATGTAACCGAATGGGGAAGATCTTTATACAAAAACGGCGAAGCAGGTGGAACAATATAGTTGTCCACCTGTTGTTATGGGGAGTGATATTCATTCTCCCATACTTTTTTATGGATTCAGAACGTGTCTTCACCTGGCGCCCTTTTTTACGATCAATCCCTGAAATGTTGGGATTCATGCTGGTTTTTTACTTGAACTATCTCTTTCTGATCGACAAGTTCCTACACAGGGGTAAAACCAGGGAGTTCGTCATTTTTAACATTCTGTTGATCATTACCGTTGCCTTTTTGATGCACTATGGTAAAGAACTACTTGAATACTTGCTGCCTCATCTCCGGCCGAGATGGCGTGGAAGGCGCAATCATTTTTTTCCTTTTCTTTTCATTGTCCGTAATTCCACTTCTCTTTTTTTGGTGATGGGATTGAGCGTGGCACTGAAAATGACGGTACGGTGGTTTGAGGTGGACAATGAACGCAAAGAATTGGCAAAAGCAAAATCGGAGGCCGAATTGCAGAATTTGAAGAACCAGATCAATCCGCACTTTCTGCTCAACACCCTCAATAATATTTATGCACTGATTGAGTTTAATCCCCCCAAGGCGCAGCAGGCAGTTATGGACTTAAGCAAGATGTTACGCCACCTGCTGTATGACAACAACCAGACATATGTGCCGCTGCGCCAGGAAGCCGAATTTATGAGGAACTACATCGAATTGATGCGCATCCGTCTGGCCGACAATGTGAAGTTAACCACCAATTTCTCCTATTCGAAAACGGGAAATACCCTTATTTCTCCGCTCATTTTTATATCTTTGATCGAAAATGCATTCAAGCATGGTATCAGCGGTGATAAACCCTCTTTTATCGATATTTCGCTGAAAGAGCAGCCCGATGGAAAGATTGAGTTTGTATCGCGAAACAGTTATTTTCCAAAATCGGAACAGGACAAAAGCGGTAGCGGAATAGGCCTCGGACTGGTAAGACGAAAGCTGGAACTTCTATATCCGGATAGCTACCTGTGGCATACAACGATTGAAGGTGATGTCTATTCCACCGTGCTTGTTATAGACACCAAAAAACAACAGGATGATACTGAATTGCTGGATCGTGGATGATGAGCCGCTGGCTTTGTCTCTCCTCGAATCGTACGTACAAAAAACCCCTTTTCTCCGGCTGACTGGCAAATACAGCAATGCGAGGTCTGCCATGATGCATATTGCAGAAGAAAAGGTGGATCTGCTCTTTCTGGATATACAGATGCCTGAAATGAGCGGCATGGATTTCGCCCGTGTCATCAGTCACCGTACACGGATCATCTTCACCACTGCTTTCAGCGAATATGCCCTGGAAGGGTATAAGGTGAGTGCCCTCGACTACCTGTTGAAACCTTTTTCTTTCGATGAGTTTCTCGCAGCTGCCAGAAAAGCCTTGGAGTGGTTTGAAATGACCGCGGCAAAGCCTGAAGCCGAGACGATCCACGAAAACGTGGGTATTTTCGTAAAATCGGAATACCGGCTTTTGCATGTGCTGTATGAGGATATACTCTATATCGAGGGCCTCAAAGATTATGTGAAGATATACACCGAAAGTGAGCCAAAACCTATTTTATCACTGATGAGTCTGAAGCAGCTCGAAGAAGAATTGCCACCCGACCGGTTTATGCGGGTTCACCGTTCCTACATCATTCACAAAAACAAGATCAGCAGCGTGAACAAGAACCGTATCGCCATCGGCAAAAAACAGATACCCGTAGGCGAAACTTACCGAAAACTATTTAAGACTGTCATAGAGGGAAAATAAAACCCCAAAAGTAAGGCAAATACTTTTGGGGATCTTAAAATTAATGTGGAGAGCTTTTGCTGTCTCCGAATGCTTCTTTCTTACGAGAGAAAGGCAGTAAGCATCCAAATATTTTTCTCCTGTGCCGAAATAAAATCGCTCATCAGGGCAACAGTACCTTCGTCGTTACCCTCAGAAGCTGTTTCAAGTACTTCACGCTCCAGGCTGATCAACACTTTCATCGAATCGAGAAGATTTTTCCCAATTTCTTTTGCATTGCTCACAACTCCCGTTTCCTTGATGGAAGAAGTTTTCAGATATTCGGTATAATTATGAGCAGGCACGCCTCCCAGCATCAGAATACGCTCCGCTACCTCATCCACCTTTTCGGCGGTATCGTCGTAGAATTCCTCAAGTTTGGCGTGTAAGCCATAAAACTCTACACCCTTCACGTTCCAGTGGAAACCACGCAGGTTGGTATAAAAAAGCTGCAAATTGGCCAATAATTTTTGCAAACCATCCACTGTTTTTTCAGTACTTTTCGGGTCTAACTGTAAATAATCTACTGTTCTCATAATGCAATAATTTAATTGTTTTGTTTATAACTACTGCAAATTTATAGATATAATATATAACATCAAAGTATTTGCTTCTCAATATAGGATAGATTATTTCTATCTGCTTACAGGGCGCGCAGGAGCTTCATTTTTTTGCCTTTTTAATTCTTTCCTGCCACAGTTCGCCTTCTTTTTTCAGATCATACCCTTTTTCTTCCGACAAATAATTGTTTATCTTGCCTTTGTACTGTCTGAAAATGGCCTGCTTTTCTTCCGAAGAACCCATGTTCATGGCTTTGTTGCGTGCATCCAGCAATTGTTGTCTGATATACTCCTTCTCTTCTGATGTGAGTGTCGGTATCATCTCGGTAAATCCTCTGTAGTTATGGGCCATTGCCCCCAGTGTCATTCCCTCTTTAATGCCGTCAATCTGTTCTTCATTTAAATATTTGGATAGGTTTTTGATATATCTCTTTTGAAGCTTCAGCAGCTTCTTTTCAGCCTTTTTCTCTACCCCGTTTTTCTTTTTTTCAAATTTACCTGCGGGGAGACCGGACTTTTTCAGTCCCTCTATTTTGGTGTTTTTGGTGTCGTGTACTTTGTTGAGATCCCAGTACTGCCTGACCATTAAATCCCTGACTTTTTCCCGCTGTTCCCCCACAGGAATCTCAACATACTGATCCAATATTTTTTCGGAACGTTTCTTTAGTACTTCCAGGTACTGTCTTGCTTCAGCGGTCTCTGCCTTTTGTGCGATTATAGGAAACAATCCATACGCCATGAAGCAAAATACAATGATACTTCTTTTCATCCTGTTTGTTATACGATACTATTTGATTGTTGTGTAAATACTTTTTTGGTTATTCTGATGGCGCTATTGCTGATGCAGGTACCCCTTTTCACGTAGCGTATCATAGTTAAACTGCAGATTGCTCCAGTCGACTTTTGTTTCCGGATTGATCCCGTTGATAAACTTTTCTATGTTTGTATAGCCATCTCCGTTGATATCGCCGTTGGCATCCGCCGGATCGTTGGGATTCAAACCGTGTTTCTCTTCCCACCAGTCGGGCATTCCGTCGCTATCGGAATCTGTGTATGGTGTTCCGTTATATTCGGGATAACCTCCCACCTGACTGATATCGGTGATGATCCCTTTTTTGTAGGAGTCGGCAGGCAGCCTTCTTTTTACGTATTTTGAATCTTTGGCATCCAGTCCCTCCTGATATTCAATCACGCCGGTTCTTGCTTGTTTCACAATACGTGTATCCACCTCGTCTCTTTTGGGGATGGTGGCACCGGCATGATCCAATACCCATTCAAAGGCTTCCGAGGCAGGCATGATCCTTACATCGGCCATGGGAAACGGGGTTCTGGCACGAACCTGATCAAAATATTTCACTGCCTCCTCATGCGGCATGCCCAATTGAATGCCTCCGGCCCAGTTATCGTCAGACACCTCTTTGTTGTCGTGTATCCTATTTCCATTTGCGTATATTCTGCCAAAAATCGTAGAATCAATACTTCCTTTTTCGGGTTTCGCAATGCGGTATCGGATAGGACTCTCTTCGGGGGTAATGGGTCCCGGTTTATAGTAATTGTTGATGATATTCCACATTGATCTGTAATCTCCCCCATCCATGGTTCTGTTCCACCAGTTAAAGATCACGTTGTTCACGAACGAGAAGTCACCCCACATTCCCACGGAAGGATTGCGTGCCACGTTATTGGCAAAAAGATTCCGGGCCATGGTGCTGTTGAGGCCCCCGAAGGTGCTTCCAAATGCATGATTATAGGTGTCAAGCGTCTCTGCGATGATGCTATTCTGAACGGTGATGTTTACTGTAGGCAGTTTTTCCGGGCTTCTGCCGGGATGTCGATCGGGTTCCGGACTCCACATGTTTCGATAGAGAGACAGAGACTCATCCAGTCCCCAGCTTGCGGAGGTGTGATCAATGATGATGTTTCCAATTGCCTCTCCGCTTACGGCATCATCGCGTCGTAGCACGTTCACCTCGCCTCTTCTGAATCGCATGTGTCTGATAATTACGTCGTGTGTGTCGATGTCTACCGATTCGCCTGCAATCACCACTCCATCTCCCGGTGCTGTTTGCCCGGCAATGGTGATGTAGGGGGCACGAATCGAAATCGGGGTTTTCAGACGTATGATCCCCGAAACATTGAATACCACGATTCGGGCGCCTCCTGCCTCGCATGCTTCCCGAAAGGTGCCGGGGCCGTTATCTTCCAGACTGGTTACGACAAATACTTTTCCTCCCCTGCCGCCGCATGTGAACATTCCTCCTCCTTCAGCACCGGGAAAAGCCGGTATGCTGGCCTGTGGTAATGCTTTCGGGGTACCTGCCCAGGGAATATAAGGTCGACCCTCACGTGCTTCTTTTTCCACGATAGGCAATGCCTTCGCCCATGCCTCCTCTGCGCGTCGCTTTACCTCATTCATAAAAGCGTCGCCTTGTTCCTGGTCTTCTACCGGTATCAGGGGATACTGTGCCAGCATGAAGGACGGCACAAATGTGGACAGGATAAGGAACAGGCTTATTCTTGTAAAAAGTTTCATCGTATGGATTGTTTATCTGTTTATTGCTTGTGAATATTGCCGTTGGCCTGCAACGTATCGTAATGAAAGAGAGGATTGGTCCAGTCGATCTTTGTTTGCGGATCAATGCCGTTGATAAACTTTTCTATGTTTGTATAGCCATCTCCGTTGATATCGCCGTTGGCATCCGCCGGATCGTTGGGATTCAAACCGTGTTTCTCTTCCCACCAGTCGGGCATCCCGTCGCTGTCCGAATCTTTATAAGGTGTACCCTTATATTCGGGATATCCACCAACCTGACTGATATCGGTAATTATTCCCAGTTTGTAGGAGTCGTCGGGTAATCTGCGATATTCAAATTTTGGGATATCCTTGAGGTTCACATTTTCTGCATATTCAATGACTCCCGTTTTTACCACCCTTGCGATTCTTTCGTCTACTGCATCGCGCCGGGGGAGTGTAGCTCCTGCATTTTCCAGCACAAAGTCATAGGCTTCACGGGCATCCATGATGGTCATTTTGGGCATAGCCATCGGCGATTTCCATCTGATTTCATTCGTGTAGTCACCCGCATTGGCAAGATCCTCTACCTGCACTCCTCCGTTCCAATTGTCGTTGGTTACGCTCTCGTTTCCTTCAACCACATTTCCATGTACGAAGGCCATGCCGTATACTTTCCGGGATAACTTGCTGCGTCCCGATTCCGGTTTCAGTAATCGGTGGCTTACCGGCCCCTCTTTGGGTGTTACGGGTCCCGGTTTGTAATAGTTATTAATGATGTTGTATTTTGCAGAGTAGTCACCTCCGTCTACCGACCGGTGCATCCAGTTGAAAATTACATTATTGACAAAGTTGAATACACCATTCCATCCGATCGAAGGATTGCGTCCGGTATTGTTGGCCCAGAGATTACGCATAAACGAACAGTTTTCTCCTCCCAAAGTGGAGCCGAATGAGTGGTTCCAGGTGTCGAGTGCTTCCGAGAAAATAGAATTCTGGATCGTGATATTCACCGTGCCCAGTTTCAGATCGCTTTTGCCGGTGCTGTCGTTCCACATATGCCGGTAAATGGACATATTCTCGTCCAAACCCCAACTGGTGGATAAATGATCCATCATGATATTTCCAACGGGATTTCCACCCACCGCATCATCACGGCGTCCAACCCATGTCTCACCTCTGCGGAAACGCATATGCCGTATCACCACATCGTGGGTGTTGATCCAGAATGACTCTCCAGCTACGCAGATGCCGTCACCGGGTGCTGTTTGTCCGGCTATGGTGATGTAGGGAGCACGAACAGCAAGGGGCGATTGCAACCGGATGATCCCCGATACATTAAAGACAACAATGCGGGCGCCACCTTGTTCACAGGCATCTCTGAATGAACCGGGTCCGCTGTCGTTCAGGTTTGTTACAGTGATTACTTTTCCGCCTCTACCGCCAAAACTATAGGCTCCGCCACCTTCGGCACCCGGAAATGCGGGAATAGAGGCCTGTGGCAGATCGGAGGGACGAGCAGCCCAGGGAATATAAGGTTTGCCGGCTTTTGCCTCCGCCTCAATAATTGGAAGTGCTTTTTCCCAGGCCATGTCGGACCGGCGACGCGTCTCTTCCATTAGCTTGTTGGCTTCTTCCTGTACTTCTTTGGGGATGCGTGGGTATTGAGCTGCCAGGTATGCAAGTGGCAACAACACGAGGATAAAAGTCGATAAAAAGGTTTTCTTATTCATCTGTGTATTCTATTTAATTTAAAAGTAGACATTTTTCATTGGATTCTGTAATCATAATAAAGGTGAAAGATTAAAAAATGGCTGTCACCCATAGTAACAGCCATTTTTTAACGATAAAATGCAGCTTATTATTCCGCGGTACAATAAATGTAAGTACCATCCTGTTCCTCCGGTCCGCTGCCTGTTGGATTTGCATTGGCAATCATCCATCCTGCTGTCTGCTCAATCCAGTCGTTCCCCTTCCCAATGGTATACATGTCATAATGAATCGGGTAAACATAGTACCAACCACGCCATGCAAACAGGAAGTTTTGTTCTGTATTTTTTGTGCCACTATCCATGGCATATTTATGACCCATCCGGTTATCCTGTATGGGATCAATTGTTTCCATGCCAACACCTTCATAAAGAGCATCCAATTTCTCAAAAGCAGCGTTTCTTTGAGTTTCGCTCATCCCTCTTTTGATAGCGGGAACAGCAAGTAACAGTTCGTTTGTTTTCAACGGATGATCTATTACTGATTCGTTTGTGTTCCATTCATCAACGGGATGCACATTGTCAATGTCATATGCCCAAAGTTTGCTGGAGTGTTTTGTACCTGAAAACCTAGGAATACCAAGTTTCGTAAGAACGTTATCTTCCTTGGTGTAATTCGCTCTTCCATCTTTACCATCATAGATTTTCCATCCTTTTCCCCATGCAAGATCGGGAGTATAGGAACCCGTTGCATCATTAAAGTCGGCAAGTCTCGGGTCAAAACCGGCACCTCCTTCATAAAGCAGCCAGCGTCTCATATCCCACGAACGTTTTCCTTCGTAGGCTAATTCCACAGCACGCTCATTCAGTACGGACCGAATTGCAGAATACTTATCTGTCACATCATTCAGACCGTAATTATTGGCAGCGTCTATACCCACTCGGCTTCTGATTTTGCTTAGATAGCTCACAGCACTGCTCACCTCTCCTTTGGCTGCATAGCATTCGGCTACATTTAGCAATATTTCGGCATAACGGTATTCCAGAATATCAGTACCACTAACAGATTCACTGCCTACTGGGACATTGGGGTCAGACATTTTCCATACGATGGCCCTGCTTTTTTTCTGAGCTCCACCGTCACCCCTGCTACCGTCTGTGTAACGGAACATTTGGCTTGCAGAAGTGCTGTATTTATAGGTATAAAGCCAAATTTGAGTATTTGTTCCCGGCCACTCACATCCTGAAAAAGCAAAAGTACGGTAGAAGCGGGGATCTCTGTTTTTGTAAAATTTCTCATCGTCATATCCGTTTTCAGCCAGCGGGGCCTTTCCATTTTTCATGGGAAACTTCAACAGAACCTCATCAGGAGCAGGCATTCCGGCTCCTGTACCTGATATTACGGCACCGGGACGAATATATCCTTCCCATTTATTGAAAGCTCCATGAATCACGTTATCGCTCTTGGGTATTTTTATAATCGCTTCGGGGTTGTGCATTCCGTTGTATGCATAGAATGCTTTGTCCCAAGAATCGATATCGCTTACGCTTGTTCCATAGCCTGCTGCTGTTGCCGCTGCTTCCGCAACAAGGCTGGCATCGAGTGCTGCCTGCCACCTGGCGCTGGCCGGATTATCCCAGCTTGCGTTAAAGACCGGACTGGCAGCGTACACACGGGCCCTGCTGATCATGGCTAACGCGGCGACCGATGTGAAACGTCCGTCGTTGTCGGCATCCCAAACTGCAGGAAGCAATTTTGATGCTGCTTCGAAATCTACGCATATTTTATCAATGCATTCCTGTATCGGCATACGTAACGATCTGTCACCCGGTTGTGGTTGGTCTGTTTCGGTTGCATAGTACGGGACGCCTCCCCACAAGCGAATTGCATCGAAATAAAGCCATGCACGGGCAAAGATAGCCTGTCCTTTTAGTTGATCCCAAAAGATGTCATTTTCATATAAGTCCCGGGAACGATCTATTTCGGTAATGTAACTATTAATTAGATAAACTGTCGGGAAAAGGGTATATCTGTTAAAATTATTGTAGTTACTTGAGGAACTTCTTGGATCGTTCCAGTAGGGTGGGTTGGCAATATGATTCCCTGCTTTGGTATTCTTTCCGTTAGATC
This sequence comes from Proteiniphilum sp. UBA5283, assembly GCA_002408485.1. Lineage (GTDB taxonomy): Bacteria > Bacteroidota > Bacteroidia > Bacteroidales > Dysgonomonadaceae > Proteiniphilum. Next base: position 35,939 of record DHSP01000069.1, on the reverse strand, counting down.
CGTTGTAACGGCCGTCTCTGAAACCGCCGTCAGATAACTCTTCCGTGTAGATATGCTGCTTTCCGCCCGTGTTTTGATCTTGTCTCATCAATGGATCGGATCCCGCGAAAGGAGAGTTATAACGTTCCAATATTTGTTTGTAGATGGTGGCAAATACAGCCTTGGCCTGTTCAGGGTCGCTAAACACATCAATCGTCGTGAGGTTGTTATAATCTCTTTTTTCCTCCAGAAATTGGTCGCTGCACGATAACAAATAGATAAGTGCGAAAGCTCCAATAAATATTTTAAATAATATTCTTTTCATGTTTTTATTTTTTCAATTGTAATCAGATTTATCAGAATGTCAGGTTTACACCCAATGTCCATGTCCTCAATGTGGGATAATCAGTTCTCCCGCCGTCATACATATTTCTGTATTTATCCGGATATGGATTATAAAAATCCCATAGATTGTTACCAGTCAGATTAAGTTGTAATCTCTCAATTTTTGCTTTCTGAAGCAATTCTTTGGGTAGATCATAACCAAAGACCATATTGCGTACATACATTCTGAAAGAGGGAACCATCCAGAAATCAGAACGCTCACCAAAAGCACTTGCAACGGCCATACTTGGGTATTTACCGTTGGGGTTTTCTTCCGGGTCAAACATATCGTTTACATATGAAAACTGAGACCAGATTAAAGTGTTATTATTGATAGCTTGACGGATGTCGTTGTCTAATGCATAATATCCACCCCATGCAGTAGAGACCATGGCAGACCAGCTGAAATTGCCCCATTCGGCTCTTAATCGGGTATTGATACCGTGACGCCTGTTGCTAGCCAGTTTGGCATAATCCTCACCATGATCACGAGAAATTACCCCGTTCGGGCCTGCAATTGTTTGGTTTTCCGTGTCAATATCTCCTGCTATATCTTCATAAGCAAGCATTCCCGGATACATTTTTTCTTTAGAGGTAACACCCAGATAGCTGGGAGTTGTTCCTGCTGCTGTTGCCAGGTCGGTAAGATACTGCCAGTATTTGTCGATATCCTCCTGTGTACGAAGCATACCATCTCCCTGACTCGTTTGTTTCCAAGTTTTGAATCCCCATTGATAATCGGGTCCGCGATAACCGGTCCAGCTGCTTTTTTCATTCACCTCTGCCGGATAATCGAACGTGGCTTGTTGTCCAAGCACAGTCTTGTTCCAACTAATGCTATAATCTACTCCAACTGAATATCTGATTGGCCCCCACGAAGGTAGAAGTGACTGATGAATCTTGTCGTTCCATCTCAGTGAAAACTCCCAACCCCATGCATCTTTTTCTCCATAGTTGATAGGAGGAAGCTTAGCCCCGATATAGATTGGTTCTTCATCGTCGGCTATAAGCATAATCAGATCCTTTGTTTTGTCGTAATAGTAATCTGTAGTGATGGCCAAACGACTGGATAATATATTAAGATCCAATCCTATGTTGTGTTTGATGGAGCTATCCCATTTTATGTTTCTGTTTGCAGTACCACTAATATTTGCGCCCGAGGTTGGTTGTCCGCCTATACTGCCAAAACCAAGCCCTCCGGTAGGACTTATCTGGTATAGCTGAAGCCAGCTCCACGCGGTCACGTTGTCTTTACCTGTTTTTCCCAAACTATATCTCAGTTTTAAGAAATCGAAAAGGGCACTCATTTTACTATTCTTAAAGAAGTTTTCCTCCGAAATAACCCATCCTGCAGATGCGGTAGGGAAAGTTCCCCAGTAGTTTTCAGGAGCAAACTTTGTGGAAGCATCGGCTCGGACAACAAACTGAAGAAGATAGCGGTTGTCGTATTTATAATTCGCCCTCCCTACATAGGACAAAGATCCGCTTTCGTATCTTCTAAAGTATGTGTCATTAGCATTCGTACTCAATGTACCTGCAGTAGCACTTACACCATTATAAGATCTTCCAGGTCCTCTATACAGTTGCTGTTCATCATGACCTTCTGCTTCACCGCGCTCAACAACGCCGGTAGCAGACACATCATGCTTCCCAAAAGTACGGTTATACATCAGCATGAAATTTATTTGTTCAGATTTAACTGTGCTTTTAGCAAAGGATACTGAGGGTTTTTTACTGATATCCGATCCTTCGGGATCACCATAGTTGATGAAATTCCAGATTGTGTGATCACCAATCAAATGCATTCCTTCTTTGTCGGTGTTGCCGGCTCGCGCAAGCATGTAGTAATCTCCTACGTTATTATTGAACGTATTGGTATGACTTACCGCATAGGTTCCTCTCACCGATAATCCTTTGATAAAGGGAAGTTCATAAGTAAGTGAAAAGTTTGCATTGAACCCGTTTTGTTCATGGAAACTTCTGGATTTAGATGCTTCATTGGCAAAAAAGTTCCAGACTGCAAATCCACTTCCCACATTGGCATCAGTGGATGTGTTTACGTAGCGAGGACCGACCCATGGGGAAGTGTAGTAGTTTTTCATCTGGTTGGTCACCGGATCCAGGAGCTCAACCTCTATCGGGATATAACCCGGCATATGGCGCAGCATTGGATAATCCTGAGAAGGACTCTGGCTACCCCAGGGTCCGGACGATATCTTTGCCTGAGGGTTGTTTCCTGTACGCTTTGTGTTAAATCCGGAAACAGAAGCAGATAATTTCATTCCTGACATCACTTTCATGTCTCCGCCGGTGCGGAAGGTCCATTTGTCGTAGTCCTGCACACTTCCAAGATTTGTCTCTTGGTTTTGATAGTTCATGCCGGCAAAGTAGGTTACTTTATCGGTACCTCCGTCCACAGTTAATGAATGACGTTGAGACAACGAGGAGTTCCAAGCCTCATCAAGCCAGTTGTGATTCAGATTTTTCATGGCATTGAGTTCACTGTCAGAATACAGATAAGGTGCATTATTTGTATTCCCATTTATCATATCAATCTGCCTGAACATTCTGTTTGTAAAAACACCTGTCTCATAGGCATTCATTGTTTTGATATGGCTTACCGCATCCGAAAAATCAAGTTTTGCTGAATAGGAGATTTTGGGTGTTCCAACCGAACCTCTTTTTGTTGTCACCAGGATAACTCCAGCAGATGCCCTGGAGCCATAAATAGCAGCCGAGGCATCTTTCAGAACCGTCATGCTCTCAATATCAGAGTGATTCAGCATATTAAAAGCAGTCATACTCGGCTCACCATTTTCGTCTACCTGCACCACATCGTCAATGACGATTAGCGGCTGATTGAAGGAGGAACTTCCGTCGAAGCTCATGGGCTGTCGTACCCGGAAAGAACCGGTTGCTCCAGGACGTCCACTGCTTTGTGATACCGATAATCCAACCACCTGACCAGCCAAGGCATCGATAATTGAGGTTCCCGGAAGTTCCGCTATCTCATCCATATTTACATTGGTGGCGGCGCCGGTCAAATCTTTTACCCGCTGTGTACCATAACCTACAACCACAACTTCGTCAAGTGTCTCTGATGATAATACCATCTGTATTGTGATATTGGCTGAGGTAACTTTCACTGTTTGTGTTTCATAGCCAACATACGACACCCTTAATTCATCACCGCTTCTTGCAGATAGTCTAAAATTACCATCCAGATCGGTTATTGTACCGCCATTGGTTCTTACAACGAGTATTGAGGCGCCGATAATGCCTTCTCCGTTCTCATCGATCACTTTACCCTGTACTGTAATGTCTTGCTCCACATTTTTCAAGGCTTCCGATTTTTCTGTTGCATGCGCCTGAAAGGTCAACGGCATGTAAAAGAAAATCAAACTAAATGCACACAAGGTTTTTAGTACATTTAATCTACGATTTGTTTTCATTTTCTTTTGTTTGTAATTCATAGATAAAAAAATTAGAAATCATTTGATTCATTTTGAAATATAGTCTTCAAGTATTTGATATTCGTACCAAAATTCTTTTTCACGTTAGTCGGTTCATTTTTATCTCTCGATCTCTCGACAATCAGCCAACCACTCCACTCCATGTCATCCAATACATTTTTTATTTTATGCAAGTCCAGCCTCTTGTTGTAAGGCAACGTCACATCATCGGTATCAGTACAATGAATCTGACAAATTCTCTCTTTCCCCAACAGTTTCAGTTCTGCGTAAATATCCCTGCCGGCTTCCAACGGGTTTTGAAAATTATAATAGATCTTGATGGCAGGCGAATTGATCTCGTTTAACAGCGTAATTTCCGAGGCAGCGTCCAGCGATGTTTCAATCCCAATTATCACGCCGGCTACCTCAGCCATATCGCCGGCCACTTTTAATCTTCTGATCAATTCCTGGCGGATCTCAGGCCTTTTTTGCAAATCACCCTGCACACCCAGGGGCAAAAATGCAGTTTTTACACCCATATTTTGCATTGTCGCCAGACAGTCAGCAATAAGATCCCGATAATTTTCCCTTTCTGCGAATGATTGTGCATAAAAAGCCGACATGGCAATCGAGGCAATTTTCACGCCATAGTTGTTGGATTCGTCCCCGAACATCTGTACAAAATGGGAGTCTCTTAGCTTGTTGTCAAAAAGTTCTCTGTTCCCAAGTCCCCCCATGTCTACTTCTACACCGTCAGCTCCCAGTTCACTTGTTAATTTGAAAGAGCCTATCTTCTGACGTTTTAAGATCATCCAGTCGCATACACCAATTTTATACTTTGGCCCAGACACCGGTTCTTCTGGTTTCCCCTTCGTTTCTTTACTGTTTGCAGAAAGAGGAACCCACAATAAGATGATAAATATTATGAATCGATAATACACTTCATCATTTCTTGAAACCGATATAAGTTTATCTGACATTTTTATTTATAAAAATTTAATCTTTAATTATTTTTGGTTTTATATCGTATGACGCTAAAGTTTGTTTTTTGTAATCATTTTGAATATGAAACAGTCCGAAATGTCAAAAAACACAGTTTTTATATCACTTAGATAAGTTTGAGAGGTTGACTTTATTTTACATTTGTTTAAACAATACCGTAGTCAATAGATATAATTGTTAAGTTAAACCTTGCGTTTGAAGAAATGAAAGCATATTTGTTAATATTGTTGAACGACCGTTTTTAAATTAATTAAGCATGAAAAGGGAAATTACACATTATGTTTTAAAATGCTGTCTTATGTTTGGGTTGCTGATGAATACCCTGGGATTGTTATCTCAAAACATAACGATACGCGGTACCGTAAGAGATCCAAATAATGAGCCTGTTATAGGTGCTACCATTATCTTGCGTGAAAATGTTAGCAAGGGAACGGTAAGTGATTATGACGGAAATTTTACCCTAAGCGATGTTCCGTCAAATGCAACCTTGCAGATCAGCTACGTTGGAATGTCAACTCAATCAATCCAGGTTCATGGCAGAACAGTTATTGATATTGTATTGGAATCAGATGCACGGTCTCTGGACGAGATTGTGGTGGTTGGCTATGGCGTTGTGAGAAAATCTGATTTAACCGGTGCAGTAGGGAGTGTAAGATCAGAAGATATTACAGCCAAGGGATCCACCTCAGTCATGGAAGCCTTACAGGGCTCCATCCCCGGGGTAAATATTACTCAATCTTCAAGCAGAGCAGGAGATGAAATGAGTATTCAAATCAGAGGAAAGAGTTCGTTGCAGGGAGGCTCTCCTCTTTATGTGATTGATGGAGTTGTTTTTGATAACATGGATTTCCTGAATCCGATGGATATCGAGAAAATCGATGTTTTGAAGGATGCATCTTCGACCGCCATTTACGGCTCCAGGGCTACCAACGGTGTTTTGATGATAACAACAAAGAAGGGGGAAACCCAGGAGGGAAAAGCAACGGTAAGCTATGATGGTTACTATGGTTTTAAGAACATTGCAAACATGCCGGATTTCATGGATGGTGATCAGTTTATGAAGTATCGTTTTTCACGTTACCTCTCATCAAAAATGAATCCTGCTACAGGTGGCACAACGTGGACTATGAGTGAGGCCAATTTAGCAAACGTGTGGGGCGCAAATAGTGCCGTGATAAAGAGGTTATACCTTGAGAAAGATTATACAGACTGGCCGGATCTTATTACCCGTGAGGGACATCAGCAAAATCATTTTGTTAACGTTTCCGGAAATGCGAAAAATATTTCGTATAGATTCGGAATGGGATATCAGGATGAAAAAGGAGTGTTATATGATAATTACGAGCGCTGGAATATAAAAGGCGCTGTAGAACATAAGATTAATGAACAAATTCTGGCCGGTTTTTCAACCAATATGGCAACATCATTGCATAGTAATGGTTCCAGAAATTCAGTTAACAACGGATTTGCAATGACACCCCTCATGAAGGCCTTCTATTGGGAAGGAGAAAAAAATGGACAGCCTATTTTGCAGCCGGGTAAGGATCCTGTCTTATATCCGAACGGAGGAGGTCCTACCTCAACTTTTAATCCGATTGTGGACAGAGAAAATTCAAAAGATGATACAAGGAGTAATGATGTGACAGCCAACCTTTACTTCCAGTACAGTCCGGTAAAAGAGGTGATTTTAAAAACCTCGTTTGCTCCAGCATATAAAAAAATGAACAGGGGGGTGTTTTACGGTGCCGAGTCGGAAAGCAGAAGAAACCAGGCAACCAATTACGCAGAGAATATTCAAGATGAGTTCTTTTCTTACACATGGGATACGCAGGCTAATTATCTTAACAACTGGGGTGATCATAGCATAAACCTGCTTGGTCTGTTTAGTGTGTACGACATGAAAATGGAAGGGAACAACATCATAGTAACGAACATGCCTTTCGATGTGGATTGGTATAACTTAAGCTCCGGTTTAGTACAGTCCCAGGGAAGTTATTACACCCATTATTCGATGTTATCCTATGTGACACGCCTGAATTATGATTACATGGGCAAGTATCTGGCCACACTTTCAAGTCGTTGGGACGGTAGTTCCAAATTTCAAAAGGGTTCCAGATGGGGCATGTTTCCTTCCGCTGCTTTTGCGTGGAGAGTTTCAGAGGAGAAGTTTATGTCTCAAACATCCGGATGGTTGAGCAATTTAAAACTGAGATTAAGCTATGGATTGACAGGTAATAATGCATCGGTAGGTGCATACGAAACTCAGGCTATGGCGGGAGTAAAATACAATTACAACTTCGGAGGTAATCCGGTAATTGGATATGGATCTGCTTTGAGTAATGCCGATTTGACCTGGGAAAAAACCTACGAATTTAATGTGGGAATTGATTACGGATTATTGGGAAATCGCTTAAGTGGAAGTATTGATCTGTATAATAGGATTTCTAAGGATTTGTTGATGGAACTGGAAACTCCCCTGGAAGTAGGATCATCTACAGGCTCCATTTGGGATAACGTGGGAAAGGTGAAAAATTCGGGAGTCGAATTGCAACTGAAGACTGTGAATGTGAATACTCGCGACTGGAACTGGACTACTTCCTTTACATTTGCATATAACCGAAATGAGATACTGGAATTAAATGGAGGCAAGGAAGATTTAGTCGGAAACTGGTGGTTTATAGGTCACCCTATCGACGTGGTATACGGTTATGAGCTTGGAGGGATAACAACAAGAGAGGAAGCGGCTGCTTATGCGGCTGATTCATCGAAGAAAACGAAATTTTACGAGGGAGAAATGAAAATAATTGACAGGGATGGAAACGGTACAATTAATGCCGATGATAAAACGGTGATCGGTCATGATGCTCCAAACTGGACAGGTGCTGTTTTTTCGAATCTTACCTACAAAGGTTGGGACCTGGGTGCATCCCTCTATGCAAGTCAGGGTAGCAGGGTAGCCAGCCCGTTTATGGTGTCATATGCAAGCTATAGCAGCCGCGGCACACAACATTTAAACATTGATTATTACATACCCGAGGGAGCTCCCGTGTTAGGGGCAGATGGTAATATCGCACAGCAGAGTGAAACTTTTTATGGAAAATATCCATTTCCCACGGGAGGAAGTAACAATGCAGGCCAGGGTTCTTTTTATACCAACGACACCAATAACTCTATGTTTTTTGTCAACAATTCCTTCGTCAAAATAAAGAACATCACGTTGGGTTATACGATGCCCCGGAAATGGATAGCATCCACCGGTTTATCCAAATTGAGATTATACCTGAATGTAGTGAATCCGTTTGTGTTCACCAGTTATAAAGGGTTTGATCCGGAATGGGCGGATGCCAACATCAACGACGGAACCGGCGGGCCGAGTTCCAGAACATTTCAGATTGGTGTGAACTTACATTTTTAATCTAATAATTATCGAAAATGAAAAAAATATATCTGATCCCTATTTTGTTAATAGCGATGTTTATCCGGTGTTCCGACTTTCTGGATCAGGATAACAGATCAAACGTTCCGTCGGATGATTTTTACAAAACTTCGGCTGGATTTGAAAGTTTGACCAACAGTGCCTATTCGTCACTGCGTAGCATATATAATATGCAACCTCTGATTTTCTGTGCCGGTACCGATATTTATGGGGATGGCAAAACGCAGGGAGTGGTAATGAATTATTATAAATCGCTACTCCCATCAGAAAGTAACGTGCTTAATTTTTATACCCGCTGTTACCAGGGAATTCAATTGGCCAATAGTGTCATCTACTATGGTGACATGACGGAAGAGAGTGCAGTGCGTGCTCAGTACGTAGACGAGGCCCGTTTTATTCGTGCTTTTTATTACTTTCAGCTGGTTCAGCAATTTGGAGCAATTCCATTGACCAAAGAGATGTATACTGGGGCTGTGATGAATTTTGAGCGCACAAGTCTCAAAGAGGTATATGAGTTTATTATATCAGAATTTACTTCATTGGCAGGCAATGAATCACGTTTGAAAGGACGGGATGATTCGGGTGTTGGCAGAGCCAATAAACGGGCAGCAGCCTTTTTCGCTTCGAAAGCTTTTCTTACCCGTGCTTACCTGAATGGACAAGGTTATGAGTCACTGGAAGAGAATATTGCACAGGCTACTGATTTTCAGAGTGCCATCACCTACGCTCTTCAGGCTATAGATGGAAAGAGTCCTTCTCTTTCAATTGATGATGTATTTAGTGTCGATAACGAGGAGAATGAAGAGCTATTCTGGTCCGTTCAATTCAGTGCGGCATCAATGGAAAATCCTTCTTCAGACGGTAGTTACCAGCAGTCTCAGTTCGGTGCATATCTTGGAGGTTCGGAGTACCAGCTTAATAAGTCGATAGACGGGAATTTGTCTCCGGCATTGAACCTCTTTCAGAAATATTCAAAAGGAGATGGACGTCTGGAGCAGACATTTATGCTGGAGTTACACGGAACCTATGCTCCCACATTTCAACAGAGCAAAAATGGTTATTTTAATTATTATACAGCTCCAACCACAACGCCTATTTGGGTCTATTATGCACCACACTGGGCGACAGACGCAGATATCGCAGCCTGGAAGGCGGACGATCCTCATGGAATTAAAACCAATGCCATTATATCAAAAACGCTGGCTTCGGGTGGGGAAGCTCCCAATACCGGAGATGGCTCCACTGCAACATGGGAGGCAAGACGTCATATGGATTTCGGAGTCCCGTGTATAAAGAAGTTTGATGATTATACAAGTGTCTCGAATCGCAGTTCGACCTGCAGTACGCATGATGTGGTTGTAGCCCGCTTGGGAGAGGCTTACCTGATTGCTGCAGAGGCGTATATAGGTGCCGGAAAGCCAAACGAAGCTTCACAGATGATCAACAAGTTACGCAGTAGGCCGGGAACAATCAAAGATGGCTTTTTGACAGAAATGGCTGTTTCGGCATCTGACATGGATATTGATTTCATATTGGATGAGAGAGCGCGTGAGATGGCAGGTGAGTATGTCAGATGGACCGACTTGAAGAGAACCCACAAGCTGGTTGAATATGTCACAAGATACAACGAAGACGGGGTGTCCGAATCCGATATGAAGGGAGCCGATGGAAATTATAAATTTCTTCGCCCCATTCCTCAGGATGCCATTGATAAGAATCAGACAAAAGTGGCTCAAAATCCGGGATATTGATCATCATTTGTATACTTAGCGTAAGCACATATCTAATCTTTTTTGGAAACAATCAAGGGACTCGGTTACACCTGAATATTTTGGTTGTAACTGAGTCTCTTTTTTCGCACGCAAACTGCGTATGGTTATGCAATGCTCTTTGAGTACAAAACAGTACACATCCCGTCTTTAAGAAGCAATTGTGCTTGTTTTATTTGTAACGTGATGAAAAATAATCTCTTGTTATTTACCTCTGTTTTGTTCTTTTTCCTTATTTCATGCAATTCGAAGGAAAGGGAGTATTACCTGTTTACCTCATTTCATGAACCGGCTAACGAGGGCCTTCGGTATCTATACAGTGAAGATGGATATCATTGGGACAGTATTCCGGGAATATTCCTGAAACCGGATATCGGCAAACAACAGCTGATGCGAGATCCCTCCATTGTGAAAGGCCCCGGTGATGTGTATCATTTAGTCTGGACCACGAGCTGGAAGGGCGATCTGGGTTTCGGCCATGCACAATCGAAAGATCTGATTCACTGGTCGGAGCAAAAGATGATTCCGGCCATGACGGACACCACAACGGTGAATGTATGGGCACCGGAGATTTTTTATGACGATGTAAATGATCAGTATATTGTTGTGTGGGCATCCTGTGTGCCGGGAAAATTTGAAAACGGCGTGGAGGATGAATATAACAATCACCGTCTCTATTACCTGACAACAAAAGATTTCGAGACTTTTTCACCCACAAAGTTATTTCTTGATCCCGGCTTCAGTGTGATTGATGCAACCATCGTCAAAAGATCTGCAGACGATTATGTGCTCGTGCTGAAGGATAATACAAGGCCGAACCGGAATTTGAAGGTTGCCTTTGCCAAATCACCCGTCGGACCGTATAGCGACGTGTCTGATCCTTTCACCGGTGAGTTTATTGAAGGACCCACCGTAACCAAAGTGGGAGAAGACTACCTGATCTATTTTGATATGTATCGTGAGAAAATTTATGGAGCCATGAGGACATCCGATTTCATTGATTTTTTGGATGTTAACGGTGAGATAACGGTCCCCGCCGGACACAAGCACGGTACGATAACGAAAGTACCCGCATCGGTGCTGGAAGGATTGAAAAAGCATTCCATACACCATAATGAAAAAAACTTATAACGCTATGAATATAAATATCCCCCTTTTTTATTTATTGGTGTTGTTGATATGTGCTCCTGTCCAAGCCTACGCGCAGGATCGGCCATATTACACCGGGAGTGAGCTTTCCAATCCTGCCTCTCACGACGGACAGCTATCGCCGGTTGTGGGAGTACACAATGTGCAGGTTATGCGTGCCAACAGAGAACATCCGGATGCTTCAAACGGGTTCGGATGGACCTATAATCATCAGCCGATGCTGGCATACTGGAACGGGAAGTATTATCTGGAGTACTTGTCCGACGAAGTGGGAGAGCATATACCTCCCTCGCAGACATTTCTTATGACTTCGGAAGATGGATACAGCTGGAAAGGCCCCGTAGTGTTATTTCCACCCTACGATGTTCCCGACGGATTTACCAAGCCTGAGAACAAAAATGTGGCAAAGGGACTGCAGGCAATCATGCATCAGAGGGTGGGTTTTTATGTCTCTACATCGGATCGCCTCATTGCAATGGGGTATTACGGCATTGCATTGGACGACAAAGATGATCCCAACGACGGAAACGGAATTGGAAGAGTGGTGCGCGAGATCAGGAAGGATGGCTCTCTGGGTCCAATTTATTTTATTCGCTACAATCATCAGTTCAATGAGGAAAACACCCACTATCCCTATTTTGAAAAAAGCAGAGACAGGGAATTTGTGAAAGCTTGCAGGGAAATTTTGAATAACCCGCTTTATATGATGCAATGGGTGGAGGAGTCGGACAGAAATGACCCGTTGATTCCACTGAAGAAGCAATACAAGGCATTTTCTTACTATCACCTTCCCGACAGCAAAGTGGTGGGCTTGTGGAAACATGCATTGACCTCTGTCAGCAACGATGGTGGAAAAACATGGCTGGAACCGGTGGAGAGGGCAAAAGGATTTATCAACAGCAATGCGAAAATTTGGGGACAGCGGTTGAGCGACGGTACCTATGCAACGGTCTATAATCCTGCAGAGTTCAGATGGCCTTTGGCCATTTCGCTTAGTAGCGACGGACTTGAGTACAAAACATTAAATCTTGTTCACGGGGAGATTACTCCCATGCGATACGGAGGAAACTACAAATCATACGGTCCCCAGTATGTTCGTGGCATACAGGAAGGCAACGGTACGCCTCCCGATGGCGATTTGTGGGTTACCTACAGCGTGAACAAGGAGGATATGTGGGTTTCCCGCATCCCTGTACCGGTGAGACTGGAAGCTACAGCCCATGCAAATGATCAATTGAACGGCAAAGAGAGCGTGGCAGAGTTAAGCGATTGGAACATTTATTCTCCAATATGGGCTCCGGTGTCACTCGGAAAGAAAAATGGACATACATGGCTGGTGCTAAAGGATAAGGATCCTTTCGATTATGCCAAAATAGAACGAAAGATACCGAAAACGGCGGAGCTGGGTGTCACCTTCAAATTTATGACGGAACAGATTTCGAATGGCACTCTGCAGATTGAGTTCCTGGATGAGAACGGAATTGCCTGTTCCCGACTGGAGTTCACCCCGGAAGGATTTTTTCGTGCCAAAGGTGGTGCACGCTTCTCCAACATGATGCATTTCGAACCAAATAGAGAGTATGAGATAAGGGCGGAATTATCGGCTTCCAACAACGAAATACAAATCTATGTAGATGATAAAAGAGTGGGAGTAAGGAGGTTCTTCGCTCCCGTTCATTCTATCGAAAGAATTGTTTTCAGAACAGGCGAGATCCGTCAGCACCCATCGCCGGAAACGCCGGCCGATAATTTTGAGGATCTGCCGAATGCGGGTGCACAGGATCCTCTGGTAACCTATTATATCAGAGGATTTCAGACAGTAGATTTGGATAAAAAACAAGGGGGGGCGATACTCCGCTACGACAGCTTCAGCCATTATGCCGATTACTTCAACCGGATGGAAGATGAAAACATCGCTCAGGCAATCTCCAACAATGCATCGGGCGAATGGATGAAAAGAAACATTCCTCTGTTTGAATGCCCCCAGAAGAACTTTGAAGAGATTTACTACTTCCGCTGGTGGTCTTTGCGGAAACACATCAAAGAGACACCCATAGGATATGTCATGACTGAGTTTCTGGTGAACAGGTCTTATGCCGACAAGTACAACATGATTGCCTGTGCATTTGGTCATCATATATATGAATCGCGATGGCTTCGTGACCCTCAATATCTCGATCAGTATATCCATGCGTGGTACAGGGGAAATGAGGGGAAACCGATGGGAAAGTTCGGTAACTTCAGCTCATGGGCTGCAGATGCTATTTACAACCGCTATCTTGTCGACAAAGATACGACTTACCTTGTCGACTTGCTGCCCGATCTGCATGCCGAATACCAGCGTTGGGAGGAGAGTCACCGGTTGCCCAATAAACTTTTCTGGCAGGGAGATGTGCAGGATGGAATGGAAGAATCGATCAGTGGCGGGAGAAGAAAAAAATATGCACGTCCAACCATCAACAGTTACATGTATGGAAATGCCGATGCACTGGCGAAAATATTTTCGTTGACAGAGAATGAGCAAATGGCGAAAACATATCAGTTGAAAAGGGATACAATAAAAGAACTGGTAACCGGGAATCTCTGGAACGACCAACATGCCTTTTTTGAAACACACAGAGGCGATTCACTGGCAAACGTGAGAGAAGCTATCGGATATATTCCCTGGTACTTTAACCTGCCGGACAACGGTAAATACGATGTTGCATGGAAACAGGTCTCGGACGAAAGCGGATTTTTGGCACCTTACGGGCTGACTACGGCAGAGCGCCGTCATCCCTTATTCCGTATGGCCGGATGTTGCAAATGCGAATGGGACGGCGCAATATGGCCTTTTGCAACGAGTCAGACCATGACCGCCATGGCCAACTTCATGAACAACTATACTCAAAACACAGTAAGTGACAGCACCTATTTTCGGTTGATGGAACGCTATGTGGAGTCGCAGTATCACAGAGGACGCCCCTACATTGGTGAATATCAGGATGAGATAACCGGTTACTGGCTGAAAGGCGACCAGGAAAGAAGCCGGTATTACAATCATTCAACCTTTAACGATCTAATCATCACGGGACTGATTGGCCTTCGCCCGCAGGAGGACAATACCCTTGTCGTGAATCCGCTATTGCCGGAGGATACCTGGAATTGGTTTTGTCTCGATAATGTGCCATATCACGGCAGGATGATCACCATCCTGTGGGATAAATATGGTGATCGTTACCATCAGGGAAAAGGGTTCATTATCTTTGTGGATGGAGTGGTTGTGGGGAAATCTACTCATCTGGAAAAAATGGTTTGTGAAGATGTTTTATAGAATATCATGAAAGGAAAATTTTCGCTGGTATCACTCAGCATGCTCTTTCTCTGTTTCGTGCAGATCAGGGCTTTTGAACCGGTTCATCTTACCTGTGATCAGATGGAATCTCCCCTCATGGTGACCTCCGCATATCCCGAGTTCGGATGGCAGATCATCTCCGAGGACAACGGCACACGTCAGACCGCATACGAGATGGAAATATACGATGTTTCCGAAGGACCGGAGATCCTGTTTTGGGCTACTGGAAAAATTGGTTCCGCACAGAGTCATTATATACGTTACAGTGGCGAGAGACTTCCGCAACCGCTGAAAAAATATCGCTGGAGAGTGAGGGTGTGGAATGAAAAGGATCTTCCCTCGGCATGGAGCGAAAGCAGCTACTTCCGGATGGCCCCCTCGGCGGTGTTTCTCAATGCAGCGTGGATCGGCTCAATCTCGCGAGAGGATGCGAAACTTCCCAGGGGTAGAAAATTTCACTCTACCGTGTTGAAAAGACCCGAGAACAAGATGATGTGGGAGCAGGTGAATCCGCTCTCCCACAAGAGTATCTATCTGCGCCATACCTTTACATCGGAGAAGGCTATTCAAGAGGCTGTGGCCTATGTGAGCGGACTTGGTCAGTATGAGCTTTCGTTGAACGGGGAAAAGGTAGGGGAGAGTGAATTTGCTCCTTTGTTAAGTGATTACGACAAAACGGTCTATTATAATGCCTATGATGTAACAGCACACCTGACAACCGGCGCAAATGCAATTGGCGTCCTGTTGGGAAACGGATTTTACAACGTACAGGGGGGAAGGTACCGCAAATTGCTTGTCAGCTTCGGACCTCCTACGCTGTTTTTTAAAATGAGAATTACCTACGCCGACGGTACTGTCCAGGAGGTGCAGTCCGGCGAAAGCTGGAAGTTTAGCTATAGTCCCGTCACCTTCAATTGCATATACGGGGGAGAGGATTACGATGCCACGCTGGAACAGCCGGGCTGGAACAGAGTTGGTTTCGACGACAGCGAATGGCAGCCGGTTGTAATTCAGGAGGCACCCCGGGGGAAGCTGAGAGCACAGCAGGCAGCCCCGGTGAAAATCATGGAACGCTATGCTCCAAAAGAGATCAATAGACTGTCCGATAGTCGCTTTATTCTGGATATGGGACAGAACCTTGCCGGCTTCCCGGAGATCGTGGTCGACGGACAAAAGGGAGATACCATCCGGCTGACCGTGGGAGAATCTTTGAACGAAGACGGAACTGTCAGCCAAAAACAGACCGGAAGCAAGCATTATTATCAATACATCCTGAAGGGAGAGGGAGATGAGTATTGGCATCCTCGATTCTCCTATTACGGATTCCGCTATATTCAGGCAGATTTGTTTGCCAGCGACAATCGCAGCAATGTCATCTTGCCGGAGATCAAAAAAATTAACGCCTGCTTTATTTACAATTCAGCCGAAAAAATATCAACGTTCGAAAGCTCAAACAACATCTTTAACAATGCCCACAGAATTATTGGCAATGCGGTAAGGAGCAATATGCAGGCCCTGTTTACCGATTGCCCCCACCGAGAAAAGCTGGGCTGGCTGGAACAGGTGCATCTGAACGGGCCGGGGCTCTATTACAACTACGACCTGCGAACGTTTATCCCTAAAGTGATGCAGGATATCAGGGACGCACAGCTTCCGAACGGACTGGTGCCCAGCATTGCGCCCGAGTACGTGGAGTTTGACGGTGCTTTCCGGGATTCGCCGGAGTGGGGAAGCTCTTCGGTGTTTATACCCTGGATGTATTATCTCTATTATGGGGACAATTCGCTGATTAAGGAGTATTATGACGTAATGAAGGGGTATGTGGATTACCTTTCCACCACGTCCACAGATCACATTGTTTCACATGGACTGGGCGACTGGTATGATTATCACGGTGAACGGGCCGGATTCTCAAAGAATACCCCTGTGCCGCTGGTGGCTACGGCGCACTACTACCAGGATCTCACACTGCTCAGCAAGGCAGCCGCCATGATTGGGGAGAAAGCGGATGAGATCACCTATCATCAGCTTGCCTGCCGGGTAAAAGCTGCTTTTAATAACCAGTTTCTGGATGAGAAAACCTTTCAGTATGGTTCAGGGAGTCAGGCTTCCAACGCGATCCCTCTCTTTTTTGAAATGGTGGACGAGGAGAAAAGGGAGCAGGTGCTCGCCAATCTGGTAAAAGATATTCAAAAGCATGGAAACCGGTTAACCACCGGAGATGTGGGGAACCGGTATCTCTTTCAGACATTGGCTGGAAATAACATGAACGAGCTGATGTACAGGATGCACAATCACGAGGAAGTTCCGGGTTATGGATTTCAGGTGAAATTTGGAGCGACCACCCTCACCGAACAGTGGGATCCACGGGAGGGAACATCCTGGAACCATTTTATGATGGGACAGATCGATGAATGGTTCTTTTCCTGGCTGGCAGGAATACAGCCCGATATGGATAGTCCCGGATACAAAAAGTTTCGGATCGTACCCCAGGTGGTGGGTGACCTCACGCACGTTTCGGCCTCAACAAAAACAATCTATGGGAAAATTGCGGTGGACTGGAAAGTCGAGAATGGTCTGTTTACCCTGCATGTTCAGATTCCCGTAAATACAGAGGCAAGCATTGTCCTCCCCGGTAAAGAAACGCACGTGGTGGGAAGCGGGAAACATACTTTTACCCGGAAATTATAATCCGGACATATCGTCGAGTCGCCATTAATTCAGTATATTCGTACTAACATCCATAATAATATAGTAGCATGAAAAGAGGATCTCTACCATTATTTATTCTGATAAGCTTTCTGTTTTCGTCTCAGTTGAATGCCAAAACAGTGAATATGAAACTGCTGGGTGCCGACGACAGCGGCAATGTCATTAACACGGAGCTGATAAACAGAACCATTGCCGATTTGTCGGATGAAGGTGGCGGAACACTTTATTTTCCGGCAGGAACATACCTCACCGGTGCTGTCAAACTGAAAAGTAACATCACCATAGAACTTGAGTCGGGAGCGACCTTGCTTTTTTCTGATAATTTTGACGATTACCTCCCTTTTGTAGAGATGCGCTACGAGGGAGTCCTGATGAAGAGCTTCTCCCCTCTTTTTTATGCGGTTGAAGAGGAAAATATCACCATCAAGGGAAGAGGGACCATCGATGGGCAGGGCAAAAAATGGTGGGATGAGTTTTATCGTGTAATTGTTGACATTCGGAATAATGGCGTGAGAGATTTGAATAAATATCAGTTTATGTGGAAGAGTGCCAACAATGTGGAAGAACTTTACAGGCTCACGAATTCAGACTATACCGGCACATTGGACCGACGCTTTTTTCGGCCTCCGTTGTTTCAAACCCTCCGGTGCAAAAATATCCGGATAGAGGGTGTCCATGTTATCAATTCGCCCTTCTGGACCCTCAACCCGGAATTTTGTGAGAATATCACCATCACCGGTGTCACCATCAATAACCCCGATTCTCCCAATACCGACGGCATCAATCCCTCCTCGTGCAAGAATGTGCATATCTCCGACTGTCATATTACGGTGGGAGATGATTGTATCACGCTGAAGTCGGGCCGCGACGAGCAGGCTCGCAACCTGGCTGTTCCCTGCGAAAACATCACCATCACAAACTGCACCATGCTGTCGGGACACGGTGGAGTGGTCATCGGCAGTGAAGTGAGCGGCGATGTGAGAAAGGTGACGATCTCCAATTGCGTGTTCGACGGAACCGACAGGGGTATCCGGCTAAAATCCACCCGTGGCAGGGGAGGCATTGTGGAGGAGATCAGGGTAAGCAACATCGTGATGAAAAATATACAAAAAGAGGCAGTCATCATGAACCTGAAATATAGCAATATGGATCCCGAGCCTGTTTCGGAGAGAACGCCGGTATTCCGAAATATTCATATCTCGGGACTTACCGGTACGGATGTAAACCGGGCCATCGAGATCGTCGGCCTGGAAGAGATGGCGGTGTCGGACGTATCATTGAGCAACATTAATATTCAGTCTAAGGAGGGAGCAAGAATCGATTATGCAAAAAATATTCTCATGAGGGATGTGCGGATCGACAGCTCATCCCCCTTTGAGGTGCTGAACTCAGAAAATATAACCATGCACAATGTGTGGACAGGAACACCGGATGTGGAGAAGCCATTTATGCACGTCAAGAATTCAAAAGATCTTTTTATCCAGGGCTGCTTCCCCATGCCCGGCAACAGGTCGTTCATACAGCTGGATGGTAAAAATGAGGGTATCGTGCTTAAAAACAACTATTTTGGCCGAATCGACACTGTCGTAGATGTCGAGGGCAATGATAAGTCCAAACCGATAATTGAATAACGATGAAAAAAAATGCAGGTATAGGATTGTTGCTGTTGGTCGCAACCATAACGGTCTGTCACGCACAACAGGTATACGAGAACAGGTTCGAAAGACCGTTGAGTGATGTGTTGAAGGATATCTCAGTCAGGTTTGATGTCTCTGTTTCCTATGATATTGATACTGCCGGATTGGTACTTCCTTACGCCGACTTCAGAATACGTCCCTATTCGGTGGAAGAATCTCTGACGAATGTGCTGGCACCTTTCGATTATAAGTTTATAAAACAGGGCGACCGGCATTATAAGCTGAAGAGTTATGAATATGCACGCAGGACGCCGGAGGATGGTGAAAAAATGCTTGCCTACCTGTCATCACTCTACCCCGATAAAGAACGTTGGGAACAACGAAAAAAGTGTCTGCAGCGTGAAGTCAGGGATAATCTCGGTATAGACCCGCTGCTTGCCAAAAGGGTACATTCAAAACCTATTTTATCGAAAACAAGGAAATTCGATGGTTATTCGGTACAAAATTTTGCTCTTGAAACATTGCCGGGTCTTTATGTGGCAGGCTCCATCTATGCCCCTCTCTCCAAAGGGAAACACGCATTGATCATCTCCCCCAACGGACATTTTGCAGATGGTCGTTACCGCGAGGATCAGCAACTCAGGATGGGCACACTTGCGAGAATGGGAGCCATTACGGTGAGCTACGACCTGTTTGGATGGGGCGAATCTGCCCAGCAGGTCGGCAATGCATCGCATCGCTCAAGCGCGGCACATATAATTCAGGCAATGAACGGCATCACCATTCTTGATTATATGCTCACAAGAGAAGATGTGGACAGAGAGAGAGTAGGGGCTACGGGCGGATCGGGCGGAGGGTCTCAGGCCATTTTACTGTCGGTCCTCGATGAGCGCTATAAAGCGGTGGCTCCGGTGGTGATGCTGGCTTCCCATTTCGACGGAGGATGTCCCTGCGAAAGCGGCATGCCGGTTACGCTCTCTTGCGGAGGAACCAACAACGCAGAGCTGATTGCCATGTTTGCTCCCCGGCCGCTGCTGGTGGTTTCGGACGGGAAGGACTGGACAGCGAGTGTTCCTGCACTGGAGTATCCTTATCTGCAAAACATATATGCATTTTATGATGCAGCAGAGAATGTGCAAAATGTGCACTTCCCCGAAGAGGGACATGATTTCGGAATCAACAAGAGAAAGGCAGTCTACGATTTTTTTGCCGCTGTCTTCTCTCTCGACAGGTCGATGCTGAATGAAAGCAATGTCAGGATTGAACCGGAGGATGAGTTAAAAATATTTGGCAAAGAGGGTGAATTGTATCCCGAGCATGCCATTCGATCTTTTGAACAATTATCGGAATACTTTAACAAAGGCCTCTATGCAGATTTATTGTCCGATTTGTCTATCGAGAAGAAAGCAGCCGGATGGGTAGCCTCTCTCGGGCTACAGCGCAAGGAGGATGTCTCGCATCTGAATACACTGATTTATAACCACCTGAGAGCCGTGAGGGACTGGCATAACAACCATCCGTTCACCACTGTTCCCGAGGGGATCAATCCCACGACCGGCCAGCCACTCAGCAAACTCGACCGTGAGATGATTGCCGATTCCGCAATGCCCGGAGAAGTTCACGAGAAGCTGATGAGCGGACTTCGCCGCGTGCTCAGTGAGCAACAAGTAGAGGCAGTGCTGGATAAATACACGGTAGGAAAGGTCGATTTTACCATGCGGGGTTATAAAGCGATCGTTTCTGATTTAACGCCCGAAGAAGAAGCCACAATCTTATCCTATCTGAAGCAGGCGCGCGAACAGGCCATCGATTATAAAAACATGAATCAGATCTCGGCAATTTTCGAAATATATAAAACAAAATGCGAGCAGTATCTGATCGGTAACGGCAGAAACTGGCGCCAATTGTACAAAGATTTTGTCAAGAAGGTGAACGAGGAAAAGAAAAAGAAAAAGAATAAGAAATAGACGGGACGACAAGTAGTCTCACATAAAATTAATTGTTTGAAGCAGATAAGATGAAGAAGAACCAGATTCCTATAACGTGTTTATTGACTTTTTTCCTGCTGATTCATGTTTCAGGAAGCGTTGCGCAGGTACACAAACTTTGGTACGAGAAGCCGGCTTCCACCTGGACGGAGGCATTGCCTCTCGGGAATGGCAGGATAGGGGCGATGGTGTATGGTAATCCGTCGATCGACCAGATCCAACTGAACGAAGAGACCATCTGGGCGGGGCGGCCGAACAGCAATGCGAATCCGGAAGCATTGGAAAACATCCCCAAGGTGCGCGATTTGGTGTTCGCCGGTAAATATCAAGAAGCACAGGACCTGGCAACCGAAAAGGTGATGTCAAACACAAACTCGGGGATGCCCTATCAGCCCTTCGGCGACCTGAGATTGTCGTTCCCGGGCCATGGAAAGTACGCCGGATATTACAGAGAACTGGACCTGGATTCGGCAAAGGCACTGGTCGCCTATCAAGTGGACGGCATCACCTTCAAAAGAGAGTATATCACCTCTTTCGCGGATCAGGTGTTGCAAATCCGGTTGACGGCTGATAAAAGAAATGCAATCACTTTTAATGCGCAACTGACCTCTCCGCACAGGGACGTGAAAATTGGCACGGGTGCGGATCATATTTCGTTATCGGGGGTGACCTCTACCCACGAAAGAGTGTCGGGAAGGGTACGATTTCAGGGACGTGCTTCCGTGGAAGCCACCGGTGGAAAGGTGATCTTCAGAGACGGTGTAATTTCCGTCGAAAATGCGGATGAGGTGATTGTCTATGTTTCCATCGCGACAAATTTTATCAACTATCAGGATATTTCCGGCGATGAGGTGAAGCTTGCTTCGGATTATTTACAGAAAGCAAAAGCCAATAATTTCAACAGATCGAAAGAGGCACACGTGGCCCACTACCGGCAGTTTTTGGATAGGACAACGCTGTATCTGGGTAAAGATATGTATGCAGATGTTCCTACCGACCTGCGCATTCAGCGGTTTAAAGAAACCAATGATTCACATCTTGTGGCCACTTATTTCCTGTTCGGACGTTATCTGCTCATCTCAAGCTCTCAGCCGGGGGGACAGCCTGCCAACCTGCAGGGTATCTGGAACGATGCCCTCTTTCCTTCGTGGGACAGCAAATATACTACCAACATCAACCTCGAAATGAATTACTGGCCGGCAGAGGTGACGAACCTGCAGGAGCTGAACGAACCTCTCTTCAGGTTGATAAAGGAGGTTGCAGAAACCGGCAGGGAGACGGCGAAAATCATGTATGGTGTTGATGGATGGGTGCTGCATCATAACACCGATATCTGGCGTATTACAGGTCCTGTGGACCGGGCTGCTTCGGGAATGTGGCCGTCCGGCGGAGCCTGGTTGTGCAGGCATCTATGGGAACATTTTCTCTACACCGGCGATCTTGATTTCCTGCGCGAAGCCTATCCGATATTAAAAGGGGCAGCGCTATTCTTTGATCAAATCATGGTGCATGAACCGGAAAATGGCTGGCTGGTGGTGGCTCCCTCCAACTCTCCCGAAAATGTACATGCCGGAAGCGGAGGCAAGGCAACCACTGCGGCTGGAGTTACCATGGACAATCAACTGGTGTTTGAATTGTGGAATACGGTAATCGCCGCTTCTTCTGTCTTGGATATAGACAAAGAGTACGCAACGCATCTGAAAAAACGTCTGCCGGAGCTGGCGCCCATGCAAATAGGAAGATGGGGACAGTTGCAGGAGTGGATGCACGACTGGGACGATCCCAACGATACGCATAGGCATGTATCCCATTTATACGGGTTGTTTCCAGGCAATCAGATTTCACCTTTCCATACCCCCGGGCTCTTTGATGCGGCACGTACCTCGCTAATCCACCGGAAAGGCCCCTCCACCGGCTGGTCGATGGGGTGGAAGGTATGCCTGTGGGCACGTCTGCTCGACGGTGAACAAGCTTACCAGCTGATTACCGATCAGTTGACGCTCGTCAGAGAGAATTCAGGCCCGGGCGGAACCTATCCCAATCTCTTCGATGCACATCCACCCTTTCAGATTGATGGAAATTTCGGTTGTGCAGCAGGTATTGCTGAAATGTTGATGCAAAGCCACGATGGCTTTATCTATCTGCTTCCGGCGTTGCCCGATAATTGGCAGGAGGGATATATAAAAGGATTGCTCGCCCGGGGTGGGTTCGAACTGGACATCCAATGGAGTGAGGGAGAGGTCAGTGAGGTCAAAATCACTTCGAACAATGGAGGCAACTGCCGTATCCGTTCAAACAGCGAACTGAAAGGGAAAGGGTTGAGAAAAGCATCCGGGGCAAATTCCAACAGATTATATGATACACCGGTTATTCCCGAGCCACAGAATCACTCTGAGGTGGAACTGAATAAACCGGTTTTGCCAAAAGTGTATACGGTTGATCTGAAGACCGAAAAGGGTAAATCATATATCCTCTACAGAAAATAATCAATAATTAAAGCTTTGCATGCAACATATACCGCTAAGTCATCGACTGACAATGTTTTGTTACGCTGTATTCAATTCAATATAAACATGCGAAACTTGAATCAATAACATGCAAATAAAAAATTATCCAATGTGCTATATGAAAAATATGTTGTTTATGGTTACCGCTGCCATATCGTTGTCGCTGCTTTCCTGCAAGGGAAGTGAAAAAGCTGTTGAGCAGCGTTGGTCAGAAAAAATGGCCGTTTCCGAAATGACCCGTTTCCCAGAACTGTGGATGATAGAGAATGCCTCAAAACCCAAATGGAGTTACACGTTCGGACTGGTGGCCAAATCAATGATCGAAGTATGGAAGGAAACGGGAAATCAGCAATATTTTGATTATGCCAAAGGATATGCGGACAGTCTGATCACCATGGATGGGAGCATCAAAACCTATTCGATGGATTCATACAACATCGACCATATCAGTCCGGGGAAAATACTCTTCGATTTGTATGCCGAAACCGGGGATCTCCGATATAAAAAAGCAATCGATACCCTCTATACCCAGTCGCTGACCCATCCGCGTACATCGGAGGGCGGCTTCTGGCACAAACGCAAGTACCCCCATCAGATGTGGCTCGACGGTATTTATATGGCATCGCCCTTTTTGGCACAGTATGCGGCAACCTTCAGCGAGCCTGACTTGTATGACGATGTGGTTCATCAGGTTACCCTCATCGATGCCCATACTTTCGATGAGGAGAGCGGACTCTTTTTTCACGGCTGGGATGAGTCGCGTCAGCAGGCATGGGCCGATAAAGAGACCGGAACATCGCCCGGATTCTGGTCGCGCAGCATGGGATGGTACGGAGCCGCCATCGTGGATCTGCTCGACCACCTGCCGGAGAATCACCCGGGACGTGACAGCTTACTGGGGATAACCGAAAGGCTGGCGTCGGGGATCAAAAAGTACCAGGATCCAACGACCGGTGTATGGTATCAGGTGACAGATCAAGGAGACAGGGAAGGGAATTACCTGGAATCATCGGGATCGGCACTCTTTGTCTATTTCCTGGCAAAGGCGCTCAATAACAACTATATTGATGAAAGTTACCGGGAGGTTGCACTGAACGGGTTCGAAGGCATCATCCACAATTTTATAAAGTCCGAAGAAGATGGTTCTTATACAATTACAAACTGCTGTGCAGTAGCGGGACTGGGAGGAAATGGCATCACAGGCCACCCCAGGGATGGCTCGTTCAAATACTACATCAGTGAGCCGGTAATAGAAAATGATCCGAAGTCAACAGGATCGTTCATCCTGGCAGCATTGGAAATAGAGAAATTGAAGGAATCTATAAAATAAATAATAT
Source organism: Proteiniphilum sp. UBA5283 (assembly GCA_002408485.1). Taxonomy (GTDB): domain Bacteria; phylum Bacteroidota; class Bacteroidia; order Bacteroidales; family Dysgonomonadaceae; genus Proteiniphilum. The sequence continues at coordinate 11,253 of DHSP01000069.1, read as the reverse complement.
ATGAACAAGGGTAAATATCTGATTACAATAGCAATTAGCCTTTTTTGGATTACAACTGCCATGGCACAGGAGACCTATATTCCATGGGAAAACGGTAAACTACAGGTAAATAAAGGAAACCGCTACCTTCAACATGAAAATGGAACCCCCTTTTTCTGGTTGGGTGACACAGGCTGGTATCTTCCGGCCCGATTAAACAGGGATGAAGCGGAATACTATCTGGAGCAGTGCCGACAGAAAGGGTATAACGTAGTACAGGTGATGGTGATGAATACCATGCCGGCCATAAATGTCTATGGAAAATGGGCACTGCCATTCGGATTTGATTTTACAAATATCGATCAGGAGGGCGAGTATGGATACTGGGATCACATGGATTATATCATCGAGGCAGCCGAGCGAAAAGGAATCTATATAGGGATGGTCTGTGTGTGGGGAAGCCCCGTGCAGCAGGGAAAGATGAATGTAGAAGAAGCCCGTCTCTACGGCGAATTTCTTGCCAAAAGGTATCGGGATAATCCCAATATCATCTGGCTGATAGGAGGCGATATCCGGGGGGATGTAAAAACCGAAGTGTGGCAGTCTCTGGCTAAAAGCATCGATGCAAATGACGACAATCATCTGATGACTTTCCATCCCCGCGGCAGGACCATGTCGGGCACCTGGTTCAATAACGAAGAGTGGCTCGACTTCAACATGTTCCAATCGGGACATCGTCGATACGGGCAGCGTAAGGGAGATGGTGAGTATCCCATCATCGAAAATACCGAAGAGGATAACTGGCGGTTTGTGGAGAGTAACAATGCCCTGGAACCGCGGAAACCGGTGATCGACGCCGAACCGATATACGAGGATATTCCCCACGGACTGCATGACGCCAACGAGCTTAAATGGAACGACAACGATGTACGCCGCTACGCCTACTGGTCGGTTTTTGCCGGTTCCTTTGGCCACACATACGGGCATAACTCCATCATGCAGATGAAGAAAGATGGAATTGGCGGTGCTTATGGAGCTCAGAAAACATGGTACCAGGCGCTTAATGATCCGGGGATGAACCAGATGAAGCATTTGAAAAATCTGATGCTCACCTTCCCGTTCTTCGAGCGGGTACCCGACCAGTCGGTGATCGCCGGCACAAACGGTGTCATGTACGACAGGCTCATCGCTACCCGCGGCAACGATTACCTGTTGGTGTATAACTACAGCGGCCGGCCGATGGAGATTGATCTGACTAAAATATCGGGCAGCAAAAAAAATGTATGGTGGTACTTGCCAAAGAATGGACAACTTGAGTTCGTAGGAGCGTTTGATAATAAGGTTACACACTTCTCCCTGGATGAAGGTTACCATTACGGTAACGACAGGGTATTGATCGCGGTAGATGCATCGCGCGACTATATAGATCCCGCGTGGAGCGAATTGCCTGATGCACAGGGGAAAATAAAGAAATAAAAATCGTACATTATGAAAGGGAGAGCAATATTCATATCGATCATCCTTCTTTTATCATCTCTCAGCCCGGTAGCAGCCCGTCTGAGAGTAGGTGATCTAAGGGTGGAGGCACTTGAAAACCCGATAGGCATAGACAGTAGGAACCCGAGATTCAGCTGGCGTATTTTTGCTGAGGAAGAACGGAACGTGATGCAGCACACTTATCATATTATGGTTGCTTCTACCCGCGAAAAACTGGATCAGGGCATTGCCGATATATGGGATTCGGGAGTGGTTGAATCAGAGCAGTCACAATGGGTGTTGTTCGAAGGCGAACCCCTAAAATACAGCAGCTATTACTACTGGAAGGTAAGCGTGACCACCCAAAAAGGCGAAACCACGGAAAGCAGTCCCGCCTACTGGTGTACGGGACTCTTTTCGGAGAACGACTGGAAGTCGCGTTGGATAGGGATGGACAGGGCCTCGGAGTGGGACTCTGAAACACAATGGTCGAGGCTCTCGGCTCGCTACCTTCGGAAAGAGTTTGAGATGAACAAGCCGGTAAAACATGCGGTGGTACATATCTCGGGACAAGGACTCTACGAGCTCTTCCTGAACGGCAAGCGGGTAGGGGATCAGGTACTGGCACCGGCGCCGACCGATTACAGACAGACGCTGCTCTATAACAGTTACGATGTCACCTCCCTACTCAAGGAAAATGGCAATGCCATGGGGGTGACCCTCGGAAACGGCCGCTACTACACCATGAGACAGGATTATAAGCCCTATAAGATTCCCACCTTCGGCTACCCAAAGCTGCGCCTCGCTTTTTATATAGAGTATAAAGACGGAAGCACAGAGGTGATCGGCAGCGATACCTCCTGGAAAATAACTGCCGACGGCCCCATCCGGAGCAATAACGAGTACGACGGGGAAGAGTACGATGCACGAAAAGAGCTGACCGGATGGAGTGAAGTGGGATACGATGACTCCTCCTGGGGGTCCGCTGAACGAGTGGCCATCCCGTACGGGACGCTTAGGGCGCAGATGATGGAAGGAATGAAGGTGGTCGACACCCTGAAGCCCCTCTCGGTCACGCGGCTTGAAGAAGACAAGTATATACTGGATATGGGGCAGAACATGGTTGGCTGGATCCGGATGAAGGTGAAAGGAAACGAGGGAGATACCGTACAGCTTCGTTTTGCCGAGACAGTGCAGGCCGACGGCAACCTCTATCTGGATAACCTGCGGGATGCGAGGGTGACCGACAAATATATTCTCAAGGGAGAGGGCCTGGAAGAGTGGGCTCCGGTATTTGTCTACCATGGTTTCAGGTATGTGGAGGTAACTGGCTATCCGGGAGAGATATCCAAAGATAATTTTATCGGCGAAGTGGTCAATGATCAGATGGAACTCATCGGTACCATAGAGACATCCGACCCTGTAATCAACCAGGTCATGAAAAATGCATTCTGGGGAATACGGGGTAACTACAAGGGAATGCCGATAGACTGTCCCCAGAGAAACGAACGTCAGCCCTGGCTGGGCGACCGGACAATGGGGGGACTGGGCGAGAGTTATCTCTTCGAGCATCAGCAGCTTTACAGCAAATGGGCCGATGATATCCGTGAAGCACAACGTGAAGATGGCACCATTCCCGATGTGGCTCCCGCTTTCTGGAACTACTATTCGGATGTCGTCACCTGGCCTGCCGCTTTCTTTTTCAATGCCGATATGCTCTATAGGCAGTTCGGCAATCTGAAGCCGATTGAGAAAAACTACGAAAGCATGAAAAAGTGGGTCCGCCATATGAAGGATGAGTATATGACAGATGATTACCTCATGCCGCGCGATAAGTATGGCGACTGGTGCGTGCCGCCCGAATCGCCGGAGCTGATTCATGCGCAGGACCCGGGTCGTATTACCAATGGCGAACTGATCGCCACCGCATACTATTTCAAGATTCTTGAATTGATGAAGAAGTTTGCCCTGTTGCAAAACCTTCCGGAAGATGCCGACCGCTATGGTACGCTGGCAGAGAAGGTAAAACAGGGGTTCAATGATGCATTCTTTCATGTCGACAGCCTTTACTACGGGAACAACACGGCAACTGCCAACCTGTTGCCCCTGGCATTCGGAATGATTCCCGAAGCCTGGATACCGGCCGTGGAGAAACATTTGGTGAATGGCATCCTGGAGAACAACCAATACAGTGTCCACATCACCACAGGGGTCATTGGCTCACAGTGGATCCTGAAGGAGTTTGCCCGAATGGGAAGGGCTGATATTGCTTTTCAGTTGGCATCCAATGACACCTATCCCAGCTGGGGCTATATGGCCAAAAAGGGAGCGACAACCATCTGGGAACTCTGGAACGGAGATACAGCAAACCCGGAGATGAATTCAGGCAATCATGTGATGCTGCTGGGTGACTTTATTCCTTTTAGCTTCGAGAATCTGGCAGGGATAAAGTCCGACGATCAGCAGGTGGCCTTCAAGAAGATCATCATGAAGCCCAATTTCGATATTGAAAAATTATCTTTTGTGAATGCTTCCTACAAAACTCCGTACGGAGAGGTGAAAAGTCACTGGAAAAAGAATTTTGAGCAGCTGGAGTGGAGCATCAAGGTGCCGGCCAACAGTACCGCGGAAGTTCATTTCCCGCTCAATAGCCTACACATCAAAGAGGGAGGGAGATTGTTAAAGAGCGGGGAAGGTTACCTGAATGTAAGAACCGGAGGCGACTCCTTCGTGTGTGAAATAGGTTCCGGTGAGTATCGTTTCACCATGGAACTGGATCCAGGGATGGGCCGTTGGAGGAAAGGAATCGTGAAGGAAGAGTTTCTCTATGAAACAGCCCCTTTTCCGGAATGTCATGCCAGCACCATCGCAGAAACACCAAAGGGTCTTGTTGCCGCTTTTTTTGGAGGGACCAAAGAGAGAAATCCCGATGTGGAGATATGGGTCACCCGAAAGGTGGACGAACAGTGGACGTCTCCAGTATCCGTAGCCAACGGCATCCTCAGCGATACGCTTCGGAAAGCCTGCTGGAATCCGGTGCTCTTTCAGGTTCCCGGCGAAGAGTTGTTGCTCTTTTATAAGATAGGGAGTTCGGTGAGCGATTGGACAGGCCACCTGATACGTTCGTTTGATCACGGTATCACCTGGTCTGAGCCGGAGCATCTGCCGGAAGGCTTTATCGGACCCGTAAAGAACAAGCCGGTGATGGTGGGCAGCAAGATGATCTGTCCCTCCAGCCTCGAGGGAAGCCCCGGCTGGAGAGTACACTTCGAGATGACCGAAGACAAAGGCAAGACCTGGAGGAAGGTGGGCCCCATTAACGACGGGAAAGCTATCAGGGCCATCCAGCCAAGTATTTTAACTTACGAAGATGGTTCTCTGCAGATGCTTTGCAGAACCCGGGAAGGAAAACTGGCCGAGTCATGGTCGCACGATGGTGGAGAGACCTGGAGCGAGATGACACTTTCCAGTCTTCCCAACAACAATTCCGGAACAGATGCCGTGACGCTGATCGACGGCCGCCAGCTCCTGGTGTATAACCATGTGATCCCCCCCGGAGGCACCGGCAAAGGGCCCAGAACCCCTTTGAATATTGCCCTGTCGAAAGATGGAAAAGAGTGGTTTGCCGCACTTGTACCCGAAGATTCCCCCCTGGGCCAGTACTCCTATCCCTCGGTAATTCAGGGAAAAGACGGTTACATCCACGTTGTCTATACCTGGCGTCGCGAGCGAATCAAATATCTGAAAATAGATCCGGAACAATTGACCGTGATGCCGATGGAATAGGAAACAAGACATGAAATATATTTAATTAACTATGAGAACAAACGTTTATAACATTAATAAAACTAACTAAACAGTGAAATGAAAAATCAAAAATTAATGAGAGGGATAATGTCTCTGGTTCTTTTTTCTCTCTCCTTGGGATTATTTGCTCAAAACTTAACCTTAAGAGGAAAGATTACGGATAACCACAATGAACCGTTGATTGGAGTTACAGTTCAGTTAAGAGGCACAACTATCGGAACAATCACAGATCTGAATGGCGATTTTACCTTATCTGATATTCCGGTAAATGGAGTCATTGAGGTTTCCTATGTGGGGATGCAACAACAATCAATTCCCGTGAATGGGAGAACATTCATTAGCGTGACACTGGAAGAGGATAGCGAGACTCTTGATGAGTTGGTTGTCATTGGATATGGGGCAGTAAAAAAAAGAGACCTCACAGGCGCTGTCACTTCAATGAGTTCGGAAGATATTGCCATTGCTCCTACCACCAATGTGATGGAAGCTCTCTCCGGTAAGATTCCGGGTATGGATATCATACGTACCAGCGGAAGGGTAGGTCAAGGGGTCGATGTGCTCCTGAGAGGTTCACGTTCTATTTACGGTGACAACTCTCCACTATTCATCATCGATGGCATACCCGGTAGCTATAATCAGGTAAATCCTTCGGATATTGAAAGTGTGGATGTGCTTAAGGATGCATCCTCAACGGCCATATATGGATCTGCCGGTGCCAACGGAGTCGTCATCATTACAACTAAAAGAGGAAAGGAAGGTAAAACAAGCGTGAGTCTGGATAGCTATTTTGGATTCAGCGGTCAGCCGGAATTCTTTTATGGTATGATTGGCGGTGAATGGTTGCAATACCAGCGAGAGGCATACAAATACAAGAATGGCCAGTATCCGGCCGATATTTCTACCCTATTGCCCGATGCAGGAAATCTTCAGGCCTATAATCAGGGAAAATGGATCGATTGGGTGGATGAGGCTGCCGGCAATACCGCTACAAATCATAAAACCAATATATCAATTAACGGTGGAAATGAAAAAACCAGGGTCTATACCTCTCTGTCGTTTGACAGTGACAAGGGGTTGTTGAAGAATGAGAACCAAAACAGATACTTGCTTCGTTTCAATGTAGACCATGAGATTTTCAATTGGTTGAAAACAGGTCTATCTTCAAATATCAATTATGCCGATAGGAACAACGGAGTTAACAATACCTTTACCAGATCATTGTCCGCTTTCCCGTTGGGTGATGCATATGATGGAAACGGCAACATCAATCATGAGTATGCGTTGAACCAGTATTCTCCACTCGGAGATTTTATTCCTTATCAGTTTGAGAACAACAACAAAAATACCTATGTAAACCTGAACGGGAATATTGAAATCATTCCGCTTGAGGGGTTGAGTATCAAGACAGTCATCAACGGTACATTGAACAACTCCCGAACAGGTCAGTTCTGGGGCAACCAGGCCAATGCTAACCGTCCCTCCTATGCAGGCTCACCCCATGCCTCCATCACCAACAATTACGGCAGGAGTTATACTTGGGAAAATATTGCTTCTTTCAACAGG
>DHSP01000069.1:1114-4288 GCA_002408485.1 Proteiniphilum sp. UBA5283 | reverse complement strand
CAGGTCATAAATGGGACAACTTCCCCGCAGCCGCTTTTGCCTGGCGTGTTTCGGATGAAGCATTCATGACCTCCCTCGATTGGATGACCAATCTGAAGCTGAGGATCGGCTATGGTGTTACCGGAAATTCTGGAGGAGTGGGTGCATATGGGTCAGCCACCAATGTGTACGCTTACTCAAGTTCCGGAATCTCCATCGACGGTAAGATTGTGCCATTCACCCAATACACGGGAACCTATGGCAATCCCAGTCTTGGTTGGGAAAAATCGAAAAACTGGAATCTAGGAGTTGATTTCGGGTTTATTAAAAATAGAATAAGCGGATCTTTGGATCTCTTTAAGACACACACAACAGGACTCTTATTTAAACGGACAATGCCTATCACTGCTGGGATTACCGGGTGGGGGGCGCCGCTCAGTAGTTGGGAAAATATTGCAGAAACCAGCAACAAGGGCATTGAGTTGGCCCTGCATGCCCACAATATTGCATCGAGAGAATTCAACTGGAAAACAGATTTCACTTTCACTTGGAATGAGGAACAGATTACATCACTCCCTACAGGTGATCTGATCAAAGAGAGCCTCTTTGAGGGATATCCGATCCGCTCAATCTATGATTACAGATACGAGGGTATCTGGAGCAGTGACACCCCACAGGAAACTTTGGATACCTATGGTGTGAAGCCGGGTTGGGTGAAGATTACAACCGTTAAAAAGGAGGACGATGGTGGTGTCCACAAATATAGTCAGGATGATAAACAGATACTGGGTCATCTCAATCCCGACTATGTGTTAGGTTTGAACAACAGTCTCCAGTATAGAAATCTGGATCTGTCGATCTTTGCAATGGCCCGTATGGGGCAAACCATTCAAAGTGATCTGTTAGGCTGGTATACCGCCAAAGCGAATACGATGACCAACCAGCCGAGAGGGGTTGATTACTGGACAGAAAACAATCAGCAGGCATACTATCCTGTACCGGGCAGTGGCGATGAACAGGATGTCATGACAGCACTGACAATTCGTGATGGCTCCTTTCTGAAAATCAAGAATATCACTTTGGGATATACTATGCCCGCGAAAATCATGCAAAAGACATTTATTGAAAATTGTCGTTTCTATGTGACAGCATACAACCCATACGTATTGGCTTTTGATAAACAGCTTAGTGGAACCGATCCAGAATCAAATGGTTCTGATGCTTTTCCATTGTATAAACAATATGTATTTGGCATCAATATCAATTTCTAATATCCTAAAATGTACTGTAATGAAACTAAAATTTAAATCAATCATACTCTATATCATCCTATTTATATCCTTCAATTTTCTTGAATCCTGTTCACTGGATGAATACAACCCCGGAGGATTTACCATGGAGGCGATGTCGACCTCGGAAGAGGGGTACCAGACATTGATCAACCAGTGTTACTTCGCGATGGAACGATATTTTTACGGTTCCGACAATTGGATGACACTTACCGAAGCGGATACCGATTTATGGACCTATCAAAGAAATATGTCCACATCCTGGACGCAATGGTTTTGGTATTTTGCCGGGGCAGCACCCAATACCACATACACCAATAACTGGTGGAATGGAACATACGATGGCATTGGCTCTTGCAATACCGCCATCTTTTATGCTGACAAAGTTCCTTTTAAGACCGAGCAGGAGAGAAATGCGAAGGTAGCTGAAGCCCGGTTCCTGAGAGCTGTTTACTATTTTAATGCTGTGGAACAGTTTGGAGGTGTAACCGTGATTACTGAACCGGCAAAATCAATCAGTTTCAAACCGGAAAGATCAGATCCCTTGACGGTCTACGAAGAGATTATCATACCCGATCTGTTGTTTGCGTTTGAATGGTTGGGAAAAGGCACAGATGCAACTACGACGATCCCCACTAAAAAATCTGCCCTGGGTTTCCTGGCTAAAGCCTATTTGCAAACCATCGCCCATGATGAAACAAAGAAATATGCAGCTGATGCCCTGAAATATGCAAAGATGCTGATTGATGATGCCGAGGCAGGGGGAGCGCAATACAATGCATTCATGTATCCTGATTATAAAGATGTTTTCAAGGAGTCTAACAATTGGAACAACAAAGAAGCACTCTGGAAACATCGCTGGTATGCAGGTAGCGATGGCCACGGATCAAGTAATGGTAATTATCGTATGAATCGCAACAACGAATATTTTGGTTGCAACCTGTTTCAGTTTGGCGCTTTTGTAGATAACCAGGATTTTCGTTTATCATGGGAAGGGAATCAATCGGGTATCTTTATGCCCACTCAGCATCTATTGAGTCTCTACGTCCAGGAAGATGGAACGCTTGATCCCCGATTCAATGAAGTGTTTACAACGGAGTGGAAAGCTAATACCAACTATCAATGGGACGTTTCCACCGTAAGTAGATTTGATCGTGATGCTAGTGTGGTGGGAGAACAGATCACTTCCGGGGAGCTGGGAATCAAATTTATCATGCCGCAGGATCCTGATTATGCGGTGGAAGCATCCACGAAGCTCAATCAGAAATACCTGGTGGTGGACTACAAGGATGTCTACAATGATGTGAAGAAAAATATCAATGCCACCTATTCCTATCAAAATCCCACCGGCAATTATACATCCGATGGCTCTTCTGAGAATCCGTTTAATTATTTTTATCCTTCGTTGAACAAGCACAACAGTAGTAATTTCTACGTGGCAAATGCAAGTAAAAGCAGAAATGGGAATCTAAATGCAACGTTCATTATGCGAATGGCGGAGATTTACCTTATTGCTGCAGAAGCTGATATTTATGTAAACGGAGGATCAAACGCAAATGGTTATATCAATAAAGTACGTGCCAGAGCGGGTGCGAATCCAATCAGCGAGACGGTAACCATTAGAACTGTACTTGATGAGCGGGGACGTGAACTCTGTGGTGAGTATGCCAGATTCTATGATTTGAAACGTACCGGCATGTTAAAGAATAACAACTATCTGCAGGCTACGCATCCCGATTTGGCTAAATTCTTTCAACCGGAGTATGCACTCCGTCCCATCCCGACCGGTTTTACTCAGGCGTTGGAAGGCGGTGGCGCTTATTACCAGAATCCGGGATATTAAATGTGTGCTGAATGTCAGATTGAATTTAGTTTAAAGCAAGGAAAAGAGGCTGTCTCAAAATAA
>DHSP01000069.1:0-928 GCA_002408485.1 Proteiniphilum sp. UBA5283 | reverse complement strand
AAAAAGAGGGTGAAATCACATTTGTGAACCGACCCCCAAAAGTTAGACAAAATACTTTTGGGGGTTATTTTTATGTCTAAACACACGTTTGAAAAGAAATTATCTATTGTATTCCGGGTAAGGAACGGAACGCCCATATCTCACCTATCCAGAGAATACGGTATTCATGAGGGGATGATATTGGAATGGGTGCGCAAACATGACCGTTTTGGGGATCAAGGTCTGCAAAAGCGGCCAAATGTTCGTGCTAACGGTGAGTTTAAAGTGGCAGCAGTAAGACTCGTAATTGAAAATAAATTATCTTTACGGGAGGTTGTTTTACAGTATGGTGTAAGTATGACTGCGCTGGAAAGCTGGGTAAGGGCCGTCAGGAAAGAGGGTTATCAAGTACTGCACGTACAGAATAAACAGGGACGACCGGTAAAGGATATGAGTCGAGCAAAGAAGCAGGAACCGAAAACAGAACTGGAGAAACTTCAGAGCGAGAATGCCAGGCTGAGAGCCGAGAATGCATTATTAAAAAAAGTCAAAGCTTTAGTCGAGGAAAGAGAAGCCCACGAATGCATGACTGGGCGGAAGCCATCGAAGGACTAAGGCAGGAACATGATCTTACAATCCTGCCGGATTGTAAACAGATGGCACGTTCTGTCTTCTACTACCACCGTAATCGGCTGAATTCCGCCGACAAATACAAGCGTGAGAAAATGGAGATCAAGAACATATACGACCTGCACAAGGGCAGGTACGGTTATCGACGCATCACGGCCGAGATGAGGAATAGGGGGTACGGGATAAATCACAAGACGGTACAAAAATTAATGGGGATATTGGAGCTGAAATGCAGGATTAGGAAAGTCCGCTACCGTTCATACAGGGGCGAAGTTGGCAGAATTGCTCCCAATGTGCTTGAAAGGGACTTCAAGGCAAG
>DHSP01000010.1 GCA_002408485.1 Proteiniphilum sp. UBA5283 | reverse complement strand
TTAAACGAACATACGGAAACGGCTTTTTTTAGTCATAGAAAAGACTGGTGACACTGATGATGTGAAACAAAGTCTCCATAAATGTCATCACTAATAAGTACACCCGGTGAATTCTTGCCCGATCCTATAGCTTTCATTAACCCATCATGTCGGTTTGTCGGTAGAGAGCTTATTTTTTTATGCATCTCTTCGTAAATTGTTTTACCTGTTCCGCCAGGCTGTATACGACGGGTAGCACGATCAACGAGAGCAGCATCGAGCTGGTCATGCCACCGATGATGACCCATCCCATGCCGCTTTTCCACTCGCTGCCCGTGCCATGCGACAGGGCGATGGGCAACATCCCCACCACAGTGGAAAGGGCTGTCATGGCGATCGGACGGAACCGGAGCCTGACAGCCAGCGTCAAGGCTGCATGGATATCCTTTCCCTCACCGCGCAGCTGGTTGGTGAAATCCACCACCAAGATGGCATTCTTCAATACCAGCCCTACCAGCATGATGATACCCAGCAGGCTGAACAGGCTGAGTGCCTGTCCCGTCAACGCCAGCGCCAGCAGGGCGCCGATGATGGAGAACGGTATGGAAAACAACACGACAAAAGGATGCAGATAGCTCTGATAGAGGGCAACCATGATCAGGTATGCCAGCACGATCGCTATCAGTAACGCCTCACCCAGTGAGCCAAACGCCTCTGCCTGGTATTTGAGTTCACCCTCGGGGAGCCAGGTGACCCTGTCGGGTAGTTCCGTTTCCTCGAGAAGACGGAAAATGTCATTGCCCACTTCACCTACCGTACGGCCCAACACTTGCGATTCGAGCATGACGGACGATATACGTCCGTAGCGCTCTCTTATCGATGTCCCCGTCTCTTCCGTGACCGTGGCAAACTGCCCGAGCTTTACAGCCTGGCCGGTCTTCGTGATAAAAGTCAGGTTTTCCACATCGTGCACGGAACGCCGGTTGAAAGCATCCAGACGCACATTGATGTCGTATTCGGAATCAAAACTCCGGAACTTGTTGTCGCTGTTGCCGCTGAAAGAGGTATAAAGTGTGGAACCTACCACGGAGGGGGTGAGTCCGAGATGCGCCATTTTCTCCTTGTCCGTCCTGATCACCACTTCGGGATGACCGCTTTCGATGCTCAGCCTTACATTGCTCGTGCCGGGGATCCCTGCGATCCGCTTTTTCATCTTTTCAGCAAAAGTCATCAGTGTATCGGTGTCAGCCGACTGAAAGACCACCTGCAGCGGTGCATCGTCAACACTGCCTACCAGGTTCATCACTGCTGATTCCACCTTCACGTCGGTGAAAGTCTCATTCAGTTCCCGTTCGAGTCTTTTCACGAATAAACTGGAGGAGACATCCCGCTTTGTCTTCTCTACCAGCTTGATTCTGATCTCCGACTGATCATTGGCGTTCCCTGCCGTCAAAAAACCCGACCCGCTGCCAATGGATGCATAGACAGCGGTCACCTCCGGCTTACGGCTGATGACTTCTTCTATTTTTCTGGTCATCAGGTTGTTCCGGGCAAGGGTATAGTCCTTCGGATAGGTTACGCTGACGATACATTCACCCGTATCGCCGATATTCAGGAATTCGCTGCCGATAAATCCTCCGGACAGTAACAGGAGGGAGCCGATGAACAGGGTGACAGCCATACCCATGGTTGGCCATGGATGCCGCAGCGACCATTGCAACAGCGATTGCACAGCGTCTGACACCCGGCTGACACCCCGCTCGAAACCGCGTATGACGGTTCCCCATCCTGTCTTCCTGTCAACCGATTCAAGCTTTGAAAAACGGGAGGTTAGCAGGGGTACCACCGTAAAAGCCACCAGCAGGCTGATCAGGACCGACAGGGCCATCACGATGGCAAAAGGGGCGATGATGGGTGTGATCACGCTGTCGGACAAGGCGACAGGGAGGAAGACAACGACAAGGACCAGGGTGATGGAGAGCACGCTGAGTCCTATTTCACGAATACCGTCCACTGTTGCCTGTCGCCGGTTTTTGCCCATCTCCAGGTGACGGTATATGTTCTCCAGCACCACGATGGCATCGTCCACCAGCGTGCCGATCACCAGGGAGAGTGCCAGCAGTGTCATCAGGTTGAGCGAATAGCCAAACAAACGGATCCCTACAAAGGAAGAGATAATGGAGAGGGGTACCGCTACCATCACAATCAATGCGTTGCGGCCGCTGTGAAGGAAGAAAAACATGATCACCGTCACCAGGATCACCGCCATCACTAGGTCACGACTCACCGAATCGGCCGCATCGATGATCAGCTGTGACCCGTCGTGAGGTATGGTGAACTGCATCTGCGACGAAGTATAGCTTTTTTCAATGGATGCGATCTCCTCTTTGATCGCATTACAGACCGCAACGGTGTTGGCCCCCTCCTGTTTGGTTATCTCAATCCCTACCGCCGGCTTCCCGTTCACGCGGTAAAGCGAAGCGGCATCCTTCTCCGTGTCGATGATTTCTGCGAGGTCCTCCAGCTTCACCAGTGATCCGTCGGGATGACGGGTGATGATAAGCGCTGCCATATCGGTGATATGCATGAAGGTGGAGGATAAGCGCAGCATGGTCTGGGTGTGATCATTGGAGATCCTGCCCACAGGATAATCGTGGTTGGACAACTGTATGGTATTGACCACCTGTAACACCGACAGGTTGTGGGCAGCCAGCTTGTCGTGATCAATATTGACCTGAATCTCCCGCTCCGTAGCTCCCAGAAAGTTCACCTCTGCTACCCCTTCTATCCTGGCAAAAGCCGGACTGATCCGATAGTTCAGCTCATCGTACAATGCCGTAGGCGACAAGTTGGCTTGCACACTCAACGTCATCACCGGTAACTCGTTTACCGAGAACTTCCTGATGACCGGATCCATTGCCTGTGGCGGCAACAGACCGCGGATAGCCTGGATTCTGCGTACGGCCTCATTGACAATAGGATCTATCCTGGCATCAATCTTCAGCGTGACAATGACCATGGAGGCTCCTTCCAGAGAAACGGACCGGATCACATCGATGTTGTTCAGGCCGGAGAGCGCTTCTTCGATCTGCCTGGAGACACTGTTTTCCACTTCCAGAGGACCTGCACCCGGGTAAACCGTCGTCACCGTGAAGACAGGAGAACTGAAATCGGGTATCAGCTCATATTTCAGCGACCGATAGCTCATGATACCCAGAAACGTGAGCATGGCAAAGACGACCACCACCAGGGTAGGGCGCCTGACCGATAATTCTGATAGGTTCATTTTCTTGTTTTTTTGGCGTTGATGATGCTCACCTTACTGCCCTCTTCCAGGTTGATCTGTCCGGAAACAACAATCCTGTCTGTTTCTCGGATCCCTGCTATGACGATGACCTCGTTTTCATTCAACGGTAGGGCGTTAACCCGCCGCTGCATCACTGTATCGCCGCTGACAATAAAAATTTTTCCTTCCTTGATGCTGCCATAAATACATTTGCGGGGAATCACGAGGGCCTCGTCCTCTGAGTCATACCTGAATGAGCCCCTGCCACTCATCCCCGCCAGTAGCCTGCCGTCGGTATTACGCAGCAACACCTCCGTTGCATATCGTCCCGCCAGGTCGGGAGTTTTGCTGATGCCCCGCACGATACCCGTGAAGACTTCCCCGGGCATAGCGTCAATAGAAATACGTGTTTCCTGGCCGGAGTGAAGCTTCATCACCTCCTGTTCGGGAATATGCATGAGGAAGATCAGCTGTTCCTGTTCCGACAGGGTAAACAGCGGTAGGGAGGGTATCAGGAAGGATCCTTTTTCGATCATCCGTTTTGAAATCACCCCGCTGACGGTCGCCCGGATCGTGGTGTTTTCCAGCTGTTTCTTCGCTACCGTAAATTGAGTCAATGCATCCTGGTACTTCAGCCTGGCCGCTTCCAGTTGCTGTGGGGTCACCGCCTCACCACCAGCCAGGTTGTTGTAGCGTGACAGGTCTTTTTCTGCATTTTCCAGATTCATCTTCGCCAGCCGCGACAGACTTTCGGAGACCTCCTTTTCCACCGTTACCAGGGTCTGGCCCCGTCGTACCCGTTCGCCAATATTTCCATGGACAGACAAAACCTTTCCCGATGTTTCGGAGAGAATGGTCACTTCAGCACCCGATTGTAGCACACCATTACCGACATATGTTCGTGATACCGCCTGCAACAAGGGGGAGATAACTTCAACCGGCACAACCGGATTGAACTGTTGGAAGGCGGCCAGTTCATCGTTCATTTTTTTTCTGTTGGCAACAAGGATGATTGCCGTGATGATTAACGCGAAAATCATTGTTGTGACTGTTGCGATTGATTTTAGTGTTTTCATATGATTCAGTTGTTTTTTTATCCCACTTGTCATGTTATCGGGGTGATTGATCTATCAGCAATAATTCGAGCGTTCCTTTCGCTTTCATTAATACCAGTTCCGCATTTTTCAGCTGCAACAGCGCGTTGTAATAGGAGAGACGTGCTTCCGTGAGACTGTTTTCCGACAGGAGCAGGTCGGACAACGGTACCAGCTGCTGACGATATCCCTGCACACTCACCGCATAGGTCTCCTCAGCCACCCTGATGTTCTCTCTTTGCCGGACAATGGCTTTGTAGCTGCTTTCGTAGAGCCGGGCAGCATCGGTAAATTCCTTCGAATAATAGGCCGCAGCCTGCTCCTGGCTGTTTTTCAGTTGTCTCAGCTCTAGGTCATATTGTTTGGTCTTCGCCTTTTTCTCCCAACCGTCAAATAGCGGTATATGAAGGCTGATGCCTACCACACCGACCTTGTAGAACTTATCGTCACCCCCCCGGAAAAAGTCGAACGTATTGCGTTGTCCCTGATAATAGAACTCGCCGAATCCCGAGAGCGTGGGCAAATAAGCCTGTCGGTTCATCTTTTGTGTCAGTTTGGTCATTTCGATCTTTTTGTCCAGTAACTGCAATTCCACCCTGCGTGTCCTATCCGCCGCACCAGGCAGCATGGGAGTGGGCGATAACGACAAGGTATCGGTGAGGATCAGTTTCGTATCGGCAGGTAAGCCTGTCAGGTATCTCAGCATGCCAAGCTGCTGCATGTAAAGCTGCTGCAGATGATCGGCCTCTGTCTGCAGGTTGTTCAGATTGACCGAAATTCTTGCTTGGTCTACCTTCCGGATGATCCCGTTCTCATACTGTTGTTTTGCTATTGCGCGTAGCTGTTCCATATTCTGAAGAGCCAGTTCCAGCTGCCCAATCTGCCGGTGGGTGGCCTGACACAGATAATAGAGCTGTGAGATCTGATAGATGACCTCTTCTTCTTTCTGCCGCTGGTTCAGCTCTTCCACCAATTCCATGCTTCGGGCCAACTGTAGCGATGTATGGTAGCTTTGGTTGTACAGCAGCTGTGTCGCCCTAAAACCACTCGTCCACTCGAAACGGGTACCTATCTCCACTGCCATCAACCCTGTCTGCCCGAAGATCTCACCGGGAATGATCAGCTTCGGTATCGCATAGTTATATCCAAATCGACTGTAACCCTCCAGTTGAGGATATCGTTTACTTTCCTTTCCCTGCACGATGTAACCGGCTTTCTGTTGTTGCAGGGTAGCATTCAAGACATCCGCATGCCGTTCTATCCCCAGCCGGCAGGATTGTTTTAGGGACAATGATATGACTTTTTCCTGCGCCGGCATCTGCTGAATCAACAAGCAGAGCAGTGCGGTAACGATGGCTGTTCTTGTTGTCATTTCTTTCCTTGGATGTAAAACCGACTGTTCGGTATGTTTATGCCCAAATTAAAACCGACCAGTCGGCATGTTTTGAATTAAAAAAAAATTATACTTTCAAATCGGCATATAAGCCGTCGTAAAGGGCAAGTACTTCATTTTGCGCCTCTTTAATTTTACCTTCCATCACCAGATGTGCCACCATGCCGTCGGAAGAGTAGATAAAAAGCTTCGCGATTTGCAGGGCGGTCATTTTGCTCGTTATTTCACCGCGGTTCAAGGCAGACTGGATAACCTGTTCCCAGGCACTCAACTCAATAGCATGCATTTTTTCGCTTTGTTCCTTGAATCCGGAAAAAAGCTTGACGGCATCGAGCACCAGAGTGAAGTAGGTGATGTCGTCTTCGTCGTTGGTGTCACTGAGGAACTCTTTCAGGTCCATGAACTTCATTACACTGTTACGGATTACGTCGTGATAGAATCCATGAAATGAATCTTTCCGGAAACTGTCGAAATCTATTTTCATCTGTGAGAAATAGAAGGTCTCCACAATCTCCCTGAACAGCTTCTCCTTGCTGGGGAAGTAGTGATAGAATGCTCCCTTGGAGAGGCCACTTTTCTCGACGATCTCCTTGAGTGTTACTTCCTTGAAGCTCTTCTGCAGAAAGAGCACAAAGGCTGTTTTTAAGATATGTTCCCTAGATTCATTCATAAACCGACCGTTTGGTCTGCAAATATACACACTATTTTTTATTGTACAAACAAATTGATACTTTTTTTTAAAATTGATGTTTTTTTTCTTCATTCATGCTTGTCTTCAGGTTTTGCCCTTTTTCCGTCATTTTTACTATCTTTGTGCTCCGTTACGAAAGGTCGGGTTGAAAAATGTTGATTCATATCGACTTAGAGGGACGGGACATTGATAAAATATTGAATAAACTGACTAAAAACAGATATGGCTGACGATAAAAAGATTATTTTTTCCATGGTGGGGGTAAGTAAAACGTTCCCTCCCCACAAACAGGTGTTGAAGGATATCTACCTCTCCTTCTTCTACGGTGCCAAGATTGGCATCATCGGGCTGAACGGTTCCGGTAAATCTACCCTGCTGAAGATTATTGCTGGGATTGAAAAGGAATACCAGGGCGAAGTAGTCTCCGATAAAAGTTTCTCGGTGGGATACCTGGAACAGGACCCGAAACTGGATGAAGACAAATCGGTGATCGAAATCGTTCGTGAAGGAGTGCAGCCGGTGATGGACCTGCTGGCGGAATATGAAGAGATCAACCTGAAGTTCGGATTGCCCGAATATTACGAGGATGAGGAAAAGATGAACAAGCTGTTCGACCGCCAGGCAGAATTGCAGGACAAGCTGGATGCCGTCGACGCGTGGAACATCGATAATCGCCTGGAGCGTGCGATGGATGCCCTTCGCTGTCCGCCTGAAGAACAGCCGGTCCGTGAACTTTCAGGAGGTGAACGCCGCCGGGTGGCACTGTGCCGCCTGCTACTGCAGGAACCCGACGTGTTGCTTCTCGACGAGCCGACCAACCACCTCGATGCCGAGTCGATCGACTGGCTGGAGCAGCATTTGCAGCAGTACAAGGGAACGGTGATCTGTATCACGCACGACCGTTACTTCCTCGACCATGTGGCGGGCTGGATTCTTGAACTCGACCGCGGTGAGGGAATCCCCTGGAAAGGGAACTACACCTCGTGGCTGGAGCAGAAAACCAAACGGATGGAACAGGAAGAGAAGCAGGTGAGCAAGCGTCGCAAAACGCTGGAACGGGAGCTGGAATGGATCAACCTGGCGCCCAAGGCGCGCCAGGCCAAAGGAAAAGCACGTCTGAACTCGTACGAGCAACTCCTGAACCAGGATCAGAAAGAGCGTGAGGAGAAACTGGAGATTTTTATTCCCAACGGCCCCCGGTTAGGAAACAAGGTGATTGAAGCTAGAAACGTGAAGAAAGCCTTTGGTGACAAGCTGCTGTTCGACAACCTTAACTTCATGCTTCCACCCAACGGGATCGTTGGCGTTATCGGCCCCAACGGTGCTGGAAAAACCACCCTTTTCCGATTGATACAGGGAATGGAGACCCCGGACAATGGCTCGTTCGAGGTGGGAGAGACCGTTGTTACGGCTTATGTGGATCAGGCTCACGAAGCCATCGATCCCGGTAAGACCGTCTATCAGGTGGTGTCCGGTGGATTGGAGTTTGTACGCGTGGGGGGCAAAGAGGTGAACTCCCGGGCATACCTGTCGCGATTCAATTTCTCGGGAGCGGACCAGGAAAAACTGTGCGGTGTTCTTTCCGGCGGTGAACGAAACCGTCTACACCTGGCATTGACACTCAAAGCCGGGGCAAACGTACTGTTGCTCGACGAGCCGACCAACGATATCGACGTGAATACCCTCCGTGCACTGGAAGAAGGGTTGGAAAACTTTGCCGGATGTGCCGTGGTGATCTCTCACGACCGTTGGTTCCTGGACCGTATCTGTACCCATATCCTTGCGTTTGAAGGAAATTCAGAAGTATTTTATTTCGAGGGTTCCTATAGCGAGTATGAGGAGAACAAGAAAATGCGCCTAGGCAACGTAGAGCCGAAAAGGGTACGCTACCGGAAGCTGTAAACAGAAAATTAAGAATGAGGAAGTTTCTGATTCTGTTTTTCTTGCCGGTATTAAGCCTGCCAGTACTTGCTCAATACAAAGAGGTCAGTGGGGTAGTTATCGATGCGCAGTACAACACGCCGGTCCCCTACGCCGCGATCTTTGTGGAGCATACCAAGATCGGAGTAGTGGCCAGTAATGTGGGTGAATTCTCACTTCAGGTACCCGATTCATTGAAGAATAACCGCCTGGTGAGTGTGGGAGAAGGGTATAGCCTGACTTACCTCTTGCCGGAGGACTATGGGCATGCTCCGCTTCGCATCGCGCTGGTGCCCCAGGACCGTGAGACGGCACTGTTATCGCCGCCGGGCGACGCTGCCGTGAAACCCGGAAAGGTCGTATCGTTGCTGAGCAAGGCGGCCCGGTTTGTGATGGACGACTGGATCCCGCTGGGAAACCCGGAGACCAACACGTTCGATTTTGGCAGGATCCAGACTCTTCCCACTTACAATCCCGTCGAAGGCGTCCGCCTGCGGGCGGGAGCAGCATCCAATTCGCGCCTGAGTCCCCATTTTTTTATGAAGGGATACTTGGCTTATGGTTTTAAAGACCAGCAGTTCAAGTACCGCGGAGAAGCCGTCTGGTCGTTCGATAAAAAAGCCTATCATGAGGACGAATTCCCCAAAAACAATATGCGCCTGGTGTATGAAAACGATCTGTTCTCCCCCGGCGAGATGCACCCGCGTTCTCTAAACGACCTGTTGCTGATTACCTACCGGAGGTCGGTTAATGAAGCGACGTACCGCAACTTTGCCGAGATAAACTACGAGAGGGAGTACAAAAACGGTCTTGCGCACACCTTCTGGTGGCGAAAATCGAGGTTGATCCCGCAGGGAGAACTGGAGTTCCGGAGGAGTTCCGACGCCGGGCTTACCGCATACGATGGGCTGGACACTTCCGAGGGTGGGGTGCTGCTGCGGTACTCTTTCGAAGAGGCCTATTTACAGCAAAAACGCAAACGAAAACCTGTCGATGTGACAAGTCCCGTCTTTTTTCTTTCACACTCCATCGGCTTCGTGCATTTACCCGAAGGTGGTGCTGCATACCACAGAACGGAGTTCTCCGCACAAAAACGTTTCTACTTGGGTTACGCTGGACGACTGGATGCCGTGGGGGAATTTTCAAAAGTGTGGGACGCAGTGCCCTTTCCGCTACTAGTCTATCCCAACCAACGATATAAACATCATATCGAGAACAACGCGTTCTTCCTGAACCGGGCCCTGGAGTTTGTTGCCGATGAGCAGTATACGATTCGGACGACTTTTGTAGGCGATGATTTCCTGCTGGCCAAGATCCCACTGCTGGACGATCTGGGAGCAAAAGAGTTGATCTCGTTGCGCGCCTCTTACGGTAGGCTGAGCAGCAAAAACGACCCGTTGCTTTCCCCCTCTTCTCTCATCTACGATTTTCCGCCGGTATCCTACCGGTACGGCTCAGCCCCCTATGTGGAGGGAACCGTTGGAATCACGAATCTCCTGGGACTTTTGCGTGTGGAATACGTTCATCGGTTCACGTATCGTGATCATCCCGGCGCTTTACTGGGCAGGGTGCGGGTTGACGTGACATTGTAAGAA
>DHSP01000008.1:50120-50737 GCA_002408485.1 Proteiniphilum sp. UBA5283 | reverse complement strand
TCAAATAGATCAAGCAAATCAACTTCAAGGGCGTTCGCTATTTCTCTCAATGATCCTACTGTAGGGTTACCATCCAGCCTTTGGTTTAAAGCACTCAGGGTAATTCCCAATTTATCAGCGAATTCCTTTTGCGTATATCCTTTGGCTCTTATTATTTCTTTTATCCTCATACAGTCTATTTTGATGCAAATTTAGCTAAACATACACAGATGTATAGATAAAACTGTATTAAATTAGGTTAAAATGCAGAAATAACTTGTATTTTGTTTTGTGATATAAAGTTATAACTATATATTTGCATCATTAATATAATTTGATTGTAACATTTAAAATAAAACGCTATGGAACAAAATTCAATTATTGAAAACAAAACAACATCTTCAGAAATGAGAAACGTGACATTATCGAGTGAAACAAAGGAGTTTCTGGTAGCTTACCGAATGACACAAGATGTTGGCGACTTGGTTATTGAAAATATGCTGGAATGCTGGGGTGATTTAAATGAGAAATATATAGAGAAGGAAATGGACCCGCTTTGGCGTTCTATTGGTGAAGTACAAAGACAGATATTACGGCTTATGACAAATGTAATCGATCAGAATCTGGGATTCCGGGAT
>DHSP01000008.1:49341-49923 GCA_002408485.1 Proteiniphilum sp. UBA5283 | reverse complement strand
AAACAACAGATTCAGGATTTTAATGCACAATTGGAAAGCATCAACGTATTGCTTAACAACATGAGTACAGTTTCGGCAGATTATTTGAAACCCGATAATCTGAATGGAGCAGAAGAGTTTATCAGGGAGGTTCATCACACATCGGAACTTTGCGCCATAGCGATGGACGGAGTCAGACAGAAGATGATGGATTTTGAGAAATCATTGTAGCAACTATTAGACACAAAAATTTTACCGTCCTTGTTTGTGAAAATAGGGGTGGTTGTTTAAAAACTTTATATATTTGAGCTCAGATTATTATTCACCAAACAAATGCATCATGAAAAAGTTTTACACGCCAAAAGAGGTAGCCGAAATGTATGATCTTCATTACACCACGGTTATCAATTACATACACGACGGGTTGTTCGGATTGGTAAGGAAAGCTCCGGGCAGAACCGGTAGGCTGAAATTAAGCGACGAAAATCTACAAACATTCGACAATAATTTACTAAAGCTATGAACGAAGAAAAAATGGATAATTTTGTTTATCGTTCAAAATACCTGTTTATTTCACCCCAAAAGTATACCGCTTGAATATTA
>DHSP01000008.1:48897-49116 GCA_002408485.1 Proteiniphilum sp. UBA5283 | reverse complement strand
TGCATTAATATTGAAAAAGGTAATGCGGGGATAATGACCGCTGATCAATTTATAATCAATAGGAATGCTACAATAAAATATATATCTGAGTTGCAAGAGATAAACAATTACGGACAAGATCGATTAGGCGGCTACAATTCTGAATCAGTCAAATATCGAGAGTTATCAAAACTCATTAAATCAATCAATGAGAAAGATGCCACATATTTGGGGAAGTAT
>DHSP01000008.1:42265-48699 GCA_002408485.1 Proteiniphilum sp. UBA5283 | reverse complement strand
TGTTGTCCCACAAGGACTCGAACCTTAACTGGCTGAACCAAAATCAGATGTGCTACCATTACACCATGGGACAATCCTTCGTCGCTTCGTGAAAAGCAGTGCAAAAGTAGTGTAATAATTTTAACTTTCCAAATATTTCAACTCTATTTTACCCGCAAATTGTTTTGTGTGGAAAACTATTCGGCAATTAGCAGGAAATAGTTTTTTTTCCCTCGCTGGGCCAGGATGTATTTATTGCCGATGAGGTGTGATGCGGCGATGACTTCGTCGAACGATTCAAGCTTTTCTTTGTTGATCATTACACCGCCGGCCTGCACGGTTTTGCGCATCTCACCTTTGGAGGGAAAGACAGCCGCATCGTCGGTAAGCAGGTCCACCGCTTTGACACCTGCGCTTAGTTTGTCTTTTGAGATTGTAAATTGAGGCACTCCTTCAAACACCTGTAAAAATGTTTCTTCGTCGATGGCACGCAATGTTTGGGAAGTTGATTTTCCAAAAAGAATCTGCGATGCATTCACTGCCATGTCATAATCTTCCCGCGAGTGTACCATCACGGTAATCTCTTCTGCCAGCTTCTTTTGCAGGGGACGTAAATGGGGTGCCGATTGTTGTTGGGCTACCAGCGATTCGATCTCTTCTTTTGTGAGAGAGGTGAAGATCTTAATGTATTTCTCGGCATCGGCATCGCTTACGTTCAACCAGAACTGATAGAACTTATAGGGTGATGTATAGCGCCGATCGAGCCATACATTGCCGGTCTCCGTCTTCCCAAACTTACCGCCGTCGGCTTTGGTAATCAGCGGACACACCAGGGCATAGGCTTCACCACCCTCCACGCGGCGTATCAGCTCTGTGCCGGTAGTGATGTTTCCCCATTGATCGGAGCCTCCCAGTTGCAAACGGCAGCCCTTTTCCCTGTAGAGGTGCAGAAAATCGTACCCCTGCATTAACTGATAGGAGAACTCGGTGAACGACATTCCTTCGCTCGACTCACCGCTGAGGCGTTTTTTTACGGAGTCTTTCGCCATCATGTAGTTTACGGTGATGTGCTTCCCGATATCCCGGATGAAGGTCAAAAAGGTGTAATCTTTCATCCAGTCGTAGTTGTTCACCAACAAAGCCCTATTGGGGATGTCACTCTCAAAATCGAGGAATTTGGCCAGCTGGGTTTTGATGGCTTCCTGGTTGTGTCGCAAGGTTTCTTCGTCGAGGAGTTTGCGCTCCGCCGATTTCATAGAGGGGTCGCCAATCATTCCTGTGGCGCCTCCCACCAGTGCGATGGGGGTGTGCCCGGCGCGTTGAAAGTGTTTTAACATCATCACGCCCACAAGATGGCCTATATGCAGAGAATCGGCTGTGGGGTCTATTCCCAGATAGCCCGAAGTTTGTTCTTTCAATAACTGTTCTTCCGTGCCGGGCATTACATCCTGTATCATCCCACGCCAACGGAGCTCTTCTACAAAATTCATCATCATTTCAGCTGTCAAACGTATTAAAAAATTGCTGCAAAGGTACAAAAAGTAATCGGGATTTCATTCCGGTGAACTTGCCAATATCCTTTTATCCTTTCTGCGTTAACGTTTTCTTTTTAGCGATATCATCATAAAGAGGGCAAACACGTTCATGATCTCCAGACGTCCCAGGAGCATATTGGCAGAGAGTATGTATTTTGCTGCATCGGGCAGGTGGTTGTAGTTACCCATCGAGCTTACTCCGCCAAAGCCCGGGCCCACATTGCCAAGAGTTGCTATGGATACCGAGAAGGCTGTTGTCCCGTCTATGTCCATCGCGGTAAGTAAAAGCGCAGTAAGCGAGAATGTGAGGATGTAGAGAATCATAAAAGCCATGATCTGCATTTCCAGTTTTTGGTCGATTACCTGTTTGTCCATTCTCACAACATACATTCCTTCGGGATGCAGAATAAGCTTTAGCTGCTTTTTTACGGATCCAAAGAAGAGATAAATCCGGTCAAATTTAATCCCTCCTGCAGTGGATCCCACCATGCCGCACTGAACGGAGAAATAGATGAGGATGAGGATGGAAAAAATGGGCCAGGCCGCGGTATCCACAGTCGCATACCCCGTGGTGCTTGTCAGGGAGACGACCTGAAATGCGGCGATCCGGAATGATTCCCAGAAGCCATAGTATTGATCGTTTGTGAGTTGCAGGGCAATCAGGATGATCCCGATGAGTATCACCACAACATACATGCGTGTGGGGCGGGAGCTGAACAGATTGTACTTTTTCCTTGCCATGGTTCCGTAGATTAGCCCGAAATGCATGCTGCTGATGAGCATGAAAAACGTGATGATCATCTCAATCCAGACACTGTCATAGGCTGCGATGCTTGCGTTTTTGGTAGAGAACCCGGAAGTGGAGACGGTGGTAAGAGAATGACAGGTGGCATCGAAAAGATTCATTCCCGCCGCCTTCAGCAAAATTATTTGGGAAATGATCAGGCTGAAATAGACCGTGGCGATGATGCGCAGAATATGTCGCGAACGAATGGTGAAGCTCATTTTCGACAAGCTGGATACCTCCGCACGATAAAAGCTGGACATTGCACCCCTTTTCTCGGGAAGAATCAACAGCACAAACAATACGATGCCCACACCGCCAATGAATGAGGTGGAAGAACGCCAGAAGAGCAGTCCTTTGGGTAATGCTTCAACATCATTCAAAATGGTTGCCCCGGTAGTGGTGTATCCCGATACACTTTCAAAAAGGGCATTGGGCACTGAGTTGAATTCGCCTCCCCATATTAAATAGGGAAGCATCCCGGCGATGCAGGTGATAAACCATCCGACGACGCTGATAGCCAGTCCTTCGTGAAAATTCAATTCTCCATATTGTTTGGTGGAAAAATGGAGTAAACTACCCAAGATAGAACATGTCAAAGCGCTTATTAGCAATGCATTCAATGATTGTTCGTGATTGAAAAAAGATATGGCTGCCGAGATGAAGAGGAACAGCGAATTAAACAATAGGATGTAACCCAAATATTTTATAACAGCTTTTGTCCGGATCATATGCGATGTAGTTATCCGTTGTCCGTAGATCTCTTTTGGAGACAACGTTGAAACGCAGAGACAAAATTACATTATTTTTTAAAAATTCACTCTTACGGCTCTTGCTTATTTGTAAAGAGGAACCGATAATTCGTCCCGACTGCGATGATGTATTCCGTGGAATAAAAAAAGTGGGCCTGGAGGGGCCCACTTTCGTATGTTGTCCGTTGTTATTAATTCAGGATCGACATAAATTCCTGGTTGGTGCGGTATTTTGCAAATTCCAGGTCGTTGGCTGCCCTGGTGGCAAAGGTGCGGTCGCGACCGATTGCCGTGCGCAGGTTTGCAGCCACGTCGTTGAAGTTATTTGTTCTTGAGGCGATGATGGCCAGCAGGTAGGCGGTAGTAGCATCGGGAGCTTCCACCGACTCGAGAGTTTGTTTGGCTTTGTTGTAATCTCTTACCAACAGTTGTGCCAAACCGGCGTTGTTTGTCCGGTTGTTACCGTAGGCGCCTACTGCCTGATTGTAGTTGCCCTGCAACAGGCTGAGCAGCCCCATTGCTTCGTCGAGGCTGGCAGCACCGGCAGAACGGCCCATCAACTCATTGGCTGTTTGCAGGTCGTTGTCCATGATGGCCAGCAACGCTTTGTTCATATTTACTTCCGGAGCGGAAGGGTTTACCTGTGCAGCGCGGTCGAATGCCTGTTTTGCTTTCGCATAATCGCCCTGTTTGTAGAACATGGTTCCAATGTTGTTCCATCCTCTGTAATCGTTTGAAAAGTTAGCCGTAACATACTGGTAAATACGTTCTTTTACTTTCTCGTCGTTGGTGAGGGTAGAGGCATAAAGCAGTTCTTCAACCGATAGTTCTTTCGGGTTGTTTTTCCAGGCAGTCATGATCTCTTCGTCGGACTTACCAATGATCTCAATATTTGCCGTGATACGTGAACGGCGCAGTTGGGGCAGAATGGTTGTGGCAAGGTCCTCGAACACATAAGAGATATTCTTGATCTCCTTTTCGCGCGTTTCTGAGTCGGGATACATTTCCAGAACTCTTAAAATAAGTTCTTTATCCTGCAGGTTAGAGGCGGAGACGAGCTGACGGAAGCCATCCCAGTCTTCGGCTGTGTAGCGGGCATATACATCCGTGTTGATGTTTCGCTTGCTCAATTCATTTTCCAAATATTTGGACGTATTCTTTTCACGCTGAGCAGCAAGTTGTTCGTTGAGCGAAAGGCCGCCATCGGGTGATGCATAGGCCGATACTTCTACGTTCACGTTTTGTTTGGGGTCGTTGAATGCCTGTTCCACACGGCGTTTCCATTCTGTTAAGTCGCGTTTGTTCAATTCACTCTGACGCAGGTTGGCTTGTTGAATCACAAACATGATGTTAGCCTCCTGTGCTTCCTGGATAATTCGCTGAAATCCGTCATCCGCCACAGAGGGTGTGGTGGTTTTTACGTCGGCAAGTGCCGAAGTGGCAATCACCCCGTCGGCCACTTTCAAGTCGGGCAGGGCAGACTGCTTGTTTTTGATTCTCCCGTCGAAACGAAGGTAAAGTTCCGATGATTGCATTTCGGGCGAGTAAGGGAATGTAGTAGTGATAGTGAAGTTCCCGCCTCTGCTGTGGGGGATTGTCACCCTATTTCCGGAGATACTCTCCCCTTGATAGCTAAATGGTGTGCCGGCTATTTCGTTGCCCCCAAACTTGAGTATGGGCGTAACGGTTAGGGTAGCATTTTTATGGAACCACTTTTCGGGGAAAGTACCGTTTACGGTAACCGGGATTTGGTTTCCTACAGTTTCCAGCGGTGTTGGTGTAACGTTAAAGTTGTTTTGCGAAAGCGGTTTAAGCTTACTGCTGCAGGAGGTAGTGAATAATACCACCGCCGCAGCAAACAAAAAAGATAAAAGACGCGATTTTCTGTTCATTTGGATAAAGTTTAATATGAATTTAATTGATCAATTTTCCAACGAGTTATAGCAGACAAATATATTCAATTCCGTGCAATTAAAAAAGCGCCGTTTGCCTTATTAACGTTAAATTCTGCCACAGAAAGGGCGAGACTGTCCCCCATGTTTTTATCTGTTTCCGGGACGCCTCATAGTGTAAAACCCAGTTGATGGAGTTTATCAGCTGCGAAAGGTGCCGCATGAGTAACCCGATAAGCGGGATACTCTCTTCTCAATGGATAATGGGAACGAAACCAATAAAATTTGTCCGGGGATAATTTGAGCGCATTTGTTTCCGTCACTGGATTATAGGTGTGCCACACGGCGTGAGTCAGCTGTGCTTCGGCAGGTATGTTGCTCAGATCAATGACCGGCAGTTGGGGTGCCGGGATATCCTCGTATTGTGGGTTGATGTCCAGGACGAAGAAACTGCTCAGGTTTTCAAGGCTCATCCTGGTGGCTGTCCACTTGCCATCGGCGCTGTATCCGGCAATATGAGGCGTGGCAATATCTGCCATGGCAAGCAGTTCCCTGTCGATATCCGGTTCATTTTCCCAGCAATCGATCACCACCCCCGCAATTTCACCTACACGTAGTGCATTTTTTAGCGCCTTGTTGTCCGTGATGCCTCCGCGTGCAGCATTGATGATGAAAGGTTTTCTGGCAACGGTGTGCAGAAATGACTCATCCGCCAGGTGGAACGTAGCATGCTTCCCGGTTTTGGTCAGGGGAGTATGAAAGGTGATGATGTCGGCTTGTTGTTTAATCATCTCCAGCTCCACAAATTTACCATCGCTATTTCCTTCTTCTTCCTCCCTGGGCGGGTCGTTCAGCAGCACGTTCATTCCCAGCTTCCGACAGGCTACCTCAACCTTGCTGCCTACATTCCCAACTCCCACAATGCCAATGGTTTTTCCTTGTAATCTGAATTGATGCTTTTCGGCCAGGCAGAGCAGGGAGGCTGTAATATACTGTTCCACCGAGTTGGCATTGCATCCCGGTGCGGTGCGCCAGGTTATCCCGTGTGAATCGCAATAGTCCGTATCGATATGATCGTATCCTATGGTGGCCGAACAGATCAGCTTCACAGCGGTACCGTCAAGTATCTCCTCGCCGAAGTGTGTGACGGTGCGCACGATCAACGCGTCTTTTTCTTTGATTGCTTCGCGGGTAAATTGATTTCCGGGCAGGTATTCAACTTCGCCGAATTGTTCAGCCACCCCTTTCAGGTAGGGGATATGGGCATCGGCCAGGATCTTTATCTTCATAACGACTTGTTTAAATGTGCATGCATTGCTTTGGCTGCTTTCCTCCCGTCGCCCATTGCAAGGATTACGGTAGCTCCACCGCGAACGATATCACCACCGGCGTAAATCATTTCGTCGGCGGTCTGCATGGTGTCGTTGTTTACGACGATGGTGCCCCACGAGGTAACTTCCATTCCGGTGAATGTTTGTGGAATCAGCGGGTT
>DHSP01000008.1:33264-42017 GCA_002408485.1 Proteiniphilum sp. UBA5283 | reverse complement strand
AGCTGCATCCGTTGCAGGAGCATGCGTTGAACATGTCCCCGCTCATCACCTTCGTAACGGAGCGGGTTGTGCAACGTGTAGAAATCGATGCCCTCTTCTTTGGCATGCTTGATCTCTTCCACACGAGCGGGCATCTCTTCCTCCGAACGGCGGTAGATGATCATGGCCTTTTCTGCACCCAGCCGGCGTGCGGTACGCACTGCATCCATGGCTGTATTACCACCACCAACTACAGCAACTCTCTTTCCTTTGTATACCGGGGTATCGCTATCAGGATCGGCCGCCTGCATCAGGTTCACACGGGTGAGGTATTCGTTGCACGACATGATGCCGATGAGGTTCTCTCCCGGGATATTCATAAAGTTGGGAAGTCCGGCCCCACTGCCGACAAAAATGCCGCTGAATCCATCTTCCCGGAGATCTTCCTGTGAGATGGTCTTCCCTATGATGCAGTTTGTCTCGAACTTTACGCCCATTTTTTTGAGTCCGTCAATCTCAACATCTACAATTTCGTTGGGCAGCCGGAATTCAGGAATACCGTAACGAAGGACCCCTCCCAGTTCGTGGAGGGCCTCAAATACGGTGACATCGTACCCATATTTGACCATGTCTCCGGCAAAAGCCAAACCCGCCGGCCCTGAACCCACGACAGCAATTTTAGTGCCGTTGGCGGGCGCTGTCTGGGGAATGGAGATGCTTCCGCTCATCCGCTCGTAGTCGGCTGCAAACCGCTCCAGGTGGCCAATTGCAACGGGTTCTTTCTTGAGTTTCAACGTGTAAAAACATTGACTCTCGCATTGGCGCTCCTGGGGACAAACACGCCCACATACCGCCGGTAGGGCGCTGGTTTCTTTCAGCGTGCGGGCTGCTTCCAGATAGTCGCCTCGTTCGATGTTCTTGATAAACTTCGGGATGTTGATCTCTACAGGACAACCGGTTATGCAGGTAGGATCCACGCAGTCGAGACAGCGGTGTGACTCTTCCCGGGCAAGTGCTTCTGACAGGCCAAGGTTTACTTCATCATAGGTATGGCTGCGTACCTCCGGATCCACCTCGGGCATCTTCACCCGCGGGATGGCTGTACGGTCTTTGTTCTTCATCGATTTGCGCAGGGCTTCACGCCACTCCTGTGCCCTTTCCGCCTGTAAATATTCGCTCATTTTTTTATGATTGTTTCTTCCTGATTGATAACCCAAAAAGTATGCCCGCTTTGTTCAGTTATATGCCTTTAGCCGCATCAGCATTTCGTCGAAATCTACCTGATGTGCATCGAACTCGGGCCCGTCGATGCAGACAAATTTTGTTTTTCCGCCTACGGTAACACGGCAGGCGCCACACATACCCGTGCCGTCCACCATGATGGTGTTGAGTGAGGCAAGTGTAGGCACTTCGTATTTTTTTGTCAGTTGTGCCACAAACTTCATCATGATGGCGGGGCCAATGGTAACACAAAGGTCTACTTTTTCCCTTTGTATTACTTTTTCCACTCCGTTGGTAACCAATCCCTTCTCTCCGTATGAACCGTCGTCGGTCATGATGATAACCTCGTCGGAGTACTTGCGTACCTGTTCTTCCAATATAATCAGTTCTTTTGTACGTGCCGCCAGAACGGTGATGACCCTGTTTCCGGCCTTTTTCATGGCTTCAATGATGGGAAGCATGGGAGCTACCCCAACACCTCCCCCTGCACAGATAACGGTGCCGAAGTTTTCAATGTGGGTAGCTTTACCGAGTGGACCCACCATGTCGGTAATGTAGTCGCCTACTTCAAGCTGGCATATCTTTTCAGACGATTTGCCCACACGCTGGATGACCAGCGTAATGGTACCCTTCTGGGGGTCGGCAGCAGCGATGGTGTAAGGCACACGCTCCCCCTTCTTTCCTACACGTACGATTACGAAATGGCCTGCTTTGCGGCTCCTGGCGATAAGTGGTGCCTCTACTTCAAAACATACAACTTTCTCCGAAAAATTTTCTTTTGCAATAATCTTGTTCATACCCGATTGGTTATATGCTACAAAATTACATAATTTTTCTGTGAGTTGAAGAGGCTGTTTCAAAATAGAGGCAGTCTCTATTTCTTGTACTATGTTAAAAAGAACGGTAAATTCTCATTTCTCACAACGAAAAATTGCCTAATAGCCTAAAGATTAGCATTTTTTAAGTGCCCTTAAAGTAGTACGATAACATAGAAGAGCTATCGCGCAATGATATCCGGTTCTTGTGGCTAAGCGGGACGAATGTCCCGGATCACAAGTACAATGTGGAGGCTGCGATCAAACAGCGTAAGAAAAGTGATTACAAATTGTACAACAAAGATATTCCAGGTGATCGAGCACAATTAGATGTAACAAAATTAAGAGCTGGTGCTTACCAGTTTACAACTATTGATGATTGTACCAGAATAATAGTTATTCGTATTTATATCTGAATTCACTCAAGTTGAATATAACCTCCTTGTTCAAATTCAATATAGGGTGAGTTAATTACATTTTCCTTAAATTCCTCAATAGAATGGGGATTTAAATCTTTCAGCCCCACTCTTATTTGGCTGTTTAATTCATCCAAAGCTGCACTAAGTATATTTTGAGCAACTTTATTGTTTCTTTTATCAGATATATACTTGTTAATCGTATCCATTATTTCATTGAGCTCGACAAAAGAAATATCAGTCTGTTTGAAAATAACATCTTTTCCTTTTATACGCTCTTCAATTTCGGCGCGATAATCCGAAGGATTGCCTTTTATAAGGATGACAAAATTTCCATTGTCATCGATGTACGATCCGCCATAATAATCGGGACGGGTTGAATAGGTGCCGTATCCCGACGCTTCAAATGATTCCATTAAATTCATATGGTAGGTCATTGAACGGTCATGATTGGCTACAAACTGGCGAGGCAAATCTTTATACTCAGGAATATCCATTCCGATAAGATAGGTTGTGTCAGCAGGCGTGACTACTGTGTCATTGTATTGTGCGGACGACGATCCAGTCTCTTTGGTCTTTGTATGACAAGAGGCTGCGACCATAAAGATGAAGATTAAAATTGAAATATGTTTCATAACTTTTTTGTGCTAATATACAAATAATAAATCAGAGCTCACTTTTTTCTTTCCATCTCCAGGCATAAAGGAAAATGAAAACAGAGGTGGATATTTCAATCATGGAGAAAAAGATATAATGTAACGTGTTAGAATCTGCAAAAAGCGATCCGGCTTGTACAAGCGTTAAAACCACTCCGAAGATCATGTTTGACAATCTATTTATTTACCAGTCTACCGCACTGAATTGTTTGATAAAATCATTTTCCCGGATCTTTTCAATACTTATAAGATAACTGACCACTCTTCCTCGTTGGTCTAACACGGGAAACGTACTCTTCTCCTTTTTTGTCAAGTCTATTTCATTGTTTTCCGTGTATTCTGACCCGGTGGGAAAAGCGATTATATCGGTACCCGACTTGTAATAGGATAGTTCGATCCTATAAATATCGGGGCTGGCAAACATGCTTTGGGGTGTGTAATCCACATACTTCCACTGAAAAGGTTTTAAATCCTTGACAAGAACCATTTTCTCTTCTTTTATCGTAGAACTGCCGTCGGGATTACTTATATAAATGGATGTTTTCGCCACAATGTCAATCGCATCTTTGAATAGAGGGTCGGCCAGAAAAAAGCCCACTTTATTGGTGTTAGGGTCGGGTGCCGGGGGATTGTAGACATTTTCCCCATTCACATAGGTAAATCCGTATCGTTGCCTCAGTACGCCTTTTTTTATGGGTTGCTCCAAATATATCTTTCCGGTAGTTTTCCCTTTCAGTGTAAGCACCGGATTATCGGCAGAATAGTAGAGGTATGCAAAGGAAAAAGGGATATATTCATCCGGATAAAAGGAGGTGGGTTTTTCATAATAACGGGAATTCTTATAGATAATGGTATCAATTTGTATCTCTAATTCTTCGCCGGTATTGTTAAACCCGGTCAACCTTACTTCGGTAGCCATAAAACTTTCTTCCTCTTTGTTGCACCCGGCAAGGGAAATAAATGCCACCCCCAAAAGAAGAAGGCAAACGCGTTGGAATGATTGAATGGTTGTTATCATATTAATTGTTTCGTTTTAAATTCGGTAATTATGAGACATGCTCATGTGTCAGGTGAAAATATTATTTACAGTTGCATCCCCCTAAGACCACCATATTGCTCGTAAATAAAGAAACACCTAACACTGCCCTTGCTCCCGTCGGTAGGGAATAAAGGAGTTCCATATTCATCACCCGAGGTGAAGCTGGAATTGATGTCGCCCCCCTTATAGGGCTCTTCTGTTCCGGCTTTGTAAAATACCACATAGTAATATCCGTTAATAAGGGTGTCAAATGTAACATCTAAATACGCCCACTGATTGGGAATAATGTTTTGCCCCAGCACGCCAAGAGGTTCAAAGTTTTCGTCCACAATCGTTATGTCATATGGTTCTCCTGTATCGCTCTTCAGATATATGCCTACTTTATTGATTGTAGCATCGGCCACGGGTGGAACGGGGTCTTCAAGTTTTACCTCAAAACTACCCGATGGCACAATGACAGCTCCAACATTGTAACTTTCTTCCTCTATTTTAGAAATATCAATTTTTTTTGTTCCTAACGTTTTGCCTGTAGGGCCATCCACAATGGTAACTGTAATAATTTCATTGTAATCCAAAGGGAAAAAAGTCTCGCTTCCTTCTCTGAAAGCCGTTATCTCACTGGCTTGACCTTTACCTCCGGGAAGTTGGGCATTGGAGGTTTCGACAGTGAATTCATTGGCCGTGAAGTTCAATATTTCAATGGTTATGTTGATGGTTTTATACTCCTTATGGTTTTTTCCGTAAAGCCAGGCGAAATCCAGTGTATGCACATTTTCACCGTTTACCTGAAAAGGAGCGCTGAACAATTCCTTTTTTGTGACGGCGTCAATCACTTTCAGGGTAAGATCTTTCTCCCTATTGTTAAGCATAAAAGTGCTCGAAAGGTCTATTTTGCTACCCGGCTTGTATTCTTTTACTACGGAAAAGTAGCCATCATATAGAGTGTCTCCGTAAATAGTCATCACCATCGGGTTTTCATCTACATATACACCCTTGATCCTTATCGTGGCAGCATCTGTAAAATAGAGGTAGTCTTTTTCCATATCGCCACCGCCTGAACAGGCTACCATTGTCACTATCATGAATAAGAGCAGCCCTTTGATATAATTTGTCCTATTAATTTGTTTCATTTTTTACATTATTATTGAAATGTCTCGTTTAAAAAGAATATGAAAGCGATAAACTGAAGGCCGTACCCGTTTTTTTCTTATAGGTATCATCATCTCCCTTTCTAATCTTGACTACATTGTCTCCTTCTCCTTGCTTTTCAAAATAACCCCACTGGTAATTTTCGTCGAAACCATATATCCACTCATAACTGTCTTCCCAGTAATCGGTTTTCGAATCATAATCGTCTCTTATTTTATAGGTATAACCCCCGTTGGTAAAAAAATGATACGGAGTATTAAGAATGTTGGAAATATTGAGCTTTAACTTTAAGTCTTTATTTCTAAGAAAGTTATAACTTATTTGCGCGTCCATTTGATCGCGTTCTCTTTCAAACTCAACAAGGCGGGGGTCGCCGCTGGTTGCAAATGTTTTATTTCCCATGTGGTTGAAAGCCAGATTTATGCCCAGCCTTTCGTCTTGATATTGAATGCCGAAGTTGTAAAGTATGGGTACCTGTCCATACAGGGGCCTTTTCATTTTCAACAGCTTTTCAATACGTATGCTGTATCCGTTTCCGTTATGGTCGGAACCGATATACTCTTTTTCAAAAAAACGTGCCTGCACCTCAGACTTTTGGAGGGTGAGGTTACCATAGATATAGATGTTACTCAACGGTTGAAAACCGGGGTATAGGAACGACAGGTTTTTCCTCGCGTCAAACTCCCATCCTGTTACTTTAGCCGATTTGGAGTTCTGTGTAAGCACTTTTGTCTTTTGGCTGGTGTCAAAAATACCCCGGTACAGCTCCACCGGATTGTCAAAGTCTTTTTTGAAATAGCCCACCGACAGTACTTCACCGGGGGTGGGGAACCATTCTATTTTAGCGTCGTAGTGAGTAATTTTTGTAGAAAGTACCCCTTCGTTAATTTGGTAAGTACCCCATTCAGGATTAAAACGCGTGAATTTCGAGTTCTCAATCAATCCGGGTCTCACCACCGATTTGGCATAAGATCCCCGAATATTGAGATTCTTCAACGGAGTGAGGGTCAAGGCTGTCGAGGGGAGGTAGTGCCATTTCACTTCATCGGCTTCCACATCCGTCCTTTCGGACACTACCCTGCCGGTTTCAGGGTTTACAAAGTAGCTCTTGGGCATGTTTTTCTGTTTTTCCGGGTCCACGTAAGTGTAGGAATTGCTTCCTTCAGAGTATATGCCATCATATTCATACGATTCAACGCGTAGACCCCATACAAGTCTAAACCAATTGGTCAGGCGGTTGTCCATCATCCCGAAGTAAGCGATGTTGGTGTTTTTCCCTTCATACCGTTGTAAATCCCATAGCTGGGGAAAGTAGAACACATCCTCTTTAGGCTCTTTCATGTCCAGGTCAATAGCCCAGATAGGCAGGTTGTCATATTTATTATTAAATCCTTTTCTTCCTATCGGCAGTTGTGACCACTTGAATTTACCGTGGCGCTCCAGGGATTGTATTCCCGCTTTAATCCTCTGTGATTTGTTGAGCATCTTGAATTCGTATGACAAGGATGCCTCGGCGCTCCAGTTGGTTTCATCATAAAAATATTGCGACCTTTTTAACCAGGGGACATAAGATTGTGCTTCTCCCGTGTGGAAACCGGCCAACACATATTTGTAAAACATGTCGTCGTCGTTGAACTTGAATACCGGTTTATCGTCCCAGCTGTTTAATCCGGGTAAGTTGGTGAATTTTATGGGAACGAGGTATGCTTCAACGGCATCTAACTCGTTGTTCAACACTTTCCCGCGGGCTGCCGCCCAGGTAAACGTAAAGTTTTTGAGGAATCGATGTTCCCCTTCCAGTTTATTTTGCAGCAAATCTAAAAATTTAGGGCTGTCAAACTCCCTGATGACGGGGTAAATTTTTCCATACATCTCCACAGACATGTCCTCTCCTGTACCCACAATCCGGTAAAATGTGTTGTTGAACATGCGCGAATACATGTTTTTTGTAAAAATGGAGTGATTCTCCGTTTGCCATCCACCGTTTAGCAGTACCGCCCATGTTGTATTGAACTTGTAGTTCTTGGCATTGTTTTCATAATATTGTTTTTCCGTCTCAAAATCGTAAAGGTTGGTACCCATCTTGTCAAACGGGCCGCGCTCGTAATGAAGGATGTCTTCTATCGATTGTTCGTTACGGTATGTCAAGGCGCCTACAAAGCCTAGCCGGCTCATTTTGGTGCGGCCTAGGTCGTAGCTTCTGCCAATGGAGAAATTGTAGTTTTGTCCGGGCATGGTTTTGTACTTTCGGGTGCCCAGGCGTTCCAAACCTCCAATTTTTTTGTTTTGCTCCCGCACCTGCTCAACAGTGAGTGGAGTAAAGTTTTCCGGTTCAAAATCGAGAAGGAACATGGTATTCATGACCGGGAAAAGTCCCTCGGGAAAATGATCCCTTACCCCGTCGTCCATACCCAGGTAATCCCATTTACCCCTGCCGTATCCCATAAATCGTTTGCCCGTATAATGGGGACTGAACTTGCCCCCGACAGACATTTTAATGAAATTCTCATCGGGCACGGAGATGGTGTTGATCTGCACCAGCCCGCCCCCAAAGCCAAAACTAAGGTCCGGCGTATAACTTTTGGATACCACCACATTATCTATTAAGTCGTTCGGAATAATGTCAAACTCGAAGTCACGCGTTTGCACATCGGTACTGGGTAGTGTCACCCCATCCAATTGCGCCACATTATATCGTTCCGCAATTCCCCTCACAATTACTTTACTGTTATTTACCGTACTCACTCCCGATATACGCTTCAGTACCTCACCCACATTCTTGTCGGGTAGCGTGCTGATTTGTTGCGACGAGATAACGGAGCTTACTTCGGCTTTGGTTTGTTGCAGCTTCAGCATTCCATTGGTGGAGGCTTTGTTGTAGGTAGCTGTGACCACTACCTCTCCCAATTCAGTACTTTCGGTATTTAGAGAAACATCCAAAGGTGTGTTTTTCCCTTCGTTGATCTTCACCCCCGTCACCCGTTGTGTCTGGTAGCCTATGTATCCTATTTCTATGGTGTAGGTACCTGCCGGAAGAGATAATCTGAAATTACCATTTATATCGGAAGCTGTACCTATGGTTTGGTCACTGACCTTCACCGTCGCTCCCGGTAAAACCTCTCCGCTTTCATCCACAATTTTACCCGAAAGGGTCCCTTCCTTTTGTGCGGGAGTTTCGACTACGGAACTTGCGAGTGCAACTGCTTCTTTTTCCAGAACTGAAAAGTAGTTATCGCGTATTTTTCGATACATCCATCTTGTGTTCTTGAGCGATTCATACAGCCATTCTTCCATGTTATTGGTGTGAGCAGTAAATTCGGGCAGCTGCTCGTCGTTTTTGATTGCTGTTTTGTTGTAGGTAACTACCTGCCCCGTGTTTTTACCTATTTCGTTCATCCGTTCCAACCGGGATATGATTCTTTCGCGTGGGAACTTCATAGACTGTATTTCCGCATGGATACTGCTTATGCTCAATATT
>DHSP01000008.1:32458-33001 GCA_002408485.1 Proteiniphilum sp. UBA5283 | reverse complement strand
TCAGCTCCGTGTTGGTGGTAAAGGCAAAGAACACTTTTTGGTCCGTTGTGATGTGGGCGTCATTGATAATCTCCACATTATAGTATTGTTTCAGACGAAGTGCTATTTCTTTTAACCCCGCCTCGTCCATTACAATGTTCCCTGTACGCCAGTCGGCGGCAGCCGAACCGTCTGTGAGGCCGGAGGTTAAACTGCCCGTTCCGTTATCGAAGGAAACTTTATTATTGGCTTCGAGCACAACTTTTCCGCCGCTCTCCCTGCTTACCTGCACTTGGCCCGTTTTCACACTCACCACCTGTTCTCCCAATTCACGGTAAGCCTTTATGTTGAACGATGTTCCCAACACGCGCGTGCTCAACCCGTCGGCAGTATGTACAATAAAGGGGCGGTGGGTATCTTTGGTTACTTCAAAAAAGGCTTCACCCTCCTCTAACCATACTTCGCGGATCTGTCCGTTAAATTTTCCCTTATGGAGAGATAAGGTGGTTCCCATATTCAGGTGTACTACTGAACCGTCGGCAAGAGTAATTTTCTTCATATTGC
>DHSP01000008.1:32049-32203 GCA_002408485.1 Proteiniphilum sp. UBA5283 | reverse complement strand
GCTATTCCACCGTATTGAATCCAGGAGAGTGATGTGCTTTTTCTGTGTGGAAAGATTTCAATATTCATTCGCCCGGCTACGTTTCTTAATAGGCGTTTTACACTTTTTTCTACTTCTTTATCGGAAAGTGTATTGTCGTTCAATTGTTGATGAG
>DHSP01000008.1:31014-31804 GCA_002408485.1 Proteiniphilum sp. UBA5283 | reverse complement strand
GGGCGATAATCTTTTTAAGCGGTTGTCCTTTTTCATTCTGTTTTTTATTGAGTTGCTAGAACCTATTTTTGTGTAATATGAAGCAGAAACAAATCGGCCTCTATACTTATATCGTTTTTCGTTTGGGTTACCTAATGTTAAATTAAATCAAAAGTGATAGTCGATAGAAAAATCCATCTCTCGAGGTAAGATAAACAGTATGAGAGGTACCTTATGAGGGTAGGAAATAACTGATTGAAAACGTAACAGAAACGAAATATTATTCCCATAAACAATTTCTAACTTTGTCGGCGAAAAAGAACAACAAAAGCGTGAAAAGTGATCAGGAATTATTGAAAGCCATTGCCGATAAAGATACTAAGGCGTTCTTGGAATTCTACGACAGACATGCTTCTCGTGTTTATAGGCAGTTGGTGAGTGGTTTCAGAGACAAAGAAGCCGCGGAAGATTTCCTACAGGATTTCTGGGCAAAAGTCTGGATTTCTCCCTCATTTCTGTTGACAAACGAGGAGGGCTCTACAACCCCATTTTTACATTGCTATACATTGCGACGGATTGCCGATTTCCATCGCTCGAGGGTGGCTTGTCAGGAAATTTTACTATCGGCCCCTCTTCACGCAGAGGAATTGACTCCGGCCTATTCTCATGTGCTGGAAGATATGACTAAGAAGGAAATAATGACCGAAATTTCGCGTATTGTGGATACATTGCCGGAGAGAGATTGGATGATTTACCAGCTCTATCATCACGAACACCAAAATGTAAAAACCATTGCCGAGCAACTCTCGCT
>DHSP01000008.1:29671-30745 GCA_002408485.1 Proteiniphilum sp. UBA5283 | reverse complement strand
GAATTTGGGGTTTTACCAGGATTTAAATTTAAGAATACTTTATGTGTTTGTTGTCCCGATGCCTAGTATACTAATTCAACTTTTACATCACAATTCTTTTTCACCCATTCCGCATCAAATTCGGAGATTTCGCGACGCTTCCCTTTATAAATATAGTAGGAAGAGGGAGCCGGTTTGGTCTTCACATTCCGATCGATAATCCGAGGCATGCGATTTTCTATCATCACATCCGGACAATCCTGTATTTTGGATAATATGGGGGTTATGTTTTTTGATTTACGGACATATACATGCTTGTAGCAATCATAACATTCTTCAGACAGGATAAGCGTATCCCTTCCGTTAAACATGTATGACATTTTTCTGTCTTTACCGGCAAGTTCTATCATGGGAAGCTTACCTTTGATGAAGATGGAAAAGTCGTTACTCAATTGGAATTTTCCTGCCGGTACCATTTTCCTGTTCTTGTAGTGTAGATAGGTACCATCTTTCTTGAAGGTATAGATCTTACTTAAACCGGTGTTTTTCAGTGCCGTCTTGCCGCCTGTGTATCCGCCCTCGGAGCTTGCCCATTCCCATGTCTGATAGAGTGCATCGTCATTTACGGCATAATTGTCTGCGGGATTACCGGCTTCCATGATTTCCCCGGCACTCCATACACGGTATTTTATTTCATAGCCCGCAGGCACATATACCACTACCGGAACCTGACTGTTGTATTCAATCATCAGAGGCCTGGCCGTCACAAACTCCTCGTGGTTGCTATTTTCCGGGCATCCCATTCGGGTAGCCCATACATCGCCGGTAGTAGTAAACGTATAATATTTAAAGCCTGATCCTTCCAATGTCTCTTCTTCTATAATCCCGTTTAGTCCGTGATGATTACAGTCCACCATCATATTTTTTCCGGCAATAAGTTCCACTTTGTAATCCCTTTCGTTTTTAGGATCTGCTTTTGCCGGTAACTTGATTACGACCTGTTTTTGATTCGACTGGGCCGCAGGAAAATCTTCTGTTGTGATTTTGTTGTTTCCGTCATTATTTCCTGACAGATTTTGTGCTGGAACTGATGTA
>DHSP01000008.1:0-29447 GCA_002408485.1 Proteiniphilum sp. UBA5283 | reverse complement strand
TTTTTAGTTGATCATATAGTTCAACGGTTTTCTTTGTAAATTGTTTCTGATATACTTTGGTTTATAGTTCTAATCTCTTTATTTAAAAAATCTTGCATGGATGTTTGTTATCTTTTGTGAAAACAGGAGTTTGTAAATTGCCCGATTGTTCAATATACTTTTAATGGGATAGAGTAGCAGGGTATATGTTTGTTGTTTTCAGTTCTATAGAAATGCATCTGAGGTGAAAGTCGGCTTCATAGTATTTACATCGTTGAAATGTAAAAAAGCCGATAAGGTGATTTGTCAATTTAAAAAAGGATAGTAGAACCGATGGTTCCGGCAGTTATGATGCAGGGAAAAGAGTGGAACATAAGACCAAAAATACGGATATTGAGACGTGGAATTTAATTATTGCCAAGATGGATTCGATAGATTTTTGGAATGGGAAACTGGTGAGTCAGTTTCAGGAAGACGACGAAGAATATCAATTTCAACTTGAACGGCCGCGCGAATGTCAATTGATAAAGGAAGGCATTGATGTCGAAAAAATAAGAGCCGCCGCCGAAAAAGAACGTATTGAAATGGAAAAGCAAAAAATGGATGAAAAAGAGTGAGATGTTGTCTGCTGACAGAGATTCCGTTAAGTTGATTCAATGGCTACCTGAAGGAAATTGTTGCTTGTTGAATCAGTCACGAAAAATTGCTCATCAACAATACCAACTGAAGGGGAATTATTATTGAAGGGTTTGATTTCAAGCCGAAAGTAAAATAAAGTTACTAACTTTGCTGGTCGAAAAAAGGTTTTGTTTAGATAATATTTTTATGAAACAAAGTAAAGTGTCGGTGATTGTTCCTGTGTATAATATGGAAAAGTATCTGGCTGCAAGCCTCGAGTCGGTGTTGAAGTCGGATTATGCTGAATTTGAGGTAATTGTTATTGACGATGGTTCTACAGATCAATCTTTGGCCATTGCAAATCAATTAGCTGAAAAGGATGGCCGTATACGTGTATATTCTCAACCGAACAGTGGAGTTTCTGCTGCCAGAAACCTGGGAATTGAAATGGCTGATGGTACTTACATTCTTCCGGTAGATGCAGATGATTTGATTGCCTATAATTACATCTCGGCTGCCGTTAAGGTATTGGATGCAAACCCGAATGTTAAAGTTGTAAGCAGAGAGGCTCATTTTTTTGGAAATAAGAGTGGACGATGGGTTTTTAAACCTTTTAGTCTGGACTTGCTTTGTCGGAGGAATATTATTGATGTCTGCTCAATGTACAGAAAGTCCGACTGGAAGTTGGTGGGCGGATATTGTCGGGAAATACCGGGTCGTGAAGACTGGGATTTCTGGTTGTCGATTTTTGAGCATGGAGGAGATTTTGTTCGGCTACCATTAGTTGGTTTATATTATCGTATTCGAAAACAATCGAAGAGAATCACTGATCGAAAAAATGACAAGGAAGTTATTGATATTCTGAATAAAAGACATAAACCTCTTTTTTTTCAGGTATTGGGAGGTAAATTACATTATCAGCGTACATACTCGAAATTGATAAACAAGATTATAAGTATTTTCTTTCCCCATAATGTTTTTGTAAAGACTGAAAATATATATCTGCAGAAGCTTGTTTATGGAGTTAACATAGAAGGTGATGCGAAGAAATTACTAAGAATGAATAAGGAAGAGGTGAGATATATTACTTTCAAAGAAAAACGCATTCACGTTCCTGGCTCAAAAATAAAAAAATCATTAGCCAGAGAATACTTTAATCCATTGGATCCAAGTCATATCGGATATTATGAGAAGCAAGTTTCGACCCGTAAAATGATAAGTTATCTGGTTCTTACTACAACTGATCTTGAGGGTAGTATACGCATTGCATAAAATTTTGAGAAATAAATAATACTTGGAATGATGATAATGACAAACAATGTAGAAGTTCTAACAGTTCATTATAAAACCCCGGATCTTATATATAGACAATATAATTCGGTGAGAAAGATTTATCCTACAATCCCTTATCGGATTATTGATGGTAGTGATGATGGACAGTTTTATTTTGAAGATTTAGAAAAGGAAGATAAAAATATAAAAGTTGAGCGACTTGGATATAATATTCACCACGGACCAGGTATGCATTATGGTATTACGACTTCTTTTTATGACTTTCTTTTGATAATGGATAGCGATGTGTATATAAAAAAAGAAATAATTAATGATATGTATAATCATTATAAAGGATATGCAGTAGGAAAGGAGTTGATGGTAGATAAAAAGGGCCTGGAAAAGGATCAACACAAAAAGTATTGGTGGAAAAGTTTTAACAAAATTAAATATCCATATATTCATCCATCTTGCATATTGATTAATAAAAATGCATATTTACAATTCAAACAGTTTAAAAAACATGGAGCTCCTTGTATTGATGCTATGATTGATATTTTTAATAAAAACAAAACAGACATTCTTTCTTCATTTAATCTAGAAGGATATATTGAATTAGAAGAGAAAGGAACAAGAAAAAGATGGGGAATAAATCTAAAATAGTATCGATTCTAATATTTAGTTGGTTATAAGGGGGGTAGTAGATAATGTGTAATATATTTGGCATAATTAAACCATTTGCCTACTTTTGTGTCTTATCCGTGATAAAGATGCGTTCTTTCACAATATGGGGTTGACCGGTTTTGACAGCGGGTAGAAGAGGTTTGTAAGCATGCAGTGCGTTGTCGGTTTGCACTTTAATCTCAAACGACAAAACAATTAACTGGCAATAACAATTACGCTCTTGCTGCTTAATCGAAGTACAGTAGATTAAAGCTTAATCCCGTCACATGTGGCGGGACAAGACATCACCCGGAAGCTCTGGCTTCGAAGCGTTCCGATCAGGTGGTGCAGATAAATCGGAGATAGGATGGGAGAGGCTTCGGCTCCTTTCCGAAACTAAGAAGATAAGGATTGAGTTTGGTGGCTTCAGTCGCGCTCTTTCCCGACAAATAAAATGAAGCTAAGCATGTAGAAAGCAAATTGCTTCCTCGTTTGGACGAGGGTTCGAATCCCTCCAACTCCACAAATATTTGTAACG
Organism: Proteiniphilum sp. UBA5283; assembly: GCA_002408485.1. Classification (GTDB taxonomy): domain Bacteria; phylum Bacteroidota; class Bacteroidia; order Bacteroidales; family Dysgonomonadaceae; genus Proteiniphilum. Next base: position 26,377 of record DHSP01000008.1, on the reverse strand, counting down.
CTTTTATTATCAATACTTTAAAACTGCTTAATTGTCTATAACTTGTCTGCCAGACATTTATAGACAATTATTTTATACGATTAGGCCAAAGAGAATTATTATTTTCCAAAATTAAAGAATGCGGAAGGCTATAATGAGCGCCGATTGCCGCATGTTTGCCTGAAGAGGTTTAAAGAACATTACCTTCTTCGGCTGTTTCCGCTGCCTCTGTTTCCCTGTTCACTTCGGAAGTTGGTTACTTCCTTCTGAATGAAGTTTTTTTCAGCTTGTTGTGCCCGGTAAAGTTTTTCCGGGCTGAGAACTTTTTCGAATTTGGTGGCATATTCTTTGTCGAGTGCGGCTTCCCTGATCTTAATCTCAACATCATCGTCGAGCATTCTTCTGTATTCTTCGTCGGAAATGTTGCTGTTGTCCTTAATCCGTTGTACTTTATCCCTATGGAGTTTATGGAGTTCAAATTTCTTTTGTGTGAGCTCGCTGTTCAACGGGAAATATTTTACAGCTTCGGCTTGCGTGAGCCCTGCTTCTTTCCGGATAAATTCCATCTTCCTTTTTTCGTAATCAGCCATGTCCATCTTTCTGTTTTGAGCCGATAAGGAAGAGAAGAATAGGGGAAGCATGCACATAGACAGCAGCAAAATAATACCTTTTCTCATGACAAAATCTTATTAAAGAGGTCTGTTACGATTTTAGTTCAAATAATACTGATTATACATGTAATCATAGTAGCCATCGTCTACTATTTGTTCTTCGAGAAACTGATAAAACTCTTCCTCGGTAACATGTACGGTAGACCAATAATTATCAGCAGCCTGCGGTATACTGGCCGGCTTAACAGTTGTGGACTGTTCCGTTGTAATTTGCCCCCCGTCACTATTCCGGGTCAGAAAATTAATGGTAATATAAATTCCCACAAACATAGCAGCCAGATAAACCCATGGTTTTACCTTATCCCACAGCGACACAGTACGAGGTTCAACGTACTCCTTTTCGGGCAGCCTGCTCATTATCTCTTCATTGAGTTGCGCGAAATAATTTTCAGGTACTTTAAAGGGGTTTTTTGTCTTATCTATTTCTTGTAATTTGTGAATATTTGTTTTCATACCTTTCTCTATTGCGCTGTACTGATGAGTAGACTCGGAGATATCTAAAAGGTTTAATTGGGTTCACCCAAAATCTTTTCGATTTTCTTAACGGCATGATGATAGGATGCTTTGAGCGCTCCCACAGACGTACCGAGAATGTCTGACATCTCTTCGTATTTCATTTCTTCAAAGTATTTCATTTGAAAAACAAGGCGTTGCTTGTCGGGAAGAGTAAGGATGGCTTTTTGTAACATTTTTTGTGCTTCGTCGCCATCAAAATATTCGTCGCTCTCAATGATGTTGAGTAGAAACGCGTCGTCATCGTCGATGGAAATGTTATTCTGGCTTCGTTTTTTATTCAGGAAGGTGATGCTTTCGTTTATGGCAATCCGATAAAGCCAAGTGGTGAGTTTGGCTTCTCCCCTGAAATTTTCGAGGTTGGTCCACGCTTTGATAAAAACATCCTGAAGTATATCGTTAGCATCGTCGTGAGAAAGCACCATCTTTCGTATCTGCCAGTACAACCTCTCGCTGTATTCAGATACCAGACGGCCAAACCCTTTACGGCTTGTAAGCGGATCGTGCAACTCTTCCAGTAGTTTTTCCTCGTCAATCATTTCCTTATGTTCGGACTGCAACGCAAATGTACCTAATTTATTTAATTTGTGTATCAGATATTGTCGCCATTTTCAAACCAAAGCACGAAATTCTCCGCTGCTTCGGTGTTCTGCTGCCACCACTCCAAAGATTCGGGATAGTAAGATACACTGATGTAACGGCAGAAAGTGTCGTAATAGTTGGATAGTTCGATGTGCGAAAAAAACGGAACATAAAAGGTCCAGAAAATACCATGTCTGGAAGTGCTGAGACTCTCTTTCTGGAGCACCTTCATGATTGCCCGGTTCACAAGCTTGAATTGCATAAATTCATCCTCTTCAGCGGGTGTGGACTGCAACGAGTCGAGGGTGGAGGTGATGGCCTGATAGACAAGAATACGATTAAGTCCATCTGCCGTCGACAAAGGGGGGATCTCTTCCGGATGCAGCAATGTACCCGCCTCATTACGCAGCATCTGCTGCTGAATGAAAGAGCGTTCCACCGGCTTGCCCGTTTTTTTTATGCGCATTGTCTGCAGCATCTCTTCAAACGCATTTTTCGATCTCTTGCTGTCGGGCTCCAGCAAAAGAAACATTTGCATAGAGAGGATACTTTGTACCCAAAGCCCTTTGTCGTTCAGCGCGTAGGCATACAACAAAAAAGCGCCGCTGTGCGATTTGTCGAGATCGATAGCCTTTTTAATATGTTTGAGCGTGTTATCCACATCGCCCTTGTTATAGTAATTTACGGCCATGTTGAAGTGAAGCAGATACTCATCTCCATACCTGATCAATCCCTCCTGCAAAAGGGCCAGGGCATCATCCACCTGTCCCATTTCCACCAAAGCTTCACTTTTTACGGCGTAGGCGCCCGGAGAAAGTTGCTTGTCGTTAGTGTTGATCACTGCGGTACTGAACTCCAAAGCTTTTTGAAAATCTTTCAATGCAAGGTAAGACAGCGCTATTTCGTAGGTAGCTTGTGCACAGTTTGGCTGGAGTTTCAATGCTGCATTATATTTATCGATGGCCTGCATGTATTCTCCCTGATCGTGTAATGTTACACCTTCCTGAATCAGTTTCTTTACTTCGGGTTCCTGCCCATATCCATATTCCGGAAATATGAAGGAGATGATAAATAGCGTAATGGATAGTAATATTCTCATATCATTTTTTTGACTGTATGTTTTCATGACGCCGAATAATCAGAAGTCGACATCAACAGTGATGCCACAGCGTGAAAACGGTGATTATTTTTGACGGATAAAAGTAGGACAAAAAAACCAATGCGGGGCTTATATTCTATAAAATAGCCATTTTTTGTAACATTTATAAACAATTTATGGGCCGAAGAAAGGGATTTTTACTTTTTTTCGGGTAGCTATTGTTTTTTTGGGAAGTGTTTTTTTATTCGATTCCCGGAAAGTTGCCTACTTTTGTATCGGGTATAACGAGACGAAATTTGAAAAACCTATAGAATGAAATATATACATGTGCAGTTTACTTGCGATCCGGATTCGGAAATAGTGAAGGATGTACTGGCTGCCACGTTGGCTGATGTTGGATTTGAGACATTCGTGCAAGTTCCTGGCGGATTGGATGCCTATGTCCCGGCGTCTCTTTTTTCCAAACAAAAAGTATCGGAACTCCTTGCCTATTTACCCGTGAAGGCCGATATAAGCTGGTTGCACCACGAGCTGGAAGATAAAAACTGGAACGAAGAGTGGGAACGCCACTATTTTCAACCGATCGTGATTGGCGATGAGTGTTGTATTCACAGTTCTTTCCATCAGCCGGAAAAAAAATACAGATACGACATCATGATCGATCCCAAAATGGCATTTGGTACGGGGCATCACCAGACAACCGGATTGATCCTGAAGGAGATCCTGTCCCTGGATATGCAGTACAAAACCGTACTTGACATGGGGTGCGGAACAGCTGTGCTGGCCATACTTGCTTCCATGAGAAGAGCAACATCGGTCACCGCAATCGATATTGATGAATGGGCCTGTAATAATGCACACGAGAACGTGCAGTTAAATGGCGTTGACAATATCCGGGTGCTGCTCGGAGGAGCCGAGCTGCTGGGTGATTCTACTTTTGATGTGATCTTAGCTAATATAAACAGAAACATTCTCTTACGCGACATCCCTCTCTATGATAAGGTGCTGAACAGAGGTGGCCAGATCATTATGAGTGGTTTTTACCGGGAGGATATCCCGGCTATACGTACCAAAGGAGAAGAGGAGGGATGGACCTATCTCCGTTTTACGGAAATGGATCAATGGGTGGCGGTGACCTTTATGAAATGAGAAAGAACTAGATTTTATCCCTTCTCAATACCAGTTTTTGCCAGTAATAAAGGAGTGGATTGGTTTTCTTGAGATTTTTCCAGGGACGGCTGCTATGTGGGTAATGCAGTACTGGTGTATCGGTGAGTACGTAATTAGACATTCCTAACTCCAGCGCTTTGTGAGAGATGAAAACATCGAACCATGTTTTTCCCTTGTTGAGAAGCTGAAAGTCAAATTTAGAAAGTAAATCGTTGCTTAACAGTGTACAACAGAAACTGATTCTTTTGGGCGATTTAATGCTGCCAAATGCGTAGTTTTTGGCATAGAGATAGGGATAATTGAAGTTTTCTGTCTCGTCAGTAGTAACTGCGCCCAACATAGCCGTATTGGGTAACAGGTGTGCTCTTTCCTGCATTGTTTGCAACGTGTCGGGTTGAATAACCACGTCTGATTCAACGATGACCAGATGGGCGTCGTCCGCCAGTGCCTTCTGCTGGGCAAGCTGCAGTACCAGTAAGTAGTTTGGTGAAGGGTGTTGTGTAAGACTACTCAGATGGACCAGTTCGAAATTAAATCTTTCCTTTGCCTCTAAAAGTGCCTCTATCGTTTCCTCATCACTGAAGTCATCGTATACCGTATATCGTAATTCTGTTGCCATGCGCGAAGTGCAAACACTTTCTATTGTACGGAGTGTTGTTTTAACAGAATTTTTGACTGGCGTGATTACATGTAGCTTCTTCATCTTCATCCGGACTCATTTTTTTACGCTGCAAAAGTACATGAAATTTCTTGATTCTTTCCTTTGGTAATGAATATTGTTGAGAAGCGATGATTTTTTTGACCTTTTGAAAGTTTTTTTAATTCGACGAATTAGCGCTATCTTTGCGGCAACTTAATACACACATTTAGGTTATTGAAAAAATGAATTGGTTAGTGGAATTAATTACCGGGTCTGGAATTGCGCATTCAATTCTGGTGCTTGCGTTGGTGATCTCTGTAGGGCTTTTGCTGGGAAAAATAAAAATTTTTGGCATCTCGCTCGGGACAACATGGATTCTGTTTTTTGGGATTTTTTTGGGGCATCTTGGCTTGGAAATTGACGTAAATGTGTTGCATTTCCTAAAAGAATTTGGTCTGATCCTGTTTATTTTTTCAATCGGTATGCAGGTGGGACCCAGCTTCTTCTCTTCGTTTAAGCAGGGGGGGGTTACCCTTAATCTGCTGGCTACAGGAGTGGTGCTCCTGGGGGTGGTTACAACCTATGTTATTCATACCATCACCGGAATACCCATTGCCACCATGGTCGGGATTCTTTCCGGTGCAGTCACCAACACTCCGGGACTGGGAGCTGCCCAGCAGACTTACACTGATGTGACGGGAGCAACTGACCCCACCATTGCCACTGCCTACGCCGTGGCCTATCCTCTGGGAGTGGTCGGCATAATCTTGTCCATTGTGTTGTTTCGGTTTATTTTTAAAATTAACTTCGCCAAGGAGAACAGTGAGCTGGACGACAAAAATGAGTCCAAACTAACCGAAGCACACATGTTTTCGTTACAGGTGGAAAACCCTTCCATCTTTGGTAAAGATATACGGGATATTAAACATCTCATACAAAAAGAATTTGTTATTTCCCGGTTGTTGCAGGAACGGACTCAGGCGTTGGTAGTACCACAGACAAATACGGTATTGAATGAGGGCGATAAAATTCTGGTCGTTTCCAACCTGAAAAATATTGATGCAATTGAAGCTTTTATAGGCCACCGTATTGATATGAACAGAGAGGATTGGAACAAACTGGATTCGCAGCTTGTTTCGCGCAGAATCTCCATTACGAAGTCGGCCATCAATGGACGTTCTATCGGAAACCTGCGGCTGAGAAATCTTTTCGGAGTAAATATCACCCGTGTAAACCGTGCCGGAGTGGACCTGATTGCCGATTCAAGACTGCAGCTTCAGTTGGGCGACCGGGTGACTGTGGTGGGGTCTGAAGAGTCTATCCTTAATGTGGAGAAGTTTCTGGGCAACTCGCTCAAGCGTCTGAGAGAACCGAATCTCATCTCTATCTTCATTGGAATTGCCGTGGGAGTCATCGTGGGAAGCATCCCTTTCATGATTCCGGGTATCCCGCAACCGGTGAAACTGGGACTTGCCGGTGGACCGCTGATCGTGGCCATTCTACTCAGCAAATTCGGACCTAAATATAAGCTGGTGACCTACACCACCATGAGCGCCAACCTGATGCTGCGTGAGATAGGTATTGCCATCTTCCTGGCCTGCGTAGGGCTGGGAGCCGGTGGAAACTTTGTGGAAACTGTTGTCAATGGCGGATACACATGGATTGGCTATGGCGTGATCATCACCGTTGTCCCTCTTTTGATCATTGGCACCATCGGACGAAAAGTATGTAAGCTGAACTATTTCACGCTGATGGGGCTGATTGCGGGAAGCATGACCGATCCGCCGGCGTTGTCATATGCCAACGCAACTGCCGGGAATGATATACCCGCCGTGAGCTATGCCACCGTATATCCGCTGACTATGTTTCTCAGGGTCATCACTGCACAATTGCTGATTCTTATCTTCCTGTAAAAGAAACAGGTTTGACAGCTCTGTGAGAGCATTTCTGCCGCAATCGATTGCACGGCATTCTGCTGAAAAGAAACCGTTTTCTGTTCCTTTCGTTTGTAAATTATTGTAGATTTGCCTGTGATCTATCAATTTAATACACAACATCATTGAAAAACGTATATCGTGTATAATGATCTAAACGAAAGTATCTGAATGGCTCTTCTAATATTTCAACTCAACTACCATACCACTTGGGGACAACAGGTTTGTCTCTGTGGATCTGTTCCGGAATTGGGACAGTTCGATGAGTCAAATGCAATCGTCCTTTCCAACGAGGGCGATAATTGGTTCGCAGATGTACATGTGCCGGAAACAAAAGTTATTCATTACTATTATTTCATCCGACAAGGTGCATCTGTCGTTCGCCGTGAGTGGGGTGCTAACCGAAAGTTGCATATCATCAAGGGGGAAAAAAAATTCCTCATTCAGGATCTTTGGAAAAATAAACCCTATCACGCATATCTCTATTCGTCTGTTTTTGCCGGGAGCATCTTCCGTCATGCGAAGATGCCCCTCTCTTTAAGATATTATGCCCATTCGGTGGTGTTGAATTTAATTTGCCCCTATGTGCAGAAAGATCAGATGGTTTGTTTGAGCGGTAACTGTGAGGCTTTAGGAAATTGGAATCCGGTACTGGCGAAACCGCTGTCTTATCTGGATGACGGTGAGTGGCAGATTGTGCTGGATGCAAAAAAAATGCCTTCTTCCTGCGAGTACAAGTTTATAATCATGGATAAAGCCACCGGAGAAATTAGGCATTGGGAAGACGGTGGTAATCGGATTCTTCTTGCGGAAAAGGCTTATGAAAATGGTACTGTCTTTGTGGAAATGGCTTTGCAATACCGTTATGACCACTTTAGCTATAAAGGAACAGGTACCTCCGTTCCTGTTTTTTCGTTGAAGACAAACGAGAGTTTTGGAATTGGTGAATTCACCGATCTTTATAAGATGATCGACTGGGCATCCCTTACAAGACAGCAGCTGATTCAATTGCTTCCTGTGAACGATACCACCGCCTCCAGGACCTGGCGTGACTCATATCCCTACAGCGCCATCTCCATTTATGCACTTCATCCAATCTACTTGGGGTGCAGGTCGCACCCACTGAAAGACAGGAAGAAGATGAAAATCTATATCCGGGAGGCAGCACGATTGAACAGCCTGCCGGAGGTAGATTATGAGAAAGTGTTGAAATTGAAGGCGGATTACTGTCGAGATCTGTTTCTGGAGTGTGGCGAGAGAGTCTTGTCGTCTGCCGAATATTTGGCTTTCTATGAGAAAAATAGCCACTGGCTTTTCCCGTATGCCTGTTATTGTTACCTGCGCGACAGAAATGACACTGCCAACTTCAGGGATTGGGGCGAGTTCAGCAGTTACGACGAACATCGATTGTTGCGGATGACCAAAATTTACCCGGAGGCAGAAAAAGAGATTCACTACTGGCATTTTGTACAATACCTGCTTCACGAACAGTTTTCAGGCGTAAAGAAGTATGCCCGGGAAAAGGGTGTTACCCTGAAAGGCGATATTCCAATTGGCATCAGCCGGAACAGCATCGACGCATGGACGGCTCCTTCTCTTTTCAATATGGATACCCAGAGTGGCGCTCCTCCCGATGACTTTTCTTACCTGGGCCAGAATTGGGGTTTCCCCACGTATAACTGGCATGCGATGGCCGAAGATGGGTATGCATGGTGGATTAGCCGCTTTCGCAAAATGTCCGACTACTTTGATGCATACAGAATCGATCATATCCTGGGCTTTTTCCGTATATGGGAGATACCGCTCCAGGCTGTACAGGGTTTACTCGGGTATTTTAGTCCCGCATTGCCATACTGGGCGGAAGAGATAAACCGTGCCGGCATCCCGTTCGACGAGGAACGAATGGTAGAACCGTTCATTCATGAACATTTTCTGCCTGAAATCTTCGGTGACTATGCAGACGAGGTGAAAGACAGGTATCTGGATGTGTCGGGATGGCAGACGTTCAGGTTGAAATCATTTTGCGATACGCAACAGAAAATAAGCCAGTTGTTTACCGATCCGATGGACGAAAAAAGCAGATGCGTCCACGACGGACTCCTTTCGCTTTGCACAGAGGTACTTTTTATACGGGACCAGCATGATCAAAACAGGTTTCATCCGCGTATCACAGCGCAATATACCCATTCGTACCGATACCTGGATGACCCTGTGAAAGATGCTTTCAATCGGCTATACGATGATTTCTTTTATCATAAACACAACTACTTCTGGCGCGAGCAGGCAATGCGGAAACTTCCCATACTGCTTTCTTCAACCACGATGATGGCATGTGGTGAAGATCTCGGGATGGTGCCCGATTGTGTACCCTCGGTAATGAGTGAACTGCAGATGCTGAGTCTGGAGATTCAACGCATGCCCAAAGATTCAAAGACGTTGTTCACTGATCTGCATGCGCTGCCTTATCTTTCGGTATGCACAACATCTACTCACGACATGTCGCCTATTCGAGCATGGTGGACCGAAAACAGAGAGGTGACACAACGTTATTATAACGAAATTCTGCACCATGAAGGCGAAGCTCCCGAAGAATGCAGCGCAGCACTCTGCAGGGAGATCCTTACAAGTCATTTGCAATCAACGGCAATGTGGGTAATATTGCCCTGGCAGGACTGGATGTCGGCCGACGAAAAGCTGCGTAACCCAAATGCTGATGCTGAACGAATAAACGTACCGGCTAACCCTGCACACTACTGGCGTTATAGAATGCACCTTTCGCTGGATGATTTGCTGAAAGAAACGTCTTTCAATAAGATGATTGCAGAGATGAACGTGCGGTGATCTTACGAAAAAACCACAAAAAAAGGATTGCGCCACTTCGGCCAATCCTTTTTTATATATTCAGGATAGTGTCTGTTTTATGCTTTTCCAGCGCTACCCAGTACTTTTTCTGTCTTGTGCATGTACAGCTTTTTCAGCTCCTCGCGAGCAGGCCCCAGGTATTTACGGGGATCAAACTCGGCCGGATTCTTGGCGAACACTTCGCGTACAGCTGCTGTCATAGCCAGACGACCGTCAGAGTCGATGTTTATCTTGCATACGGCCGATTTGGCAGCTTTGCGCAGCTCCTCTTCCGGAATGCCGATGGAGTCGTTCAGTTTACCGCCATACTTGTTAATGGTTTCCACATATTGTTGGGGCACAGAAGACGAGCCGTGAAGCACGATGGGGAATCCGGGAATACGTTTCTCAATCTCTTCGAGAATATCGAAACGAAGGGGGGGAGGTACCAGCACACCATCTTCGTTGCGGGTGCACTGATCCGGGGTGAACTTGAATGCACCGTGTGAAGTGCCGATAGAGATGGCCAGTGAGTCGACACCGGTGCGCGACACAAAGTCGACTACTTCATCGGGTTCAGTATAGGTGTGGTGTTCTGCCTGAACATCGTCTTCAATACCAGCCAGTACGCCCAGCTCTCCTTCCACAGTCACATCGTATTGATGAGCGTAATCAACCACTTTCTTTGTCAAGGCGACGTTTTCTTCGTAAGGAAGATGCGAGCCGTCGATCATTACAGATGAGAAACCACTTTCGATACAGTCTTTGCAAAGTTCGAAGCTGTCACCGTGGTCGAGGTGAAGCACGATGGGGATTTCATAACCCAGTTCTTTGGCATATTGAACGGCTCCCTGGGCCATGTAGCGCAATAAAGTCTGATTGGCATATTTACGTGCACCGCTGGATACCTGGAGGATCACAGGCGATTTCGTTTCCACACAGGCGGAAATAATGGCCTGCATTTGTTCCATGTTGTTGAAATTAAAAGCGGGGATGGCATAGCCGCCGTCTATTGCTTTTTTGAACAACTCTTTAGAGTTTACTAAACCCAAATCTTTATAACTTACCATTGTGCAAATTGTTTTATTTTCAGATAATCTAAATACCATACAAAAATACGATTTTATCTGTAAACTACAAAAAATGTTTCGACTTTATCACAAGTGGTAGAGTTTATCAGATTTGATTGATTGGTCATCTTCTTTGCTTTTTTGATAAAATAACCGACGTTGATTCTGGAATTTTTCAACAGGAAACATAATTTTATATTTTTTTTGTGCTATTTTTGTTTTAGAAACATTGCAGTTCTTTTTATAATATCTAAAACGTATCATGATGACCATTGGAATACCCAAAGAGATTAAAGTACAGGAGGGCAGGGTTGCAATGACTCCCGCGGGAGTGTATGAACTTACCCGCAGAGGACACATCGTATGTGTGCAAAAGAATGCCGGCCTGGAAAGCAATCTGCCGGACGAACGGTACGTGAAAGCGGGAGCCGAAATACTCAACACGATTGAGGAAATATATGCGCGTGCCGATATGATCGTGAAAGTAAAGGAACCGCAGGAAAGTGAGTTTTCCCTGATCAGAAAAAAACAAATTCTATTCACTTTCTTTCACTTCGCTTCCGACCAAATATTGACGGAAGCGATGGTTCGAAGCGGGGCTGTGTGCATTGCATATGAGACTGTGATGGACAGCAACGGGGGGTTGCCTCTGCTTACTCCCATGAGTGAAGTGGCGGGACGCCTCTCTGTGCAGCAGGGAGCTAAATACCTTGAGAGGCCACAGGGTGGAAAGGGAGTGCTGTTGGGAGGTGTTCCGGGTGTGAAGCCTGCCGATGTAGTCATTATCGGTGCAGGTGTGGTGGGATCCAACGCGGCGATGATGGCTTCCGGGCTGGGCGCGAAAGTAAAGATTCTCGACATTAATTTAAACCGGCTTCGTTACCTTTCGGAAATAATGCCTGCCAACGTGGAGACTGTTTATTCTACCAAAATGGCAATTTCAGAATTGGCGAAAACTGCCGACCTTGTTATCGGAGCCACCTTGCAGGTAGGCATGAAAGCCCCTCACCTTGTAACCCGTGAGATGCTGAAAGAGATGACGCCCGGTACAGTGATTATCGATGTTTCTGTAGATCAGGGGGGATGCTTCGAAACCACACATCCCACAACCCATGTGAATCCTACCTATGTGGTGGACGGAATTATTCATTACTGTGTGGCGAACATTCCTGGAGCTGTTCCTGTGACCTCTACCCGTGCCCTCACAAACGCGACCATGCCTTATGTGATTACCCTGGCTGAAAATGGATGGCAAAAAGCCTGCATGAGCCATCCCGATCTGAAACAGGGTTTGAATATCGTAGAAGGAGATGTGGTATTCAAGGGGGTTGCCGATTCGCTGAATCTTCCTTACAAAGAATGGAGAAATTGATCGGAATAAATAAATGGAGGCAAAATTTAAAGAAATATTTCAAGAATGTCTTGTTTTCTTTTGCTGATAATGAAAATTTAATTTTCTTTGCTTATCCTTATTTATAATATTTATAAATAACCATAATTCATAGTTTACAATGGAAAAAAACAATCAGGATAACCAGATCCAGATAGAATTGAGCGATGAGATTGCTCAGGGAATATATTCCAATCTGGCTGTCATTTCACATTCAACCTCCGAGTTTGTCATCGATTTCATCCGGATTGTGCCGGGTGTCCCCAAGGCAAAAGTCAAATCAAGGATTATTCTCACACCCGAACACACCAAACGGTTGTTTGTGGCATTGAAAGATAATATCGACAAGTTTGAACAACAAAACGGAGCCATCCGCCTGCAGGCAGAGCCGGGTTTCCTGCCTCCTATTGGGGGGATTGGAGAGGCCTGACCGCGGGATCTATTAAATCACAGCAGCAATGGAAATAGAAATCATGAGACCCGTGGTAAAGTTTAACTGGTTTAAAATGTTCTGGGACGGTTTCACAAATATGAACCGCTTAAGCAAAACACTGTGGATTGTGGCAATCGTGAAACTGATTATCATGTACTTCATCTTGAGGCCTTTCTTTTTTCCCAATGTCCTGGATACTACCTACGATAACGATGCAGATAAAGCAAAACATGTACGCACCGAACTATTGGAAAAGGCCTCGGGAGCGGAATAACAACAACCTGCAATATTAAACAAGTTTAATCTGAAGAATATATGGATCTATTAAGTGCATCTGCAGTAAATTGGTCAAGGGCACAGTTTGCGCTCACTGCCAGCTATCACTGGCTATTTGTTCCCCTCACCATTGGACTGGCGCTCATCATGGCAATCATGGAGAGCATCTATGTGAAAACAGGAGACGAGAAATGGAAGCATACAAGCAAGTTTTGGCAAAAGATTTTTGGAATTAACTTTGCCATAGGTGTGGCTACGGGCATTATTCTGGAGTTTCAGTTCGGCACAAACTGGTCGAATTACAGTTGGTTTGTGGGAGATATATTTGGTGCTCCCCTTGCCATTGAAGGGATCATCGCCTTTTTTCTGGAAGCCACCTTCATATCAATCATGTTTTTCGGCTGGAACAGGGTGAGCCGCAAAACTCACCTTTTATCAACCTGGCTTGTTTTTGTGGGATCCTCCCTATCGGCTTTCTGGATACTGGTAGCCAATGCCTGGATGCAGTACCCCGTAGGAATGGAGTTCAACCCGGAAACAGTGCGGAACGAAATGGTTGACTTTTGGGCAGTGGCTCTGTCTCCCGTAGCTTATAACAAGTTTTTGCATACCACCTTCTCCTGCTGGGCTGTCGGTGGCTCCTTTGTTGCTGGCGTGGCGAGCTGGTACCTTCTGAAAAAGAGACACACCGACTTTGCTATTCAAAGTCTCAGAATTGGCTCGCTCGTGGGGCTGGTCGCTTTTGTGATGCTTGCCATAACCGGCGATGGATCAGCCTATCATGTGGCGCAAAAGCAACCAATGAAGCTTGCAGCCATGGAAGGATTGTACGAAGGTAAAGAAGGTGCCGGACTGGTGGCAGTAGGCATGCTGAATCCTGCCAAGACTGCTTATAATGATGAAGTGGATCCTTATATATTCAAACTGGAAATACCCAAGCTCCTCTCCCTGCTGGGGTATCGAAACATCAATGCTTTTGTACCTGGGGTAAAAGATATTGTGGATGGGGGATACCCCCTGGCCGACGGTACCACAGCGCTGTCGTTTGAAGAACGCAAGGTGCGTGGCAAGAAAGCCATTCAGGCTTTGGCCGATTACCAGGTCGCCAGAGAGGAAGGCCGCGACGCCGATGCTGCCAACCACGAAATCATCTTAAGAGAAAACTATGCCCATTTCGGATACGGTTACCTCGAAACAGGGGAGGAACTGATTCCAAATATTCCGCTCACCTTTTACAGCTTCCATCTGATGGTGATGATCGGATTCTTTTATATTCTACTGTTTCTTGTGATATTCTACTATCTGTACAGGAAAAATATGAGCAGGACCCGGTGGCTCCAGTATGTGGCATTGTGGAGCATCCCTTTGTCGTACATCGCGGGTCAGCTTGGGTGGGTGGTTGCCGAGGTGGGGCGCCAGCCGTGGACCATTCAGGATATATTGCCGGTAAATGCTGCTGTATCAGCTGTTTCGGGGGAAAATGTGATGACTACCTTTATCTTGTTTGCTGTTCTTTTTACGGGGTTGCTTGTAGCCGAAGTGACCATCATGGTGAAACAAATTAAAAAAGGACCCGAAGTTGCTGAATATGAAAAAGTTGAAAATTGAAAATATGGAACTTACTAAATAAACAACGCAATGATAACATACGATTTTTTACAAAAATACTGGTGGTTTATTATGTCATTCCTTGGGGGGCTTCTGGTGTTCCTGCTTTTTGTGCAGGGGGGGCAGTCGATGCTCGGATCTCTCTCAAGAAAGGAAGATGAAAAGAAACTGCTGATCAATGCGCTGGGGCGTAAATGGGAATATACATTTACAACTTTGGTGACGTTTGGCGGCGCCTTTTTTGCCTCGTTTCCCTTATTTTATTCTACCAGCTTCGGCGGTGCTTACTGGGCCTGGATGATCCTGCTTTTCTGCTTTGTGCTGCAGGCAGTTTCGTATGAGTTTCAGTCGAAGCCCGGAAATATATTTGGTCCCAATGTGTACCGTGCCTTTCTCTTTGTGAACGGGGTATTGGGTACTTTTCTGCTGGGTGTGCTGGTAGCTACTTTCTTCACCGGCTCCGAGTTTACCGTGGGCAAAGGAAATATTGCCGGTCTGGGCACGTCGGGCATTGTAATCAGCCAATGGCAAAACCCGCTGCACGGACTGGAGTTACTTGGTAACCTCCGCAACCTCTGCATGGGGATCGCTATTTTGTTTCTGGCCCGAACACTGGCCAGTCTCTTTTTTGTGAACCGACTCAATCATGAAGTGCTGGAAAAAAGGTCACGTAAGTTTGTGTTGTACAATGGGTTGCCTTTTGTGCTGTTTTTCCTTGTTTTTCTGATTTGGACGCTTCTGGGAAAGGGATATGCCGTGGATCCTGTTACAAAAATCGTTTCACTCGAAGAGATGAAATACCTGCAGAATTTTCTCGATATGCCGTGGGTGATGGCGTTGTTCATTTTGGGTGTTTTGGCTGTTTTGTGTGGGATCTTTCTGACGGTCTTCAATCAGCGGTTCAAAAAAGGTATTTGGCTTACCGGCGCCGGAACAGTCGTTACCGTAACCATGCTACTTCTGGTGGCCGGCTATAACAATACGGCTTACTATCCGTCGTCTGCCGACCTGCAGAGTTCGCTAACGCTCCAAAACTCCTCGTCCAGTGAATTTACTCTTTCTGCCATGACGGTGGTGTCGCTCTTTGTACCGGTCGTAATTGCTTATATCGTATATGCCTGGGGCGCTCTGGAAAAAAAGAAGCTGGGGCTGGATGAACTGGATACCGACGGAAAAGCTTATTGAGCAGATTCTTATAATACGTATTGCATCTGTTCTTTGCAGAATACTGATGCAAAATTTCAAAAGAGAGGGATGCAACAAGAATGTACCCTCTTTTTGTGGAATTTTATCACAAATGCGCAGATGTCCCGATAAAATGCGTAATTTTGTGGTTTATTTGTTTCGTATATGAGGGGAATAAAGAAAAAAAATGCTTACTTACTACCTGCTTTAGTTTTGCTGATCGTCGCATGTAACAGCAAAGGACGCAGCATGTTTCGCGCAGAAAACAACGTTGATTTTGATACAGTCAGGGTGAGCGAAAGGTACCATCTTGAAGGAGATACATCAAAACCTTTCTGTGACATACGTGTGGAATTTATTTATCCGGCAAGCAGTTCCAAAATCAACGTCGACACACTTCAGCGGTTCTTCGTGAAACATATGTTCGGAACACCCTACGATACGTTGACACCCGCTCAGGCGGTAGATGGTTATGTGAACAGTTTTAAAGAGAACTATAGTGCCGATGCTGCGACCTACAGGGAAAGTGCTAAGGACATGATGGAGCTTAACGAGCTGATTCCCGGCATTGATTTATCGGACAGTGAACATGCTATGAAAGATGTTTTCTACTCTTATTACGAGAACCTGTCCGACTCTGTCGTTTACAATCAATACGGAATCATTGCCTTTCAGGTGAAGCAGTCAAACAACAAGGGGGGGGCTACCTCCTACAATTCATACCGTAACTATGTGATCAATTTAAATACCGGTAATAGGGTGACCGAAAGCGACCTATTCAATGCCGGTTACGATTCTGCTTTGCAAAGTCTCATTGTCACTTCCCTGCTGGACCAGAATAATGTGAAAACAGTTTCTGAACTTGAAGACCTTGGTTTCTTCGGGATTCAGGAGATTGTCCCCAACAAAAATTTCCTGTTAAACGAAAAGGGAATCATTTATACCTTTAACAAGGGGGAGTACTCGGCATATCAACTTGATGCCCCACAGGTTTTTATCCCCTATGGAGCCATCCGATCCCTCTTGAAAGAAAATACCATAGTACATAAACTGGCCGAATTACAGTGAACGATATCGAAACTTATTTTCCCAACCTCACAGCACTGCAAAAGCAACAGTTTGATGCACTGCCTGGCTTGTATGCCGATTGGAATGCCAAAATCAATGTGATTTCCCGAAAAGATATCGGCAACCTTACCCTGCACCATGTATTGCATTCGCTGGCCATTGCACGGTATATCTCTTTTGTACCAGGTACCCGTATTATGGATGTGGGTACAGGTGGTGGATTTCCCGGGATACCGCTTGCTATATTTTTTCCTGAGATTCACTTCTTGCTGCTTGATAGTATCGGGAAAAAAATCAAGGTTGCAGAAGCTATCGCAAAAGAAATCGGACTGTCAAACGTGGAGGTGAAGCACGCACGTGTGGAGAACGAAAAGAATAAGTACCATTTTATCGTGAGCCGGGCAGTCATGGTGTTGCCGGAACTGGTCAGAGTCACACGCAAAAATATAACCACGGAACAGATAAACGCCCTTCCAAACGGTATCATCTGCCTGAAGGGAGGAGATCTTACAGCCGAGATTCAGCCTTTTAAAAGAATGGCCGATGAGATCTCCCTTTCCAAATACTTCGCTGAACCCTTCTTCCAGACAAAGAAATTAGTATACGTCTCTCTGAGTTGATCATTTTATCTTCGGCCTAATCCGGATTAATCCAAAAGAAAGTGCTATTTTTGTTCTTTCTATAACGCAACTTAACGCCATTTGATGAAGATTAAAATATTTGAATTCAATCCTTTGGGCGTAAATACTTATGTTCTCTCCGACGCATCCAAAGAGTGCGTTGTGATTGATGCAGCCTGTTTTTATGCCGATGAAAGGGAATTATTGCTCAACTATATCCTTGATCACGATTTTGTGGTGAAGCACGTTATCAACACCCACTTGCATTTTGATCACCTTTTTGGTGTCAACATGCTGGCATCGCAGTTTGGAATTACATTGTCCTGCCATCAGGCAGATGAATTTCTTCTTGAAAATATTCCTGCGCAGCTAAAGTTGTTCGGACTTCCAAACGTGAATACCGATTTCAAACCCGATATAGGAAGGTATCTGCATGAGGGTGATCGGATTCATTTTGGTACCCAGATCCTCGAGGTGATTCATCTGCCAGGACATTCGCCCGGAAGCGTGGTGTTTTATCATAAGGCCGAAGGTGTCTTGTTCAGCGGTGATGCACTTTTTCACTCCGGGATAGGACGTACAGACCTCGCCGGAGGGGACTATGATTTGCTGGTAAAGGGAATTCAGACGAAGCTCTTCTCGCTACCGGAAGAAACCAGGGTATATGCAGGCCATGGCCCGGCAACCACTATCGGGTATGAGAAAGAACACAACCCTTTTGTGGGAGAAGGATAATGACCAGGCAGGGATTCACCTCCGAAACAAAGAGATTAACAAAAGGTTACAATCATATCGTTCATTATGTTGAAAATGGAACAGTTTAAAAATCGTCATGTCGGTCTCTCCGAAGCCGAAAAAAAAATGATGCTCGAATCACTCGGAGTCAATTCGATGGAAGAGCTGATTGATCAGACAATTCCTTCCGATATCCGTTTATCGGAACCTTTGTCACTACCTGCACCGTTATCGGAACATGAATATGCAGAAGAGATCGCGCATATTGCCTCTCAAAATCAGCTGTTTACCTCTTATATAGGAATGGGGTGGTACGATACCATCACCCCGGCAGCCATATATCGCAACGTATTCGAAAATCCTGTCTGGTACACCTCTTACACACCCTATCAGGCAGAGATATCGCAGGGGAGGTTGGAAGCACTGTTAAACTTTCAGACTGTGGTGAGTGAACTGACCGCACTTCCTCTGGCCAACAGTTCTTTGTTGGATGAAGCTACCGCTGCCGCCGAAGCGGCTACCATGATGTATGGACTACGCAGCAGGGATCAGATAAAAAATAACGAGAAGACTTTGTTTGTGGATGAACGAATCTTTCCGCAAACACTGTCGGTATTGAAAACACGCATGCACTATGCAGGGATAGAAGTGATTACGGGCGATTGCAAAACTTTGACTTTCGATCAGCATTATTTTGGAATGATTCTGCAATACCCTGATGGCGATGGAAATGTGGATGATTACCGTGAATTGGTGAAAAAAGCACACGAGGCAGGTTGCAAGGTGGCTGTGGCAACCGATTTAATGGCGTTGGTACTGCTCACGCCTCCCGGAGAATGGGGCGCCGATATTGCTTTTGGCAGCAGTCAACGCTTTGGCATTCCCATGTTTTACGGTGGCCCCTCGGCTGCTTTCTTTGCTACGAGGGAAGAGTATAAGCGGTCCATGCCAGGACGCATCATAGGCATTTCAAAAGATGCTTACGGCAAAGAAGCATATCGCATGGCACTTCAAACACGCGAGCAGCATATTAAACGGGAAAAAGCCACTTCCAACATTTGCACGGCTCAGGCACTGCTGGCAACCATGTCGTCGTTTTATGCGGTTTATCACGGACCGGAAGGATTGAAAAAGATTGCCCGCCGCATCCACTCAATTGCTTCTCATGTGGGCGATGAACTGAGAGAGATGGGCTTTAAACAGTTGAACAGAAGCTTCTTTGATACCTTAAGAATTGAATTGCCCGACAATATTTCCGTGCAGGACATCCGGGAAAATGCAGAGATGAGATCCATCAACCTGCGTTATTACAACAACGGTGAAGTCGGCATCAGTATTGATGAGACTACCAACAATTACCGGGTGCATGAGCTACTCGCTGTTTTTGCCATGGCTGCCGGCAGCTCTAAGGTGTTTATGATTGATGAGTTGCCCCTGAAAATAACGTTGAAAGAGTCACAGCTCCGAAAATCGGACTTCCTGACGCACCCCTCGTTTAACAGTTATCATACGGAAACCGAACTGATGCGCTACATCAAGCGGCTGGAACGAAAAGATATCTCGCTGGCGCATTCCATGATTTCTCTCGGCTCTTGCACGATGAAACTGAATGCTGCATCCGAATTGCTACCTCTGGGATTGCCCGGTTTCCAGCGCATGCATCCCTTTGTTCCGGAAGAACAGGCTTCAGGCTACAGGCAGATGATCGATGAGCTGGAAAATATGCTTGCAGAGATTACGGGTTTTGCTGCTACCAGCCTGCAGCCTAACTCCGGAGCTGCCGGAGAGTATAGTGGACTGATTACCATTGGGGCCTACCTCGAAAGCAAGGGGGAAGGACATCGCAAGGTGGTACTTATCCCGGCATCGGCACACGGCACTAACCCTGCCAGCGCCGCTCAGGCAGGGTTTACCCCGGTAACGGTTGCAAGTGATATGAAAGGAAATGTAGACATGGAGGACCTGCGCAACAAGATTTCCCAACATCGGGATGATCTGGCAGCTTACATGATAACCTATCCTTCCACACACGGTATCTTCGAAACGGAGATCAGAGAAATGTGTCGACTCATCCATGAGGCCGGCGGACAGGTATACATGGACGGAGCCAACATGAACGCACAGGTGGGATATACCAATCCCGGAACCATTGGTGCCGATGTGTGTCACCTGAATCTGCACAAAACCTTTGCTATCCCCCATGGGGGAGGGGGACCCGGTGTGGGTCCTATCTGTGTGGCGGAGCATCTTGCCCCGTTCCTGCCTGGACATCCCGTACAGCTGCCAACCGATAAGAATACCGTATCGGCAGCTGCTTATGGCAGCGCCGGCGTACTGGAGATTACCTATGCCTATATTCGCATGATGGGGGCCGAAGGCTTGAAGGAAGCTACAGCAGCAGCCATACTAAGTGCTAACTATCTGGCCGAAAAACTGAATGACGCTTACGGCATCGTCTACAGGGGTGCCAACGGTCGGGTAGGGCATGAGTTGATTCTCGACTGCCGTGGTCTGAAAGAAGTGTCTGGCATCACCGAAACGGATATCGCAAAGCGGCTGATCGATTATGGCTATCACGCTCCCACATTATCGTTTCCCGTCCACGGCACACTGATGGTAGAGCCCACAGAGAGTGAAAGTCTTGCCGAGTTGGATCGATTTGTGGATACGATGAATCAAATTCACGAGGAGATCATTGAGGTGTCGCGTGGTGAGTACTCGGCCGAGGATAACGTACTGGTAAATGCACCGCATCCTCAGTACGAAGTGACAGCAGACGAATGGAATCATGCTTATCCCAGAAGCAAAGCTGCTTTTCCACTACCTTTTGTTGCGGAGAACAAGTTCTGGGTCAATGTAGCCCGGGTAGACAATGCATATGGCGACCGGAACCTGGTCTCATGCCTCTGCATACAATAAACAGGGCCGGGAAACAGATGAATAGGCAGCGGTGGAGCGGTTGTTCTTAAAACAATCCGGGCAGTTCACCCTGTTCAAAAACAACCAACGGGGAGTTGGAAATATCGTTTCGGAAGGCGTCGGTGATTTCTTTGTTTACTACTGTCAGGATTACCTTTACGCTGTTTTCCATCACATCGGGGTAGGCTCCGGCAAAATGAGTCATCACGGGATGATTTTCCGGGATGGTGGTGTCGATAAGAAATGCATCAATACGATCCATCTCCTGCATCATCTGTTTATAGGAATATTTTACACTTTCTACATTGAAATTATCCGTGCCGAGAATGTCGATCAACTGCTTGATGTGCTGCTCCCTGTTTCCGGTGACAGTGATTACAAAAGTGCCGTTATTGTCGATAAACGAACCACCATAATAGTCGGGATAAAGGTTGGGATCCGATTCCCTCTCCATCCAGTCCTCGCTGAAAGAAATCATCAGCTTCTCGTGTAAGTCCATCGCCGACGGATTGTCTTTGGAATTTGCAGTCACACTGCCAGCGACGGAATCTGACGAGCTGGCTTCACTACGCTGTCGACCCGACTGATTGCAAGAATTGAAAAAGATCCAGCTCATGGATATAAGTAAAAAGAAGGTAGTTGCTTTCATTATAAAGATAAATTGTGTTTGATCACACGTATAACGAAAAAAACGACATTTTGTTTAGAGAAATATCTGAGTTCGCCGCTAAGCTGTTTAATGTCAGATTGAAATAATGGAATGCTTCATTTTTACTTTTTTACTTTTTCCCATTTAGCACTTCTTTCGAATCTTTAACCGTAGAGAATGAACATTCGGGTGGTTTGTGTTTGTTTCAAGAGGGAAAAAATGTTCAATTGAATATTTTTCCTTTTAAGCAAAACTTTATTTTAAATGCAAGACTTTATGAAAACAAATTTTTTTAAAAATGGTTTCCTGGCAGTAGCCTCATTACTGATGTTATGGGGCGTTGTAAGGTGTACAAGCGAGAACGAAAAGCTCACCGATGGAAAAGCAACCATCCAGTTTAAACTGACGGATGCACCTGCTTTGGAATACGACGAAGTGAATATCGATATTCGAGGTGTGCGTGTGGGAGTTGCCAACGACTTTTTTTATGTTGATGACGAAGGCGATGTTGATTCGAGCATGGTGACCTGGGTGGATCTGGATATACCGAACCCTGGCATATACAATCTGTTGGATTTCAGAAATGGGGAGACGGTGTTGTTGGCTAATGGCGATATTCCGGCCGGGAAAATCAGTCAGGTCAGGCTAATCCTCGGCAACCAAAGCAACGTGGTGGTTAATGGGATGGCACATGATCTAAAAACTCCGTCAGCCCAAACCAGCGGCCTGAAATTTAATCTGCACGAAACACTGGTGCCCGACATGGCCTACAGCTTCGTTATTGACTTTGATGCCTCACGATCGGTAATAAAAAGAGGCAATGGGACCTACCTGCTGAAGCCGGTCATTCGTACTTATGCCGATGCATTTGGTGGTACAATCAAAGGAATTGCTTTGCCGGCACGGGAAGATACGGTAGGTGTCAGTTATGTGCAAATTATCAGCGGGGAGGACACGTTGATTTCTCTTCCCGAAGAGAACGGATTGTTCCTGTTCCCCGGTCTAAAACCGGCTCTGTGGAATCTGACTGTCTTCGCAGACACAACCTCCACATACAGGGATACGGTTATCAACGATATTGAAGTAAAGGTTGGAGAGGTGGTTGATCTAGGAATCATCCAATTGAAGAACGACTGATACTTTCCCGGATTTTGAATCCATCTTTTGTTAAATGAAAAAATGGAGCCACTCTCTGGCTCCATTTAATTTATTTTCACATCATCGCATGTACAAACAACGGCATCTTTATTATCTTTGCAAGAGATTTTTTGCCTTTGAGAAGAAATTAAAAAATAATTAATACTGAATACAGATGAAAAGATTCCATTACGCATTGATTTTGGCAGGCCTGATGGTTTTGGGTACTTCCTGTAAGCCCAAACAGAGTGCATATAAGCAGGTATATGAAGCAGCTAAGGAAAGAGAAATGCAACAAACAGCCTCTCAGCCTACAACGGTGGTAAAAGATGCCAGTCCTCTTCCTCCCGTGGAGGTATCGGTGAGAAAAGAAAAGGTGGAACCGGTATATGCTACCGACGCTGCCGGCTTAAAGAGATACAGTGTGGTGATTGCCTCCTTGAGCGTAAAGTTGAATGCCGAATCATTGAAAGATAGGATGACAAGAGAAGGACATCAGGTAATCTTGGCGCAAAATGAACAAGGCATGTACCGCGTTATTGTGGCCAGCTACGACGATAAGCAGGAAGCCGTAGCGAAAAGAGGAGAGATTTACAGCATCTATTCGGCAAAAGGAGATACCGATTACCTGAGAAGAACTTATGGTGTTCCTTTTAATGACCTTTGGATTCTGGAAAGACAATATTAAATTAAAAAGGTTGTGCGGGATCAGGCGGAAACCGGACTATGTGAAAAGTTGTTTAACTAACCGTTCCCGTACTAGAATAAAAAGCTGCCTTTTACTGAAAAAGAGGCAGCTTTTTTAGTTGGCATATTATGAAAGTACAATTTTTGGGCACGGGGACATCTACGGGAGTTCCGCAAATAGGTTGCCACTGTGCTGTATGCCGTTCTACTGACATGCGCGATAAACGGCTGCGTGCATCCGTTAGAATTGAAGTGAAGGGAAAGGTACTGGTGATTGATTGTACGCCCGATTTCCGTCAGCAGATGCTCCCACTCCCGTTTGCGAAGATCGACGGAATGTTATTCACGCATGAGCATTACGATCATGTTGGCGGCATCGACGACCTGCGCCCTTTTTCTGTTTTTGGCTCGGTGGAACTGTTTATGGAAGAGCAGCTGGAGCATACCATCAGAGAGCGAATGCCTTATTGTTTCGCCCCGATCCGCTATGGCGGTGTGCCGGATATCACCATCCGGAGGATCAGCGATAAAACCTCTTTTTTTGTCGACGGTGTTGAAGTGATTCCCATCCGTGTGATGCACTACAAGTTACCGATTCTAGGATACCGTATAGGTGACTTTGTCTATCTGACAGATGTGAAAACCATTCCCGAGACAGAGTTTGAGAAGTTAAAAGATGTGGACACGTTGGTGATCAGTGCACTCAGAAAAAAAGAACATATTTCTCACCAAACGCTTCAGCAGGCCTTGCAAATGGTAAACAACATCAGGCCCAAAAAGGCTTATTTTACCCACATGAGCCACGAAATGGGTTTGCACGAGGAAGTTGAGCGGGAGCTGCCTCCTCATGTTATGCTGGCGCACGATGGCCTGGAGATAACTCTGTAATCCTTCCTGCAGACACATTGTTTTGCTGCTTGCTTTGTACCCAGTTTACCGGCTCGGGAGGCCTCCTGCGAAAGTGGCTGTCTTTGCGTTTTTTTAACCAAACAAAGTGCAGCGTTTTGGAAAAAAGCCGTCTTTTTCATAAAAGAGAATGTTTTATCTGCT
The DNA here is from genome assembly GCA_002408485.1 of Proteiniphilum sp. UBA5283. Classification (GTDB taxonomy): domain Bacteria; phylum Bacteroidota; class Bacteroidia; order Bacteroidales; family Dysgonomonadaceae; genus Proteiniphilum. The sequence continues at coordinate 2,121 of DHSP01000008.1, read as the reverse complement.
TAGATTCGTATATTTGTATGTAAATCTTCGATAATCAGTTGAAAAAATGCGGGTAATCATTAAACTATTGCTTTCAAACAAGGTCAAAGGAACTGATTAGATATAATAATTGATAAGTACTATATAAAAGGGGAGAAACTATGAAAACGAATAAAATTTTACTTACCGTTTTGCTGACAGCAGTACCTCTCTTCGGTTTCGCCCAGGAATGGGATGATATCTATGCTGATCCAACGCGAAATGAGCCGGTGAGGGTTCAGAAAAAGCAGCAAGAACCACAAAAAAAGAAAGTGGTGATTGTTCAGGGTGATGCTTCGAACATGGAGGTGATGGCCAACGGCAGAGATGTGGACGAATATAATCGCCGGGGCAAGAAGGATTCTTTGTCGGGAGAGCAGGCCTTTTCCGGCAATACAGAAGATTACACGGATTACAAGTATACTGACCGGATTGTGCGATTTCATGATCCGGAATCAAGCATAAAAATTACCGGTGCCGACGAAGTGATTGTCTACGTGGGTGACGAACTGTATGATAATTATAACAATCGCGGATGGGATACCAACATCTATTTTGGTATGGGGTGGGGATCTCCTTACTATCCATGGTATGACCCTTGGTACGATCCCTGGTTTTATAGCGGCTGGTACAGCCCGTGGTACTACAGTCGCTGGTATGATCCCTGGTTTTACGGCTATGGTAGCTGGTATGGTTGGGGCAGCCCCTGGCGCTATAGCAGATGGTATTCACCCTGGTACTATGGCGGTTGGGCTGATCCCTGGTACTATGGATACGGCGGATACTGGGGAGGCGGTTATAACCACGGCTTCTATGATGGTTATTACAGTAGCCTGAGCCATAACCGTTCCGGCAGAAGTTCGGGTGCCTACAGGACCAGCTCGGCCAACAGGAGCACTTCAACAACCCGAATTTCAGGAAGGTCATCTATTGCATCTGGTACGCGCAGTGGTTTATCGGGCAGAACAGCCAATACACGTACCACAGTATCGGGCAGAACAGGCATCACAAATTCACGGAGTGATGTATCGGATAGAAACGCAACAACGGCACCCAGAACAAGAATTATTGATAATTCTGGCAGAACCCATGACTCCAGAACGGGGCGCGTGATCGATCGCACAGGAACCACAAGCCGTTCAGGTTCCATCGACAGAGTTACGCAGCCAGGCAGGTCCGGAACATATAACAGCAGTAGAAATGCGACACGCAGCTACGAAAGAAGTACCACCACGCCGACAAGGAACCGATCGACCTATGAGAGAAGTACCACACCCAGCAGAAGCAGCGGTACTTACTCCGAACCATCCAGAAGCTCGGGTACTCCCAGAAGTTCCACTTACTCTACACCCAGCCGTAGCTCCTCGTCCAGCGGCTCCTTCGGCGGCAGTAGCAGAAGTTCAAGCTCAAGCTCCGGCAGCAGCGGACGTTCCAGTGGAAGCCGCAGATAAGAACAGGCAACAAAGGCTGTCTCAGAGATACCTGAAGGTGTCGAATGAGCCAGTCTTTTCCAATGCATACCAATAAAATCATAATAGCGACAGATATGAAAAAAATCACTTGCATACTTTCCATATTTCTCATCGGGTCAGTTTCTCTTTTTGCGCAGTCGGAGGTAGATGCATTGCGTTTTTCCCGCGAAGATCTTCATGGAACTGCACGAGCCATGTCCATGGGGGGCGCTTTCGGAGCACTGGGTGGAGATCAGACTGCGATATCCATCAATCCAGCCGGAATTGCGGTTTATCGCAGCTCGGAGGTGGTCGGTACGTTGAACCTTTCACAGGAAAGATCGGGCGCAGGCAGTCAGGACGCTAACAAAACACGTTTCGACATGGACAACCTAGGCTTTGTGGGTTATTTTCCCATGAGAAACGATGTTTTCCCCCTCTTGAACTTCGGTTTTTCCTACAATAGGCTGAAGTCATTCGATAAAAACATTTCAGGTGTAGGGCCTGCCGCCAGCACAATGATCGATTATATTGCCGACAGGAGCGCCGGTGTTGATCCATCGAAACTGGAGATAGGGGACAACCTTCCCGATCCTTTTGTTACGCAACCCTGGCTCGCTGTGTTGGGGTTTAACTCCAAACTGATTAAACC
>DHSP01000011.1:32818-42498 GCA_002408485.1 Proteiniphilum sp. UBA5283 | reverse complement strand
TTCTCTGATACGCCGCTGCACTTTAGCCGGTTCTTTCCTACATACAGGCTGACCGACCGGCCGGCAACTTCCGAAAAGTTGCTGCTGCAGGCAAAGGAAATTGCTGAACGTGCGGGGATAAGGTATGTGTATATCGGTAACTTGCCGCATCTTCGGGGTGAAAATACGTTTTGCCCTCATTGCCACACCTTGCTGGTGGAACGGCAAGGGTTCGACGTGACAACAAACCGGCTGGCAGAAGGGAAATGCTGCGTGTGTGGCGAAACAATTGCGGGTGTCTGGGGATAAGTTAGCGATGTCTTGTGCTGTCGGGACGATGTTCTTTTTCCCCAAAAACGGTCGCGGTGAAGGTATATACGGTGGCTTGCTTCCAGCCGTCCCACCCAATGCCGGCTTTGTCGCGGGCGCAGTGGCCGAGGTAGTTTTCCAGATCCCAGCCTGTTTCTTCGGCTACCTGGGGTAGAAAAATACCGCTGGAGCGGCCTTGCACAATGTAGATGCCGTGCTTCCTCAGTTCTATTTCCGACACGTCTTTGATCTTTTTCAGGGGCGACAGAACGGAGATCTCAATGTCAATTTGATCCAACTCTTCGGCCGTCACGGGGGAAAACCGGTAGTCGCTTTTCGCCGCCGAGATGGCCATGTCGTGCACTGTCTTCACCAACGGATCGTGAGCCGATACCATGCCTATGCATCCGCGGAGCTTTCCCCGGTTGTGGAGGGTGACAAAAGCGCCGCAAGGTGCATTCACCGCATCGGAACAACCGCTTGTGCCGGGTGAAGAAGATTCCTTCCCCGTGAAAAGCTTTTCAAGGGTGCTGCGCGCTTCTCCAAGCAGCGCGGCTTTATCGCACTCCGTGAGAGAAAACTCTTTCTTTGCGGAAACGATGTTCTCCGTCAGCGCAATGGACCAATAGCCTACCACCTGGTGATGGTCGCCATACATCTTCTCGTCGCCCGAATTGCGGTATTCCACCCCGTGGTATGCATACCGGGGGTCGTTGCCGGTCATGTATAACAGCGTGAGCACCGACGTCCACCCACACAAGCTGGTGAGCAGGTTGCCGATCTGCTTCTGCTTGTTTTCGGACAACGTGTCGAGAAGTTTTTGGGGATCGTTCTGCAGGATGGCTTGCTCTGTGGCCGCATCGACCGACGTGGCGCTGTGGTAATCGGGGTAATGCGAAAAGTCGGTGCTGACAACAAACAAATTGCCTTTTGTTAGAAAAGGCTTCAACGCCTGGGCAAGACGATGGCATGTCTCGGAATCGGAGGTGCCAAGGATAATGGGGACTATGGCATAACGGTTTCGCAGCCTGTAATGTAAAAACGGAAGCTGTACCTCAATGGAGTGCTCTTTCATATGGGGGAGGGGGTCGTCGGTGAAAAGTCCGGGGTGGCTCTTCACAAGGCTCCTGGCTACTTCCCTGTCTACCGTCTCGGTGCCATACGGCATGAGGTAATCACCGTCGCAGTATACCGATGCTCCGTCGAAATGAAAATGATGCGACGATGCCAGGATAAACACAAGCTTATACCGTGCATTTTCGTCGACCTGGCGATACGCCGACGCAGCGACCTTCCCCGAAAAGATGTACCCTGCATGCGGGCTGATAATGGCCCGTACGTGGTCGTGCTTTTTTTCAACGGCAGCTCGGAAGTAACTGCCGACCTCTTCCTGCAACATCTCTGCGTTCACCGGATAAAACTGTCCGGCAACGGCGGGCTTTCTGTCTGTGCTGATGTTTTCCATATTCCGTTTTTTTTCTTTAAACAAACTTCGGAGCATCATGTTGAGGCCCCGGTGATTTCGATCAATGGCGGCCCCGCAAAATCTTCCAGATGTTCATCCACATACTGGGCAATGATGGCGGTCTCCTCTTCTTCAATGTAGAAGAACTTCTCCTCCAGCTCGTCGAACTGCTCAAAATCGACATACATGGCGGTGAACTCCTCGTCGGTGGTTTCCCGTTCCAACTCCTCGCGGTGGGCATCGTAGATCTCCTTGGCTTTGTAGAGGATCTTCGACAAGCCTTTTGCGCCCATCAGCTTCAGCGCTTTGGCCACGGGGTTGTTGAAAATATACCCGCCGTAGCCGTTCTGGATGAGCTGCACAAAGCCGCCTTCGTTCACCTCCTCCGAGAAAAAACGAAACGCCAGCAGCGTGTGCTGATACCCGTTCAGCAGCCCAATGTTCTCTGCCGTAATATCTCCGCCAACGGCCTTAAGATAGGCATCGGTGAACACGTTTAAAAATTCGTTCATGCCCTTTTCGGCGGCTTCAAGAATGGTTGTCTCGTGAATCTGTATCATAGGATATTATTTGATTTTCGTCTGCAAATCCTGCTACTGCCGGATGTTGGGGGGCGATGGATGGGTAGGATCGCTTCCCGAAGCAAAAGTAACTGTTTTTTATCAAATCTCCTTTTGTGTGCCTGCTTATTCTGGATAAAATAGCTACATTTGTGTGAAATAAACCGTTGATTGGATAAACATTAAAAATAATATTTCTATGAAGGTAAAACCCTTTCGGGGTGTCCGTCCCCCCAAGGCACTGGTAAAAGAGGTGGCATCGCGCCCCTATGATGTTCTGAATTCCGAAGAGGCACGCAAAGAGGCCGAAGGAAACGAAAAGTCGCTGTATCGCATCATCAAGCCGGAAATCGATTTCCCGGCGGGAAAAGACGAACACGACGAGGATGTGTATACCAGGGCCGCCGAAAACTTCCGCATGTTTCAGGAAAAAGGGTGGTTGGTACAGGACGACAAGGAGATGTATTACGTCTATGCCCAGACCATGAACGGAAAAACACAGTACGGGCTGGTTGTGGGGGCTTCCGTGGAGGATTACATGACCGGAAAAATAAAGAAACACGAGCTGACACGCCGCGACAAGGAGGAGGACCGCATGAAGCATGTGCGGGTGAACGATGCAAACATTGAACCGGTATTTTTTGCGTATCCCGACAACCCTGCACTTAATGCCATCGTGGCAGCGGTAACGGCGCAACTGCCGGAATATGATTTCGTGTCGGTAGACGGCGTGGGACACCACTTCTGGCTTATCCGGGACGAGGAGAAGGTTGAGCGCATCACGGCAATCTTTGGGGAAATGCCGGCGATGTACATTGCCGATGGCCATCACCGCTCGGCAGCGGCAGCACTGGTGGGCGCCGAAAAGGCGAAGAATAACCCGCACCATACGGGCGACGAGGAGTATAACTACTTTATGGCGGTCTGCTTTCCAGACAGCCAGCTGACCATCATCGACTATAACAGGGTGGTGAAGGACCTGAACGGAATGACACCGGATGAGTTTATTAAAAAGCTGGAGAAAAACTTTGTGGTGGAACCCACCGGGATGGAGATTCAAAGGCCGAAGAACCTGCACAACTTTTCCGTTTATCTGGATGGACGCTCCTTCAGCGTGACGGCTAAAGCGGGCACCTACGACGACAACGACCCAATCGGGCAGCTGGATGTGACCATCACTTCGAACCTGGTGCTGGACGAGATTCTGGGGATCAAGGATCTGCGCAGCGACAAGCGGATCGACTTTGTGGGAGGTATCCGTGGCCTGAACGAGCTGAAACAACGGGTGGACAGCGGCGAGATGGCTGTAGCACTGGCATTGTACCCCGTGTCGATGAAGCAGCTGATGGAGATTGCCGACACTGGCAACATCATGCCGCCCAAGACTACCTGGTTTGAGCCGAAGCTCCGATCGGGACTGGTAATCCACAAGCTTCAGTAACATGCTCTTGCCGGGTAGTCTCCGGGAGTAGCTTTGAAATCGGACGAAAAAACAGCAAGGATGAATATCGGGGAAGAGATACTGCAAAGAGCGGGTGCGATCTTTCCGGAGGTGGTGCAGCACTACCGTTGGCTGCACCAACATCCGGAGCTTTCGTACCGGGAAAAGGAAACCGCTGCTTACGTTACTGCCTTTCTCGACCGGGAGGGGATACCCTGCAGGAAGGGAATTGGCGGGGATGGAATCCTGGCTATCGTAAAAGGGGAAGCGGAGGGCAACAGGAAATGTGTTGCCTTTGTGGCGGACATGGATGCTCTCCCGGTGCAGGAACAGAATGATGTTAAATACAGATCCCTGAACCACGGGGTGATGCATGCCTGTGGCCACGATGCCCAGACGGCCTCCCTGATGGGGGCCGCGAAAATGGTACATGCTCTTCGTAGCCAGTTTTCCGGAATGGCGTTGTTTGTCTTTCAGCCCGGGGAAGAACTGTCGCCCGGCGGCGCCAGCCTGATGCTCAAAGAGGGGGTCTTCCGGGATTACTCGCCTCAGTTCATTTTAAAACAACACGCCTTTATCGACCTGCCGGCCGGGACGGTGGGGTTTCACGCGGGAACGATCATGGCGTCGGCCGACGAGGTGCACATAAAAGTGAAAGGGCAAGGGGGACACGGCGCCTTGCCGCATGAACTGAACGACACTGTGCTGGCAGCATCACAGGTCATTGTCGCCATGCAACAACTGGTCAGCCGGAGACGGAACCCGTTTCACCCGATGGTGCTCTCCTTCGGGAAATTTATCGCAAACGGGGCTACCAACGTGATCCCAAACGAGGTCACCCTGGCGGGCTCCCTGCGCTGCATGCACGAAGAGGAACGGCACCGCATGCTGCAGCTGATTCCGCAGATTGCTACATCCACCGCGGCGGCGTACGGCTGCAGCTGCGATGTAGATCTGCCGTCCGGCTATCCTTCCGTGGTCAGCGACGAGAAGGTCACCGCACACATTAAGGCGGCGACGGCCGACTTCCTGGGAAAAGCAAAGGTCGACAGCTTCCCGAAGCGAATGACTGCCGACGATTTTGGTTTCTTCTCGCAACTTTACCCCTGTTGCTATTACCGCTTTGGTGTGGGTGGAGCAACATCGGGCCCGTTGCATTCTGCCACATTCCTGATTGACGAAAATGCCTTGAAAACATCTGCCGGGTTGGCTGCGTATCTTACTTTAAATTCGTTAAAATAACAGGCTATTGCTTCTTTTTAGTGGCAAAAAATGATCTTTTGTGTTATTTTTGTACCATATGAATATTTTTCGGTTGAAAACATCCCCTTTTTATAATAATTTAAAAGTTAGTCTATGGCCCAGCATGAATTAGATGAATTGGACGAAAAAATCCTCAGGATGATCGTGAATAATGCGCGCATTCCCTTTCTGGAGGTGGCACGCGAATGTGATGTGTCGGGAGCTGCCATCCACCAACGGGTGCAGAAGCTTACCAACCTCGGTGTGGTTAAAGGGTCTGAGTTTGTTGTCGATGCCGAAAAAATTGGGTACGAAACCTGTGCCTTCGTGGGCATATTCCTTACTTCTCCCTCCACCTTTGAATATGTGGTGAAAGAACTGGAAAAAATACCAGAAGTGGTGGAGTGTTATTATACCACCGGGCAGTATGACCTGCTGATTAAAGTATACGCAAAAAACAACAAGGACCTGCTGCGGATCATCCATACGGAGTTGCAGCCTCTTGGACTGTCGAGAACGGAAACGCTGATGTGTTTCAAGGATGGGTTTCGCAAAAAGCTTCCCATCGATTTTACCACACATCCGCCAACGAAATAAGGCTGGTGTAGAGGATATATGCCTTTATTTGCATTAGTATATGACCACACGTAGAAATTTTATCAGGAAATCGGCGCTGGGCTTAACCGCTCTTGCCGTGAACCCTTCCTGGGCAGCCTCGTCGCTGACGGGGAGGAAAACCGATGGCAGCCTATATATCTCTAAACGGCCTGCACCGGGCGACCGTAATTTCAGGTCGGCCGCAGTGGAGCAAACGATCGCCAGGGTGAAAGCCAGGATCAAAGATCCCAAACTGGCGTGGATGTTCGAAAACTGCTTTCCCAATACGCTGGATACAACGATCAGCTTTAGCATGCAAAATAGCAGGCCCGATACATTTGTGATCACCGGTGACATCAACGCCATGTGGCTGAGGGACTCATCGGCACAGGTGTGGCCCTACCTGCCTCTCGCGAAAAAGGACGATCACCTCAAGCAGATGATCGCCGGCGTGATCAACCGCCAAACGAAATGCATCCTGATTGACCCCTATGCAAACGCTTTCTACCGTGAGCCCAAACAGGATGGTGAGTGGAGAACCGACTACACGAAGATGACTCCGATGTTGCACGAGCGAAAATGGGAAATCGACTCGCTTGCCTATCCTGTGCGCCTGGCATACAACTACTGGAAAACAACCGGAGACAGTGCCGTTTTGGATGCAGACTGGACAAAGGCGATGAACCTGGTAATACAAACATTCCGGGAGCAGCAACGCAAGGAGGGGAAAGGGCCTTACAAGTTTCAACGGCGTTCGGAACGACAGCTCGATACATTGAACAACGACGGCTACGGCAACCCCGTGAACCCGGTGGGGCTGATTGTCTCTTCGTTCCGGCCCTCGGACGACGCAACAACCTTCCAGTTTCTGGTCCCTTCCAACCTCTTCGCGGTGACTTCGCTCAAACAGATCGCCGAGATCGCACAAAAGGTGACCAACGACAGCGCTCTGGCAGCAGAAAGCACCGCGCTGGCCAAAGAGGTGAACGAGGCCATTCAGAAATATGCCATCGTGGAGCATCCGAAGTACGGAAAAGTATATGCTTATGAAGTGGATGGCTTCGGAAATGCTTACTTCATGGACGATGCCAACGTGCCGAGCTTGCTGGCTATGCCCTACCTCGATTCGGTGGCTATGAACGATCCGGTATACCAAAATACCCGGAAGCTGGTGCTGAGCGAAGACAATCCCTATTTCTTCCGGGGAACGGCCGGAGAGGGCATCGGAGGCCCGCATATCGGCTACGACATGATCTGGCCCATGAGCATCATCATGCGTGCGCAGACGAGCACCAGCGATGAGGAAATTAAACATTGCCTCCGCATGCTACGCGATACGGACGCAGATACCGGGTTCATGCACGAGTCTTTCCACAAAGACGATCCTTCCAAATTTTCCAGAAAATGGTTCGCGTGGGTCAACACCCTCTTTGGTGAACTGATTGTGGAGCTGGAGGGAAAAGGAAAAATGGGTCTGATAAACAGTCTCTAAAGCCGATGCAATGAGGCAAATTCTTCATCTTACCGCAATTTTGCTGTGTTCAATGCTGGGGGGCGTGCCCATGAAGGGGCAGTCGCTCGACTCCCCGGTAGATTATGTGAACATTCTGATGGGTACGCAGTCGGAGTTTGCACTCTCCAACGGGAATACCTATCCCGCCATTGCGCTGCCCTGGGGAATGAATTTCTGGACACCGCAGACACGCAAAAACGGCGACGGATGGCAGTATGCATACACCGATAATAAACTCAACGGATTTAAACAGACCCATCAGCCCAGCCCCTGGATGAACGATTATGGCCAATTCTCCATCTTTCCCATGGTGGGCCGGATGGAGTTTGACCAGGAGAAGCGGGCCAGCTGGTACTCGCACAAGGCGGAAGTCGCGAAACCCTACTATTACAGTGTCTACCTGGCGGATCACGACGTGACCGCGGAAATTACCCCAACTGAGCGGGCTGCCATCTTCCGTTTCACCTTTCCCGAAACGGAGAATGCTTATGTGCTGCTGGATGCTTTCGACAGGGGATCGGCCGTGGAGATTCTGCCGGAGAAGAATGCCGTTACGGGCTACACTACGCGCAACAGCGGCGGCGTACCGGAAAATTTCAGAAACTATTTTGTGATCGTCTTCGACAAGCCTTTCCGGCAGAACCACGTGGTGAAGGACGGGAAGATTGCTCGAAACGGCACCAAAGCGGAAGCGAGCCATGCCGGCGCATTTGTTGGCTTCTCCACCCAGCACGGAGAGAAGGTGGTCGCCCGGGTAGCTTCTTCCTTCATCAGCCAGGAGCAGGCATGGCAAAACCTCAAAGAGGTTGCCGGCAGAGACTTCGAGGCGGTGAAGCTGGAGGGACGCGATGCATGGAACGGGGTGCTGGGAAAAATAGAAGTAGAGGGGGGTAACCTTGATCAAAAACGTACTTTTTACTCTACCCTCTACCGCTCTACCTTGTTTCCCCGTAAGTTTTACGAGATGGACGCCGCCGGGAACATTGTACACTACAGTCCCTACAACGGAGAGGTCCTTCCCGGGTACATGTACACCGATACCGGTTTCTGGGATACATTCCGGGCGTTGTTCCCGTTGTTGAACCTGGTTTACCCTTCGGTAAACAGAGAGATACAGCAGGGACTGGTGAATGCGTACAAGGAGAGCGGGTTTCTGCCGGAGTGGGCAAGCCCCGGGCACCGCGGCATCATGATCGGAAGCAACTCCGCATCGGTGGTGGCCGATGCCTATCTGAAAGGATTGCGCGGCTATGACATTGAGGCCCTCTACAAGGCGATGCTGCATGGTACGGAAAACGTACATCCCAACGTATCTTCCACGGGGCGACTCGGACACGAATACTACAATAAGCTGGGATATGTGCCCTGCGATGTGGAAATCAACGAGAGTGCGGCGCGCACGCTGGAGTATGCCTATGCCGACTGGACCATCTACAAGCTTGCCAGAGCACTGAAACGTCCCCAAAAGGAGATCAGCCTGTTTGCCGAAAGATGCCTCAACTACCGCAACCTCTACTCACCGGAATACAAACTGATGCGGGGACGCAACCAGGATGGCTCCTTCCAGTCACCCTTCAACCCCACAAAGTGGGGGGATGCATTCACCGAGGGAAACAGCTGGCATTATACCTGGTCGGTGTTCCACGATCCGCAGGGGCTGATCGACCTGATGGGAGGCAACAAAGCGTTTACGGACATGCTCGATTCTGTATTTGTCATGCCTCCGGTGTTCGACGACAGCTACTATGGCGGGGTTATTCATGAAATCCGCGAGATGCAGATCATGAATATGGGGCAGTATGCACACGGGAACCAACCCATTCAGCATATGATCTACCTCTATAATTATGCCGGCGAGCCATGGAAAGCGCAATACCGGGTGCGCGAAGTGATGGATAAGCTCTATCGGCCCGCTCCCGATGGTTATTGCGGCGACGAGGATAACGGGCAGACTTCGGCATGGTATGTGTTCTCGGCGCTCGGATTCTATCCTGTATGCCCCGGGAGCGACGAGTATGTGATTGGGTCACCCCTGTTTGAAAAAATGACCGTACGTCTGGAAAATGGGAACAAGGTGGAGATAAATGCATTTGGAAATGCACCGGAGAATCGGTACATCAGTGAGATGAAGGTCAATGGCAAAGTGTCTTCTAAAAATTACCTTACCCATAACGACCTGATGAAGGGGGCAAAGATCGATTTTGTCATGTCGGAGAAACCCGACAAAAGTCGTGGCACAAAGAAAGTCGATTTTCCCTATTCCTTCTCGAACGGGAAGCGATAGGGTGCAATGGGTTTTGATTTGTCGATGGTCAGTTCGCTCAATATCTCTGCCGCAGTCTTCGTGGAGACAAATAGCCCGTAGGAGCCAAAGGGGACTGGAATGGGAAGATAAAAGGGATTAAACACCCACTCTTTGATCTCCACCTGGGCGATGCCCTTGGCGACGATGTCCAACTCTTTGGCCGCAGCATAAGAAAGGTCGATAAGCCGGCTTCGGATGCGCGGACCCCTGTCGGTGACCTTGACCACCACTCTCCGGTCGTTCTCCGGGTTCCTTACTTCCAGCATGGT
>DHSP01000011.1:24782-32517 GCA_002408485.1 Proteiniphilum sp. UBA5283 | reverse complement strand
ATCTTTTTCATCTGTAATACCAATGGATATCTCCTGCAAATAAAAGAAAAAAAAACGGGATGACGGCCTGTTTGCACAAAAAAAAGGAAAGCTGCTACACTTTCCTTTTTCGATAGTTGCGGAGGCAAGACTCGAACTTACGACCTTTGGGTTATGAGCCCAACGAGCTACCAACTGCTCCACTCCGCGATGTTTTTTTTCTTAATTGGACTGCAAAGATAGGGAATTAATTTGAAACAACAAAGTTTTCGGGAATCTTTTTTTTTCTACCCGAAAAACAGTACATTTGAATTAAAATTTACCAATTATGTCAGACAGCATTGTAATTATCCCTACCTTTAACGAGAAAGAGAACATTGAGCAGATTATCCGGGCGGTCTTTTCCCTGGACAAAGCATTTCATATACTGGTGATTGACGATAGCTCACCCGACGGGACAGCCGGGATTGTGCAACGGCTTCAATCGGATGAATTTGGCGGACGGCTGTTTTTGGAACAACGGAAAGGAAAGCTGGGACTGGGTACAGCTTACATACACGGGTTCAAATGGGCACTTGCCCGGTCGTATGACTACATTTTTGAGATGGATGCCGATTTTTCTCACGATCCCAACGACCTTCCCAGGTTGTACGCTGCCTGTAGCGATGGAGGGTATGATGTTGCCGTGGGGTCGCGTTACTCTACGGGCGTGAACGTGGTAAACTGGCCCATGGGGCGGGTGCTCATGTCTTACTTCGCCTCCAAGTACGTGCGGTTTGTGACCGGCTTTAACATCAGGGACACCACGGCCGGGTTTGTCTGTTACCGCAGAAAAGTGCTGGAAACCATTGACCTCGATCATGTCAAATTCAAGGGATATGCTTTCCAGATTGAGATGAAATATTCTGCCCATGTGCTTGGCTTCAAAATTAAGGAGGTGTCGGTGATCTTCGTAAACAGGAGACTGGGTACCTCGAAAATGAATTCGAGCATCTTCGGGGAAGCTTTTTTTGGAGTTATCAACCTGCGCTGGCGGAAAATTGCCGGAAAAATTAAACCCAAACCTCAACTTATTGCTCCTGCGCCATGAAACTGATTCATAAAGCGACTGTCATTAACGAGGGGACCTCCTTTACCGGGTCGGTGCTTCTTGAGGGGGAAAGAATATCCCGTATTTTTGCCGGCGAGGTGCCGGAGGCGGTATTGAATAACTGCCGGCAGGTCATCGATGCAAGCGGCTTGTATCTCATACCGGGCGTTATCGATGATCAGGTGCACTTCCGTGATCCCGGTTTAACACATAAGGGCGACCTGTATACCGAAAGCAGGGCAGCTGTGGCGGGAGGGGTGACCTCTTTCATGGAGATGCCGAACACGAACCCACAGACCGTAACCCTTGAAGCGCTTGAACAAAAAATGGAAATGGCTGCCGATAAATCGGCCGCCAATTTTTCGTTTTATCTGGGTGCTACCAACGACAACATCGACGAGCTGAAAAAAATTGACACCACAAGGGTGTGCGGCGTAAAGGTTTTTATGGGGGCTTCGACTGGCAACATGTTGGTAGATAGTGAGATTGCCCTGCAGCGGATCTTTGCAGAGGTGGAGGTGCTGATTGCCACCCATTGCGAGAAAGAGGATATCATTCGGGAAAACAGCGAAAGCTACCGGAGAAAATTGGGGGAGGTGATCTCCATTAATCATCATCCGATGATTCGGAGCGCGGAGGCTTGTTACCGTTCTTCGGCACAGGCGGTGGAGCTTGCGAACCGGTACGGTACCCGCCTGCATGTGCTGCATCTTTCCACAGCCCGTGAAATGAGCCTCTTCAGCGATGCTCCGCTGGAGGAGAAAAAAATCACTGCAGAGGTGTGTGTGCACCATCTCTGGTTTTCGGCCGAAGATTACGAACGCCTGGGAGCCCGCATCAAATGGAACCCGGCGATCAAGACGGCTGCAGACAGGCAGGCTTTGCGTGAAGCACTGGTGCAGGGAAAAATGGATGTGGTAGCCACCGACCATGCACCACACCTGTTGAGCGAGAAAGCGGGAGGAGCCCTGCAGGCCGCATCGGGTGGGCCGCTCGTGCAGCACTCGTTACAGGCAATGTTGGAACTGGCCGAAAAAGGCATCATCAGCAAGGAGCTGGTGGTGGAAAAGATGTGCCATGCCCCGGCGCGCTTGTTCAGGGTGAAGGAGAGGGGATTCATCCGGGAGGGGTATTATGCAGACCTCGTGCTGATTGACCCGGCGGAGCCCTATGCGGTAACTCCGAAGAACATCCTGTATAAATGCGGATGGTCTCCGTTCGAAGGCGAAATATTTGGTAGCACCGTCGTAAAGACGTTTGTGAATGGACATCTGGTGTGGGATGAGGGTGTCCTGACGGATCACCGGTATGGGATGCCTCTCGTGTTCGGACAATAGCGATCCGGCTCATTGACTTTCGTTAACCCAATATGGTTGGGTGTGCTGATTTATTTGCCTATTTTTGCATCAAAATTCAATTAAAAACCCTTCACGAGTGAGATTTTTGTTTACTGTTCAGGGAGAGGGGAGAGGACACTTCACACAGGCGTTGTCCCTGGCTGCGATTCTTCGTAAGCATGGACACGAAGTGGTTGCAGTGCTTGTCGGAACGAGCGACTCCAGACAGATCCCTCCATTTTTTATAAACAAAATAGAAGCTCCGGTGGCCGAGTTCGATAGCCCCAACTTCACCTCTTTTTATAAGCAGAAGCGCCCCAACATTCTCATCAGCGTCGCCAAAAATATATCTCGTCCTTTCATTTTCCGGAAGAGTCTGCTGTTTGTGAAACAACAGATCGAAAAATACAGACCCGACAAAGTGATTAACTTTTACGAGATGATCACCGGAATGGCTTACGGGATTTATCAGTTTGATAAAAAAATGGGCGTGGAGATGATTGCTCTGGCGCATCAGTACGTGTTGATCAATCCGAACTACAGAACTTCGGCCGATCAGGACGTGAAGTTTTATTTGCTGCGGATGCTCTCCCGGATCACTTCCACCCGTGCTTCAAAGATCCTCGCCCTGTCGTTCCGCGACATGCCCGGATCGGAAGAGAGAAGGATTGTCACCGTTCCCCCGCTGCTGCGCCCCGAAGTGTTCGGGATTGAATCCGTAAAAGGAGATTATATTCATGGCTACATGCTGAATACCGGCTATTTCGAAGAGGTGTCGGCCTGGCACGAGAGAAATCCGGATATTCCGCTGCGCTTCTTCTGGGATAAGAAAAATGCCGAAGAGATTACCCGAGTGGACGATCATTTTACGCTTTATACACTCAATGACGAACGTTTTCTGAAGAGTATGGCGGGCTGCAAGGCGTACGCTACAACCTCAGGGTTTGAGTCTGTCTGCGAGGCGCTCTACTTCCGGAAGCCGATTCTCATGGTTCCCGTCCACATTGAACAGGAGTTTAACGCGTACGATGCCGGGCTATCCGGTGCGGGGGTCATGTCGAAGAAATTCAATCTGGATAAGTTGATTGAGTTTATTCCCGAATATAAGCCCGACGGACAATTCCGGGAATGGGTGGAACAGGCCGAAGATCGCTTTGTCAAAGAGATTTGCGGCGAGTAGGAGCCTTAACGAATTCCTCTGTCACCTTGTGTGAAACCGGGCAGCTTTTCCCGTACAAAAAAACTGGGGAGACTACAACCCCACGGAGTCCCGGTAGAAATCCAAAGCTTCGAAAAACAGTTCCTTGCTGGTAGTCTGGTCGATCTGCACATTCCCAATTTCCGACAACAGGGTAAAATTGATGTGCTTCCCTACATTCTTTTTGTCGTGCCCGGCAATATCATACAATGTTTCGTAATGGTCGCAGGTGATGGGAAAGGCGCCGTAGTGCTCCTGGATGAAACGAACCGTCTTCAGCAGCTTCTCCTTTGGAAAGTTGCAAATACGGTGCGACAGGTAGAGCTCCACGATCATCCCCCACGCCACCGCATACCCGTGAGGCACGGGGGTGTCGCTGCTGATGGCGAAGCTTTCAAACGAATGGCCTGTGGTGTGGCCCAGGTTGAGCGCCTTGCGGATGTTTTTTTCGTAAGGATCCTTTTCCACAATTCCCCGCTTGATGCCCACCGAGCGAAATACCAGTTCGTTCAACTGCTTGTAGTCGATGTCACTGAGCGGAAACAGCAGCAGCTTCTCCCAGTCCGCTGCAGAGTGGATGAGTGCATGTTTTAGCATCTCGGCATATCCCGAAAGAATGGCGCGTTGATCGAGCGTCCGAAAGAAGTTGGCTGAAATGATCACGTAGTCGGAAGGATAGAATGCGCCGATCTCATTTTTAAAACCTTCGAAGTTAATGCCGGTCTTCCCGCCCACGGCCGCGTCCACTGCACCGAGCAGCGTTGTGGGAATGTTGATGTATTTGATGCCTCTCTTGAAGGTGGCAGCAGCAAAGCCGCCCAGATCGGTCACCATCCCCCCTCCCAGATTCACCAGCAGCGAATGCCGGGTAGCTCCGTTTAGGGTGAGCATCTGCCATACCTTACTTAGGTTTTCGAGGGTCTTGTGGGTGTCGCCGGCAGGAATTACGATCTCTACTGTTTCGCGTAACGACGGAACCATTTCCAGCAGGGGAAGACAGTGAACATGGGTCTGTTCATCCGTGACGATGAATAGCTTGTCATGCCGGATGTTCTTTATGATTTTCTCTACGTCGTTGCTTAGATTGCTGCTTTTTATGATCTGTTGCATCGTTATCATCAATTATCGGTTCTCTTGTTAGTCTTTCTCTCTGTTGAGGGCATTGTACAGCTCTTCCTGAATGCGCTCCCTGATCTTTAGCGTGGAGAGCCGGTTGGGTGAACGGGATGGGTTCACCCTGTTCGATAGAAATATATAGATCATGTTGTTTACCGGGTCGATCCAAAAGCTGGTTCCGGTGAATCCGGTGTGTCCATAAACCTCAATGGGTGTTCCCGGGCTGGTGGGACTGGCGTTGCTGTTTCCGGGATCGGGCTTGTCGAATCCCAGGCCGCGGCGGCTCATGCTGCTTTTTGTGGAGGTGAAGAGCTTCACGGTCTCCCGGCTCAGATAACGCTCGTCGCCGTATATGCCGCCGTTGAGCCACATCTGATACAGCTTTGCCAGGTCGTTGGCATTGGAGAATAATCCCGCGTTGCCCGATATTCCGCCAAAAAGGGCGGCACCTTCGTCGTGCACATATCCGCGGAGATGTTGTTTGCGAAAAAAAGGATCCTCCTCCGTCGGGGTAATTTGTTCCACGGAATAATATTTCAGGGGTTGAAAGGTGGTGGTGACGGCACCCAGCTTGCGGTAAAACTGTTGTTTTGCGTAGGTGTCGAGGTCGCTGTCTGTAATCTGCTCCACGGCCTCTTTCAGCAACATGAAATTGAGGCAGCTATAGGTGTATCTGCCGCTGTTTCTCAGCGGTGATGCAATCACATCTTTCAACAAGGCATCGTGCATCTTGTGGCTGGCAAAGAGACCTTCTGCCACCGGAAGAGGAAACTGCTCCGAAGAATCCCGGGAGATCAGGTGGGGCAAAAAACGGTAGTCGGTCCGGGCCCAGGCGCCAGCATATTTGACAGGGTATGTCTTTGAGCGGGTTCCGAAAAGCTGTCCCGTATAGCTGTCGGGGTCGATGGCTGTCGTATAGTAGGGGATGAACGACTTGATTCCGGATTCGTGCAGGAGGAGTGAACGGATGGTGATCTTCGCCTTGTCGCTCCCTTTTGTCTGGGGGACAAATTTGGCGATGGGATCTAACAACGCCAGCCTTTTTTCGTCGTATAGTTTCATGACGGCGGGAAGGGTGGCCGACGCCTTGGTGACCGAGGCCAGGTCGTATACCGTCCCGGAGGTCACTTCCGGGCTGTGCCCGTAGCTGAAGTGGCCAAACTCCTTTTCGTAGATGACTACGCCATCTTTGGCGACCAGTATCTGGCAGCCGGGGTAGGCCCGTTGGCGGACTCCCTCAAGCGCAATCTGTCCAATGCCCTCCAGGTGTTCCGAAGGGATTCCTACTTCTTCCGGCATGGAATAGCTCAGGCGCGTTTTCCGGGTGAGGAGGCCGCTGCCTCCCGGAAAAGAGGATGTTGTTACGGGTAGCTTTCCGGCAAAGCGTATTCCTCCAAAGATTCCTTGTGCGGCACTCGCCTGGGCAAACGGGGTATTGTCGTAGGCCAGGACCACCGAAGAGGCTGCTTCCATGGCTGTCTTGTGCTGATCGGTGACGTAGGGCATGGTGAAGAACACCAGAATGAAACGGGTTGCTCCGGCCAGCTGACGCAACGAGGCTACATCGGCCGCACGGCTGTCGTGCAGGGAGATGATGAGCAGGTCGTATTCTTTCGGATCGATCGTTTCGGACAGTTCCGTAGCCGTCTTTGCCTGGAAGGTATCCACGTTGCCGTATTTTTTCAGATAATCCTGAAATGCCTGGGAGGAGGGATTACCCAGCGCCACGGAAGCAATCCGTGTGGTGTCGAGCCCTTTCAGCGGCAACAAATCGTTCTGGTTCTTCAGCAACGTCACTGCATTGTCGTAGATCTTCCGTTGGATCCACGTTGTGTGGGGTGTGTGGATGCGGCGGTGGACGATGCGGGTGTTGATGGGGGTAAAGCGGTGCGCGCCGAGGATGTATTTGTAGGATAATATCTTTCGTACCTTTTTCTCAAGGAGCGAATCGGGAAGGGTGCCGTTTGCTACTGCTCCGTTGACCGATTCGTATGCTTTTTTCAGGTTTGGTGTGCCCAGGATGACATCGTTCCCTGCCAGCAGCGAACGGACGCTTGCATCGGGCTGATTGGCCACTCCCTTCATTGCCATCCCGTCGGTGAAGGTAAGTCCGCCGAATCCCATCTCCTTTTTCAGCAGATTCACGCCGATCTCCGGCGTGAGGGAGGAGGGCATCCCGTCGGTTTTCAGTTCGGGAACATTCAAATGGCCGGACATGATGCCCGATAGCCCGGCATTCACGTATTCGCGGAATGGGTAGAGTTCCACCTCCTCTAGTCGTTCCCGGCTGTGACGGATGGTGGGTAGGGTCTTGTGGGAGTCGTCGGAAGTGTCGCCGTGCCCCGGGAAATGTTTTGCCACGGCCATCACCCCGTTGGCCTCCAGCCCCCGCGCAAAGGCGATGCCCTGCCGGGCCACATTTTCGGGATTTTCCCCATAGGAGCGGGTGCCGATTACGGGATTATCGGGGTTGGTGTGTACGTCGATGGAGGGAGCAAAGTTGATATGGATCCCCATTTCCCTGCATTGGCGCGCCACCTCTTTGCCGTAAAGGGTAAGCAGAGAGTCATCGGTGATGGCGCCGACAATGATGTTTTGAGGAAACTTTGGCGCGTCGGTCAGTCGCATCGAGAGGCCCCACTCGCCGTCAAGGGCAATCAGGAGTGGTACGCCGGATATGTTTTGAGCAAAATTGGTGATTTCGGCTTGTTGAGCCAGTGTCCCTTTCGAGAAAAGTATACCGCCTACTTTCTGATTTCGGACATACTCCGATATTCTGGACCTCCAGCTGTTGCTGGGAGCCGCAATTGGCATAAAAAGCTGGCCCACTTTCTCTTCTTGCGTGAGGGTAGCGTACACCGAGTCCACCCAACGGCACATCTCTTCCTGATCGGCCTGTTGATAGAGCGTCGGCACGACCTGTGCCGGCGTGGATAGTGTGCAAAGGGCCAACAGGAATAAACTCAGGATTTTTATCTTCGTCTGCCTGCCGTCTGTCTGCTTTTCTCTCTGCTT
>DHSP01000011.1:9330-24550 GCA_002408485.1 Proteiniphilum sp. UBA5283 | reverse complement strand
CTGTTGGTGTACTCAACCGGCTCCGACAGGTAGGTGTGACTATGCCCTCCCAGAATCAGGTCGATGTGCTGGGACGACTCTGCCAGCTGCTGATCGGCCTGGTAGCCCAGGTGGGAAATGCAGATGACCAGGTCGCACTTATGCTCAATACGAAGTTTTTCTGCCAGCTCATTGGCTGTCTTTGTGGGGTCCAGAAACTTCATACCCTTGTAATTGGCGGTAGCGATCAACCCCTTTGGTTGAATGTTGATGCCGATAACGCCGATGCGCAGTTTCCCTTTCTTCAGAATCAGATAGGGCTTGATCATGCCGGAGAGTGCGGTACCCGAAAAATCGTAGTTGCTCGACACAAAGGGAAAATCGGACAGCCGGACTACCTTCTCAAGTACCTCCATCCCGTAGTCAAACTCGTGATTGCCCAACGTGGCTGCGTCGTACCGCATCAGGTTCATCGCTTTCACTTCTACCTCTCCCTTGAAAAGGTTGAAGTAGGGTGTTCCCTGAAGAAAATCTCCCGCATCAAAGAGAAGGACTTGCTTGTTGGCCTCCCTTACCTGATTAATGTAGGTTGCCCTGCGTACTACTCCTCCCAGGCCGGGAGTGCTCCTGTCGGTCGCAGGCAGTGGCTCAATACGGCTGTGGGTATCGTTGGTGTGCAGGATTACAAGTCGCTCCCGGGCAAAGAGCGTGGGGGAAAACGATAAAAAAAGGCTGATCAGCAGGAGGGGAAACATTCTGTTCATAGATGTCGGGGTTATCTGTTAATGACTATGCGCCCGTCTAGGGTGGAGACGATCTCATTGCCCCGACGCGTTTGTTCTCTCACATACCCGATCATCACATCCCGTAGTGTAACGCCCGTATCAACGCGCAAGAGTGCGTTTCGGAATGCAGACATGTTGTCGTTGCCTTCCGCGAGATAATCAAGGGTGACGATGTGATAGACCTTATCGTCGAGAATGGGCCTGCCGTCAATAGAAACACTTTTTACTTTTCCTCCTTCGGTAACGAGTTTCACATTCGAGGAGATGCCCGCACCGCCGATGCGTGCATAAGCGTCAAATATTTTTTTCAGGTCACTCCCTCTCAGCTCCAGGAAGGTGATGGCGTTGTCGAACGAATAGATCTCGTAGAGATTGCCCATGGTAATCTCTCCCTTTGGCAGGGTGGCTCGATGGCCGTGGACATTCATGACGCCCACATCGGCGCCGTTGGGCAGGTGCTCATCGCCATAGCCCTTCATGACATCAGATGTGAGATTGGTCAACAGGCTCTCGGGCCGTTTGTAATCCATATACTGAGCCGAATAGCCGATGATCTCATCCATCTCTCGGTCGAGCACGGTCTTGTACGATTGCACAAGTGCCTGCATCTTCCGGTCCGGTTGGATATCGAATGTGGAGTCCATCTTCACGATAGTGCCGGACACCTGGGTCACGTAGTAGGGCTGTTTACACGAAAACAGAAGGATTGCCAGAAAGGCAACCGGGATTATTTTTATACGCATTCTAAATTAGGTAAGAGAGCGTGAAACCGATTATCTGGCCAAAAATACGCAATTTTACATTGACAGCCAATAACGGTTTTATAAATAAACATTAAATAATATTTTGTGCGGAAGTTTAAAGAATAATTACTACCTTTGCATCCGCTTTGCGTAATCTCTGTCGGCATCGTCCTGTCATATTGCGTTGAAACAAAGTTAATTATTAACAAAAAGCTTTACTCAAGATGGATTTACTAAAAATAGCAGAAGCAGCCTTTGCGAAGGAAAAGAAACAATTCCCTGCGTTCAAAAGCGGCGACACCATTACGGTGGCTTACCGTATTGCGGAAGGGAACAAGGAACGTATACAGCAGTATCGAGGGGTGGTCATTAAGATTTCAGGCCACGGAGATTCAAAACGTTTTACCGTAAGAAAAATGTCCGACAACATTGGTGTGGAACGTATTTTTCCGATGAACTCACCTTTCATTGAAGATATCACGCTCAACAGCGAAGGGAGAGTGCGCAGAACCAAATTGTATTACCTGCGTAAACTGCGTGGAAAAGCTGCCCGTATCAAGAAGAAAATGTATTGAGAAGCGCAGCAGGCAAAAGAAAGAGAGGGTGTATCACAATGGTGATTTCACCCTCTTTTTATTCGGATATCTATCTGAGAACATATCCCAATATTCATTTCTCAGGAGGTTAAATTTTATTTTGAGACAGCCTCTTTTTTTATGTTTTGTCTCTTCGCCGGTTTTCCCTATATTTGTACAGGATAATCCCAAATCTCATCATGCTCCACAAAACGCAAGGCATCGTACTGGGAGTCTCGCCCTACAATGACATTTACGGCATTGTGCAGGTGTTTACCCGCGACTTTGGCAGAGTCTCCTATCTGCTGCCCCGGTCATACGGCAAAAAGTCGAAATTGAAAATGTCGCTTTTTTTCCCGCTGTCGGTACTTGACCTGGAGGTGGAGCACCTGCCGTTACGCGAGCTACACCGCCTGAAGGAGGCTGAGAGGCAATTTCCGTTGTACGATCTCTGCACGAACATGACCAAAATATCGGTGGCATTTTTTCTGTCTGAATTTTTATCGCGTGTGCTTCGTGAGTCGGATCATAACGAATCGGCCTTTGACTTTATGAAGAACTCGGTGGAGGCGCTGGAGGCTGCCGAAAAAGGGGTGGCGAACTTCCACCTGGCTTTCATGTTCGGACTGACCCGTTTCCTGGGTATTTATCCAAATGTGAAATGGGAAGGGAAGCATCGTTTTTTTGATCTCATGCATGGTGAATTCGTGAAGAACATGCCGCAGCATTCACACTATCTGAACGGGACGCAGAGTGATTTTCTGGTACTCCTCCAGCGAATGAATTACAGCAACATGCATCTCTTCCGCTTGTCGCGTAATAACCGGAATACCATCGTGGACTACCTGCTGGAGTATTACCGTTTGCACATCTATGATTTTCCACCATTGAAATCGATCGACATCCTGCGGGAGCTGGCGTAATGCACAAGCGTGCGTAATGACCGGGGGAATATGGTGCCGGAATTTATGCGTATAACCTGAAGACAATCACTCTCCCCTGCGACTCAAGGGCGAAGGTGGTGCCCAGCGATTCGTTCAGCGTACCCTGCCACCAATTGGTTAGTATCCGTTTGTTGAGCGGGTATTTCAGGTTGTGGGTGGTTATGCCGGCGCGGTCTATCGGAAAGAGAGAGACTTGCTGGCCCCTATGGCTGGCAAATTCAGCAAAGCCCCGCATCGGGGTAAAGATGCCGTAATTTGTAACCATGATAACCTCTGCCATCTCCATGTAGTCGGCCAACAGCGAAATATTTCCCAACGTATGATCCTCCCGGTAGCCGGTACCCCCCACGATTACAATCTCTCTTCTCTTGCTTTCTACGCAAAACAGGACCGATTTGGTGAGGTCGTTGGTCTCCTGATCGGAATTGGGATGCAGGATGTGTGCGAAGCGTATCCGGTTCTCCACGGAGATGGAGTCGCAATCGCCGACAATCGCGTCGGGTTTGCCGCCACGGGCGATAAAATCGTTGGCCGCACCATCGGTGCAGACTACGTATTCCGCTTTTTCAATCAGGGAGAGCGGCAGAGGGTGACTTGGGAAGCGTCCGTTGGCAATGATTACCGTCGAAGCCTTTGGCAAAATATCCATACAGGTGTTATTTTTGACGTGAACAAAGATACAAAAGAAGCGACAATTTATGCCGCTTCCAGCCTGATTTGTATTCGGTTATTCCTGTAGCGCTTGCTCGAGCGCGATGGACTTCGGGAAGAGAATGTTGTTTTCCAGATGAATATGACGGTGCAAATCATCCTCAAATTCATTCAACAGGTTCAGCGTCACCCGGTAGGTGTTGCAGGCATCTTCGGGCGGGGTATATTCGCCCGTGAGCTTGCTGATTGTACGAAATCGTTCTCCCTCGGTATCGTGTTCGCGCTCCATCTGGGCGATCATAGCCGCTACCAGTCCGGCTTTCGACCGGGGCATCTTTTCGCCCGACAGCTCTGCCTTTACCAGCTGGCGTATATGAGGGAACAGCATCAGTTCCTCTTTCCTGAGGTGAGCTGACAGGGCGCCGGCAGACTCCAGGAATAGCTTTTCCACTTCCGCCAGCTCGGGGTGGTTTCCTCCATGTACCTGCACAATCTTGCGCAGGAAGGGCGTGATCTCGGGAATCTTGGTGTCGATGTAACGGTGGTGCGTTTTTTCAATGTAGTCCACTAGCAGGTCGAGCGGAAAGGCCTGGAAGTCAATACCGCTTTCTTCTTTCTTGTTTACCACAGCCAGCAACTCGTTGATCAGCTTTTCTTCGTCCAGCTGTTTGTCGCGACTTGCATCCCCAATGGTTCTGTTCCCGTTGCAACAGAAGTCGATGCGATATTGTTTGAAAATGGAGGCGGTCTTGTAGTTTTCCGCCACAATTTTTCCGATAATACTTTGGTTGTTGATGTTCATAATATATTGAAGTTTAATAGAGAAGCCGCTTGCAGATGTGCGCTGCTACGGCGGCTTCGCAGATGAGTAAAGTACCTACGGCTTATCCGCAGGATTTTTCCTTTTTTTGATGGTAAGCTGGTATACAAACCAGAACAGGGTAAGGGTGCCGATGGCAAAGATGGTGTCGCCGAAGATGCGCATCCACTTGAAGACCGCAACCAGGGGCTGTTGCATGAACTCAGCTGAGCGGGCGTACCACATCCCTTCGTTCACGCTGGCTACGGTTTGCATCATCCCTACAGGCAGGAGACTCAACACTACCATCAGCAACAAGCCGGCGTTGAGCGTCCAGAAAGTGAATGAGATAAGCTTTTCGTTCCATTTCTGTTTTCGGTACATGCTGCGCAGCACAAACAGAATAAGGCCGATGCCCAGCATGCCGTACACGCCAAAGAGTGCCGCATGGCCATGTACGGGCGTGGTGTTCAGTCCCTGCATGTAATAGAGTGCAATGGGCGGGTTGATGATAAACCCGAAGATGCCGGCACCCAGAAAATTCCAGAAGGCTACCGACAGCAGGAAGTAGATGGGCCACTTGTAATCTTTCAGCCATTCGGTGGATTTGCTCATACGATAGTTGTGGTAGGCCTCGAATCCGATCAGGATGAGCGGCACCACTTCCAACGCACTGAAGGTGGCTCCCAGTGCCATCACGGCTGTGGGTGTGCCGGTGAAGTAGAGATGATGAAAGGTGCCCAGAATGCCTCCCGTGAGGAAAATGACCGTGGCAAAGAGCACGTTGTTCGTGGCTGATCTGATGCCCAGTAATCCCATGCGGGTAAAAAGGAAGGCGGCGACTACCGTGGCAAAGACCTCAAAGAATCCTTCCACCCAGAGGTGTACCACCCACCAGCGCCAGTATTCTGCTACGGCCAGGTTGGTTGTCCGCCCCCACATTAGTCCGGCAGCATAAAACAGGGCGATGGCAGCACATGATATGAGAAAGAGAATGAGCAATCCTTTTTCGGCCGTTCTTTTTTTGATGATCGGCAGGATGGGACGTATCATGAGTGCCAGCCATAAAAACAGACCGACCACAAGCAGGAGTTGCCAGAAGCGTCCCAGATCGACATACTCATAGCCCTGATGGCCAAACCAGAAGTTGTCGACCAGGTTGAGTCGTTGCATTACGCCAAACCATTGCCCGATCAGTGAGCCGCCTACCACAATGATGAGTGCGATAAACAGGATGTTGACACCCGGTTTTTGGAGTTTCGGATCTCTGCCACTCAACGACGGAGCGATGTAGAGGCCGGTCGCAAGCCAGGCGGTGGCTATCCAGAAGATGGCCAGCTGTACATGCCAGGTGCGGGTGATGGAGTAGGGGATGATGCCGGTGATATCGATGCCGTAAAAACCGCCACCCTCCACTCCGTAGTGTGCCGTGATCACTCCCAGGAGCACCTGTGCCAGGATTAACAGGTTTACCACCCAGAAATATTTCTTTACCGCCCACATCGAGGGAGTGATGGTTTGGTTCATCAACGGGTCTTCCACCGGCTTCAGGATCTCTTCCTGACGGGCGCGAGCCTGCACAAAGATCATGATGCCGATTC
Organism: Proteiniphilum sp. UBA5283; assembly: GCA_002408485.1. Lineage (GTDB taxonomy): Bacteria > Bacteroidota > Bacteroidia > Bacteroidales > Dysgonomonadaceae > Proteiniphilum. The sequence continues at coordinate 18,473 of DHSP01000011.1, read as the reverse complement.
CAATAAGCAGCATGATGATGCTGAAGCCGGTCCATAAAATCAAATCACTGGTAGGTACGTTGCCTATCTGCTCGTCAGGTGGCCAGTTGTGTGTATAGGTGATCTCCTGCCCCGGACGGTTGGTCACGCAGGCCCACGATGCCCAGAAGAAAAATTGTACCATCTTGTCCATGCGCTCTTCCGTCTTGATGGTGTTCTTCGCGATGGCGTAAGAGGCACGGAGTTCGTTGAGCGCGGGGCTGTTCATGAAGAGGCCGGCGTAATGTGCTTTGTTGTGAAGAAAAGCTTCGTAGCGTTCAGCGCTGATTACCAATATTCCTGAGGCCTCGTCGTAGGTGTTCCTTCGTAAGAACGACTGAAGCCTGCTCTGCAAGGTGGCTTTCTGTTCATTTGAAAGTGAATCGAACAGGTTGCCATAAGTCTCCTCCGACCATTTGTTCAGCAGAAACTGCGCCTCACGATGAAGGTAGTCGGCCGTCCAGTCGGGTGCCACGTAAGCGCCGTGTCCCCAGACGGTGCCAATCTCCTGGCCACCGATACTTTGCCAGATGTTCTGACCCTCCTTGATTTCTCTCCCGGTAAATAGTAATTTGCCCGTCTCGTCTACAACCTGTTCAGGTACGGGCGGAGCTTGCTGATAAATCTGGTTGCCGTAAAATAACAGCACGGCAAACGAGACAACAATTACTGCCGCCAATGCAATCCATAATTTTTTCTGTGACATACTGAATCATTTGTTAGAGGTTAGTAATAGTCAATGGTTATTTCCCGAAAAAAATTATCGAATTAAAAGAGAATCCTTGTTTTTTAACCCCATGGCCATTTCGTAGACCGTGGTGTGTTGTAATATCTCATTCATCTCGCTCCGGATGGGCTCTACCGATTGATGCATGGGACAGGGGTGCTCTCCGTTGCATTCTCCCAGTCCCAGTACACAGCCTTCGAAAAACAGATCACCCTCAATTGCCCGCACAATATCGGAAATGGTGATGTCGTGAAGTTTGTCGTGGCTGATTTCAAATCCCCCGTGGGGCCCGGTATAGGAATCAACGATGCCATGCCTCGATAAAGAACCCAACACTTTCCCCGTAAACGCTTCGGGGGAACCAATCTGCTGCACAATGTCGCTCATTTTGGAACGTGTCTGCCTGAGCGATTGTTGAGCAATATACAAAACTGCCTTGATGCCATATTCGCAGGTCTTCGAAAACATGATGCGATCTCCTTTCCTTGTACTATTTTTCGCCTCCGGTCATTGCAATGAGAAACATTTTTTACCGGATTTGGCGATCATCTCACATGGGTTGTGGCGACAAAGATATCGAATAATTTTAATTACAGACAAAAATGTCTTTAATTTTTTATCACATTCTTTCTTTTTGTCGGACAGGCAGTTGAAATTGTTGCTTCTTGCTATCGAAGGCAAAGCTTAATAAAATATAAATACCGTTCCTTTTCAAACAATCGCTTCCAACAGCTGTTGTTATGTAGAATCATTCTAATTATATTAACATTCACAAACGACTTTTGATTAAGGAGCTATTATGGCGAATAAAAATTCAGGAAAAAAGATGAATATACCCAAAGAAAAGCTGCTGGAAATGCACAGGGCTATGCTGGATATCCGCAATTTTGACAATAAAGTCAACCGGTTGGTAAAGAAAGGTGTCGTGCCTGGGATGACTCACTTCTCGGTGGGCGAAGAGGCGGCAAACGTGGGCGCCATCGCGGCCATTGAAAGAGGATCTGACCTGATCACCTCCAATCACCGGGGACATGGACAAAGTATAGCGCTGGGGATTGATCTAAACGCAATGATGGCCGAGATCATGGGGAAAGCCACCGGTACCTGTAAGGGGAAGGGCGGTTCTATGCATATTGCCGACCTCGATGGAGGCAACCTCGGTGCAAACGGTATTGTGGGAGGAGGCATGGGAATGGCTATCGGAGCTGCGCTCACACAGAAAATGAAAAATACCGGCAAGATTGTTGTTTGCTTTTTTGGCGATGGTGCCGTGAATGAGGGAACCTTTCACGAGACCCTGAATCTGGCATCTGTCTGGAAACTGCCTGTAATTTTCTATAGCATCAACAACATGTATGGGATCAGTACCCCTATTAAGGATATGATCAATATCGACTACAACTATCAGCGTGCTTCTTCGTACGGTGTTCCCGGCCATTTTATCGAAGACGGGAACGATCTGATGGCCGTTTACACTAAATTTGAGGAGATCGTAAAATATGTCCGCGAAGGAAATGGCCCCGTATTGGTGGAGTCGATTACCTATCGCTGGCTGGGACACTCTACCTCTGACCCGGGGAAATACCGCACCAAACAGGAGGTGGACGAATGGAAGAAAAAAGACCCGATAGCCCGCTTCAGGGATTATCTTCTCAAAAACAACCTGGCTTCCGGCGAGGAGATAGCGAAGCAGGAAGTCGCTTCGGAAGAAGCCGTGGAGGAGTCGGTTAAATTTGCCCTCAGCAGTCCGGAGCCCACACTGGAATCGGCTTTTGAAGATATATATGCACCCTGACAGAAGTCTGGACAATCAATAGAAAAAAGGGCCCGCACTGGCGTCCGTAAAAAATTAAAAACAGCACAAGCAACAGTTAGGTGAAATCGTGGACAAGCGTCTGACTGCGAAGAAAATAAACAGGTTTAATCAAATGAAAACAGAAACTAAGTTAATGTCCGTACGCGATGCAATCATCATGGCTATGTCGGAAGAGATGCGTCGCGACGAGAACGTGTTCCTCATGGGAGAAGATGTTGGTGTCTTTGGCGGTGATTTCGGCACCTCGGTGGGGATGCTGGAGGAGTTTGGCAAAGAGCGGGTAAGAGATACACCCATATCGGAGAATGCCATCTCCGGCGCCGCCATTGGTGCCGCCATGACCGGCATGCGCCCCATTGTGGATGTCACGTTCATGGACTTTATCGTGTATATGATGGATAACATTGTGAACCAGGCTGCCAAAACGAGGTATATGTTTGGTGGCAAAGGGCAGATACCGGTGGTATTCCGTGCTGCCGCAGGCGGTGGCGTGGGGTCGGCAGCCCAGCACTCTCAGTCGCTCGAAGCCTGGTTTACTCACATCCCCGGACTCAAGGTGATTGCCCCGGGTACCCCTGCCGACGTGAAAGGATTGCTCAAAGCAGCCATAAGGGACAACAACCCGGTGATTTTCCTGGAATACAAAGCACAGTATAATATGAAGGGAGAGGTACCCCTCGACCCCGATTTTGTGCTGCCCATCGGCAAGGCAGAAATTAAAAAAGAAGGGAAAGATGTGACGGTGGTTACCTATGGCCGCATGCTGGAGCGTGTGATGAAGGCTGCCGAAGAGGTGAAAGAAGCAGAAGGTGTGGAGGTGGAGGTTGTGGATCTGCGTACCCTCTCTCCGCTCGATAAGGATACGGTGATTGAGTCGGTGAAGAAGACCGGCAAGGTGCTGCTGGTGAACGACGCCCACAAGACGGGCGGATTTATTGGCGAGGTGGCGGCAACAATAGCCGAGAGTGATGCTTTCGATTATCTGGACGGGCGGATTCTGCGACTGGCAGGCGAGGATGTGCCCATTCCCTACAATCAGGCACTGGAGACCGCCATGATCCCGAGTGTGGATCGCATAAAAAAATATATCCTCAGATTGGTCAATAACCGATAAAAAAGAAGTGAATGGAAAACAGGAAATTGAGAGCAACGCCGGCAGCAAGGACTTTGGCAAAACGTCTGGGTGTGGACCTGTTTCACGTGACCGGCACCGGTTATAAGGGACGCATCCACAAGGATGATATTGCCGGTTTTAACTACGAGGAGAAAACGCATATTTCTCCTCTTGCACAACGGATTGCCGATGAGCATAATGTCGACCTGAGGGGAGTGACAGGTAGCGGTTACGGGAACAAGATCATGAAGGATGATGTGGTGAAGCTCCTCTCCGACCCGGCGCTCAAGGATCGTTTTACGCTGAGCGATTTTGGGGACCGTATGTTGACGTCCTTTGCTGCAGGATCCAAACCTGCTTCTGAAAGTACCCGGAAAGATCAGGCCGCACCACAGACTGTATCACAGACTGCATCGACAGGCGACACTGAAACCGTGGCCATGCCCCAGATGCGTAAGATCATTGCCAAACGAATGACGGAAAGTTATTTTGGCGCCCCTACTTTTATCCAAACCTGGGAGGTGGACATGACGGAGCTGCTGGCTCTGCGCAAGCGGCTGATGGAACCAATTAAGGAGAAAACCGGGAAGAAGCTGACGGTGACCGACCTGATCTCGATGGCGGTGGTGAAGACATTGACGAAACACAAATATATCAACGCCAGCCTCAACAAGGAGGGTACGGAAATAACCTTCCACAATTATGTGAATCTGGGCATGGCGGTGGGTCTCGACGAGGGTTTGTTGGTGCCGGTAGTGAAGGGAGCCGACAAGATGTCGTTGAGTGAGTTTGTGGTTGCCCTGAAAGATCTCACCGAACGTACATTCTCCAAGAAGCTGCTCCCCGACGAACAGGCCGGAAGTACCTTTACCATCAGCAACCTGGGGATGTATGCCGTGGATGAGTTCACCGCGATCATCAATCAGCCCAACGTTGCTATCCTGAGTGTAGCATCCACAAAAGAGAAGGTGGTACCCCAGAACGGTGAACTGGTTGTCCGCCCCATAATGAAGATAAGCCTCACCTGCGATCACAGGGTGATTGACGGGCTCACGGGCGCCAGGTTTATGACCGACCTGAAAGCGGCAATGGAAGATCCACTGACGATTTTTATTTGAATACACAACACAGAAGACGCAGAACAGTGAGAGGTGACAACAGATAAACTGAAAACTAAAAAAATATGGCATTTGAAATAATCATGCCCAAGGCCGGTATTGACATGACCGAAGGGCAAATAGTGAAGTGGTTGAAGAAAGAGGGTGATACCGTGACCGAAGGGGAGATCATCCTTGAGATCATGACCGACAAGACCAGTATGGAGATTGAGGCAGAAGCGTCGGGAATTCTGCTGAAGATTGTACATCAGGATGGGGAGACTGTTCCCGTGACGGAGGTGATCGGTTATATCGGGAATGAAAATGAATCGGCCGATACCCTCATACCCGAGGTGATTGAAGATACCGGCGCAGAGGAGAGCGAAGAGGATAAACGGATGATCCGCCTGGAAGATAACTACAACGTTGCGGTGATTGGCGGCGGACCTGCCGGCTATGTGGCTGCTATCCGTGCGGCACAGCTGGGTGCCAGGGTAGCCATTGTGGAAAAGGGCACCTTTGGGGGTACCTGTCTCAATGTGGGCTGTATCCCATCAAAGGCTTATCTGAAGAACGTGGAGATCATCGAACATATTCGCAATGCCTCGGCGCGGGGTATCCTCATCGATAGCTCCCAGATTAAAATCGATATGGAGAAGGTGCTGGCATTCAAAAACGGGGTCGTGAAAAAACTGACCAGTGGCGTGGAGGCACTTCTTAAAAGCAACGGGGTGGACATCTACAGGGGTATAGGCAAGATCAACAAAAACAAGGATGTGGTGGTCAACGACTCCCGGATCATCAAGGCGGACAAGATTATCCTTGCAGGCGGATCGAAAGTGTTTATGCTGAATATTCCCGGCATTGATAACGAGAAGGTGCTTACCAGCGACGATCTTCTGGATATCCGGGAGGTACCGGAGACGTTGGCTGTCCTGGGGGGGGGCGTAATCGGCGCCGAAATGGGTCTTTCCTTTGCAGGACTTGGCTCCAGGGTGATCATTGTGGAGATGATGGATCAGATAGTGCCGATGTTCGACAACGACGTCACTTCAGAACTGACTCGCATCGTCAAAAAGAAAGGAATTGAGGTGATTACCGCTGCACGCATTACCGGGGTGCTGGATAAGGGCGACAAGCTGGAAATAAAGATCGACGGCAAAGAATCGGTCATCGCCGATAAAGCCCTTCTGGCCATTGGGCGTGTGCCTGATCTGGAAGCGGTGGGCGAGGTGAAGCTCGAGACAGAAAAGGGCCGGATCAAGGTGGACAACTATATGGAAACCAGCGTGAAGGGTATTTATGCCCCCGGTGACGTGAACGGCATCAAAATGCTTGCCCACGTAGCCTTCCGCATGGGGGAGGTGGCTGCCGAAAACGCGGTGAAAGGCAATCATCGCTCCATCAAGCTGCTCTCGGCCCCGTCGGTGGTATACACGTTGCCGGAGGTGGCAATGGTGGGGCTAACCGAAGCACAGGCCCGGGAGAAGTATGGAGACGATATCCGCATTGGACGGTTTAATTTTTCGGCCAACGGTCGTGCGCTGGCTTCGAGTGAGGCCGACGGATTTGTGAAGGTGATTGCCGATAACCGTTATGGCGAAGTGTTGGGTGTCCATATCATCGGTCCCTCTGCTGCTGAGCTCATCACCCAGGCATCGCTGATCATGGAGATGGAGATCACGGTCGATGAGGTGGTAAATACCATTTACGGGCATCCCACATACTCGGAGGCAATCTTTGAGGCGTTTGCCGATGTGTTGGGCGAGGCGGTGCATATTCCGAAGAAGAGAAAATAATTGTCTCGAAAATAGAGACTCAGTTTTATAGACATTCGTGAAAAGAAGATCGGTTGACACTCTGTGGGGGTGTAGGATTGATCTTCTTTTTTTATCTTTGTAGGTTCCGATGTTTCGGAGTTTCAAGGTTTGTCCATAAACTTAATAACTTAATAACAACATAACGTTCCATGATCTATATAGTCAACAAATCTCGCAAGCCCGATTTTAATATTGCGCTGGAAGAGTATTGTTTCAAAAAACTGTTGCAGTACGACAAAGTATTCATTCTCTGGATCAATGAGCCCTCTATCATTGTGGGGAAGCATCAGAATACGCTGGCGGAAATCAACGGTAGTTTTATCCGGGAGAACGGTATTCATGTGGTGCGGCGAATATCGGGGGGAGGTGCAGTTTATCACGACCTGAACAACCTCAATTACACCATCATCTCCAATGAGGACGACGATAGTCGGACATTCGACTTTAAAGCCTTCTCGGAGCCGGTTATTCAGACATTGAAAGAGCTGGGTGTGACCGCAAAGTTTTCCGGCAGAAACGATCTGACCATCGACGGCAAAAAAATCAGCGGCAACGCACAGGCCTATATCGAGGGGCGGGTGATGCACCACGGATGCATCCTCTTCGATGTGGACCTCACGGTGCTTTCCCGGGCACTGGAGACATCCAAAGATGTTGTGGATGCCAAAGGAGTGAAGTCGGTACGCAGCCGCGTGGACAACATCCTTCCTAACCTGCCGGAGAAGATTACCGTGACCGAGTTTGCGGATAAGATTCTGGCTCACATGAAGCAGAAATACCCGGAGATGAGGGAGTACCTCTTCAGCGATGAGGAGTTGGTGGCCATTGAAGAAAGGCGCCGCAAAAAGTTTGGCAGCTGGACCTGGAATTTTGGCAGCAACCCCACTGCGGAGATCGTGCGTGAGCGACGTTATCCCGCGGGGAAGATGCAACTGTTTATCAATACAAAAAAAGGTGTCATCGAAGATATTTCTTTCTTTGGTACTTTCTTCGGGGTAAAGAGCGACCTTTCGGAGGTGCAGGAGCGGTTGAAAGGCGTGAAATACAGTCCCTCAGAAGTCCACGAGGCTCTCGCTTCATTCGATACGACTCCCTACTTTGCCGGCTTCACCGTCGACGAACTTACCGATGCCATTATCGGTTGACGCTCCATCATCCGTTTCCATTTGATATACCCGAACAACGAGATCACCGTGTAAATGGCAAAAAGAACGGATGTGGGGTAGAGGCCTTTCCAAAGGTAAAGCCCGCAGGAGATCAGATTGACTACGAACCAGCACCCCCATTGTTCCAGATGTTTGCGGGCCAGCAGCCACATGCCGATGACACTCAGGGCGGTGGTGAGGCTGTCGCCATAGGGCACGGGGCTGTCGGTATGTTGCACCAGGATATAGGCAATGACGACAAAAAGCACCATGCCGGCAACCACAAGAGGCAGTATGTGGCGCCGTGGAGTGTGGGTAATGGGCAGCTCCTTCTCTTCCTGCCGTGAATGACGGGTCCAGTATATCCAGCCATAGATGCTGGCGAAAAAATAGTACACATTTATTCCCATGTCGGCATAAAACTTGCTCTGGAAGAAGATCCACACGTATACCACCGGCATCACGACGCCCACCGGCCATAGCCACTTGTTGGCTTTGTATTCGAGATACAAATAAAGCAGGCCGATGACGGCGCCGATCAATTCAATGGTTTGCATTTAAAATCTTATTGTGATGCTTGCCAGTGCGTTTGTTCCCGCCTGGGTAAAGTAACGCTTTTCATTAACCCGTTTCCCGTCCAGGTAGTAGCTATACCAATTGTAACCGTTTGTTTCGTACTCCACATTAAACAGGTTGTTTACCCAGACACCCAGGGTCACCGATTCGAGATGGGGGAGATCAAAGGAGTAGCTTGCGCGCAGGTTGTTCACGAAATAGGCATCAATACTGCGTTGCTTGCTGGAGGTATTATCCAGATACTGTTGCCCCACATAATTGCTGTGCAGGGCTGTTTCGAAACCGCGGTAGGAGAACGAAAGGATGCTGTTGGCGATGATGTCGGGGGAGTAGGCGATGTTCGTGTTACCCAGCTCGTTGGATCGGGAGTCGACCCAGTTCCAATCTGCATCGTATACATCGACATCCTGCTCCACAAAATTCTTAATCTTGTTTTGACTGAATGTGACGTTGCCATCCCAACGCAATAAGGGGCTTATTTGTACGCCTCCGGTCAGTTCGATTCCCGCGCGGTGGCTGTCGGGTATATTGGTCGTTAGCATCTCTCCTATTTCGCTGATTTTCCCTGTGAGAATCAACTGGTTGTTGTATTTCATATAATAAATATTCGCACCGAAACTGGCGACAGGAGATTGATATCGGTATCCTATTTCGGTATCGTACAACCGCTCACTGGTAGGCTTGTCGTTGGGTCCCGCGTCGGTGTAGTTGTTCCTGTTTGGTTCACGGTTGGCCACGGAGAATGAAGCGTAGAGGTTGTTCCGGTTATTCAACCGGTAGGTTGTACCCACTTTGGGGTTGAAGAAGGAGAAGGTATGCTCTTGCGTGAT
>DHSP01000011.1:5094-9057 GCA_002408485.1 Proteiniphilum sp. UBA5283 | reverse complement strand
GCATCATTTTTTTTACTTTTGCTGCGATACCACTCTTTGTCGGGGTCGAAACTGTTTGGATGGCGTACCCACAAGACTTTCCCGAAGTGATCACCTTCATACGAGTTTGCGCCTCCACCGAAGATCAATCCGAGTTGCTCCCGTGTATAATTCAGCGCGAAGGTGGCTCCGTAGAAGTCGTTATCGAGCCATTTTTGGCGGATAAGATCCGTTTTTTTCCGTTCCACGCCGTTTTCCACAGCAGGGGTGAGCAGGTATTCAACATACTTCCGGTCTGTTCGGTATTCCTCATAAAAGCCCTTCCCCGCCGTGTAATGCAAAGCTGCGTTGAGATACAGGGATGGGGAGAACTGATGCATGGCATGCAGTTGGTAATGTGTTTGGGTATAATTGTCGGTTTGGTTATTGTAGAACTTCACATGGCCTTCGTCATCGGTATACCGCCCCAAATCGTTGTAGCTGCGTGAGTAGTTCAATGGATCGCGTCGCACCAGATCCAGGTCTACACCGTTCCAGGCCTGGTATGTTTTTTCTTTCCCTCCGAATGTGACAAATTTAAGAACGGTATTTTCAGCCAGATATGCTCCGGCGAGATAATATGAGCGCATGTTTACCGATGCCCTGTCGATATACCCGTCGGAGGCGATTGTTGAATACCGTCCATCTATGGCGAAACGGTTGTTGATAAGGCCTGTACCCGCTTTCAATGTGTTGCGGCTGGTATTGAATGAGCCGTAGGATGAGCCAATTTCGGCATATGGCAACCGGCTCACGTTCTCGGTCTGCATGTTTACGCTCGCGCCGAATGCTGCGGCACCGCTTGTGGATGTTCCCACGCCCCGTTGTACCTGGATGGAAGAGAGAGAAGAGGCGAAATCGGGCATATTGACAAAGAAAACACCATGTGATTCCGAATCATTCAAAGGTACGCCGTTTACGGTGATGTTGATACGATTGGCATCCGTCCCGCGTATGCGAAAGCCGGTGTATCCGATGCCTGTGCCGGCATCGGAGGTAACGATAACAGAGGGTTCGAGAGACAAAATGTAGGGAATGTCTTGTCCCGAATTGCGTTCGGAGATGGCACTCCCGGTAATGTTGCTGTGCGTTACGGGTGTGTTGCTTCCTGCCCTTGTAGCCGAGACAACCACCTCTTCGAGCTGAATGTGATTCAGGCTGTCGGGCGATGCTGCTTCATCCGAGTTGGCTACTAGTTGATAACCTGCTGCTGATAAGCTTATCAGCATAAACAATAAAAATACCTTTTTCATACGACTAATCTATTTTTTAATTAATGAGTATGGAACTCGCGATAATCATGTTCATAATGTAAACTGATTAAAATGCTCGTTTCATTTTCTTAAAAATTTTAGATGAATCTTGCCATACAGCGGATTCATCGGTTGTTAGTGAAATAAAAAAGGGGAATAATATAAGATGTATACCATAGAAAGCGTCACTGGAACGTGAGCACTTTTTTTTCCCTCCGCCGGCATTATCCGGATCAGGTAATTTGGGTATGATCTCAGCCCGTTTGTCTGGGGCACCCCTGTGAAAGGCAAAGGTACGTACTTTTGTGCAATAAACAATAACCCCGGTCTTTTTAACATTTGGTGATCAGCATCGAAGGAGAAGCCCCCTCCTGCAGCTTTCAACGTCCCGCCGTACAAAAAATAGCGGCAGGATTTCATTTATCTGCTGATTTATTTGTAATTTCGTTTACTTATAAAGCGCCTGCCAAAAAGCAGTCTAAGAAAAGCATATGAACGACGAAGATAAATTGACAGTAGATGATCTGATGATAGAGGAAGAATTTCAGGGGTTGCTGAATGATTACCTGAATTCCAACCACCGTCGTAAGGTGGATATCATCACAAGGGCTTTTAACATGGCAAAGGAGGCACACAAAGGTGCCCGCCGCCGTTCCGGTGAACCCTACATCATGCATCCGCTGGCAGTAGCCCGTATCGTATCTAAGGAGATGGGGTTGGGATCGACCTCTATTTCGGCGTCGCTGCTTCACGATGTGGTGGAAGATACCGATTACACGGTCGATGATATCCGTGCCCTGTTTGGGGATAAGATTGCGCAGATTGTGGACGGGTTGACCAAGATATCGAGCGGGATGTTTGGCGAGAACGTATCGGCACAGGCAGAGAATTTTCGGAAGCTGCTGCTCACCATGTCCGATGATATCCGGGTAATCCTGATCAAGATTGCCGACAGACTGCACAACATGCGCACACTCTCTTCCATGGCTCCGACGAAGCAGTTTAAAATTACCGGGGAAACCTTGTATATATACGCCCCGTTGGCACACCGGCTGGGATTGTTTGCCATCAAAACAGAACTGGAAGAGCTCTGTTTCAAGTACGAGCACCCCGAGGCTTTTGCCGATCTCACGAAGAAGATCGAAGAGACCGCGCCCGAACGGAATAAAATTTACGAACATTTTGCTGTGCCAGTCGTCAAGGCTCTTGACAAAATGGATATAAAGTACGAGATGAGGGCTCGCGTAAAGTCGGTCTATTCCATCTGGAACAAAATGCAAAACAAAGGTATCGAGTTCCACGAAGTGTACGATCTGTTCGCTGTACGTATCATCTTTGAGGTCTTTCCCGGCATGGATGAAAAGAAGCAGTGCTGGGACATCTATTCCGCCATCACCGATATCTATAAGCTTCGTCCTGACCGTATCCGTGACTGGGTGAGCCATCCTAAGGCAAACGGATATCAGGCCCTTCACCTCACTGTGATGGGACCCGACGGGAAGTGGATTGAGATACAGATCAGAAGCCGGCGGATGGACGATATTGCCGAAAAGGGATTTGCAGCCCACTGGAAATATAAGGAGAACAGGATCGAGGAAGATAACGAACTGGACAAGTGGTTGAAGACCATCCAGGAGATTCTTTCCAACCCGAACCCCAATGCCATTGACTTCCTGGATACAGTGAAGATGAACCTTTTCTCGTCGGAGATTTTTGTATTTACTCCCAAGGGAGAGATCAAGACGCTGCCACAGGGGGCCACCGCACTCGATTTTGCATACACCATCCATACACGGATCGGAGACCATTGCCTGGGGGCAAAAGTAAACCATACCCTGGTGCCGCTTAGCCAGCAGTTACGCAGCGGCGATCAGATAGAAATCCTCACTTCACAGTCGGTCAGCCCCCAGCCGGAATGGCTCAACTTTGTGACTACGGCGAAAGCGCGGACAAAGATTGAAGCGTCGTTACGACGGCAACGGAGACGCATTGCCGAGATTGGAAAAAACAAGCTCGAAGAATTGTTCGACAACGAACCTATTGACAATGCGTTGTTCAACAAGATTCTGCATGCCTATAAGGCCGAAAACAAGGAAGACCTCTACTTCCTGATCGGGCACAACGACGTCACCCTGCCGGCCAGCAAAAATGCATTCTTTAAGATCAAGGAAGAACCGGAAAAGCAGGATAATCTTTTTGTGCGTTACATGAAGCAGGCAATGAGTGCCATTAAGAAGCCGTCATCCGACCAGAAAGGTGCAAAGAAAGAATCGGATTCAGCCATTTTTTCAATGGGGACGGAGAGGTCCAAAATTGACCGGAAAGAAATTTACCAACTCACAGAAACCAAGTACCGGAAGAACTTCGTCGTTCCGGAGTGCTGTAACCCCTTGCCGGGCGATGATGTGTTCGGCTATATTACCGAGAAAGAGGAGGTGGAGGTACACAAGCGTTCCTGCCAAACAGGACTGAAGCTGAAATCGAGTTTTGGCGACCGTGTCATCGCCGTGGCGTGGGGTGATTATCGCCAGTATTCCTTTCTCGCCTCCATCGCGTTCACGGGTATTGACCGTATTGGAATCCTGGGCATCATTCTGGCCAAGCTGGCAGAAGATGTGGTTGTGAATATTCAGAGTGTAAATGTTTCCTCCAAAGACGGAATCTTTGAAGGGGTCTTTAACCTGCATGTGCA
>DHSP01000011.1:0-4869 GCA_002408485.1 Proteiniphilum sp. UBA5283 | reverse complement strand
TACACGGATTGCCCTGACGGGGGCAGCGCGACCGGAATATTTATTTTTTGGTCCTTCTTTTTCTTCCGAACAGGGACGATGTGACCTTTTTTGCTGCAAAAGCGAGAATTGCCGGCTTTGCAACTCCCCACGTGATGGATCCTAAGAGCGGCAGATTTGACAGGGCAAAGTTAATCCATGGATTTCCCCTCCTGGTGACAAAAGGAGTCACGGAACGGGAAGATCCAACCGATAAAGTATCCATTGTTTCCACAAGCTTCGACTTTACAGATGAGGTTATACCCTTGGTGAGCATCGATCCCCAGTTGTCGTTCAGGTACTGTAACTGATAAGCGAGGCGCCGGCTGGCAATGGCCCGTTCTTCTCTCAATCGTTTTTTTTCCAGACGCAGTTCTTCAAGCGGAGTTAATTTATAGGTGCTCATTTTTTGCTGTTTTTTCCATCACTATCGTCGTTTTCCATAAGAAAACGCACAACACGGCTACTGAATTTTTTCTTGAAAGATTTCCCTACGAGCAGGATAACGAGGAGTATGAACAGGCTAAACGCAGCCACGATGGCAAACCCCGCCCAGGTGCTCTGCAGGACTTCACCCAGGTAAAATCCGGCTGCCACTAAAATAAACAAGAGTGCAAACAAAACAGAACCGGCCAATATAAGGCCGTATATGATTGCCGATGCACTTAAGCTGATCTTTTCATATGCTTCCAGCTTTCCGAGCTCGAGTGTGCTTGTGATAAATTTTGAAATGTCATTGCGCATTTGCTCGAACAACGTACTTACTTTTTTTTCTTCCATCGTATCCCGGGGTGTTAGAGGTCACTTATTGTTTGGCAAGTTCTTTCTTTGCAATTTCAGCAATATCGTCGATGTCTTCTTTCAAATCATGTACTTCGCTTTTTCCTTTGTATATCGCTGATTTTACATTCGTTTTTATCTTGTCTGCAAGTTCGTTGGCATGTTCCAGCCACTCTTCCCTCTTATCGGTTCCCATGATGTATCCTACGGCAGCGCCCAGTGCGATACCGATTCCTAAACCCAGTAATAATTTAGCTTCTGATTTCATAATTTTTGCGTTTAAAGGTGAATATTATTTTTACACAGTCGATGGTTCATTCGTTGAAAACCTCATTGATAAACCCTTTTAGGCTTACATACCTAAATAAACGTTTATTGGGCAAAAATGTTTTTACAAGTTTTCTTTTCTCTGATCCGGATCAGTCCGCAGTGACGGATGTCCCAAACATGGTGGCGGGAGTGAAGCCGGTCACCTTCACCCTCACAAACTCCCCAATGCGATGGCTCTTTTTGTCGAAGATGACCACCTTGTTCTGTTCAGTACGCCCGAAAAGCTGCTCCCTGGATCGTTTGGAAAAACCTTCCACCAAAACTTCAAACTCTTTCCCCAAATCTTTCTCGTTGCTTTGGCGCGACAGTTCCAGTTGCAGGTCTATGATCTCCTGCAGGCGCCTGTTTTTGATCTCTTCGGGAATGTTGTCCTCCAGCCTTTTTGCCGCATATGTGCCCGGCCGCTCCGAGTACTTGAACATGAATGCCGAGTCGAACCCCACTTCGCGCATCAGCGACAGTGTTTCCTGATGGTCTTCCTCTGTTTCGGAATGAAACCCGCACATGATGTCGGTCGACAGGCCGCAGCCGGGAATGATTCTTTTAATGGCGTCAATTCTTTCCATGTACCATTCCCTGTCGTAACGCCGGTTCATGAGTTTCAGCATGCGTGAACTTCCCGACTGCACAGGCAAGTGAATGTAGTTGCAAAGGTTCTTGTATTGCGCAATTGCTTCCAGCGTTTCGTCGTTCATATCCCAGGGGTGAGATGTGGTAAAGCGAATGCGCATTTGAGGTGCTTCTTCCGCTACCATGGCCAGGAGCTCGTGAAAGCGGATGGAGCCTTTGTCGTCCCGGTAGTGGTAGGAGTTCACATTCTGGCCCAAAAGAATGGCCTCCCTGAACCCTTTTTCCCGCATAACCCGTAGCTCGTTGAGGATGCTCTCCGGCTCCCGACTGCGCTCCCGACCGCGAGTGAAGGGTACGATGCAGTAGGTGCAAAACTTGTCGCACCCCCGCATGATGGAGATGTAGCCTGAGATGTTGCTTCCCTCCATCTTGAGGGGAATCACATCCTTATACGTTTCTGTTTTGGAGAGTTCGATGTTCATGGCTTTCTCGCCCCGTTCTGCTGCCCCCACCAGGTTGGGAAGATCGAGATAGGCATCGGGACCCACCACCACGTCCACATGGTGACGATCGATCAGCTCGGACTTCGCTCTTTCCGCCATGCATCCCAGCACCCCCACGATGAGGTTCTCTTTTCGTTTTCTTTTCAGCGAATTGAAGTATTCCAACCGTTGAATTACTTTCTGCTCTGCGTTCTCCCTGATGGAGCAGGTATTCACGAAAATAGCATCGGCGTCGCGATCACTATCAGTAAGCGTGTAGCCGTCCATCTCCATAATGGATGCTACCACCTCGGTGTCTGCCACGTTCATCTGGCAGCCGTACGTCTCAATATATAGTTTTTTTTCTGTTTGCATGATTCCTTTTTATCGGCTGTGATTGTCCGTTTTTTGTCACGTAAAAGCCCGTAAAAGTTAAATTATTCATTTATCGGACAAAATAGTTGGAAATATACCCGTAATGTCCTATTTTTGTGAAGGAAAAAATAAAATTTTTTCATAGTTAAGGTTTTGGTTAAATGTTCGGGAGAGTCTGTGAAGTCGCTCCCGAAATTTTTTATCACCAAATACGCTTAATTACGCAAAAAATCACTATTTTTGTCCGGTTGCAAATTTAATCAAAATATGGAGTCCGGCGATATTATTTATTTGATCCTTCTGGTATTTTTCATGATATTGGGATTTTTTAATGATTCCAGGAAGAAGAAAAATCAGCAGAAACAGCAATCGGAAAAACCCTCTCACCCCTATTTTGATTTGCCTTCGCGTCCCTTTTTTGAGACATCCGATTCGGATATGGAGGCAGAAGATGAACTTCCTTCCTGGTTTGAGTCCCGGCCGGCAGTCAAACCCAGGGTTGCAACACCTCCACCACCCGTTGTGCGGGCCGAGGAAGGGAAATCGGTATTTCAATCCTCCATGAACCTGACGACCGATTTTGCAAAGGAGTCGTCGCTCAAAAGTTCCATTTTTGTCTACGACGCAGATGCTTCTTACGACAATGATCCTGATATGATTGATATGGCCGAAACCGCGGATTCCCAATCTCCCCATAAGCCGGCCGATGGGAAAAAGAGAGGATCCCTGCATCCGCTCCTCGCTGGACTGTACGGCGATACAAGTCGCGATGAGTTGCTCAAAGGTTTGATAATCGGTGATATCGTGCGTAGAAAATATTGACTTCACGCTAATTACATAACATATATATGGCTTTAAAATTTATCAGTGCTGAAGAGGCTGCGTCTCTTGTGAAAGATAATGACAACGTAGGCTTCAGTGGTTTTACCCATGCCGGCTGCCCTAAGGTGGTGCCGGTAGAGATTGCCAAGAGGGCAGAAGCAGAGCATGCCAAAGGCAATTCTTTCAAAATAGGCGTTTTTACCGGAGCCTCCACCGGCGACTCCATTGATGGGACACTTTCCCGCGCAGGGGCGATAAAATTTCGTACGCCTTATCAAACCAACAAAGATATGCGTGCTGCACTTAACCGGGGTGAATTTGATTTTTTCGACCTCCATCTGTCACAGCTGGCACAGGAAATCCGATATGGCTTCCTTGGAAAAATCAATGTGGCCATTATTGAGGCATGCGAGGTAACGGAGAGAGGGGAAATTGTTCCTACCACCGGTGTAGGAATCACGCCAACGATCTGTCGTCTGGCAGATATTGTCATCGTGGAACTGAATAAGAAAGTGCCCGTGAAGTTGCGCGGAATTCACGATATGTATGAACTGCAGGATCCTCCCAAACGTCGTGAGATACCCATCTTTGAGGTTCAAAACCGGATCGGGCTGGACTATGTTAAAGTGAACCCCGACAAGATCTTTGTGGTGGAAACCGAAAAAGACGGCGAGGGTGGAGGGTTTGCTCCTCTTGACGAGGTCACTGCACGCATTGGAAATAACGTGGCCGAATTCTTCGTTGCCGAAATGAAAGCCGGACGTATTCCCGCTCATTTTCTGCCCATCCAGTCGGGTGTGGGAAATATCGCTAATGCGGTGCTGGGCTCCATGGGCAGTAACCCCGAGATACCCCGCTTCGAAGTCTATACCGAAGTAATCCAGGACGCAGTGATTGACATGATGCAGCAAGGCAACATCTCTTTTGCCAGCGGCTGCTCGCTCACCGTAAGCAACGAAGTGCTGCACAGGTTTTACGATGACCTGGCTTTCTTTAAAAATAAACTGGTATTGCGTCCTTCTGAAATATCCAACAACCCCGGACTGGCCCGTCGCCTGGGGATTATTGCGTTGAACACAGCCATCGAGGTGGATATCTTTGGTAGTGTAAACTCCACCCATGTAAACGGCACCAAGATGATGAACGGCATTGGCGGATCCGGAGATTTTACCCGCAACTCCTATCTGTCGATCTTCCTGACTCCCTCTACGGCGAAAAATGGTGCTATCAGCTGTATCGTGCCCAAGGTCACGCACGAAGACCATACAGAACACTCCGTGAAGATTGTGGTCTCGGAGTACGGGGTGGCCGACCTCAGGGGCAAGGGGCCAAAGAACCGTGCAGTGGAGATCATTGAAAAGTGTGCACATCCTGATTATCGTCCTCTGCTGCATGAATACCTGAACCGGGGCGTGAAGGGGCATATTCCTCAGGATCTGTATGCCTGTTTTGCCTTTCACCAGGCACTTCAGGAAACAGGGAGCATGATGAA
>DHSP01000053.1:6148-14649 GCA_002408485.1 Proteiniphilum sp. UBA5283 | reverse complement strand
AGTGCGGCAAAAGCGATGAAGACGGTGTTAATGGTGAAGAGGTAAAGTGCTCCGAAGAAGAAGTTAAACTGATAAGTGGCCAGCCCGTATCCTGCTGTGCAGATGGGTGGCATCAGCGCGGTAGCAATCGCCACACCGGGGATCACATTTCCCTTTAAACGACTGCTCATCGCCACAATACCGGCCAGACCGCCAAAGAGGGCGATGATCACATCGTAGATGGTTGGACTGGTACGGGCCAGCAGCTCCGAGTGTGCTTCGTTGATGGGTGAAAGCAGAAAGTAGAACGTAGAGGTGAGGAGGCTTACACCCACAGCAAAAGAGAAATTTTTCAGCGAACGTCGCAGCAGCTGAAAGTCGTATGTTGCAAGGCTATAGCCAACTCCGTTGATGGGACCCATTAGCGGCGAGATAAGCATGGCACCAATGATCACCGCCGTGGAGTTCATGTTGAGCCCCACGGAGGCCACCACAATAGCAAACACCAGAATCCACAGGTTCGTTCCCTTGAAGACGATACCCTGTTCAATGTTCGTGTGAATGGTATTATACTCTTCCATTTCGCTGCGCAGGTCGAACCAGCGCAACAGTTTCTCACTTCTCTTTTCCATAACCAGTCATTAATTTTGCGAATCTATAAAAAAAACCAAAACGACTGATGCGTTTAGAGAATATTTCTCTTTCGAAGGGCAGGGTCAGAGGACGCCTGTTCTCTTAAAGACGGCCGTGATGCGTTCAATGGAGTGATCGATCTGCTCAATGGTGTGTGTGGCCATCAGCGAGTAACGAATGAGAGTGTCGTTTGATGCGACGGCGGGCGGAACAACCGGATTGACAAAAATACCTTCTTCGAAAAGCATTTTGGTAATCATGAAGGTCTTGTCGTTGTCCCTGACATAAAGCGGCAGAATAGGCGTCGACGTAGGTCCCAGCTCAAACCCTCTTTCCCGGAACTGATTGATAGCGTAATCGGTCAGCTCCCACAATCGTTTCACACGTTCCGGCTCAGATTTAAGAATATCGAGCGCCGCGGCAGCAGCAGCTGTGGCAGCCGGTGTGATGCTGGCACTAAAAATATTGGTACGTGCATTGTGGCGCAGATAGTTGATCACCGGATAGTCACCGGCGATAAATCCGCCGATGGAGGCCAACGACTTGCTGAATGTACCCATCACAAGGTCCACATCGTCGAGCAGGCCAAAATGATCACAGACACCGCGGCCGCTGTATCTTTTGCCAAGGACCCCCAGGCTGTGTGCCTCGTCCACCATGATATTGGCGTTGTATTTGCGCGCCAGCTTCACGATCTCGGGCAGATTGGCCAGATCTCCTTCCATACTGAAGACGCCATCGACAACAATCAATTTCACCTTCCTGGGATCACAGCGTTTAAGTTGCTTCTCCAGGGAATCCATATCGTTATGACGAAACTTGTATTTTGTGGAGAAAGATGTCCGTAGTCCCTCTATGATGGATGCATGATCTCTCTCATCCCAGATGATGTATTCATCTCTTCCGGTAAGACATCCCAGTACCCCCTCGTTCACGGTAAATCCGGTGGAGAAAACAACGGCTTCATCCTTATTCATGAAGTTGGCAAGTTTTCGCTCAAGCTCCAGATGTATGTCGAGCGTCCCGTTCAAAAAACGGGATCCCGCCATGCCGGTACCATATTTCTTAGTCGCAGCAATCGCAGCTTCTTTTACTTTCGGGTGATTGGTCAGCCCCAGATAGGCATTTGAACCGAACATCAACACTTTCTTCCCGTTGATGAGAACTTCTGTGTCCTGATCGCTTTCAATAGCCCGGAAGTAGGGATAGATGCCTGCAGCTTTCGCACGCTGCGGAGCATCATATTTCATCATTTTTTCTTTTAAAAGATTCATCTAAAGAAAATTAAAAAAATAAACTTCTTCCTAAATCAGAGTGAGAAGTGTTTTTTCCAAGAAACCAATTGCAAAGATAGCAATTAATTTAAATAGTCGGATGCAACTCTTTTTTTTTGAACCACCCGGCTGGTTCGGACGAATATTTTAAACATTTTCGATTTATAAACGTTTTAACGACATTGGACACATTTAATAAATAAACAGTAACACAACTATGGTAAGTAAAGAATTAGAAACCGCAATTAACAAACAGATCAACGCCGAATTATGGTCGGCTTATCTCTACCTCTCCATGTCAACCTGGTGCGCTCACGAAGGTCTTCCTGGTTTTGCCAACTGGTTCAAGGTTCAGTTTCAGGAAGAACAGGACCACGCATTGAAGTTTATGAATTATCTTATTGCGAAAGGGAACAGGGTAGAATTAGCCCCTATAGAAAAGGTAGAAACGTCATGGGATTCTGTATTAAAAACATTTCAGGACACGCTGGATCACGAAAGAGTGGTTACCTCGCTCATCAACAATCTGGTTTCGATTGCGCGCAAAGAAAACGACTTTGCAACCGAAAACATGTTACAGTGGTTTGTGAATGAGCAGGTGGAAGAGGAAGAAACGGCCCAGGGAATGATCGACAGCCTGAAGCTGATAGGCAACAACGGATTTGGTGTCTACACCATGGACAAAGAGCTGGCGCAAAGGAGCTATACACCCATCAATACTACTACAACTGCTTAATTGAAATAACTTTTGATATTTTTGTGAGAAAATCGGGGGAATTTCATTATTTCCCTGATTTTTTTCAACACAAACCTTTTGACGAAAAACGCTCATACTGACAAATCTTTCACACCGGACAATGCAGCTAGAAAAAACAGGGACTAAATACAGGAAATTGGGCAAGTGCATACTGTTAGACGCGGTAGGTATGGCTTCAGCTGCTATTCCGGCCGCCGCTTTTGTCGATGTAATATGGGCTCCCGTGGCCGCTTACATCAGCTACAAGATGTTCGGCGAGAAAAAGGGAAAATACACCTCCCTCATCACTTTCATGGAAGAGCTATTCCCTGTCACAGACATAATTCCATCGTTTACCCTCTTCTGGATTTTATTCGATTTTCTGAGTATTGGAAAAGAGAAAGAGAGGATGGCCAAGGTTGTTGATGGCACAATTATGAAAATCGACCAATAAAAAAATCATGATAATCAAAAAGATCGTTCTCTCGCTGGCAGCATTTTTCATGTTGCTTTCCTGCACCGGTGCTTCAAAGGTAGAAACCGGTTCTTTGTTATGGAAAGTATCCGGAAATGGACTTGAACAGCCTTCCTTCCTTTTTGGAACCCACCACCTTGTCCCCATCTCCTTTCTCGACTCTGTTTCGGGAGTAATGGATGCTTTTGAAAACACGGAACAGACTGTGGGCGAGCTTGACATGAGCAATATGGCTTCGATGCAGATGAAAATTATGAACGAGTCAACAATGCCGTCCGGCGTTTCGTATGATTCGCTATTGTCTCCGGAAGATGCAGCGCTGCTCGACAGCACGCTTATCCGGCTGCTGGGTGCCGGGTTGAAGCAGCTTGGCACACTCAAACCTGCCCTGCTCTCCAACCTGATTTCTGTCACCCTCTATCAACAGTACTACCCTTCCCTTTCGTCCGGGAAGAGTCTTGATCAGTATTTTCAGGAGGAGGCGTTAAAACGCACCCGGCCGGTAATCGGACTCGAAACAACCGAGGATCAGATCTCTGTTTTGCTCAACTCGCAAACATTGGAGAGACAGGCGGAACTGTTGGTCTGCATGGTCAAACATCCGGAACTGCTGAAAAAGCAGATGGATGAGCTCCAGGTAGCTTACCACGCACAGAATATTCATGCACTGCGGGCACTGTACGAGAAGGAAATGCCCGACGACCCCTGCCCTTCTACCGAAAAGGAGAAAAATACGCTGAACGGCGATCGAAACAGAAAATGGCTTGAACAACTGCCTGCCATCATGAAGGAGAAGCCATCGTTCATTGCCGTGGGATGCCTGCACCTTCCCGGAGAAGAGGGACTGATTGAAGGATTGAAAGAATTGGGATACCGCGTTGAAGCTGTAAACTAGCCACAACCGCAATCACGGCCAATACATCCTTATTCCTTTACCCATATCAACGGCATCTGACACCAAAGGCCCGAAAGCGCAAATAGGCCCATCTATCTTTTCTCCAACAGCACCACATTCTCCACATGATGGGTGTGGGGAAACATGTCGACCGGCTGTACACGGATAACCTTGTAATTGCAGTCCAGCAGGTTCAGATCGCGAGCCTGCGTGGCCGGGTTACAGCTCACATATACTATTCTTTCCGGCGCTGCCAACAAAATGGCATTGACCACATCTTCGTGCATCCCGGCGCGAGGCGGATCGGTAATGATTACATCGGGATGACCATGAGCTGCAATAAACTCCGCTGTAAGCACATCTTTCATGTCGCCAGCATAAAAGCGTGTATTTTCGATCCCGTTTATCTGCGAGTTTACCCGTGCGTCTTCAATGGCTTCCTCCACGTACTCTATTCCAATCACTTCCCTGGCATTGCGTGCCACAAAGTTGGCAATGGTACCCGTACCGGTATAAAGGTCGTACACCAGCTCATCACCCGTAAGCTGCGCGAAGCTTCGCGCCACCCCATAGAGGTGATAGGCCTGCTCGCTGTTGGTCTGGTAGAACGATTTGGGGCCGATCTTGAATCGCAATCCCTCCATCTCTTCAAAGATGTGATCTTTGCCGCGCCAGGTCACCACCTCCTGATCCGTAATGGTGTCGTTTGCTTTTTGGTTGATGATGTAGAGCAGGGAGGTGATCTGCGGATATTCAGCCACAAGGTAGCCCATCAGTTTTTCTCTTTTTTCACGATCATCTTCATAAAAGACCACAATCACCATCCACTCACCGATGGAGCTGTTGCGGATCATGAGGGTACGCATAAGCCCCTGTTGGTTGCGAAGATCGAAGAAGCTGTAGCCCTGCTCCAGGCAGAAGCTACGAATGCTGTTCCTTATTTGGTTGGCAAGGTCGTCCATCAGCCAGCACTTGTCGATATCGAGCACCTTGTCGAACATGCCAGGGATATGGAACCCCAGAGCATTCATTTCCGCAAACTGCTTGTCGGAGCTGATCTCCTCTTCGGTGAGCCACCGCTTGTTGGAAAAGGTAAACTCCAGCTTGTTCCGGTAGAAGGTGGTCTGTGGCGCCCCCAGGATGGGGGTAATCTCCGGCAGCTCCACCTTGCCAATACGGGTCAGGCTGTCCAGCACCTGCTGTTGCTTGTATTTCAGTTGTTCCTTGTAAGGAAGCTGTTGCCACTTACAGCCGCCGCAGACGCCGAAGTGGTTGCAAAAGGGTATTGTCCTGTTTTCGGAATATTTTTCAAAGCGCACCACCCTGCCCTCGGCATAACTGTGTTTCTTGCGCGTTAGCTGTATGTCAACCACGTCGCCCGGTACGGCATACGGTACAAACAGCGCCATTCCGTCCACCTTTGCAATTGCCTTTCCCTCTGCCGCCACATCGGTGATGAGCACCGACTCGAGCAGGGGAAGTTGTTTCCTTTTTCTTGCCATTAATTTGTTTTTTTGAAGTACAAAGATAGACAAAACGCCCCACCTTTCGATGGAGCGTTCGTACTATTTTTGTGTGATTCTGAACTACTTTGTCTGTATAGCGACAACAGCTTTCCTCAATCCTTTGGCGTTTGCTTCCAGGGTAATTGTACCCGGTTTTTCTGTTGACTCCACAATGGCCACCAGCTTACCGTTAAAAAGGTGCATCTGTGGCAGGTGAAACAGATCGAGACTGGCAGGATCACCGTTGGCTCCGGCACGATAGGTGCCCGTTCCCTTTACCTTGAACGTCACCAGCTCGTTCACGTTGGGACAGGGGTTGCCGTTCTTGTCGACCACCGATACGGTGATGAACGAAAGGTCTTTCCCGTCGGCGTTGATCACATTCCTGTCCGCCTCCAGCACCAGGCGGTACGGTTTTCCGGCGGTACGAACCTCTTTTTCTGCGGCTTTGTTGCCATCCTTATCGTAGGCCACCACTTTCACTGTTCCCGGCTCATACTTCGCATCCATCCACATCAACCGGTAACGCTTCTGGCGTTCCAGCCCTTTCTGTGCTGCTGCGCTGTAGCTACCCTCGAGCGGGATGGAGAGATCTTTCTTCCGCACCCCCTGGCTTTTGCCGTTGATAAACAACTCAGCCGAAGGGTAATTGGTATAGACGAAGACCGGCGTCGCCTCGCCCTCACGACCTTCCCAGTTCCAGTGGGGCAGGATATGGAGCGTTTCAGCCTCTTTGTTCCAATGGCTGCGGTAGAGGTAAAAACGGTCTTTGGGAATACCTGCCAGGTCCACCGCCCCGAAGAGGGAACTGTGGCTGGGCCAGTTGCTGTAATAAGGAGTGGGCTCCCCCAAATAGTCGAAGCCGGTCCANNAGCGTTTCAGCCTCTTTGTTCCAATGGCTGCGGTAGAGGTAAAAACGGTCTTTGGGAATACCTGCCAGGTCCACCGCCCCGAAGAGGGAACTGTGGCTGGGCCAGTTACTGTAATAAGGAGTGGGCTCACCCAAATAGTCGAAGCCGGTCCAGATAAACTCGCCGATGGTATAGGGAAGATCATCGTGCTGGATGAAATCATCTTCGGGGAGGTTCGACCAGCTGGCATGCTCCAGGTCGTAGGAGGAAGCCTGATGATCATCGTACATCGCCATTGCCTTCCGCTCCACCGGGAACTTGTAGACCCCGCGTGAGCTGAGCGCAGAAGTAGTTTCACTACCCAGCACAATCTGCTGCGGCAGCTTCGCGTATGCCTCCTGATAGCGGAAAGAGCGGTAGTTGAAGCCCGGCACATCCATGATGGCTGCCATATAGTTGTTGAAGACCTGATCCACACGATCCATGCCATTGGTAACAGGACGGGTGGGATCTTCCCGGTGACAGATATCCTGCAGAAAACGGGCCACCTTGGCACCCTGCGGGTTACTCTGCTCCTCCACCTCGTTGCCAATACACCACATCACCACGCTGGGGTTGTTCCGGTAATGATGCAACACATTGACCATATCCTTTTCGGCCCACTCCTTGAAATAGCGGTTATAACCATTGCGCACCTTGGGGATGGCCCACTCATCGAAGGTCTCCACCATCAGCATCATTCCCATCTCGTCGGCAATACGCACATATTCGGGTGCGGGCATGTTGTGCGAGGTGCGAATGGCGTTCACTCCCATATCCTGCATAATGCGTATCTGGCGGCGGATGGCAGCCTCATTCACGGCTCCGCCCAACGGTCCCAGGTCGTGATGCATGCAAGCACCCTGGAACTTAATCTTTTTGCCGTTCAGATAAAAACCGTCATTCGCAATCACCTCAATGGTACGGATGCCAAAGGGGGTGATGTATTCATCCACCAAGCGCCCATTCTTGTATAGTTTTGATACCGCCTTATAGAGGTTAGGCTGTCCGACATCCCAGAGCCTGGGGTTCTCCACGATCAGATCCTGTGAAAACTGATTCAGGTTGAACCGCGTTAATTCAGCTTCTGCAGAAGTAATCCTATTGGATTCAGCATCCATGATCTCTGTAGTCAATTTATAGACACCTTCACCGGGGGTATGCACTTTCGTTTGAATATTCACCCGTGCAAAGTCATCATTGACCTCAGGAGTTGTTACGTACGTACCCCATACGGGAATATACGCGTCATTGGTAGTGATCAGATGCACGTTCCGGTACAACCCGGCACCGGGATACCAACGCGACTGTTCTTCGAAATTCTCCAGGCGAACAGCCAGTGTGTTGTTCTGCCCATCCTGGTTAAGCAACCCAGTGATATCGAAATAAAAAGTATTGTACCCGTTGGGCCAATAGCCTGCTTCCTGTCCGTTGACAAAAACGCGGGCGTTGCTCATGGCTCCGTCGAACTGGATGACCACTCGTTTCCCCTCCGAAAAACCGGGAATAGAAAAACTGTTCCGGTACCACCCCGCACCGACAAAAGGAAGTCCGCCCGTACGGCCATAATGCTCTATGGCAGTGGTCTGTCCGTCTTGTACGATGGCCATGCGGTGGATGTCGTTCTGCTTATCGAAGGGACCATAGATGGCCCAGTCGTGCGGTACACGCACCGACTGCCATTGGCTGTCGTCGAACCCGACTTCCGATGCCCGGGGGTTGTCTTCCCGTGTAAATTTCCACCCTTTCTCCAGCGTAACCTGTATCCTGCCCTGCCCCCACAAAAGGGAAAGACCGGCAATAAGGGCGACACAAATAAATATTATTCTTTTCATCCTTAATCTTGTTTAATATATTTAATATATCAATGGGGTACAAAAGATTGGATAACCGGGGTTACCCAATCTTCTTAAAATCTATCGGATACCACTTAGCAGTATCTAACTGAGCGAGCAGTTGGGCTGCGTTACCACCTTGAAAAAGTCGTTCCCCTTGTCGTCGACCAGGATGAAGGCCGGGAAATCTTCCACCTCTATCTTCCAGATCGCCTCCATACCCAGCTCGGGGTACTCCACACACTCCAGGCTCTTGATGCTGTTCTGTGCCAGGATGGC
>DHSP01000053.1:0-5957 GCA_002408485.1 Proteiniphilum sp. UBA5283 | reverse complement strand
TCGGTCACCTGCTGACTGCGGTTCCCCTTGGCCAGCATGATCATGCTGCCACCGTGCGACTGGAACAGGTCCACATAGGAGTCCATGCGTCCCGCGGTGGTGGGGCCCATTGACCCGGAGGCATACCCTGCAGGGGTCTTAGCCGGACCGGCATAGTAGATGGGATGATCCTTGATATACTGTGGCAGTCCTTCGCCACGGTCGATACGCTCCTTGAGCTTCGCATGCGCGATGTCGCGTCCCACAATGATGGTTCCGTTGAGAGACAAACGTGTGGATACCGGATATTTGGAGAGCTCGGCCAGGATCTCTGGCATGGGCCGGTTGAGGTTGATTTTCACGCCCCCTCCCTCGCCTGCCTGGCGATATTCTTCGGGGATGAGCCGTGCCGGGTTGTCCTCCAGCTTTTCGATCCAGATTCCCTCTTTGTTGATCTTCGCCTTGATGTTGCGGTCGGCCGAGCAGGAGACGCCCATCCCCACGGGACAGGAGGCACCGTGACGCGGCAGGCGGATCACCCGCACATCGTGCGCAAAATATTTCCCTCCAAACTGTGCTCCCAGTCCCAGCTCCTCGGAGGCTTTCTTCAGCCTTTTTTCCAGTTCAATGTCGCGGAAAGCCCGGCCCAGCTCGTTTCCTTCGGTAGGCAGGTTGTCGTAGTACTTGGCCGATGCCAGCTTCACCGTCTTCAGGTTAGCCTCTGCCGAGGTGCCACCAATCACGAAGGCCACGTGGTAAGGGGGACAGGCAGCGGTACCCAGCGACTTCATTTTTTCAATCAGGAAGCTTTCCAGCTTCCCCGGTGTAAGCAATGCTTTCGTCTCCTGGTAGAGATAGGTCTTGTTGGCAGATCCGCCCCCTTTAGCAATGCAAAGGAAGTTGTATTCATTCCCCTGAACAGCATAGAGGTCAATTTGTGCCGGGAGGTTGGTGCCGGTATTCACCTCATCGTACATGTTCAGCGCAGCATTCTGGGAATATCGCAGGTTCTCGTTGACGAACGTGTTGTAGACCCCCTGTGAGAGCGCCTCCTCATCGTTGCCGTCGGTCCACACCTGTTGTCCCTTCTTGCCCGTGATGATGGCCGTGCCCGTATCCTGGCAGAAGGGGAGAATTCCTTTTGCCGATATCTCGGCGTTGCGCAGAAAGGTGAGTGCCACAAACTTATCATTCTCACTCGCCTCGGGATCGGCAAGGATTTGGGCTACCTGCTTCTGGTGATCGGGACGAAGCAGAAATTCCACATCGCGGAAGGCGGTCTGCGCCAACAGCGTCAATCCTTCCTTTGACACTTTGAGAATTTCCTTTCCTTCAAATTCTGACACGGAGACATGCTCCCTGGTGAGCAGATAATACTCGGTCTGATCCTTCGACAAGGGGAAAGGCGCCTGATACTGAAATGGTTTGTTTGCCATAAATAATTTGTATTGTTTGATTCGTTGATAACTGTCCGGTTTTGTTCACAAAGAGACAAAAATACAAAGAAAAAACGGCATCGGAAAACGATGCCGTACAAAATGACAATCAATTCATTGGGCCAGTCATATCTTCCGGGCGCACCCACCTGTCGAACTCTTCTGCCGTCACATACCCCAGGCGCACAGCCTCCTCCTTCAGCGAGGTGCCGTTCTTGTGTGCCGCATTGGCAATCTCTGCGGCTTTATAATATCCAATCATCGGGTTGAGGGCTGTGACCAGCATCAGCGAATTATGCAACAGCTCCTGAATGCGTGGCTTATTGGGCTCGATGCCCGACACACAGTGGACATCGAAAGAGACGGCTGCATCTCCCAGCAGCTGTGCACTCTGCAGGAAGTTGGCAGCCATCAGCGGCTTGAACACATTGAGTTCAAAATGGCCCTGCATGCCTCCCACGGTAATTGCCACATCGTTGCCGATCACCTGGGCACACACCATGGTGAGCGCTTCTGCCTGGGTGGGATTCACCTTCCCCGGCATGATGGACGATCCCGGCTCGTTGGCAGGGATTGTGATCTCCCCGATACCGCTCCGCGGGCCCGAAGCCAGCAGACGAATGTCGTTGGCGATCTTGTTAAGGGAAACCGCCACCTGTTTAAGGGCGCCATGGGTCTCCACGATGGCATCGTGTGCGGCAAGGGCTTCAAATTTGTTACGGGCGGTCACAAAGGGTAAGCCGGTGAATGCCGCGATGTAACGGGCTACAGCCGCATCGTAGTTTTTGGGAGCATTGAGCCCCGTGCCCACAGCCGTACCGCCGAGAGCCAGCTCGGCCAGGTGCGGCAGCGTGTGTTCAATGGCGTGAATGCCATACTCCAATTGAGCGGCATACCCGCTAAACTCCTGCCCCAGGGTGAGGGGCGTGGCATCCATAAGGTGGGTACGACCAATCTTCACCACCCCTGCCATCTCTTCCGATTTCGATGCTAACGATCGCTGTAGCTGCCGCAACCCGGGCAGGGTCACCTCTACAATCTTTTTGTAACAGGCAATGTGCATCGCGGTGGGGAACGTGTCGTTGGACGACTGCGACTTGTTCACATCATCGTTGGGTTGCAACGTCTTATCGCCCTTGCCTATTTTTTTGCCGGTCAGATGATGGGCCCGGTTGGCAATCACCTCGTTCACGTTCATGTTGCTCTGCGTGCCCGACCCTGTCTGCCAGATTACCAGCGGGAACTGCTCATCATGTTTTCCTTCCAGCATCTCGTCACACACCCGTGCGATGAGGTCCCGTTTTTCCAGCGACAACACACCCAGCTCGTGATTCGCATAGGCAGCCCCCTTTTTCAGGCAGGCAAATCCGTAAATAATCTCGATGGGCATAGAGGCTGGTGCTCCTATTTTGAAATTACTACGCGACCGTTCCGTCTGTGGTCCCCATAACTTGTCGGCAGGAACTTTCACCTCTCCCAGTGTATCCTTTTCGATTCTGTAATCCATATGATCTGCTTTTTATTTTGACCTGTAACATCATACACTTTTCAAATATACAAAAAAACAACGCCAAGCAAGGCTATTATAACATTATTATTTATAATTGATATAAATAATGCGGAAAATAAACGTATCTTTGCAGGCTAAACAAGGAGTTGAATTTTATGCGTCTGTCAGAACTACAAACAGGACAAAAAGCATACATCATAAAAGTTAATGGTAGCGGCGCTTTCAGGAAACGTATCCTGGAAATGGGGTTTGTACGGGGCGAGGAAGTGAAGTCGGTGCTCAACGCCCCGCTGAAAGACCCCATCAAGTATGAGATCATGGAATATGAAGTGTCGCTGCGACGTAGTGAAGCGGTGATGATAGAGATATCCATGCTTGAAGAAGAGGCTGAGAAAACCGCCCTTTATTCGGATGGCCCGCTATTGTTTGCAGACACAGCATTGTCTGCAGCGCAACCATGTGGCAGGAACGGAAGAAGACGCCAAAGGCGTCATCGTGCCGGACATCTGTACGTACCAAAAAAGAACATCAAAGTAGCCCTGTTGGGAAACCCCAATTCCGGAAAAACCTCCATCTTCAACCTGGCATCCGGGGCACACGAACGGGTGGGAAACTATAGCGGAGTGACGGTGAATGCCAAGGAGGGGACGTTGAAGCACAACGGTTACTCATTTACGCTGGTCGACCTTCCCGGCACCTATTCGTTGTCGGCCTACACTCCGGAGGAATTGTACGCCCGTAAATACATGCTGGAGGAAAAGCCCGACGTGATCGTGAACGTGGTATCCGCATCGGCATTAGAGAGGAACCTCTATCTTACGACCGAATTGCTTGATCTGCAAGTACCGATGGTCATCGCCCTGAACATGTACGATGAGCTGGAAGAGAGTGGACGCACCTTTGATCACGAGAAATTCTCCGCGCTCATTAACACGCCCATTGTCCCTACGGTGGGCAAAAGAGGGGAAGGAATCCCCCGGCTACTGGAAAAAGTAATCACCGTTTACCGGGCCAGGGAACGCAACCCGGTACAAATCCCTTACGGTAGGGTATTGGAGAAATCAATCTCCATCATGGAACGGGAACTTATGCAGAGTGATATAACACACTGCCACATGCCGCTGCGCTATATCTGCGTGAAGATGCTGGAAGGAGACAAGGAGGTGGAAGGCCGCATAGAGACGCTCTCTAAACGGGAACAGATCTTTGCACGGAGAGACAAGGAACGCTCCTATATCGAGAAGTTGCTGCGCGAAGATCCGGAGTCGGCATTCACAAATGCCCGTTACGGATTCATTGCCGGGGGGTTGAAAGAGACACTCACCGGAAAAATTCATTTTGCCGACAAAACAAAACTGCTGGATTCCATTGTCACGAATAAATATCTGGGATTTCCACTTTTTTTCCTCTTCCTCTGGATCATGTTTGAGGCAACCTTTCGCCTGGGAAACTACCCCATGGAGTGGATCGAATGGCTTGTGGCCGGCCTGGGAAACCTGATCAGGAGCAACATGGCAGAAGGCCCCCTGAAAGCACTGATCGTGGATGGCATTGTGGGCGGCGTGGGCGGCGTCATCGTCTTTCTGCCCAACATTGTAATCCTCTATCTGTTCATTGCCTTTATGGAGGACTCCGGCTATATGGCCCGTGCGGCGTTCATCATGGATAAGCTGATGCATAAGATTGGCCTGCATGGAAAATCGTTCATTCCGCTCATCATGGGATTCGGCTGCAATGTGCCCGCCGTGATGGCCACCCGCACCATTGAAAGCCGCAGCAGCCGCATGATTACCATGCTGATTGTTCCTTTCATGTCGTGCAGCGCCCGCCTGCCGGTATACATCCTGTTTGCAGGCGCATTTTTCCCCTCCCGGGCAAGCATGGTGCTGTTGGGATTGTATGCTTTCGGCATCCTGATTGCGGCACTTACGGCACGCCTGTTCCGCAAAACACTCTTCAAGGAGGAAGAGGCACCGTTTGTGATGGAACTGCCTCCCTATAGAATGCCTACCCTAAAATCGATTTTCACCCATATGTGGGACCGGTCACGGCAGTATCTCCAAAAGATGGGAGGTCCCATCCTCGTCGCTTCCATCGTCATCTGGTTCCTGGGGTACTTCCCGCAAAACCAGCAACGCGAAGCAGGATTCGACACGAAGGCAGCGCAGGCAGAAACTCAATTCAACCGGAACGAAATCAGCAGCAGCGAACGGGATGTCCTGCTTGCCGATATTGCTCATGAAAGGAACAGGGAACATCAGGAAAACTCCTATATCGGAAAAATAGGGAAGTTTATTGAGCCGGTGATGCGGCCGCTGGGATTCGACTGGAAAATATCGGTGAGCCTTCTCTCGGGGATGGCCGCCAAGGAGATTGTGATCAGCACCATGGGTGTGCTTTACACCGGTGACAGCGAAGACCAGCAGTCGCTGCAGGCAAGACTACAAGCCGAGACGTATCCCGACGGGCCACCTGTGTTCACTCCGCTTGTCATCATCGGCTTTTTGTTGTTTGTGCTGATCTACTTCCCCTGCATTGCAACCATTGCAGCCATCAAGGAGGAATCACACTCCTGGAAGTGGGCACTTTTCAGCGTAGCATACTCCACCGGCCTGGCCTGGTTCATTGCCCTTGTAGTGCATCAGGCAGGGAGCCTGCTCATATAGGATTTACGGGCTGTCAAACTTTTTATCCATTCATTTTGTTGTAAGATTATGGACATACAACTTTTTATTGTTATCATCATTGGCATTGTTGTGGGAATCATTCTCCTGCGAGAGATTTATCAATTCTTTTTTACGAAAAAAGACTTCTCCCACTGTGGCGGCTGCAACATGTGCGAACTGCCGAAAAAAGAAACGGAAGAGTCACTCCCCCGTTCTATTTGAGTCATCACATCAGTCCAGATTGTCTTGTTGTATTCACTTCATCAGTTTTGCCAGCACCTCCAGGTTGGCAGGCGAATCGGGTTGCTTCCCTTCTGCCGTATGTAGCTCTGCAATCCGGTCGGCATACTTTTCATACACCTTGTG
>DHSP01000076.1:76744-76881 GCA_002408485.1 Proteiniphilum sp. UBA5283 | reverse complement strand
AAAGGTTCTGGAATTGGCTTAAGTTTGTGCCGACAAATAGTAACTCGTCACAGGGGAAAAATGTCTGTACAATCAGACAATCACGGTACCCGCTTCCTGGTTGAATTTCCGGAGTAACTAATAAAAAAACGGCTTCA
>DHSP01000076.1:74858-76505 GCA_002408485.1 Proteiniphilum sp. UBA5283 | reverse complement strand
GCTGAGCTAATCGCCCCAATTTTACACTTTGCTTTTCTTATTTTCCCATCTCTATGAGTAGTTGTTTTCCTGAAAAGCGATGCAAAGATAGGCTCTTTTTATATTTCCACAAAATATTTCGCAAATAATTTTCTAAATATTTTTCAACCTCTATTATTATCACTATTTTTGTAACGTAAAAATAGGGGAGTTACATTCTTTTTATAGAGAACACAGCTACAAAGAAAAAATGAATGAGCAGTAAAGTGATTTCCCGCCATTCAGGAATCCATTTAAAACCCGCCTTGCGCGACAAAACAATGAACTTAAACAAACTGACAGCCATCTCGCCCATAGACGGACGGTACAGGGATAAGACCGACGAACTTGCCGGCTTTTTTTCGGAATACGCATTAATCAAATACCGGGTGAGGGTAGAGGTGGAGTATTTTATTGCACTCTGTGAAGCTGGAATCCCCTCGCTTGAGAAAGTGGACAGGCGTAAATTCGATGAACTGAGAGCGATATACCACAACTTTGCGGAAGAAGATGCACTCAGAATCAAGGAAATCGAAAACATCACCAACCACGACGTGAAGGCTGTGGAGTATTTTCTGAAAGATAAATTCGATCAGCTGGATCTATCCGCCTATAAAGAGTTTATTCACTTCGGACTGACGTCGCAGGATATCAACAATACGTCCACTCCCATGATGTGGCAGGAAGCGCTGCAAATGGTGTACATTCCGGAACTTGAGAAAGTGATTGCACAAATTGAGGCATATGCTGAAGAATGGAAGGATATTCCCATGCTGGCCCGTACCCACGGACAGCCGGCTTCGCCCACCAGACTGGGAAAGGAGATGAAGGTGTTTGCTTACAGGCTTGCCAACCAGACAGAGGTGTTAAAACACATTCCCGCAAAAGCGAAATTTGGCGGTGCCACTGGTAATTTTAACGCACATCGTGTGGCTTACCCGCACACCGACTGGAAAAAATTTGCCGAAGACTTCCTGCGGCAAAAGCTGAATCTTCACAGGGAAGAATACACCACGCAGATATCCAACTACGATACTCTGGCTGCTTCGTTCGATGCAATGAAACGGATCCACACAATCCTCACTGATTTCAACCGCGACATGTGGCAGTATATCTCCATGGAGTATTTTAAACAGAAGATCAAAGAGGGTGAAGTGGGCTCATCGGCTATGCCACACAAGGTGAACCCCATTGACTTTGAAAATGCCGAAGGAAATCTAGGAATAGCCAATGCACTTCTCGAGCACCTGGCCGCAAAATTACCCATTTCACGCTTGCAGCGTGACCTCACAGACTCTACCGTGATCCGGAATATCGGAATGCCTCTCGCACACGGAATAATTGCCCTGAAAAGTACAACAAAAGGGCTGGGTAAATTGTTATTAAACAGTGAAGCTATTGAGCGGGATTTGGAGAATAACTGGGCAGTGGTTGCCGAAGGTATTCAAACCATATTGAGACGAGAGGGATATCCGAAACCTTATGAGGCGCTGAAAGGTCTTACACGAACCAACAGGCATATAACAAAAGAGCTTATTTCAGAGTTTATTGACAGATTAGAGGTGGATGATCGGGTGAAACAGGAGTTAAAAGAAATTACACCACAAAGTTACACAGGAATTTAAGTGA
>DHSP01000076.1:12801-74648 GCA_002408485.1 Proteiniphilum sp. UBA5283 | reverse complement strand
GAAAGCAACATGACAACAAACAACGAAGAATCGCGCCCGAGAAGGAGTTTTAGCAGCGCGGGCAATGAGAGACACGCTTCGCCACACAGAAATCAGAATTATGATTCATCCAACAGAAATCAGGGATATGAGCGAAGAACACATCAGGAAGGATATCGTACACAGGAACGCCCCTACAACACACAGGATCGTTCCTACAATCAGAATTGGGGAGATTCACAACAAAGAAGTTCCTATGGAGAGGGCGAAGGAGGCCCCCGTAAACGTCGCCCGAGAGTGGGGGAACGTGTACAGTCACAGCAACGGACACCCGCTGGAAACTATGGCAACCGCAGCTGGGGAAATCAACCTCAGAACAGGAGTAATCAACCTCTAAGCGGTCCCAAAAAGCTGAAAAAGAAAAAACCATTCAAGCAGATTAAGTACAAAGAGAATGCCGATCCCAATGCTCCGATCCGTCTCAACAAGTACCTTGCCAATGCAGGTGTATGCTCACGCCGTGAAGCGGATGAGTTTATCCAGGCAGGTGTGGTAAAGGTGAACGGTGAAATTGTGATGGAATTGGGAACCAAGATTACCCGTGCCGATGAGGTGATGTTCCACAATCAGCCGGTAACGCTGGAGAGCAAGGTCTACGTCCTTCTGAATAAACCAAAAGGCTTTGTAACGACGACCGACGACCCTGAGAACCGCAAAACGGTGATGGAGCTGGTTAAAAGCGCCTGCTCCGAAAGAATCTATCCGGTGGGACGGCTCGACAGGGCTACAACGGGAGTTCTCCTACTTACCAACGACGGAGACCTCGCTTCAAAATTAACACATCCGAAGTACGAAAAACGGAAAATATATCAGGTATGGCTTGACAAACCTGTAGCAATGGAACATATGCAGGCTATTGCGGATGGGATTGAGTTGGAAGATGGTGAGATTCACGCCGATGCTATCAGTTATGTGACGGAAGATGACCTGACACAGGTGGGCATTGAGATTCACTCTGGCAAGAACCGCATAGTACGTCGTATGTTCGAGAAGCTGGGATACCGCGTATTGAAACTGGATAGGGTCTATTTTGCCGGGCTGACCAAGAAAAAGTTATCCCGCGGGAAATGGCGTTACCTCACAGAACAAGAAGTAAACATGCTTCGCATGGGAGCGTTCGATTAATATTCATTCATAGGCTATGCCCTGCAACCCATGGCTTGCAGGGCAACCCCCGAATGACGGTTAACTATTTATTTATCATTAATTCCTTCGGTAAAGCAGGAAGGACGTAAATACTGCATGTCTCCCTGATGGGATATGGCGTTGATTATGAAACAACTAAAACGAATAAAAATTTCAGAAGCTTTACAGCTTACCAGCTTCGGCGACGAAGTAAACATTAAGGGGTGGGTGCGCACCCGCAGAGGGAACAAAAACGTGGGATTTGTCGCACTTAACGACGGCTCCACTATCAAAAACATTCAGATTGTGATTGATATATCGCGGTTTGGTGAAGAGTTCCTTAAGCCCATAACCACTGGTGCATGTCTCAATGTGAACGGGACATTGGTAGAGTCACAGGGACAAGGACAGTCGGTGGAGATACAAGCCACGGAAATAGAGATCTTTGGCGAGGCAGACCCTGCGGTATATCCGCTGCAGAAGAAAGGACATTCACTGGAGTTTCTTCGTGAAATCGCTCACTTACGGCCACGAACAAATACTTTCGGCGCCATCTTCCGGATGCGCCACCATATGTCGTACGCCATTCATAAATTCTTCAACGATAAGGGATTTTACTATTTCCACACTCCCATTATCACAGCTTCGGACGCAGAAGGAGCCGGATCCATGTTTGGGGTAACTACCCTCGATGCAGACAATCCGCCCCGGGATGAACAGGGAAAAACAGACTTCTCGCATGATTTTTTCGGAATGCAGACCAACCTCACCGTGTCGGGACAGCTCGAAGGCGAACTGGGAGCAATGGCGCTGGGTGCCATCTATACTTTTGGACCTACCTTCCGTGCCGAGAACTCAAATACGCCACGACATCTCGCCGAGTTCTGGATGATTGAACCAGAGGTGGCTTTCTTCGACAATAACGACAATATGGATCTGGCGGAGGAGTTTCTGAAATATCTGATACAGTATGCCCTCGATCATTGTATGGAAGACATTGAATTCCTTGCAAAGATGTACGACAATGAGCTGATAGACAGGCTTAAATTTGTGGTGGAAAATGATTTTGTCCGGCTCACCTACACCGAAGGAGTGAAGATCCTGGAGGAATCGGCCCAGAAATTTGAGTTTCCGGTCTACTGGGGAGCCGACCTACAATCGGAGCACGAACGTTATCTGGTTGAAAAGCATTTTAAGCGTCCCGTAATCCTTACAGACTATCCGAAGGAGATCAAGTCGTTCTATATGAAACAAAACGACGACGGTAAAACTGTTCGCGCCATGGATGTGCTCTTCCCCAAAATCGGTGAGATCATTGGTGGATCGGAGCGTGAAGCCGATTACGACAAGCTTTTACACAGGGTGGAAGAGACTGGCATGAGCAAAGAACCCATCTGGTGGTACCTGGAAACACGCAAGTTTGGTACGGCACCTCACGCAGGCTTTGGACTCGGATTTGAAAGGCTGATGCTTTTCATTACCGGAATGGCCAATATCCGCGATGTGATCCCGTTTCCACGTACACCCAATAATGCTGAGTTTTAAAGAATAATGAAGAGAATACGCAATTTTTGCATCATTGCCCATATAGACCACGGCAAGAGTACACTGGCCGACCGCCTGCTGGAGTTTACCAAGACCGTTGAAGGCAAGGAGCTTCAGTCACAGGTACTCGACAGCATGGACCTGGAGCGAGAAAGGGGAATTACCATCAAGAGTCATGCCATTCAGATGGATTATGAATTTGAGGGGGAAAAATACACCCTCAACCTGATTGATACGCCGGGACACGTGGACTTCTCCTACGAGGTGTCACGCTCCATCGCTGCCTGTGAGGGAGCTTTGCTGGTGGTGGATGCCGCACAGGGCATACAGGCACAAACAATTTCGAATGTCTACATGGCCATCGAGCATGATCTGGAAATCATTCCCATCCTCAATAAGATTGACCTGGACAGTGCCATGCCCGACGAGGTAGAAGACCAGATCGTGGAGTTACTGGGCACGCCGCGGGAGGAGATTATCCGTGCCAGCGGAAAAACGGGAATCGGAATCGAAGAGATCCTTCGGGCCATCATAGAGCGCGTTCCCGCACCGCAGGGCGATCCTGATGCGCCACTGCAGGCGTTGATATTCGACTCCGTCTTCAACTCCTTCCGGGGCATCATTGCCTATTTCAAGGTTGTGAACGGCAGCATTCGCAAAGGCGACCTCGTGAAGTTCATCAACACCGGAAAAGAGTACGAAGCCGATGAAGTAGGCATCCTGCGCCTGACGATGTCTCCACGCGATGAAGTGCTCTGTGGCGATGTGGGATACATCATTTCCGGCATCAAAACTTCAAAAGAGGTGAAGGTGGGAGATACCATCACCCATGTGAAGCGACCGGCACCAAAAAGCATCGAGGGATTTGAAGAGGTGAAGCCGATGGTTTTCGCGGGCGTCTATCCCATCGAAAGTGAGGATTTCGAGAATCTCCGTGCATCGCTGGAGAAGCTGCAGCTAAACGATGCCTCGCTTACCTTTCAACCGGAATCGTCGGTAGCACTGGGCTTTGGTTTCCGATGCGGCTTTTTGGGATTGCTCCATATGGAGATCATCCAAGAGCGGCTCGAGCGCGAATTTAACATGGATGTGATCACCACCGTTCCGAACGTATCGTACCGCATATACGACAAGAAGGGCACAATGAAAGAGGTGCACAATCCAAGTGGCTTGCCTGATCCCACACTTATCGAACGTATCGAGGAACCGTTCATCCGGGCATCGGTCATCACCAACACCACCTATATAGGACCTATCATGACGCTCTGTCTTGGAAAACGAGGAGTGCTGATCAAGCAGGATTATATTTCCGGCGACAGGGTGGAAATCATTTACGACATTCCCCTGGGGGAGATTGTAATCGATTTTTACGATAAACTGAAGAGCATCTCAAAGGGATATGCTTCGTTCGATTACCACATGCATGACTACCGTCCTTCCAAACTCGTGAAACTGGATATCCTGCTGAACGGAGAGCCGGTGGACGCACTTTCCACGCTTACCCATTTCGATAATGCGCAGAGCTTCGGACGGCGTATGTGTGAGAAGTTGAAAGAGCTGATTCCTCGTCAGCAGTTTGATATTGCCATACAGGCGGCTATTGGTGCCAAGATTATCGCCCGCGAGACAGTGAAGGCGGTACGCAAGGATGTGACAGCCAAATGTTACGGTGGCGATATCTCTCGTAAGAGAAAGCTGCTTGAGAAACAGAAGGAGGGAAAGAAGCGGATGAAGCAGGTGGGCAACGTAGAGGTGCCTCAAAAAGCTTTCCTTGCAGTATTGAAGCTGGATTAGAATAATCTGGAACCGGAATGTGAATGTGAATGTGAATTTTATCTTAGGCAACCTGCAATATAACCAATTAAGAAACCGAAACGATGAAAGCTAAAATTCTTCTTTTTGCTCTTTTTGCCATTGGCAGCATTTCGCTTGCCAGGGCTCAGTATGTGAATGAAACACCAATCAGTGAGCTCGACGCCGACTATATCCGCATCTGGTCTGATTCGGGCCCGTTGTTAAGCTCAAAGATTACAGTGAGGGTTGATTGGGGTAATGGTGGACGTGTTCCACAGATCACCGACGACCGCCGTCGTGCAATCTCGTTCAACGGCATGATTGCCGTTTTAAACATGCTCAGCAAAGAGGGCTTTGAATTGCTGGAGATTGTCCGTGATTCGAAAGACGAGACGGAAATATTCTATCTGAAAAGGAAAGAGGGATTTGTCCCGTTTTCCGCGAGCAGGGACGGTGCTTCGGTGGAGTATGACACCCGGACGCACAGCCGGTAATATCGTTGGTGACAAAAACAAAAGGCACGCCAATCACTTGGAATGCCTTTCTATCAAAATAATAAAAAGTAGAGAGAAGCTGCTGACAGAATCCTGTTGTGCAGCTTTTTTCAATTTTGTACCAGCACCACGGAGGGGTTCATGCCCACCGCAGAAAGACGGTACCTCATCCTGCCTGCCTTATCAAGGCAGTAGAGATCGCCTGGATGCACGTAGTCGGTGGATGCGATGAAGAGATCTCCGGAGGAAGGATCGACAGAGACATTGTTCATAATCGGGATCACGGTACCATCGCTGATAAAGCTGTGGCTCACGATCTCCTCTTTCAGGCAGTCGTAGACGACCAGCTTGTTGGGTTCACCGTAGGAACCGGTGATGATATAGGCTTTATTGCCGCTGATCACGAACTTCTGCGGCGCATCGATGCCGGCGATGGTTTCGACTGTACCTTTACCTGAGCGGATTACCTTGAAGGTACCCGGCTCGTCACCGTAGTTGCCGGTTACCGAGAGGTAGATGTCTCCCTGACTATCCGCCTGCACTGCACCGGGATTGGTACCCACCTCTATCTTTTTCTCCTCGGTCAATGTGGTGAGGTCAACCACCGAGAGGGTATTATCGTACCCGTTTTTCCAGTTCAGTCCCCCCGAGTTGGCCACGTAGATCTTGTTGCCATGGATGGCGATCCCCTCCGGGTCCATTCCCACCGTCACCGACCCGTCGATAGCTAAGGAGAGGGTGTCGATACGGGTAACTGTATCATCGAAGGAGGTGATGTATATCTTGCCGCCGTAAGCGGCAATGCGACGCGGCTCCTTGCTCACTCCACTGACTGTTTCCATCATGATCTGGCGGATTGATTTACCGGTGGCAGCTTCCACCACTTCCACGGTCCCCGATTTGCTCACCGCGATATAAATCTTCGATCCATACTGCAGCATATCATTGGCCACATCGCCCAGCCCTCTTTTGTTTATACCCAGGAAATACGAAGGGTTGAGACTCTCCTTTTCAAGGTCATAACGTGCCACCGTGGCATTGTTCATGCCCATGCCGCCCTCGTTGAGGATAAGTAGCGCTTTGCCATTCCCGGGAATTTCTTCTCCGGGATTGTCGTTATTGGCACAGCTCCAGAGCAGCACTGCTGCAAAGAGCATCGGATAAAGATAAACTCTTTTTTTGTTCATTGCATAGAATTATTTAAAAGTGAATGATAAGCGTTCCTCTGTAGGAACGGCCCGGCATGGGGTAGTTCCGTACAATCTCGTAGTTCCTGCCGATGAGGTTCAGCACCTCGCCAACAAGCACAAGCCTCCCCAGGTGGGTTGAAAACTCTTTCTGAAGGGAGATGCTGTGATCGGCATATCCTTTCATACGGTAGGCTGTATCGTTGTAGCCGTTACTGTAACGCGAACCCGACCAGATCAGCGTGTAGGATAGCTGCATCCGGTAAAATTCCAGCGCTGCACGGGCTGCCCCCGAATGACGGGGAGTGTAAGGGAGCTGGTGTCCGTAGTTGACCTGCTGTCGGTCGGTACGGTCGGCAGCTCGCTGCCAGGTGTAGCTGGCGCCGGCGTGCAACACCATCTTCTCTGTCATTGCCGTTTCGCTCTCCAGCGAAAAATCGGCTCCATTGATGATCACCTTGCCCACGTTGATCATGGCCCACTGGTGTAGGTTACCGGTGGGAAAGGCCACGATCTTGTTCTCCACCCGGTTGTGATAGGCATCGGCCGTAACCGTCACCTGTGGCATGTGATTCCCGGTAGAATTGCCGTAGGTGACTCCGATATTATATTGTTCCGCATCTTCCGGCAACAGCTTGCGCGTCCCCACCTGCGGGTAGTAGAGATCATTGAAGGTGGGGAGCCGGAAGCTTTTCTTATAAAAGGCCCGCAGGCGCAGATCGTGGTTCTGAAAGGGCTTGAAGGATGCACTGAGGTAGGGGGAGAGACGGTTGCGGTTTGTGCCTGCCGTTCCATTTTCTGCAGACTCAAAGGTCTGGGTGCGAAGAAGGCTGGCGGTGGCCAGCAGCTGTTCATTCACCCACCTGGCAGCCACCATCGTGTAGGAGGTGAGCCGGGTGGGGGTGACAAATCCCTGCCGGTTGGCATGCATTGTTGCCGATATCAGGTCGCCCGAAATGGAGAATGAGAGGTTGGGAAAAGCCCGGTAGAGGACAGACAGTGAGCCGTAATGCTCATGCTGGGTAAAAATATCCTCCACCTTACCCTCTGCACCCAGATAGGTAGGGTCGAGGTAGCGAAGGTAACTCTGCTGGTATTTGCCGTCTGTCTGCATCTCCCATTTGCGGGAAAAAGCATGTTGGTAATGTCCTTGCAGGAAGAAGTTACGGTCCCACAGGCGCTGACCGGCATTGTGGAGCGTGTTGTAAAAAATGGTGGCACCTGGCAGTCCTCGCTCCGAGGTGTAGTAATAGAGACGTAGATCGCCCCGGCTACGGTCTGAGAATTGTGCATGCAGCGACGATTCCAGTCGCAGATTTTCCACATCGCCGTTGATGCGCCGCTCACGCGAGGCACTGTCTCCTGCGGAGGCGCCGTAACGCAGCAAATAGGGATAGTTGCCACGTGATCGCATCCATTCACTGCTGAGGGAGGCCGTCACACGCCCTGAGAGGCGGCTGTTGACCAAAAACGAGGGGTTGAAGAGTCCGAAAGAGCCGCCTCGTAGGGTAGTTTTGCCATTCATTCTCTCGTTGCCGGCAAAGTGGGGAGCTGCGGTGGTGATCTCCAGTGCCGATGCGGCGGAAAAAGTACGTGCTGGCCTGAAGATGCGGTCATCCTGTCCGTTGTGCAGCGTCAGGAGCTCTACGTTATCGAGCGAAAAACGGCCGATGTCGATCTGCCCCGTCTGCTGATCGGAGAGGACAATGCCGTTGTAACTCACCACCGTGTGGTGTGCTCCCAGGCTCCGCACCGAGATGGTCTTCAGTCCCCCGATACCGCCGTAATCACGGATGGTTACACCTGGCAGGTGCTTCACCACATCGGAGAGCTGCAGGGCGTTGAGCTGTCCAATCTGTTCCCCGGTAAAGATGTTCCGAGGTGCCGTGGATTGAATCTTCCGGTCGGTGAAACGCTCGATGACGATTACCTCGGGTAGTCCGATGGTGTCGGAAACCGACTGTGCAGGGGTTGCAGCCGGTGTACATAATGCCGCACAACCCCATAAAAAGAGTGATTGTAAAAATAACCTCATCGATACCGAATTTTATTCCGGTAAAGCCTGATGAAAATGAAACACGTAAAAAAAAATGATTCTGTTGCGTGTCGTTTTCAAGCTTTAATCCCCGAAAGCCATGTAACTGTTCTGTAAATTATTGGCAGGTCTTCTGACTTACTCCCGTGTCTGAACGCCTTCCCGTACCCGTTACAGGGACAGTGGCAATTGAGGTAGTTGTTCGGCACATAAGCGGAGCTTACAGCAGCGGGTCTGTTCAGGATTTACACCTGATTCCCTTTTCATAACGTGCCCAGGATTAAGAATGAAACACGTTACACCAATTTTCTGACAGCAAAGGTACGAAAAAAAATGGAATCACATGAGTTTTTTCTTTCCTGCATACAAATATTATCGCTGCAGCCGATCGGTGATATCAGTGAGACGGCCTTCTTGGAGGCGGTACAACCGCTGGTTGCTGCCTCGCCGGTCCAGTCCACCCAATACCTCGATGTAGGGACCGATTTTCACATAATCAAAACAGAAACGGGCCGTATCATATAACTGATTGCTGCCGGAGTACCAAGCGGTATGAATGGCTCCTGTACGGTACTTCCGAACATAGGTTGCCAGTCGGCAGACACCTTCCGGATCTGCATCCCCCCCCATGAAGCAGAGGCAGGTGACGGCTTCTCCATACCGCCCGAGTAGCTGAGCAAGAGAGGTTTCGTTCAGTTCCTCCCCGATATCGGTTTGCAGCTGGGGACTGTGACACCCCTTACATCGGTAGGGACATCCCGACAGGTTGATCGCCAGGGTTACCTCATCGGGGATCTCCTGAAACAAGATATCGTAATCCACAAACCTCAGCATGACAACAACTCCCTCTCTTTCTCCGGTTTGCCGTAATAACGGGAAGCCGCTTCCTGCTGGCGGGGGAGTGAGAAATTGCTTACCCGTTTCATATATCCGATCACACGGGTGAGGTAATCCACATTCTCCGACCCACATTCCGGGCAATGGGTCAGGTAACGTTTGTCGATGGTGCCGCAAGTGTTACACACGGTATTGGGAATGTTGAAGGTGAAATAGTTGCACCCTTCCAGGGCAGCCACACGCAAGAGATGGCGATACTGCGTCCGGGAGAGATGCTCCTCCAGGTTCATGTGCAAAGCCGATCCGCCGGTCAGGTGAGCAATGTAATCCCGCCCATGCAGACGAAATTTATCGATCACGTTCAGCGACGAGTCTTCCACCCGATAAAAATAACTGTTGTAACAGTCGCGTGACACCTGGTATCCATCCTCCTTATCCCATTTGGCATGCTTCACACCCACGTTTTCTGCCGGGATCATCTCACAATTGAACATCAGTTCTTTCGATCGGTATTTTTTATTATACCGCTCGATAATGCCCAGGATCTCCTGCACAAAAGCCACGTAGTGGGGATTGGGATTGATCTTGATTCCCAGCGATTCGGCAGCCTCCACCAGCCCGTTCACTCCGATGGTCAGGTATTGACGATC
The DNA here is from genome assembly GCA_002408485.1 of Proteiniphilum sp. UBA5283. GTDB lineage: Bacteria > Bacteroidota > Bacteroidia > Bacteroidales > Dysgonomonadaceae > Proteiniphilum. Next base: position 64,942 of record DHSP01000076.1, on the reverse strand, counting down.
CATGTTGATGTAGCCCGCATCAAAAAGAGGCAACATTCCTTTCCTGTGAAACATCTTCAGATTCTCATTGTATGCGATCTGTGCCTTGTGTACCAGGTCCACCACCTCTTCAAGAAAGCGTGCGTAGGGCTCGCCTGAGCGTGTTGCAAACTGGATACAGCGGTTCAGATTGATGGTCAGCACGCTTTTGGAACCGGTGGAAACACCCCCCGCGCCCAGCGTATAGCTGAATCCGTTGTCCTGTATCTCATTGCGCAGACGGCAGCAGCTGGCCAGCGAATCGGCATTGTCGCTCATATAAGTGAAGAAGGAGTGTCCCTCGGCATACATCCCGGCGGTGAAGTCTGCGTACTCCGGGTCCATCAGGTCGCCATCTTTCGAGAGCAGCGCCATCGTCTCCACCGGAAAGGTTAGCACCGTTTTGGTACGCTCGTGGTTAAACCACTTCATAAATCGTTTCTGCAGCCAGCTGACCGATTCCCAGACGGGGCGAGTTCCGTCGGGGAACAGAAACTCACCGAACAGGCTCTCGAAGTAATACCGGTCGTAATAGGATATATTCCAAAAGACTGCCTGGAAGTTGCGCGCACCGGTGGGTTGGTTGATGGAGTAGACGATCTGCTCAAAACAGTCGGTAATCACCTTGTCGATGTCTCGCTTCCGCAAGGAGAGATCAACCACCTCCCGGCTCCGCCTGTAATAGTTGTCTCCATACTCTCTGCGGACAAAATAATCGAGGTACATCAGAAATTCGGGTGTGGCGCAGGCGCCGCTCAACATGCTCGACACCATGAACACCATATTGATGAATCCGCCGCAAAACGACTTCAGGTTGGTGGGTGGGGTGGAGTTACCGCCGATGGAAAGAGTGCCGTTGAGCAGCCAGGGGTACATGGTGATGCTGGCACAATAGTTGGCCAGGCTGGTCTCATCATTCTTGTAGATGAAATGCTTGTTCAGAAGATCCATATACTTGTCTGACAGCTCTTTGCCATACATCTCCTTCATGCGGTCCGTGATTAACTTGCGGTTGAGGTCGATAAAGTTTTTCTTGGGTAGCTCCCCAATAAGCGTGGCAATATTTTTCTTCTCCACGTTGGCATTCGCGTCATATTTGCTCCCGGTCGCCGCATTCTGTGCCTCACAGTAGTTGATCAGGAAGTTCATCTTGTTGCGGACCTCCCTCGTCTCGGCATGCTTCTGCCGGTAGAGCATATACGACTTGGCCACGGCAAAGTATCTTTCTGCCATTAATGCTGTCTCAACCTGGTTCTGGATCTCTTCCACCGTCATGCCATCGGAGATGTGAAGGCGAGAAAGAATAGAGATGAAGTCATCTTCGGTAGCAAACGTGCCGACCGACAGAAATGCTTTGGCAATGGCGTTTTCAATCTTCTTGATGGAGAAGGGAACCTGTTTTCCGTCCCGCTTCACAATCTGAATTTCCTTATTTCCCATACGATGATATTTTTTTAATATTATACACACAGATCAATAGGGGCACACTTTTCGATTCGGGAACAGGATTGCCTTTTGGAAGGCAATTGACCGGACTACAAGAAATATAAAGGCAGCATTGTCTCTATTTTCGATTCTCCTTTTACCCGAAAGAGATCAAAAAGTGCAAACACATCTGGCAGGTCTTCTGACTTACTCCTTCTTCGCGCGTCCTTCCCGGCTTTGTTAGAAAGCTCCCACATTGAGAGCTGTGAATTGCCAGTGGTGATGAGTAGTGCACGAAGCTTATTCAAAAAGAGCTTACAGCAGCGGGAACTGTTGCCGACTTGCACGGCATTCCCTTTTAATCTTATTCGCGGCGTATGGTGGTTGCGTGAATAAAAAACCAAATGAACAACAAAGGTAATTATTTATTTTTTTTACTACAATTTATTTGCAAATAAAGTTATTAACAAACACAATAAATTATCATATCTATCTGTATTTCTGAGTTAAATGTTTTATACGGGAAAACTTTTCCAAAAAATAAAAATATTAATTTTACTTTTTGGAAAATTCCAAAGTCATTTTAAACTTCCGAAATGTCTTTTTGGATATACATTGATCGAAAAATGAATCCGGGACCTGTTTTTGGATTCACCTCGTTCGCCACACCTTCATAAGTAGTCAAGTTGAAATAATAACTGGAGATAGTTACAGTTGGAGTAAATTAATGTTAACATCTTTAATCTAAAAAAATGTCGAATTGTAAAATATCTTTTCTACCTTTGTAACTTCACATTTTGGTGTTATTCGCCACCTACATTCTTCGTGGTGAATAATGAAAAGGGAATCAGGTGTAAATCCTGAACAGACCCGCTGCTGTAAGCTCCGCTTATGTGCTGAACAATTACCTCAATTGCCACTGTCCCTGTAACGGGTACGGGAAGGCGTTCAGACACGGGAGTAAGTCAGAAGACCTGCCAAAATAAAAATGTTTCATAGCTTTCGGGGAATTGGAGCTTGAAGTACTAAAACGCGCACCACGGCAGTTTTTTCTATTTTATTATTTTGGTCACTCTACTTTTACAAAGAACCACTTCATACGTGCGTTAATTTTACTCAATACCTCTCACTTTCCGGAAGCATAATTTTCGGTAAAATGAATCTATGTAAGAAACCCACACGTTTGGCTGTTATCGGTTTGCTGATCATGACAGCAAACTTATATGGTCAAAGCAGCTTGGATAACCGGCAGCAGCCAGCGGCAAAGACCGATCACCCTCAATCTTTCAGCGACTCAACGGCGATGTTTCTTCAGCTCGACGAGTTTGTGGTTTACGGAAGTCCTCTGATGAAAGAAGTAATTCCCGTACAAAAACTGTCGGGCGAACAACTCAAAAAACTGAGTTCTTTTTCGGTTGCTGATGCCATACGCTTTTTTTCAGGTGTACAGCTTAAAGATTACGGTGGCATCGGGGGGCTGAAAACCGTGAACGTACGAAGTATGGGAACCCATCACGTGGGGGTTTTTTACGATGGCATTCAGTTGGGAAACGCACAGAACGGACAAATAGACTTGGGTAAATTCTCATTGGAAAACATAGAAGAGATATCGCTTTACAACGGACAAAAAAGCAATATCTTTCAGCCGGGAAAAGATTTCGGATCGTCTGCTACAATTTATCTCCGTTCGCGCACCCCGCATTTCGAGGGAAACAAACGATACAACCTGCATACTTCAGTTAAAGGCGGTTCTTTCAACCTGGTCAATCCTTCCCTGTTATACGAATACAAAATCAATGACAACCTAAGTGCTTCCATCAACGGTGAGCATATCAACTCGTCGGGAAAATACAGGTATCGTTATCGACGCATTTTCCCCAATACCGGCACGGTAATGTACGACACCACCGCTGTGAGAGAAAATGGCGATATCATTTCCTCCCAGTTTGAAGGAGGAGTGTTCGGAACAATTCCGAAAGGATATTGGAGAGTGAAAACCTATTTCTACGATTCGGAACGCGGCATACCCGGAGCTATCGTGAATAACCGGTGGAAAAATTCTCAGCGGCAATGGGATCGTAGCTTCTTCATGCAAGGTGTTTTTCAGAAAAGCGTTACACCAAAATACGATCTGTTGGTAAATGCCAAATATGCCTACGATTATATGCGCTACCTTAATCCCGACACCACACTGATGCTTATCGACAACACGTTTAAACAACAAGAGACCTATTTTTCCGTGGCAAACCGATATAACGTTACCAACAAATGGGATGCCGTGCTATCTGCAGATATGCAATACAATGCACTCATATCCGATTTGGACGGTTTTGTTTTCCCGAAACGGGTTACCACGCTCGTTGCTTTGGCAAGTGCGGCCGACCTGGGCAAAGTGAAAATGCAGGGAAGCATGCTGGCAACTTTTGTACGAGAACGAATAAGTTCGGGAAACACCGTCGCCGGTGACAACGCGAAAGCCGCACCCAATAAACAAGAGTTTACTCCCGCGTTCTTTATATCCTACAAACCTTTCAAAAGCAAAAACTTCAACATCAGGGCTTTCTACAAGCACATCTTCAGGATGCCCACGTTTAATGACCTTTATTATACCGATATCGGCAACATTCAATTAAAGCCGGAGTTTACACACCAATATAATGCAGGATTCAGGTACGAAAAAATGCATGAGAAAAACATCATTAAGCAGTGGGAACTTCAAGCCGATGCCTATTACAACGAAGTTACCGATAAAATTGTAGCCGTACCCAAAGGCAGCGGACAATACCGATGGATGATGATGAACTTGGGATACGTGGAGATTCGTGGCGTGGATGTAGCCACATCGGCGACCGTTGAACCACTTAAAGACCTGTTTTTCAATCTTCGTCTCACATACACCTATCAAAAAGCGCAGGATTTTACCAAACGCAAAAGCTCTGTTTTACAAGCAAGCACGTGGGGCGGACAAATAGCCTACATACCGTGGCACAACGGTTCGGTAGTGGGAAGCCTCGATTACAAATCGTGGCAGTTGAATTACAGTTTTATATACGTGGGCGAACGATACCATAGCTCGGCAAACATCCCCACCGAGTATGAGCAGCCTTGGTACACCAACGATATGACGGTGAGCAAGAAATTTACGGTACGGAAAATCAATCTGCGAACGGCATTGGAAATAAACAACCTGCTGAACCAGGACTACGAAGTGGTGCTTAATTACCCTATGCCCCAAAGAAACTATAAACTTTCAATTACTGTAGAAATATGATGAAGGCGGAAAACAAAAGACCGAAAACCGAAAAAGGAAGATCAAAAGAAAAAGAGGCAAGAAAACGCAAAATTGCCTTTCTGGCGATTGTTCTGTTAGTATTTTTCTCCTCCTGTCGCGATGATATGGAAGTGATTCTCTCGGAAGCTATTTTTAGCGGCTTTCCCGAACACATTGACGGATATTGGGGATTCTACCTCCTCAATGAGGGCAATATGGGTAACAACAAAGCTACGTTGGATTATTACGACTTTGCCACCGCCGTTTACAAAAAAAACATCTATGCCGAACGCAACCCCACCGTTCCCAAAGAGATGGGTGATGTGGGCAACGACTTGCAACTTTATGGCAGTAAACTCTACGCCGTTATCAATGTATCCAACAAGGTGGAGGTGATGGACGTGGCAACCACCAAGCGCATTACACAAATAGAAATACCCAATTGCCGCTTTATCAAGTTTCACGGGGGGTATGCCTATGTTACTTCGTACGCTGGACCGGTAGTGATAGATCCCAATTACGAACAGCGCGGCTTTGTGGCAAAAGTAGATACAGCCACGCTGAAAGAGGTGAACAGGTGCATGGTGGGCTTTCAGCCCGATGAGCTGGAAATTGTAAACAACAAAATTTATGTTGCCAACTCAGGCGGATATATGGGTGCGGGAAGCACATCGGGTTACGAACGCACCGTTTCGGTTATAGATATAGCCACCTTTAAAGAAGAAAAACGTATCGATGTAGCCTACAACCTCGAACGCATAAAAGCCGACAGCCGAGGTAACCTGTGGGTAAGTTCACGCGGCGATTACAAGAAATTGCCTGCCTGCCTGTTTTTCATTGACCGGCAAAAGGGAGAAGTAACCGACACCATACCCATTGCCGCCACCAACTACTGGATTGACGATGATTTACTCTACGTCTACGGAACGGAGTTCAGCTACATTACCCACGACTGGGAAATCACCTACAGCATTGTAGATACGCGGACACACGAAATTATCACCCGCAACATCATTACAGACGGAACCGACAAACGGATTGAAAAGCCCTACGGCATTATGGTAAACCCCGTAAACAAAGATATTTACATTACCGATGCCGGGAACTACGTTACTCCCGGCGCGCTCTACTGCTTCACCGCCGGCGGGCGAAAGAAGTGGGAATTGGAGGCGGGGCAAATTCCAGCGCATTTTGTGCTGGTGCCAAGTAAATAAAAAAGAAATAGCCCTATAAGACAGACATATATGAAAACAACTATTCACCTCCTTTTGGCTTTACTATTGATTTCGTCTTGTTCAAAACACAACGAGGTCATAGACAATGCAGAAAAAGAACCCGAAACTGAAGAAATTAGAGAGAATGAAGATACGGAAACAGCAACTCAAGATTTAATTAAACCAAAACTGAAAGCATCTTATAAAGAACAGAATATTTTTGAGATGGTAACGTTTAGCATATCAATAGATGGCGATGATTTTCCTTTTATGAACATCTTTACCTTATCAGCATCATACGATTCCATTGTGTGGAAAGTGATAAATTTAGAGAAAACCCGAAAGGTTTTCAGTTATTCCTCCGATTCCGAAAGTAATTCTGCAAACTTTACATTCCAATGGGGGCATAATTTCTTTTTACCCGACGAGTACAAGACCTGCCTGCTCGGATACAAAAATAATGCGGTAATTTATAGCGATACAGTGAGCATACAGATTACCGATAAAAAAGATTTTTTGGGTTATAACTGGATAGATATAACCAAACAGGGAGATCATACGGAAGGGTTTCAAGACGCTTTATCGGAAAATACGGAATTTGCCATCTTAAAAACTTTCCATAATAATATACCTGGAATACGTTTTTTTTTGAGAGACACTTCATCCGGAAAGGGAAAAACTCTTTCCGACTACATTACTCGGTTATATTCCAATCCAATCTACACGATCGAGAATACCGATTTATTGCGGAAGAAATATCAGACACTGTTCAATAACAAAATAGAAAATGCGCAACCACAAAGCATCTGGATTACTTCCACATCAACCATTGTTTTGTTGAAGTTCGCCCCCAAAGAAAATGCATTTGATTATGAAATATACGCTGAACCAAATAAATAATAAATCCTTTAAACAAATTCATTAACTCATAAACTCAAAAGCAAAATGAAACAGAAGATTCTTTTCGCCATACTATTCACGGCGATGCTCTTTACCGCGTGTAAGGAAGAGATTTTGGCTCCCGATATTTCGGGAATCGAAACCAGCGACTACCTGTTAAACATAGGCGACAAAATAACGCTGGCTCCCAGCGTCAAAAACCTGAAAGGGAATAATTACGAGTGGACGCTGAACGGGAAAAAAATTGCCGATGCCACCACCAACTACACCTTTGTTGCCACACAGCCCGGCATGTTTGTTGTGATTTTCAAGGCGAGCAACAAAGGTGGGGCAGCCGACGAGGCGTTTAAAATAGAGGTGGAAGCACCCATCGAAATTTCGTTCGACAAACCCATTTACACCACTTCCAAAAGTAATGTGCTTGAAATCACGCCCAAAATAACCGGTCCCGAACGCAACGACTACAAGTACGAATGGATGCTTTACGACGCCGTTATAGGAAAAGAAAAAAACATCAATTTTATTGAAGTTAACCCCGGCGACTACGAACTGAAACTCACCGTATCTGCTGGAAAACAATCCGTAACTACAACAACTTTTGTGAAGGTGGAAGAGGCAGACTATAAACAGAGCGCTTACACGCTATTAGAGTATTATCCGGCTCCGGCAAACGGGCTTGACTGGTCGCTTATTGGTGGAGAAACGATGTGGAATCGAAACGAATTTCCCTTAGCATACAACGACTTTATAAATAAAGCAACAGAGATAAGAAAAGGAAGCCCCGCTAACGGTATTCATCTTGGTTCCTGGGGAGGATACGCCACTTTTGAATTTGATCATACAGTAGCCAACATAAAAGGAAAAACAGACTTGGAAATTAGTGCGAAGTTTTCGCAATTTGATCTACCGCAGGTTTTTGTGGCATACGACAAGAATAAAAACGGAAAGCCGGATGAAGACGAATGGTACGAAATTAAAAACCACGATTGGGGTAAGGAAGATATGGCTAATTATGAAATCACCTTCACGTATGACCGTGTTGAAACAGACGAAATGAGCCTTAATACTTATTTTGAATGGAAAGATAATCAAGCTGAGCAGCAATTGGGAGAGGTTCATTACAGTAAAAGATTATCAAGTTCCATTACAAACAGTGGCGACGTATCCACCAAAGGGTTCTTCCCCGGATATTTTATGATCGATAAAGAAAGGAAAGAAGTAATAAAACTAGACGGCTGGCCAAGCGTCATTACCCGGAAAGGAAAACGCATAACACGTGATGTTACTGGTGGCAACTCATTCAATCAAAAACTGAACATTGATATTGATGACGCGGTAAACGAAAAAGGGGAACGTGTTTCGCTTATCGGAATAAACTTTGTAAGAGTACGAAAAATAGTATATCCGTTTGAGAAAAACTTTTCTGTAACACCTCAGGTAGTGGAAGATGCCAATATGAAAGAGGGTAGAATTTTATATGTGGGCCAAATCTTAGACAAACACATATGATACGAGTAGAATAATCTTTTAATTCCTATTAATAAAATGAAATCAATCAACAAATACACATTATACATCTTACTTGCGGTACTTTTCGCTGCAAGCTGTACCAAAGAAGCCGAAGTGGGTATTGTTCCCGTTATTTCGGGACTCGAAAGCGAATACATCGCCACCGTGAAACAAACGTTGGAACTGAAACCCACCGTAGAAAATGCACCCGATGCCACCTATACGTGGCTCCTTAACGGAGTGGAAGAAAGTACTGCCGCCACCTACACCTTTACCGCGCCATCGGTAGCCGGAACGCACACGTTGGTGTTTCGCGCCGCATCATCGAGCGGAATGGCACAAAAAGTAATCTCCATTGAAGTGGGCAACTTCACCCCCATAAACGCATTAACAAATACTGTTTTACCGCTGGAAACGCCCAGGAGTTTGGAAGGAATACAAAACATAGAGTGGCAAGTAATCAAAGCATCGAGCGATTTATACCGATTGGAATATTCCGAAACGGAAGTGCCTCAGTTCATCTCGGCAAAAACCGGACGTTATACCATCAAAGCTATCACACCCGACGGGTTGGAAGACGGATATATGATACTGGTTCGTGCCGGAGAAAAAGTGCAATCGCCCTACATTTCGCACGTGTTTGACTATTTGCCCGCTCCCGGACAATTTGTAAACAAACTACCCAAATATGATGAAGGCGACACGCACGACGATATGGTTGCCAAAACTGCCTCTCATTTGGTGGGTGAAAATGCCACAATGATTACCCTCGGCGGCTGGGGGGGATACGTTACGTTTGGTTTTGACCACACCATAGCCAATGTTTCAGGTAAACGCGATTTCACCATCAACGGAAATGCTTTTGGCGCAGCAGCCAATCCCCGTCCCGATGCACCTTTTGGCGGTAGCTGTGAACCGGCGGTTATTATGGTGGCTTACGATAAAAATAAAAACGGAAAACCCGACGACAATGAGTGGTACGAAATTAAAGGCAGCGGAAATTTTACTGCAGAGAATGAGTCGTGGTATGAAATGGCTGTGAACAATAAAAACGACGTGCGCACTTTCCGCGATTACGAAATGACATTTTACCGTCCTGTTAACGATGACGAAGCACCTATAAAAAATTATATTTATTGGACAGACAACCAAGGACAGGAAGGTTACAAAGTAAAGAATGGGTTCCACAAGCAGAGTTACTATCCGGGATGGATAAAAGAAGACAAGATCACCTACAAAGGTATCCGCCTTGCCGATAATGGTATTGACGAAAGTGGACAAGGTAGCTATTACGTGCTTTATGCTTTCCGCTACGGCTATGCCGATAATTACCCCAACCACTCAGAAAATGCCGGAATCGACATCGATTGGGCAATAGACAAAGAGGGCAAACCTGCCAACCTTCCCGGTATCGATTTTGTGAAAGTATATAACGGCGTGGACAAAGAAAACGGTTGGTTAGGCGAAGCATCTGCCGAGATTGCCGGCGCATACGATTTGCATATGAGAGGTATAAGTTTTAACACGATAAAAGAGTAATTCCCGGTCTGAGGAGGAAAATATTTACCTTTGTCAAAGCTTCAAACTTTGACAAAGGTATTCACAAAAACGGCAATTAAAAAAACAGCAAACAAAATTCACCGGAAATCAAGCCGTTTTCTGTCAATTTTCGAATCCACGATGTTTCGGTTTCATAACGGCATGTTTCCGTGCTTCTTAGGGGGATTTGATTCTGTTTTGTTGGCCGTCATTTCCAATGCCTGAATTAACTTGAAACGGGTGTCTTTGGGCAGGATGATCTCATCAATATATCCTTTTTCCGCTGCACGGTAGGGATTTGAAAAAAAATGGCTGTATTCATTCACGGCATGCTGTTTCTCCACCTCGCCGGAAGAACGGTAAAGGATATTCACGGCTCCCGCAGCGCCCATCACGGCGATCTCGGTATTCGGGTAGGCAAAATTCACATCAGCTCCCGACTCCTTGGAAGACATGACCACGTAGGCACCACCGTATGCCTTTCGTGTGATGAGCGTGATTTTAGGTACGGTGGCTTCCACATAGGCATACACAATCTTGGCGCCGTGTCGGATGATGCCGTTGTGTTCCTGATCGCGACCGGGAAGGAATCCGGGTACATCCACAAAAGATATAATCGGAATATCGAAGCAGTCGCAGAACCGGATAAATCGTGCCGCCTTATCCGAAGCATCAATATCAAGTACTCCAGCCAGATAAGCCGGCTGATTTGCTACGATCCCCACGGGACGACCTCCGAGGCGTGCAAAGCCAATTACCATGTTTTGTGCGAACTGCGGCATAATCTCAAAGAAGTAATTCTCGTCGGCTATCTCTTCAATGAGCTTCTTTATGTCATAAGGAAGATTTGAGTCTTCGGGAATCAGTGTCTGCAGCCCGGGTGATTCACGATAGATGTTGTCCCGGGTAGGAACCAAAGGAGGGTCTTCCATATTATTGGAGGGGAGAAAACTCAGCAACTCCCTGATCATCATCAGTGTCTCTTCTTCGTCGTTTCCCACAAAATGAGCTACTCCGCTTTTGACCGAGTGAACACCGGCGCCACCCAACTCCTCCTTAGTCAATGTTTCGTGGGTTACTGTTTTTACAACATCAGGACCGGTAACAAACATGTAGCTTTTCTCTTTTACCATAAAGATAAAATCGGTCAATGCCGGAGAATAACAGGCGCCACCCGCACATGGACCCAAGATCGCTGAGATCTGGGGAACCACACCCGATGATTTAATATTTTGATAAAAAATGTCGGAATAACCACTGAGGGCCGTCACACCTTCCTGTATACGTGCTCCGCCTGAGTCGTTCAACGCAATGACCGGAGCTCCGTTTTTTAGTGCCAACTTTTGTACTTTGACAATCTTATTGGCGTTTGACCGCCCAAGAGATCCCCCAAATACGGTAAAATCATACGCATATACGTAAACAAGACGACCGTCAATTTTTCCATAACCACATACTACGCCATCCCCTGGGATGCGCTTGTTTTGCATATTGTATTGATGTGTTTCGTGAAGTACCAGTTTATCAATCTCCACAAATGTACTATCATCCAGCAGTATGTTGATTCTTTCGCGTGCTGTCAGTTTACCTGCCTCTTTTTGCTTCTCAACTGCTTTTTCACCTCCGCCTGCCTCGGCTACACGGTTTTTTTCCTCAAAGTCCTCATATATTTCCTGTAATGTCATCGTTGCTATTGTTACGTTGTTTTGAATGTGATGAGTGTCTGATCCCGAATTACGGAATCGCCTTCTTCCACGTGAATTTTTTCCACAATGGCATTTTGAGCTGCCGTATAGGTACTCTGCATTTTCATGGCTTCCACCACAATGAGCGGATCACCCTGTTTTACTTCCATCTCTTCGGAAACCATTATTTTTATGATCTTTCCCGGCATGGGAGAAGCAATCGTTTCCTGTGCTTCTTCAGTTGCCGGTTGTCGTCCTCTTACATATTTTTTCTGTGGATGGGAAAGTTCGATATCAAAATAACGAAAATTGGTGGTGATTGTATATTTGCCATCCGAATGCCTCACAGATTCTGCATTATAGGAACGCCCTTCGTGCAGAATGGAGCAAAACCCGTTCTCAGACATTACCACGTCGATATTATATACTTTTCCGTCGACAGATATTTCCACCTTATTTCCATCTTTCGATAACAGCTCCACTTCGCACATCCTGTTGCCTATCTTTGCCTTCATGTTAATATATGTTTGCTGATAAGAAGATTAAATCCTCAATACTCCCTTTTGTTTGCCAAAAGCACGCCACCGACTTATTGGAAGGTTATCAATGGGCGAGGCTGAAGGCACGTCATTGCTGTTTACAATATAGTCAATATAGGCAGCAATAGTGGCCATATCCTCTATTTCATTGTCAATGCCGGCGCTTTTCTGCAGCTTCTTGCTGTTGTCTTCGATAAAATGCGTTGTATAATTACCCTTTACAAAATCTCGTGTATCCATAATTCGTCGGAGATAATCGATGTTGGTTTTTACCCCCGTGATCTTATATTCGTAGAGTACACGGCGCATCCGCTCCAGTGCATATACACGGCTGGTAGCCCATACGATCAGTTTGCCAATCATTGCATCGTAATAGACCGGTATTTCGTACCCATTGTAAATGTGACTGTCTACCCGTACACCAATCCCTTCGGGAGTTTGAATATGACGAATAATGCCGGGCGAAGGGGCGAAATTATTATCGGGATCTTCTGCATATATACGGCACTCGATCGCATGCCCCCTTTGGTGCAATCTCTTCTGGGTTAAGCGCAATTTCTTCCCGTTGGCTATATGGATTTGCTCCTTCACCAGGTCTATACCCAATACCTCTTCCGTAATGGGATGTTCCACCTGAAGGCGTGTGTTCATTTCGAGAAAGTAGAAGTTCATTTCCCCATCTACCAGAAACTCGATAGTTCCTGCCCCGGTATAACCAATGGACTTCGCTGCTCTGACGGCGATGGATCCCATTGCCATACGGGTTTTCTCATCGATAAAAGGGGAGGGACTCTCCTCAACGATCTTTTGGTGACGACGCTGTACCGAACATTCCCGGTCGAACAGGTGAATCACATTTCCGTAAGAATCGCCCAGAAACTGAATTTCTATGTGGTGGGGCGACTCAATGTATTTTTCGATATAAACAGAATCATTTCCAAACGAAGCCAATGCTTCCGATTTCGCGGCATCGTAAGCTTCCTGCAACTGTTTTTCTTCGTAAACCAGTCGCATCCCTTTACCTCCACCTCCTGCTGTTGCTTTGATAATGACAGGAAATCCTATTTTCCGACATACCCGAAACAGGTCCCTTGGCTTCATATCTTCTGAGGTGCCAGGAACGACAGGGACTTTTGCTTCCAGCATCTTCCGGCGGGCAGAGATCTTATCGCCCATTGCCTCGATGCTCTCTGCCGAAGGACCAATAAAAATGATACCTTCTGCCTTGCAGCGTCGTGCAAAATCGGCATTCTCACTCAAAAAACCATAACCAGGATGAATGGCATCGGCTTGAAACTGCTTTGCTGCACTGATAATTTTATCTGCTCGGAGATAACTTTCCTGAGAGGAGGCCAAACCTATGCATACCGCTTCGTCGGCATATGTAACGTGGCGTGAAGTACGGTCGACCTCGGAATAGACTGCCACAGTACGAATACCCATTTCTTTACATGTACGCATTACACGAATAGCTATTTCTCCCCGATTTGCTATTAATATTTTATTTATCACAACTCACAACGATTAAAATTGATTTTACCTTATACACCCGATTCAATTTTTCAAAAGAATATTATTCAAACAATTTTTAGTATTAATTGTTCCCGGATTGCACATATTTCATAGATGTGTGCATTATACAGATGATGCACCAAAAAAGGCACCCCATTTATCTGGAGTGCCTTTTTTGGTGCGAAATAGTCAGCAAAGTAGAAAATACAAATAATTTAAACTTTACCGGTCATGTTAAAATCCGTTAATTGTTCCTTTATAAAAACCGGTAACACATCGGTTATCAGGTAATGCAAGAGAAATCTTCAAATCGCTGATACCTGTACCGTCCAAAACTTTAATTTGTACGTTGGCACTTTGAAAAGCAGTTCTACCCGAACTGTTACCAGAATAGGTCATGCCGTTTACGGCACCATTTACCTGCCATTCGCCTTGTGCCAAAGGGATTGTGAATATGGTGTCTGTCAGCGTGGCAGGAAAAGTCAATTCCATAAAATTATCGCCTGCAGCCCCTTGGCTGTCGGTATACAATTGGAACGTGAAGCTGTCGCCCGTGCGAAAAGACTTTCCATACCGGATGGATGTCTTCTTTCCATCAAAGGACAAATAGTTGTTGTCGGAGCCGATGTTTTCTCCTAAATTGTCGCAACTTGCCAAAATAAAAACAAGAGCGATTGCAGCGAATGTAGTTCTTTTCATTTGTTTGTGAATGTGTGTTTGTGAATGTGCTAAATTATAATGATTCTCAATTATCTACTTTACTCTCCAGATAACGAATCAATGTTTCACTCTTCTCCTTTTCAAATTTCAACTGCTCGATGTTGAGCAGCAGCGTGGATAGTTCAAAAGATTGGGCTATACCTTGTTTGGCAGCATCGTCCAACGTCATGGAGATGGTTCTGTTTCCAATAAAAGTCACCCGGATTGGTTCATGGGGGAAACTATAAATGAAACGGGCTACTCCGTTTTCGTTGTTCCCAGTATACCGGACAATCTCGTAGGTTTTGTCACTTGTCCGAAAACGGTAGTTGAATCCGTCGGAAGTGACGGCTAGCGTTTCGGCAAAACTGCCTTCTTTCGTGGATACTTTTATTTTACTGTGCTTAATAGGAGTTCCCGATAAGATACTCTCGATGAAAAAAAAACCCTTTTCGCCAACGCCTGAACGGAGACCATTTTTGTTCAACGACGATTGATAGGGATAAATTTTTGGATAGTATTCGCCAAATTCCTGATAACGATCGTCCCGTACATAATCGAAGCGTGTGAGTACCTCGCTCAACTGATTGTAATTTTCCCGTAACATGGAATCGCAAAAAAGGATGTTCCTTCTGTTTTCTGCAAGTCGTATATCCTGCATCAGGGCAAACCCCTCTTTAATCTCATTAAAAGATTTAGGATAAAGGATCTTAATGCTGTCAATCTTCAACTTGGCAAGTATATAGTTCGATTCATTGTATGCCTGTTCGGCTTCCGTTAAATAAGTTTTTGCATCTCTTTTCTTTCCTGAACAGGAGAAAAAAGTCAGCAATAAAAACGACAACAAGGAGAATCGAATAAAAAAGCGCATTGCAAAAGAAAATTTATCTTACAAAAATTACCTTCTACTCATCTTTATATTGCAAATTTACAAAATATATCGGCAAAATGGACGTTTTAAAGCCCATTTATTGTAAATTTGTAATTTATAACAGATAAGTAGCTGTAGTGAAGATGTATATGGAGATATCCCAAGAGGAGATTCAGTCTTATTTAAATATTCCTGTATTAAAGCTTATTTCACGTGTGGCAGATGAAAATAAACTGCCATGCTTTCTGATTGGAGGCTATGTGCGCGATTTCTTTTTGCGCCGTCCTTCAAAGGATATAGATGTGGTGGCCGTGGGTAAGGGAATCGCATTGGCCGAAGCTGTTGCGAGAGAGCTGGGCAGGCAGACGCATTTGACGGTGTTTAAAAACTTTGGTACTGCACAACTGAAGTTCAAAGATCTTGAAATTGAATTTGTGGGTGCCCGGAAAGAATCATACAGTCATGATTCGCGGAAGCCGATCGTAGAAAACGGTACACTGGAGGATGACCAGAAAAGGCGGGACTTTACCATCAACGCCATGGCTTTTTGTCTGAACAACGATCGCTATGGGGAGTTGCTTGATCCCTTTAACGGCATCCAGGATCTGGAGGATTTGATTATTCGTACCCCTCTCGACCCTGACATCACTTTTAGCGACGATCCGCTGCGTATGATGCGGGCCGTTCGTTTTGCCTCCCAGCTGGGCTTTGACATTCACCCCGATACATTCGATGCAATCGGGCAAAATAAGAAGCGCATTCAGATTGTTTCCATGGAACGCATCACGGACGAGCTCAACAAAATCATTCTGTCACCAAAACCTTCTATCGGTCTTAACCTTCTCGAAAAGACAGGCCTGCTGGATATTATTTTTCCGGAACTATCCGCACTAAAAGGAGCTGAAACGAAAGACGGGGTAGGGCATAAAGACAATTTTCAGCATACTCTCATCGTGCTCGATAATATTTCCCGCCAAACCGACAACCTCTGGCTGCGATGGTCTGCCTTGTTGCACGATATTGCGAAGCCCGTCACAAAGCGCTGGGATCCGAAACTGGGGTGGACATTCTACAACCATAACTTCATTGGTGAAAAAATGATTCCAAAAATATTCAGACGAATGAAGCTTCCCCAAAACGAAAAAATGAAATATATCCAAAAAATGGTGTCGCTACACATGCGTCCCATGCAGCTGGTGGAAGAGGAGGTGACGGATTCTGCTGTACGTAGGTTGCTTTTTGATGCGGGTGATGACATTGACGATCTGATGACACTTTGTGAAGCCGATATTACCTCCAAAAACCCGGAGAAAGTGAAGCGGTTTATGAACAACTTCAAAATTGTGCGAAAAAAATTGTTGGAGATAGAGGAGAAAGATCGTGTACGCAATTTTCAACCTCCCGTCGATGGGCAGGAGATTATGGATCTGTTTGGTCTCCCGCCGGGGCGCGAGGTGGGCTTGTTGAAATCAGCCATTAAGGAAGCTATTCTTGACGGTGTGATTCCCAATGAACACAGTGCTGCGTACAAATTTCTGCTGAAAAAAGCAAGTGAGTTAAATCTGAAGCCTCTCCCAGATAATTGATTCAGCCACGATAGAGGTAAATCCTCACTTTTTTATGAACTTTTAGGTTATAAAGATGTTTATCGTTCGAAATTTTATACGATTCACTTTTTTTAATCGTATGGAATTCAATGAGTCGATGGCGTTTCCGCGTAAATAATTTTGTTTTAGGTTAAATATTAATATGTTCGTTTCATTACTTAATTTACTTTCGCATAATCATGCCTCACAGATGGTCATTGATTCTGCATTTTGGATAGGGTTTATCATCCTCATCATTGTCCTGCTGGCACTCGACATGTTCGTTTTCCACAAAAAGGGAGAAGTAGTAAATGTGAAAAAAGCCTTGTGGCTGAGTCTATTCTGGATCTCTCTGGCACTTTTTTTCAACGTCTTCATCTATTTTGTATTTGGGAAAGAGCCTGCCCTGGAATTTTTCACAGCGTACGTCATTGAGAAATCATTGAGTATTGATAATCTTTTTGTCTTCATCCTTATTTTCTCATCCTTTAAAATTCATCCCAGATATCAGCACGACGTACTCTTCTGGGGTATTTTGGGCGCGTTGATCTTTCGGGCAATATTCATCTTTGCTGGCATCACCCTGATCGAACGATTCGCATGGATCATGTATATCTTTGGCGGATTTCTCGTAATTACCGGTATAAAGATGGTCGTGGACCAAGTGCGGACAAAGGAGAATGAACAGGAAGGCCAAATCAAAGATATGAATCAAAACCCTTTTGTGAAATTCATTCGCAGGGTTTTCCCCATGACTGACGACATGTCGGAGCCAACGTTTTTTAAAAGAATCGACGGGAAGAAGGTTGCAACACCTTTTTTTCTTGCATTGCTGGTTATTGAAATGACCGATCTCGTCTTTGCAATCGATTCTATTCCGGCCGTGCTCGCAGTATCGACCAACATGTTCATTGTCTATACATCCAATATTTTTGCCATTTTGGGTCTGCGTTCTCTTTATTTCGCCCTGAGAGGTGTGATGGATTATTTCTATTATTTAAAGTATGCACTTAGTGCCATACTCATCTTCATCGGAAGTAAGATGACCATCAATCATTATGCACACGAAAACGGATCTTCATTTTATATTGCCACAACCACATCCCTTCTGATTATTGTGACACTTATTGCAGTTTCCATCGTGGCATCCATCATTCGAAGCAAACTGCTGGAGAAAAAAGTTGTTGAAGAAAATGTAGGGAATCTATAAATTACGTTTTTTTGCCTTAATATTTCCCCTTATGTCTCTTTTTCTGCGAGTTTTTTTATTACTTTGCGGTTAATTTTGGAGTAAGTGCGCTTTCTCAATTTTTTGCCTTTCGTTTATCCGAAGATCGTATGTCGAACAAGAAAAAAGTATCCGTCGCCAGATTCTTAAATGCAAAAATAACATCCACAATCAGTATCTCACTGGTTCTGGTGTTGTTGGGACTGACTGTGCTGATTCTCTTTATGGGAAATGGTTTGTCGGATTATATGAAGGAAAATATGAGCTTCAATGTGATGCTTTCGTCCGATGTGAGCGATGCCCGGATCAACGAAATACGCAAAAATCTCGATGCACAACCCTTCGTTAAATCGTCACGTTTTATCAGTAAACAGGAAGCCAAAGACCAACTGATCAGCGATTTGGGTGAAGATCCTGAAGAGCTGCTGGGCTACAATCCCGCACAGGACTGCATTGAGATTTTTCTTCATGCCCAGTATGCGAATAACGATAGCATCCGGATGATCAGCACGGTTATCAGACAGGATCACAATGTAACCGACATGCTTTATCAGCAGGAAGCGATTGATCTCATAAACAACAATCTTTCCAAAGTGATGACGGTGTTGCTGATCCTCGCAGCCATCCTGTTATTTATCTCCTTTACGCTTATCCGCAACACCATTCGTTTAAGCATTTACTCCAAAAGGTTTTTGATTCACACTATGAAGCTGGTGGGTGCTACATCGGCCTTTATCAGAAAACCATTTGTGGTGAACAATGTTTATACCGGGATTATAGCCGGGATCATCGCAGATGGTATCATTTGGTTGATGATTGCCTATTTCAACCGGGAATATGTGTCGATACATCCCATCGTATCGGTTGTCGACCTGGGAATTATATTCGGGGTTGTCATTTTGCTCGGTGTATTCATTACCACCACAGCCACAGCATTTGCGGTAAACAGGTATCTAAAAATGCAAACCGACCAACTTTATTACGTATAAAACATTCATACGATATGTCACAAAAAAATTTTGCTCTCAGCACAACAAATCTGATCATTTGCGGGATTGCTATTCTTTTAATAATTGTCGGTTTTCTATTGATGACTGGTCCTTCCAGCTCTTTTGAGAATGGATTTGAACCCGACATTTTCAGTGCCAGAAGGATAAAAGCTGCACCCTTGGTTTGTCTTGCCGGATTCGTGCTGATGATCGTGGGCATTCTCTATCCTTCGAAAGTCAGAGCAAAAGGTGATAATCAATAATTCTGGCATCCATCTGTCCAAAACAACAACTTCATGAACATCATTGAGGCAATTGTTATTGCTGTAGTAGAGGGGCTTACAGAGTTCCTTCCCGTTTCATCCACCGGCCACATGATTATCACCCAGGAACTACTGGGTATAGAGAGTACTCCTTTTGTGAAAGCTTTTACCGTCATCATCCAGTTTGGGGCAATCCTGTCTGTGGTGGTCCTGTACTGGAATCGTTTCTTCCGCCTGAATGAAATTGTTGTATTCGATAAGCAGGCATTAAATGGTGTGCCGCCCGGTAAAAAAGGGTGGATAATTCTGAAACGACTTCTATACAAGTTCGATTTTTACTGGAAACTTTTTATTGCAGTCATACCTGCAGGAGTAATAGGTTTGCTGATGGGTGATTATATCGATAGGCTGCTCGAAAGTGTTACGGTGGTTGCCGTGATGCTGGTACTGGGCGGTATCTTTATGTTGTATGTCGATAAATGGTTCAATAAGCCGGTTCAGGATCAGTCGATGAGCTGGCAGCGTGCTCTCAAGATCGGCTTTTTCCAATGTATCGCAATGATTCCAGGTGTTTCCCGCTCCATGGCAACCATTGTCGGCGGTATGGGAACCAGGCTTACTCGGAAGAGTGCTGCCGAGTTCTCTTTCTTCCTGGCTGTGCCGACCATGGCTGCCGCAGCAGGATACAAACTGTTTCAACTGATGAAAGACCCGGTGAGTAGCGCGATGTTGAAAGACAATGTCACATTGCTGCTTATCGGGAATATGGTGGCGTTTATCGTGGCTGTTTTTGCAATCAAATTTTTTATCGATTTCCTTACCAGATATGGATTCAGGGTGTTTGGAATCTATCGGATCATAGTAGGTTCCGTTTTGCTTGTCCTCATCCTTTCCGGTGCCAACGTAAGCATGTAGTCAATGGATTTTATAGAAGGAGAAATTATACATATCGACAAACCGCTTCACTGGACATCATTCCGGGTGGTGCGGGTTGTCCGTGCAAAATTATGCCAGAAGCTGAAGATAAAAAAGTTGAAGGTAGGACATGCAGGTACGCTCGATCCGCTTGCAACGGGTGTGATGACTATCTGCACAGGAAAAAAGACTAAACAGATAGAAACGTTACAGGCACTGACAAAAGAATACATCGCGCAGATCCGGTTGGGGGCAACGACGCCTTCGTTTGATCTGGAAACAGCGATTGACGCCGAATATCCAACCTCTCATATCACCAAAGAGTTGGTTAATGAGGTCCTTCAAAGGTTTAGAGGTACAATTGAACAGGTACCGCCTCTCTTCTCTGCCGTGAAGGTTGAAGGGAGAAGAGCATATGAATTTGCGCGCAAAAATGAGGATGTTGAACTAAAACCCAAATTATTGGTTATAGATGATATCGAATTAATTTTTTACGATCTGCCGGACATTACCCTTCGTGTGGTGTGTAGCAAAGGTACTTATATCAGAGCACTTGCCAGGGATATAGGCGAAGCGTTGCATTCGGGTGCCCATCTGACTGGACTGACACGCACAAGAGTGGGAGAGACTACATTGGACAAGTGCCTAAAAATGGACGAGATAGATCATTTTATAGAAGAAAATACAATAATCATATGAAACTTTCACAATTCAAATTTAATTTGCCGGAGGAGCTCATTGCGAAGTACCCTGCTACACATCGTGATGAAGCACGTCTTCTGGTTGTACACAGAAAAACCGGTGAATTGGAACACAAGGTGTTCAAGGATCTGCTTGAGTACTTCAAACCGAAAGATTTTTTCATCTTCAACGACACCAAGGTTTTTCCCGCACGACTTTATGGGAATAAAGAGAAAACAGGAGCAAAAATAGAAGTGTTCTTATTGAGAGAGCTCAATCCTGATCAACATTTATGGGATGTTTTGGTGAATCCTGCCCGAAAAATCCGTATTGGAAATAAGCTCTATTTCGGTGAAAATGAAGAGTTGGTGGCAGAGGTTATCGATAATACCACGTCGCGTGGGCGGACACTACGATTCCTGTACGACGGGCCTTACGATGAGTTCAAAAAGCAACTGTTCGCCATCGGTGAAACACCCATACCGGAGTATCTTTCACGCGAAGCAATGCCAGAAGATGTGGACAGATATCAAAATATCTTTGCGCAAAAAGAGGGCGCAGTTGTCGCCCCTGCAGCAGGTTTGCATTTCAGTCGCGAGTTGATGAAAAGAATGGAAATCAGAGATATCGAATTCGGTTTTCTCACGCTTCATAATGGACTTGGGGCTTATCGTATGATCGATGTGGAGGATCTGACAAAACATAAGATGGAGTCAGAACAGATGATCATCACCTCAGAATTGTGTAAGAAAGTGAACAAAGCCAAAGACGAAGATCGAAACATCTGTGCTGTGGGTACTTCCGTCCTTCGTGCAGTGGAAACCACTGTGAGTACCGATGGGCATTTAAAGCCCCGGGAGGGATGGACCAATAAATTTATTTTTCCACCCTATGAATTTACACTCACGAACAGCCTGATCACCAATTTTCATTTACCCTATTCCACACTGTTGATGATGGCGTGTGCATTTGGAGGCTATGAAACGATCATGGATACTTATGAAGTAGCCATCAAGGAAAAATATCAGTTCGGAGCATACGGTGACGCAATGTTGATTGTGGATTAAAACCCTATGGCACTTTCCGTAATTTTGGCCTTGGGTTCCAATCTGGGAGATAAACAGCAAAACATCGAAATTGCACTCGATAAGATTGAAGAGCGGGTGGGAAGAATAACTTCCCTATCCGCTTTTTATGTAACTAAACCCGTAGGGTTTCATTCAGAGCATAACTTTGTCAACTGTGTATGCGAAGTAGTTCTGAATATTGACATATTTACCCTATTCGCAATATCTCAATCCATTGAAATAGAGATGGGTAGGTCTAAAAAAAGCATAAATGGCTGTTATGCTGACAGAATCATCGATATTGACCTGATCATGGCGGGCGATTTAATTGTTGACACACCCGAACTCACCATACCGCATCCTGCATTTCATACGCGCGATTTCGTACTAACACCTTTGTGTGAAATAGCCCCCGATATGGTTCATCCGATTTTTGGAAAAACCATTCGTCGATTAAAAGAGGAACTGGACCGGATGCAGTCTGTGGAGTAGGCTTTGTATGTTTTCTTGCCGGAAAGAGTGACTCGTTTGTGAAATATTAATATTTGTAAAAATTGATGATCCCGGCCAGGAAAGCGAAAAATATAAAGAAAAAAATTGCATATTTGTGTCTTAAGGTCTAGAAGAATTTCTCATTATGGCTCTCTTTGGTAATAATTATGATTATTTTCTGGGTTACGCTCTCAGTGGAGGAGGGGCTAAAGGTTTTGCCCATCTGGGAGCGTTACGCGTGTTGGAAAAATGCGAATTAAAGCCCGATATCATTGCCGGGACCAGCGCAGGGGCACTTGCCGGAGTATTTTATGCTGACGGGTACCATCCCGAAGAAATTGCCGATCTCTTTCGCAAGAGAGAGTTTAGAGAGTTTGTTGAGCTTACAATACCCAAAACCGGTTTTTTGAAGAGCACAGGATTGCACAGCTTTCTGAAGAAGAACCTGAGAGCCAGACGGTTCGAGGAGCTTCAGATGCCATTTTGTGCCGTAGCTACCGACTGGAACAGAGCAACTACCGTTGTTTTTTCCAATGGCGACGATCTGGTGGATGCCGTGGTGGCATCCTGTTCTGTACCCGTTGTCTTTTCCCCACAGCATATCCACGGCGTACAATATGTTGACGGAGGCCTATTGAAGAATTTCCCTGTTTCGGTAATCCGAAAGAAATGCAGGTATGTAATTGGTGTAAATGTATCGTTAATGTTACCCCCTGCCGGAAAAAATAATATCAGGACCATGATGGAGAGGACGTTTAACCTGATGTCCAATTCAAACACCCTGTTCGACAAAACATACTGCGATGTCCTGATCGAACCGCAGGGAATAGAAAAGTTTTCGATGTTCGACCTAAATAATCAGAAGATAATTATGGAAGCCGGGTATCACTATGCTGCCCTGAAAATGAGCGAAAAAGAATCGTGGAGGATCGTTGAAAAGTGCCACAAACATTACCAACTGACAAAAAAAATAAGTACTCAGATTGATCGTTTCAGAGGAGGTAAATCATAAAAAACGTATGCACTACAATAAACTTTTTATATATCAGTTACTACCCAGATTATTCGGAAATAGTGCTACGGAAAACAAGTACAGCGGCACTATCGAAGAAAATGGTTGTGGAAAATTTGACGATATTTCCCAGGATGTACTGAAAAAAATAAAAGAGAGCGGATATACCCATGTGTGGTACATTGGTATTATAGCGCACGCTTCGGCAACGGATTACACCGGTTTCGGCATTCCGGCAGAATATCCGGAAATCATCAAGGGAAAGGCGGGTTCACCCTACGCTGTGCGTGATTATTATGATGTGGATCCCGATCTGGCAACGAACATTCCACAAAGGATGCTAGAGTTTGAGAATTTGGTTTATCGTACGCACAAAGCCGGATTAAAGGTGATTATGGACTATGTGCCCAATCATGTGGCACGGAACTATCGGTCGGTCTGTAAACCTGAAGGAATTCCTGATTTCGGGGAAAAAGACAATTCACTCGTCGGTTTTTCACCCAAAAACAACTACTATTATCTCCCGGAAAAAGAGCTGGAGATTCAACTCTCTCCGGAGAAACTGACCAGATTTACCTATAAAGAATATCCGGCAAAAGCCACGGGAAATGACTGTTTCACTCACAGACCGACTCAATACGATTGGTATGAAACGGTGAAGCTTAATTACGGTGTGGATTACCTGAACGGGAAAGCGGTACATTTTGACCCTATCCCCGATACATGGTTGAAAATGAGAGACATTCTTCTCTTTTGGGCAGAAAAAAAGATTGACGGCTTTCGTTGTGATATGGCAGAGATGGTTCCGCTGGCTTTTTGGAGATGGGTAATCCCTCAGATAAAGACCAGATTTCCCGGAATTATTTTTCTCGCAGAAATATATAATCCGACTGCATATCGCGATTTTTTAAAACACAACACCTTTGATTATCTGTACGATAAGGTTGGCCTGTACGATACATTGCGCGATGTGGCGTGCGGTTATCGACCCTCTTCCGACATTACATTCGCGCTGAATAAGGTGGGTGATATCCAACACAAAATGCTCAACTTCCTGGAGAATCACGACGAGCAACGACTGGCATCTGATTATTTTCTGAAAGAGGGTGAGAAGGGAAAGGCAGCCATGATTGTTACCTGCTGCATCAACAGGAACCCTGTGATGGTTTATGCCGGTCAGGAGTTTGGGGAAAGAGGTATGGATGAGGAGGGTTTCAGTGGAAAAAACGGCCGTACAACCATCTTCGACTATTGGTCAGTAGACACTCTTCGCCGATGGAATAATTACGGCAAATGGAACGACAATCTGCTGAGCGAAAAGGAGAGGGAATTGCGCGATTTTTACTGCCGTCTGATCAAATTATGCAACGAGGAAGAAGCTCTTTCAAGTGGACTTTTTTATGATCTGATGAGCGCTAATTATGAAAATCAGGATTTTGACTCCACCCGTTTGTTTGCTTTTTTAAGAGGCAATCAAAAATCACTGTTGCTTGTCGTTGTTAATTTCGATCGAAATATGCAGGAATGTAGCGTGAATATTCCCACCCATGCATTCACTTTTTTCAATGCAGAAGATACCGGCGAAGGTATTTTGACTCCTCTCCTGCATAAGGAACAGAGAGAAATTCTTTTTTCTCTCGAATATCCTTTCAGAATAAAACTTGCACCCTGCACTGGAGAAATATATCGCATTTCTTTTTAAGAAAAATCTATTTATTGCGTATAGTTTTTGTATTTTTGTAGAAACTTTCGTTCGATCAAAATTATTGATTTCAAAGAGAATAATCTCGTAAAAAACTTTTTATTGTTTTCAAAATTAAAAGCATGCAGGAGAGACCTTTTAAAATCTTTTCGGGTAGTAAATCACGTTATTTTGCCGAAAAGGTATGCAACAGCCTAGGTTGCCCGTTGGGTAACATGATTATTGAACATTTTGCCGACGGCGAATTTGCCGTTTCTTACGAAGAATCGATTCGTGGCAAACAGGTATTTCTTATTCAATCCACTTTTCCCAATTCCGATAACCTGATGGAGTTGTTGCTGATGATTGATGCGGCAAAACGTGCCTCAGCAAAATCAATCGTGGCTGTCATACCCTATTTTGGATGGGCACGACAAGACAGAAAAGATAAACCACGCGTGAGTATCGGCGCAAAGCTAATTGCCGATATGCTGGCAGCTGCCGGAATCAACCGGTTAATAACCATGGATCTGCATGCCGACCAAATTCAAGGCTTCTTCAACGTCCCCGTAGACCATCTTTATGCGTCGGGGGTATTTGTTGAGTACATGAAGCAGCTTGATTTGAGCAACATGGTGATTGCCACGCCCGACGTGGGAGGTACGAAACGCGCCAGCGCTTACTCAAAATTTTTGGGTTGTCCCATGGTGATCTGTTACAAGCTCCGCAAAAAAGCGAACGAAATATCGGATATGCAAATCATTGGTGATGTGAGGGGAATGGATGTGTTGCTAATCGACGATATTGTGGATACAGCCGGCACCATCACCAAGGCTGCCAACCTGATTATGGAGAATGGCGCTAATTCAGTGAGAGCCATTGCAAGCCATGCCGTGATGTCTGATCCGGCTTCAGAAAGAGTGGACCAATCGAATCTGAAAGAAATTATTTTTACGGATAGCATCCCTTATTCGAAAAGATCGGAAAAAGTGAAGATCCTTTCCGTAGCAGACATGTTTGCCGACTCCATCATGAGAGTATGCAACAACGAGTCAATCAGCTCGTTATACGTAGTATAACAACTCTGTAGCGTGCGGCAGCACCCGAAGATCCCTGTTTACCTCCTCTGTCAGTTGTTTTATCCCTTCAATTAGATTGACACAGCATGGCAAACAGGGATTTTTTCTACACATTGATATAATTTATGGAAAAGAAAGACTACGCAACCAACGGTTTTAGTACATTTGATTGTTTATGTTCAATATGATTTCACCAAAAAAAATGTCATGATTTACAAAATTGAAGAAATTGAAGGCATCGGGCCCGTGTACGGAAAAATTTTAAAAGAAGCGGGCATTACAAATGCCGATATACTGCTTGAGAAATGCAGCAGCAAAACCGGTCGCACGGCTTTGGCTAAAGAGACCGGTATAGATGAGAAATTGATTCTGAAGTGGACAAATCATGCCGACTTGTTTCGCATTGATGGAATTGGTCCTCAGTTTGCCGAACTGCTTGAAGAGGTTGGTGTGGATACTGTAAAAGAACTTCGGACCCGAAATGCCGAAAATCTTTATGCAAAAATGCAGGAGGTGAACGAAAACAAGAAACTGGTCCGTCGCCTGCCATCACTTAATCAGCTTGTGTCCATGATTGAGAATGCTGGCAGGGCAGAAGCGCGGATGACGTATTAAA
This sequence comes from Proteiniphilum sp. UBA5283, assembly GCA_002408485.1. Taxonomy (GTDB): domain Bacteria; phylum Bacteroidota; class Bacteroidia; order Bacteroidales; family Dysgonomonadaceae; genus Proteiniphilum. Next base: position 38,151 of record DHSP01000076.1, on the reverse strand, counting down.
AAAGGTAGTGAAACTCACACGGCCGAAAAAACAACAACTGTGTGGGTTATATCAGAGAATAATCTTTGATTATTCTCTGTAGTAGTCCTTTGCATGCATCTTCCAGCAAATCGAGCACCAGCTCAAAATCCGATGAATTGCCGTAATAAGGATCGGGTATTTCGTTGTAATACCCATACTGCAACGAGAATTGTGTTATCAGGTGAATTTTTTCCACCTGTTCGGGTTTGTCAGCGAGTGTTTTCACACTGTTATAATTGTTTTGATCCATTACGACGATATAATCGAAATCGTCAAAATCGCTTTTTCTAAATTTACGGGAATGACTACAGAAGTCATATTTTCTTTTCTCCCCGTGAGCGCGCATTCTTTCATCCGGCAACTCTCCTTCGTGCCAGCCCGATGTGCCGGCGGAGTCCACTTCTATGACATCCTGAAGATCATTTTTTTCCACAATACTTTTCATAATACCCTCTGCAGCCGGTGAACGGCATATATTTCCAAGACAGACAAAAAGCAGGCGGATTTTCTTTTTCTTTTCTTGTGTGGACTCCATCTTTTTCAAACAGTTTTTTTATAACCTTAACAATTTCTGCAAAGATAATAGATTTCTCCCTAAGTCCAAAAAATATGGAATAGATTATTCATAATGAGGCACCCGGGTAGTGTAGCATTTGTATTTTCTGATTATTTCGTTACCTTTGCAGGCTTCAGTGTATTGGTACTAAATAGAATGACAGAAATAGACAAATATCAACAAATTAAAAGAGGTACAGTGGTCCGGGAGGTTACGGCCATAATATTGCACGACGAAAAGAGCAAACTGAAAATTAAAAAGAACAAGATTGCGCGCGCGTTTTATTTTATCGGAGGCACAATATCCCTGGCGCTTGCCATCCTCGGCATTGTTGTTCCCGGCCTTCCGGTCACCCCCCTTGCCCTTTTATCGGCCGTGCTATACGCGAGAAGTTCAAGCAGGCTCTATAATTGGCTATTGAACAGTAAGTTACTTGGTCCCCGGATCAGGAATTACCAAAGGCGGAAAGGCGTAACACGCAAAGGAAAGATCGGGGTAATTGCTTTTATGACGACCATGGTGCTTTTCTCCTCGTTCGTTGTCATCCAAAATATATCCATAAGAATGGTAATCCTTGCTCTCGGAATAATCGGTGCAGTGGTAGTATGGTTTTTTGTGCCTACGGCAAAGAGCGACACGGCTGTACCTGTTGACGCGGTTTCGTCGCCCGAAGAGGGGGAATTACCCGCGTAGGTAGGCAAAATAATATTTCACGACCTTCTTCGATAATAACTCAATATTCAGCATATCAGATGCTTTGGAAATATCTTTTACCGTACCGTCTTTGTAAAGGATATCGATGCTGTCATCTTTTTCACTGTACATATCGGTCGTCACAATATCCGACGAAAGAAAATAGGCAGCTTCGTGGGGACTCAGCCGGTATTTCTTTCTGTATCCATCCAGCAATGCTGTATATTTTTCTTCCGAGGTACGTTGTTCAGTAATTTCAATTTTGAATAGCTTCCGGTTTACCATTGCATCGCTCAACACAGACAACACCTTGTCATCGTGAGTGGACCACACCTTTAGCGAAGTCCATATATCATTGTCATCCAGACTTATAAAGTGACGCATTGCTTCTCCGTTACCGGTGAAGTCGGCCATCGTGGTCTCGTTCCTTAAGAAAAAGGAGAGGGCAGGCGAGGCGAACAGCTTCTCACCGTTCAGGGATAGTTCCCGGGCACGATGAAGTGTATTTATCATCATCTTCTCTGCTGCCAAAGCTGTTTTATGCAGATAGACCTGCCAGTACATCAGCCTCCTTGACATGAGAAAGTTTTCGATGGAATAAATTCCTTTCGATTCTACCACCAACTTGTCGTCCTTCACTTCCAGCATCTTGATGATCCGTGCCGATCCAATATTACCCTCGCTTACACCTGTGAAAAAACTGTCGCGCCGTAGGTAATCGAGCCTGTCCACATCCAATTGTCCACTCACAAGTTGATGAAGAAACCGTTTGGGATAATTGTCGGTAAAAATATCAATGGCTGCCTGCAGCTCTCCTTTCCATTCGTTGTTCATCTGCTGCATCAGCAACAACGAAATGGTTTCATGATTGATGTGTGTCACCAATGTATGTTCCAGAACATGGGAGAAAGGACCGTGTCCGGTGTCGTGCATCAGAATGGCAGCCAAGGCTCCATTATATTCGGACTCGGCAATAGGTTGTCCTTTTTCTTTCAGCGTTTTAAGTGCCTCGTCCATCAGAAACATAGCCCCTATGGAGTGATGAAAACGCGTGTGCTGGGCTCCCGGGTAGACAAAAGAAGCCAATCCCAGCTGTTTGATACGGTTCAGCCGTTGTAGAAAGGGGTGCTGTATCACCTCATATACAAATTCGTTGGGTATACCGATAAACCCGAATACCGGATCATTGATTATTTTTCGTCTCATCATTATGGTAGTCGACGCTCAGTCCTTCTGGAACAGGATATTTGCCTGCATTAGTTTGTGTTTTGGCGTCATGAGTCGGTGAACTTCAAATATTTATCAAGCATCTCTTTCATTTCCTGTTGAAGCTTGCGCGCTTCTTCCCCGGCGGCGATGGCGTAGTTCTCTCCGGAGTCAGCATAAATGACCCCCCGTGATGAATTCACCAGCAGTCCACATTCCTTATTCATCCCATAATGGCATACTTCTTCAAGAGATCCTCCCTGCGCACCCACACCGGGTACCAGGAGAAAATGACCGGGCACGATCCTTCGCACCTCTTCAAACAGTTTGCCTTGCGTAGCGCCCACCACGTACATCATTTGCTCGTCGGTAGCCCATTCACGGGAAACCCGCAACACCTTCTCAAAAAGGCGTTCTCCCTTATCGTCGGCCGTCAGCTGAAAGTCATATGATCCCTTGTTGCTGGTAAGTGCCAGCAGAATCACCCACCGCTGTGGATAAAGCAAGAAGGGCTTCACGCTGTCCTCGCCCATGTAGGGTGCCACAGTAACAGCATCCAGCTTCATTTGGTCGAAAAAGGAACGGGCGTACATCTCGCTGGTATTCCCAATATCTCCCCGCTTGGCATCTGCAATAACAAAATGTTGAGGGTAGCGTTGCCGGATATAAGCCACTGTTTTTTCAAAAGCCAGCCATCCCTTCAAGCCCATGCTTTCATAAAAGGCCAGATTAGGTTTGTAGGCTACACAATAGGGAGCGGTAGCATCAATGATGCCTTTGTTGAAGGTGTAGAGCGGGTCATCGGCATCGAGCAGATGTTCGGGAATTTTTTTAATGTCGCTGTCGAGTCCTACGCAGAGGAAAGATTGCTTTTTTTGTATCTCTTCAAAAAGTTGTTGTTTTGTCATATTTTCAGTTTGATACCTCAATTATTTCCAGGTGCCAGGCATCGGGAATGATTGCGGAGTTGTCAGAATTTTCGTCCAGAATATTTTATACCGATACAATTTTATCTCCTTTTTTTGGAGAAAACAGATAAATCAGATCGGTTGTACTTGCCGACGAGGTATTGAAAAATGCCATGGGGCGATGGGTGATATCATGTTGTTGAAAACTTAAAGGAATTATAAATCGGCTTCCTTCATTCTTTCCGCGTTTTCACTCACCATCAGCTGATCAATCACAGCCTGGATGTCGCCATCCATAAAAGCTGCAAGATTGTAGATGGTGTAGTTGATGCGATGATCAGTGATGCGTCCCTGTGGATAATTGTAAGTGCGGATTTTGGCGGACCGATCTCCTGTGGACACCATGGTCTTCCTTCGGGATGCGATGTCGCCCTGCCGTTTGGAAAGCTCCATGTCGTATAGTTTTGTGCGTAGCATTTGCATCGCCAGCTCCCTATTTTGTAATTGCGAGCGGGCCTGCTGACATACAACTACTATGCCGGTGGGTTTGTGCGTCAGCTGCACCTTTGTTTCCACTTTGTTCACATTCTGTCCCCCGGCACCACTGGAACGTGCTGTATGGAAATCGATATCGGCCGGATTGAGTTCCACATCAAACTCTTCCGCTTCAGGCAGTACGGCCACCGTTGAAGCCGAAGTATGCACTCTTCCCTGTGTTTCTGTCTGTGGCACCCGTTGCACGCGATGTACACCCGACTCATATTTTAACGTACCGTATACATCGCTGCCTGTAATTGTAAATATAATTTCCTTATAGCCACCGGAAGTCCCTTCGGTAAAACTGACCAGTTCCGTTTTCCAGCCTTTACTTTCGCAGTAGCGGGTATACATCTTGTAAAGATCGCCGGCAAAAATGGCTGCTTCATCGCCTCCGGTCCCCCCCCGGATTTCCATAATCACGTTTTTCGCATCCTCAGGATCGGCGGGAATGAGTAACAACTTAATCTGCTCTTCCAGTTGGGGCAACGAAGCGGTGTTCAATGCAAGTTCCTCGTTGGCTAGCTGGCGGAGATCTGTATCGGATTCGTTATCAAGTATATATCTAGCTTCTGCAATACTGTCAAGTGCACTTTTGTACCGATTGCGCACAGCTGCAATCTTTTGTAGTTCACTGTACTCTTTGTTCAGTTTTACGTAACGATCCATGTCCGATATCACGGCCGGATCGGCAATCAGTGTGGCTACTTCCTCGAAGCGGGTGACAAGATGTTGTAATTTATCCAAAAGTGAGTTGTCTGACATAGATTGAATCTGAAGCTTTTTAAAGAAATTTAAAACGGCCGAATTCGCTTTCGATCACCAGTTCCCGCACATGCGATTTCTCCACATGTCCCACAATCCGTGCATCTACATGAAACGACTTTGAAATTTCAATCACACGCTGTGCATGCTCTTCGGGAAGATATAGTTCCATCCGGTGTCCCATGTTGAATACTTTGTACATCTCCTTCCAATCGGTTCCGGACTGTTTTTGGATCAGATCGAACAGAGTAGGGACAGGGAATAGACGATTCTTTACCACTTTCAAATTATTGCCCAGGAAGTGTAAAATTTTGGTTTGTGCACCACCTGAACAGTGAATCATTCCGTGAATATGTTTTCTCAACTCTTTGATTATCTGTATTATAACTGGTGCATAGGTGCGGGTGGGGGAGAGTACTAGTTTCCCCGCTTCCAATCCCAGCTCTTCAATCTCGTCCGTGAGATGAAGGTTTCCCGAATATACCAGATCTGCTGGTATGGAGGTATCGTAGCTTTCCGGATATTTCTGTGCCAGATAATTGGCAAATACATCGTGACGCGCCGAGGTGAGCCCGTTGCTACCCATACCGCCGTTATATTCTTTTTCGTAGGTAGCCTGTCCCGATGAGGAAAGCCCTACGATCACATCTCCAGCCTGTATGTTACCGTTGTCAATTACATCGGAACGTTTCATACGACATGCGACCGTACTGTCCACAATAATTGTCCGCACCAGATCACCCACATCGGCTGTTTCTCCACCAGTGGGGTAAATGTTCAGTCCAAGTGACGAAAGTTCTTCACACAGCTCGTTGGTGGCGTTGATGACGGTGGAAATTACTTCTCCGGGTATCAGCTTTTTATTTCTACCGATGGTGGAAGAAACCAGTATATTGTCCGTAGCACCCACACAAAGAAGGTCGTCCACATTCATGATCAACGCATCCTGGGCAATACCTTTCCAAACGGAAAGATCGCCTGTTTCCCGCCAATAGACGTAAGCAAGTGACGATTTCGTACCAGCGCCGTCTGCATGCATGATGTTGCAATATTCCGGGTCATTACCCAGGTGATCCGGAATAATTTTACAAAATGCCTTTGGAAAAATACCTTTATCAATGTTTTTAATGGCGTTGTGTACATCTTCTTTCGATGCGGAAACTCCACGCTGATTGTATCGTTGGTTGCTCATTGTTGCTGATTTATTCAATGTATGCAAATATTATGCGCTACAGAAGTTGCAGTTTGTGTAATTTTGTGCAAAGATAATAAATATACCATTCAACCGGGGACTTTGTTGAATGAAAAAAGCAAACTTGAATTCCTATAATTACTATTATGTTTAATCAAAATATTCATTTCGACCAATAAATTCCAGATTTGATCATGCAGTCATCCCTATTGTGAATGAAGAGCGATACCGGACCGATATCGCTCTTCTCTTACTATAATTTTCTATGAAATGAATCTGGACGTCAAATCAGAGATTCAATTCTTTTTCTACTGCTTCAAGTTCCGAAGCTTTGTCAACACCCATACTGCTCAGATTGTAATAAACGTTGCGTAATTTGAGTAATGCGGATTCGAGTTCATGCTTTTCGGCGTTGCGACCTCTCAACAGTGTTGCATATTTTTCCAACGAAGGCAATGATTTTTGATAAAGCTCAATGGTAATTTTATCGTTGGCGACCTGTTGTTGTCTGTCGGACAGCATGGCCGTTTTTTCCTTTAGATCCTGAGCCTGAAGAATATAGTTCACAGCGATAGCCTCGAGTGCTCTTTCGCAGTTGGGATCTTGTGTCAGTGCCTTGTTATACTCGGCCTCTGCAGCGGCATAATCGCCCTTCTCAGCCAATAATGCACCTTTTACACTGTTGAGATCACATGCATTGGATGGGTCGTTGTTAATTGCCTGATCAAGATAATTCATTGCTTTTTGGGTATCTCCCTGGCGAATAAATACGTTGATAAGGTTGGGAATGAAATACTTGCTGGATGGAAATCTTTCGGCTCCGAAATTCAACGTTTCGAGGTACTTGGCAGTATCCCCCAAGCTTACATATTCGCTGGCCATCAATTCGTAAATGTCGCTTTCTTTGTATGCACTGTTTTCAATGAAAGGTTCTTTGGCAGCTCGTTCCAACATACTCAGCGCCCTTTTGTGGTCTTCAGCCTGAATGGCGGTGATGATGGCATAATATTTGATTGTCTGGAAAGTGCTGTCCTTGACGAAAGCATCCGCCTGTCCCTCATACATCGGCAATGAAGGAATATCCCAGTAGATTTGGAAGAAATCGGTTGCTTTGTTGTAATTCTTTTGTTCGTTGTAATAAACTCCACCATTTATGTAAAAAGGATGGTTGGCACGGAGAATACCTGCAATGTCTTTCCGGAACTTATTCTTAACCTTGCCTTTTGCATCGGGAAGTTCACCCAGTGAGTCTGCTTTCAGGTATGGCTCATAAGAGTCGTAGAGACCGTCGTACATGACCTTGTCGTTCGCTTGTTTACCGAGCATGGCATTTGTTCTTTGGTTATCAAAAGCCTTGTTGCCTATATCGCCCATTACTTTCCATGTTTCCGGATCGTTTGCAGTCTCCGGATGAGTGGATGCTTGCTTGATCAGCGTACGAGCTTCGTTTAAATCGTCACGGCCCAATGCTCTTTTAGCATCTTTTAATGCCGACTTTTGTGCAAAGATACTCCCTGCTGAAAGAACGGCAATCATAGTAAGGAATAAGATTTTTCTCATTTTACTCATTTTTTAATGTGATTAAATTGATGTTATTTAATACGATTTTGTTTATTCTTTTCTTGAATGTCTATTGAAACTCACTGCAAGCATTTGGTTTCAATTTTCGTTTGTTATTGACTTTGACTGAAAGATTGCAAAAAGTTTAAAATGGAAATTTATTCTTCACTATCGAAATCATCTTGATTGCCGTTAGCATCTTCAGATGGAGCTTCCTCATCCAAAACTTCCGAATTTACCTTGCAAACAGAGGCTATCTCATCGTTTCTTTTTTCCAAATTAATAAGGCGTACTCCTTGAGTAGCTCGTCCCATGATGCGAATATCGGAAATATTCAGACGTATGGTAATTCCTGATTTGTTAATTATCATTAAATCATTATCGTCTGATACACTCTTTATGGCTACCAATTTACCTGTTTTTTCCGTAACATTCAGTGTCTTAACACCTTTTCCTCCTCTGCGGGTGATTCGATAGACCGCCTCACCATCTTCGTCATCGAGCCGCGATCTTTTGCCATACCCCTGTTCTGAAACCACCATAATGGTATTCTCCGAATTGGGTTCCATACAAATCATGCCGATCACGCAATCTTCCCCGTCTTCATCGAGAGTCATTCCCCGCACACCTGTAGCAGTTCGTCCCATTGGGCGCACATCATCTTCTTGAAAGCGGATAGCCCGACCGTTACGGTTCGCCAGGATCACATGCTGTTTACCGTCCGTTAATCGTACCGATATCACCTGGTCTTCTTCCCGGATGGTAATGGCATTCACACCGTTCTGTCTGGGCCTGGAATAGGCTTCAAGCAACGTCTTTTTCACAATACCCTCTTTGGTGCAGAACAGCAGGTAGTGAGAGTTGATGTAATCCTGGTCAGTGAGCGTATCTACCCGCACAAAAGCAGTAACGCTGTCGTCCGGATCAATATTCAACAGGTTTTGAATCGCCCGGCCCTTGGAGTTTTTGGTACCTTCGGGGATTTCAAATACACGCAGCCAGTAACATTTACCCTTTTGGGTAAAGAAAAGCATGTAGTTGTGTGTAGTGGCCGGGTAGATATACTCCACGAAATCTTCTTCCCGCGTATCGGTTCCTCTGGCACCTACCCCTCCTCTGTTTTGGGTATGGAAGTCCGTAAGCGGGGTACGCTTGATATAGCCCATATGGGAAATGGTAATCACCATTTCATCGTCGGCGTAAAAATCTTCCGGATTCATTTCTTCCGATGCGTAGATGATCTCCGAGCGGCGCTTGTCGCCATATTTTTCACGGATTTCAATCAGCTCATCCTTGATCACCTGCATGCGCATTCCTTCGTCGTTCAGGATAGAGTTCAGGTGGGCAATCAGTTTCTGTATCTCGTCGTATTCAGCATGGAGCTTATTCTGCTCAAGACCAGTCAACTGCCTTAATCGCATCTCCACAATCGCACGCGATTGAATATCGCTGAGCGAAAATCGCTCCATCAAACGCTGTATGGCCTCCTGGGGCGTAGAGGATCCCCGGATGATGGCAATCACCTCGTCGATATTGTCGGAAGCAATGATCAACCCCTCAAGAATGTGAGCACGCTCCTCCGCCTTTCGCAATTCGTAGCGGGTACGCCGGATGACCACATCGTGACGGTGCTCCACAAAGAGCTCAATTATCCTTTTGAGGTTCAGCAGTTCGGGGCGTCCTTTCACTAGCGCAATATTGTTAACACTGAACGAAGATTGCAGCGCAGTCAGTTTGTATAACTTATTGAGGACAATGTTTGCATTGCCGTCTCGTTTGATATCCACCACAATACGCATACCGTCTCTGTCTGACTCATCGTTGATGTTGGATATTCCTTCGATCCTCTTCTCGGTGACCAGATCGGCAACATGTTTGATAAAATCGGCTTTGTTTACCAGGTAGGGAATTTCAGAAATGATGATCTTATCGTGTGTCTTCCCCGACTCTATCTCTGCTTTTCCGCGCATTACAATGCGCCCCCTGCCCGTCTCGAATGCCTCCTCAACGCCTTTATATCCATAAATATAGGCTCCGGTAGGAAAGTCTGGAGCCTTGATATACTGCATCAATCCTTTGGTATCGATATCGTTATCATCGATGTAAGCGATGATGCCATCCACACATTCTGTAAGGTTGTGCGGCGCCATATTGGTGGCCATCCCTACAGCAATACCGGAAGAACCGTTCATCAACAGATTGGGAATGCGCGTGGGGAGGACAGTCGGCTCCTGCAGTGTATCATCAAAGTTATATTGAAAATCGACCGTCTCCTTGTCGATATCCCGCAACATCTCTTCGGCAAGCTTATTCAGTCTTGCTTCGGTATATCGCATGGCGGCGGGACTGTCTCCATCCACACTACCCATATTTCCCTGTCCGTCCACCAGAGTATAGCGCATGCTCCAGTCCTGTGCCAGTCGAACCATGGCGCCATATACAGATGAATCACCGTGCGGGTGGTACTTACCCAATACCTCACCGACAATTCTGGCAGACTTCTTGTGGGGCTTATCGGGAGTATTGCCCAGCTCCGACATACCAAATAAAATACGCCGGTGTACTGGTTTAAATCCATCCCGCACATCGGGCAACGCGCGGGAAACGATCACGGACATCGAATAATCGATGTACGATGATTTCATTTCATCTTCGATATTAATCTTGATGATTCTGTCTTCCTGATCAATCATATTAAAATGTGATAATTCTCTTCAATAACTTTTTGTATGTAGCTCATTAATAGGCAAATAAATCTCTTAAAGAGTATGCCGTTTGATTACACTAAGATACGGCTTTTCTTTGGATTTAACAAAAAACAGAGAGACATTTGCTCTCTGTTTTAATCTTTTTTATGTGGCTTATTTTCCGTGACAGCTTTTGTATTTTTTACCACTACCACAAGGACAGGGATCGTTTCGGCCTACCTTTTTCTCTACGCGGATTGGTTCCAGTTTCTGGGGTTGTCGCGGTTGCTGAGCCGCACTATTTTCCCCTTTTCCGGGTACCATGCCGTCCGAATCTTCTTTTTGGGTCCGATACCGACTGTAATCGGTCTTTTGCTCCGGGGCGGCCCGGCGAACGCTGGCCGGATCCTGCACCGGTATCTGGCCACGCATGAGAATGGAGACAGCTTTCGAATTCACATCGTTGATCATTTCCCGGAAAAGGCTAAACGATTCCAGCTTATAGATCAGGAGTGGATCCTTTTGCTCGTAACTGGCATTCTGAACAGATTGGCGCAATTCATCCATTTCGCGGAGATGCTCTTTCCAATCTTCGTCGATGGTATGTAGGAGAATCGATTTTTCAAAAGCTTTCACCAATGCTCTGGAACTTGTTTCATAGGCTTCTTTCAGGTTGCAGGAAATATTATATACTCTTTTCCCGTCGGTAATGGGAATGAGAATATTCTCGTACATAGCTCCCTGGTTCTCATAGACCTGTTTTATGACCGGCTGGGCTACCTCGGCCAATCTCTCGGTCTTACGTTTGAATGCTTCAAAAGCTTTGGCAGTAACAGCCTCTACCTGCTCCTCTTCTTTCAGGCCCTTCATATCCTGCTCCTTAAAAGGAACTTCAAGTGCCATTACCCGAAGAAGGTCGAGTTTCATGCTCTGGTAATCATCTTCATTTGACTCCACAATGTTGCGGGCTGTTTCCGAGATCATGCTGGCCACGTCATTGTCAATGCGTTCTCCCATCAGAGCGTGGCGGCGACGTTTGTAGATCACTTCCCGCTGCGAGTTCATTACATCATCATACTCCAGCAAACGCTTGCGAATACCAAAATTGTTTTCTTCCACTTTCTTTTGGGCACGCTCCACTGATTTGCTCAACATGCTGTGTTCCAGAACATCGCCCTCTTTGAAGCCCATCTTGTCCATCAATCCGGCAATGCGTTCTGTGGCAAAGAGTCGCATTAGGTCATCTTCAAGCGAAACGAAGAAAACAGATGAGCCCGGGTCTCCCTGACGACCGGCACGACCACGCAGCTGACGGTCCACACGCCGCGATTCGTGACGTTCCGTACCGATAATGGCTAACCCTCCCGCGGCTTTTACATCGGGAGACAGTTTGATGTCGGTACCGCGACCGGCCATGTTGGTAGCAATGGTCACCACACCACTCTGTCCTGCGTGCGCCACAATTTCTGCTTCACGCTGATGGAGTTTGGCATTCAGCACATTGTGCTTTATTTTCCGCAACGCAAGCATGCGGCTCAGTAACTCGGAGATCTCTACGGAGGTAGTTCCCACCAATACCGGTCGCCCGGCGCCAATAAGCTTTTCTATCTCCTCAATAACTGCGGTATATTTTTCGCGTTTCGTCTTATAGATGCGGTCGTTCTGATCGTCGCGGATAATTGGCTTGTTGGTGGGGATAACCACCACGTCCAGTTTGTAGATATCCCAAAACTCACCTGCTTCGGTCTCGGCAGTACCGGTCATTCCTGCAAGCTTACTATACATCCGGAAGAAATTCTGCAGGGTGATGGTGGCAAATGTCTGCGTTGCAGCCTCTACTTTCACGCGTTCCTTTGCTTCGATAGCCTGATGAAGACCATCGGAATAACGACGTCCTTCCATAACACGCCCTGTTTGTTCATCGACAATCTTCACCTTGTTGTCGATCACAACATACTCATCGTCCTTCTCAAACAGAGTATAGGCTTTGAGCAGCTGATTCACCGTATGTACCCGTTCCGATTTAATGGCAAAGTTTTGCAGTAGTTCGTCTTTCCTTGCGGCTTTCTCCTCGTCGGTACCGGCCGAGTGTTCCAGATCCGACAGTTGCGAAGCAATGTCGGGAAGAATGAAAAATTGCGGATCATCCGATTTTCCGGTCAGCATGTCGATTCCCTTGTCGGTCAGCTCAATGCTGTGGAGCTTTTCGTCGATTACGAAATAGAGCGGATCGGTCACGATGTGCATATTGCGCATCTGCTCCTGCATATAAAATGCTTCGGTCTTGAGCATGGCAGCTTTGACACCCTGCTCGCTAAGAAACTTAATCAACGGTTGGTACTTCGGCATTCCCTTGTAGGAACGAAAAAGCAATAAAGCACCCTCTTCCTGTTCTTTGGGATCGGATGAAGCCATCTTCACTTTCGCCTCGGCAAGCAGGCGGGTAGTGAGGTCGCGCTGCGCTTTCACAATTACCTCCACGCGGGGACGGAACAGGTCGAACAGCTGGTCATCGCCCTTGGGTACCGGGCCTGAAATGATCAACGGTGTCCGTGCATCGTCAATCAGCACCGAGTCCACCTCGTCCACAATGGCATAATTGTGCTTCCTTTGTACCAGATCTTTGGGGGAGACAGCCATGTTGTCACGGAGATAATCAAAGCCAAACTCATTGTTGGTTCCAAAGGTGATATCCGCCTCGTATGCCTTGCGACGTGCATCGGAGTTGGGCTCGTGCTTATCGATGCAATCGACAGATAGACCGTGAAACATGTACATAGGCCCCATCCACTCGGAGTCACGCTTCGAAAGATAATCGTTCACGGTCACCACATGCACCCCCTCGTGAGTAAGTGCATTTAAAAATACGGGAAGGGTGGCGACCAGCGTTTTACCTTCTCCCGTAGCCATCTCGGCTATTTTACCCTGATGAAGCACCACACCGCCAAAGAGCTGTACATCGTAGTGAATCATGTCCCAGGTAATCTCGTTTCCTCCGGCGACCCAATGATTCTGATAGATTGCCTTCTCTCCTTCAATACGGACAAAATCATGCGTGGCAGCCAGATCACGGTCGAAACTGGTTGCTGTGACCACGATCTCTTCGTTTTCGGTGAAACGGCGGGCAGTCTCTTTCATGATAGAGAAAGCATCGGGCAGTATCTCGCTCAACACCTTCTCATATTTCTCGGTAATATCTTTTTCTAGCTTATCGACCTGGTTCCATACGGCTTCACGGTCGTCCAGGTCAATCTCTTCCATGCCGGCCTTTAACTTCTCAATCTGTGCTCTCTCCTCTGCGACCTGCTCCCGGATATGTTTTTCGAGCTCTTTCGTTTTTTCACGAAGGTCGTCGTTAGAGAGTTGTTCAATGGCGGTATAAGCTTCTTTTATTCGCTTAACGACCGGATTTATTTCGTTCAGGTCGCGCTGAGCCTTGTTTCCAAATATTTTTGAAATAATGTCGTTGAATCCCATATTCTGTATGTTGTTCTTTTATTGCGGGATGCATCTGTTGCCTCCCATATTGAATGATTTCGATATAAATGTGTTTTCTGTATCAAAACAGTTCTTTCAGAATCTCTCCGCCGGCTGCGTTGGGAGCTCTGATACGCAAACGATAAGCCACGCTGGGCGCTATTTCTGTTGCTTCAATGGTTCGTTCAACCTTTTGCGGTTTAATGTTGCTGCCAAAAAAGATTACCGGAGAGACAACTGCATTGTACCGTACCCGGTATGAATCGGACGACTGTGGCTCAATCACCTTCCAGCCCGGCTGTAATTCCAGAAAAAGATCGCCCGATACTCCTTTGTAATACCCGTTCCGGTAATATTGTACATTTTCGTTGTATGCACCGTGGAGCATCTGGTGCGAGGTGATCACATCCTGCACACCTGCAGATTGGACAAGAAACTCGGCTGCTTTTTGCTGAAACTCAACTAAGTCAATCTTTTTGTCTTCCAGAAGCTTCCTGTCAAAAAAGATCTGGCAGTTGTAGTATTTCTTGATCCATTGCTCCCGGCCATAAAGTGCCATCAGGTACATATTAAGAAGTGCCTGGCTCCGGTCCGGATGAAAATCACCGCCCGACGTAACCATCCCTTCGGGAAGGGTCTCCTGCTCGTTGAAGTAGCCAGTAGAAACCACGAAGATCAGTGTGTTTTTAATTCCCACTGTTGCCTCAATGGCATCGAGCAATTTGCCAAGCTCCTGATCGAGACAATAGTAGGTATCCTGAATCTCTACCGAGTAATTTTTATCAAGAGCCTTCTCGTAGTTCCCTGCATAAAAAGTGAGAGCCAGGTAGTCAGGATTCATTCTCTGCCCGAGAGAACTGGATTCCAACACCTTGATTGCCATCTCAGCCACCTCCCTGTTCACATAGGGCGACTGTTTGAACAAACGTATATTGTCTTTCTTGTCTAGTCCGAAGTAATGCTGAAAATTATACCGGTTTTTAGTATAGGGGAAAGCATTGTAACGCGCTATATCGATAGCAGGTCGCCAGGTAATGCTGCCGATTGTATTCGTGAGTGACTGGGCGCTGCGGTTATACTGATCTACTATCGGCTGTTTGTTTTTGTAAAAGGTTGTGGTAGCCCATTTGCCGGTAACATCTTCAATCCAGTATGCACCGCTGGCAGCATGCCCGCCTGAAGCCAGCGCCTGCGAGGCGTCGGGCGCAAAAGCATAAATATCGGACTGACCGCCCGAGGCGATCTTCAGTTCATCGGCAAGGGTGGACACTTTTATGGGGAGTGGCGACCGCTTGTCGGTAGTGAAATTTCCCAAATAGTTATCGTCGAAAAAGGAGAATTCCTCCCGGTTCTGTGCAACGATATACTTTTTTTCAGCAGTGATACCGTGATAAGAAGGATTGGCTCCGGTAAAAATGGTGGTAATGGTAGAGGCTTTGTCAAGATTCGGAAAGTCGTAATGCACATTGCTGTACACCAACCCATTGGCAAGCAGCCTATTAAATCCTTTCTGTCCGAAAGTATGGCGAAACATCTCCAGATAATCGCCACGGAGCTGATCGATAGTAATTCCCACAACCAACTTGGGCACTTCTCCCGCAGGATTCTGTGCACATAGTGCGGTAATCGAAAAGAAAGCCACCAAAGAAGATAATACCCTGATCATTATACGTACACATCATTTACCGATTCACTGTCCCCATCCCGCTTTGAGATATCTGCTCGATCTGAATCGCTTGTTTTTTAATTTCATTTTTCTCCAAATAAGTATGTTTGTGCCCGATCTGAGCCACAGACTCATTGAGAATGGGATAGTAGCTGCCGGTAATGTTTGCGGTATCAACCACCATAATAATAGAAAAAGCGTTAGGACTGCAAAGTTAATGATTTGATAGAAATAAACGACGTTCTTTGCCGATTTTACCCAAAATAAAAAGGCCGCGATAAGTGCAAAAAGGTTTAACCAGACAAAATTCCAGTTGGGACGCATCGCAGGGTGTGCGGAAAAAAACATCATAAAAAAAAGAATTCCTCCTCCCAGACCGGCAATACCAAACAAGATGGTATCATAAAACAGGGTAAGCTTCGTTGGGCTGAGCTTGAACAGCTGAGTCAGGCTGATAAACAGGGTAAGCAAAAGCAGTAAAATAGCTGCAGCTAGTGGGGTAAACTTGCTGACCGCTTTTGGACTGTTTGTTTCGCTATTGGGCTCCAGTACGATTTCCTTCTGTTGTACCAGCGAAAAGCGTAATGTATCGTTCTTTTGTACGGAGGCATCATTAAAAGAGTCCATCAGATAACGGGGAATAAACATCTTCTCTCTCACATCGATGGTCCTGTCTGCGTCATTCCCAATGATCAGGTCGATGCCGAAATGCAGCCAGGGGTATCCTACTACGCACTCCTTCACCAGATCACGATATGTTTGCTCCTGAGGTGTGGGAGAATATTGGATGAGGCCATCCGCATAATGTTCCACCATATCCCGTGGACGGGTAGCGCAATTGTCGTAAAAATAATTGTATCGATATTCCCGGTTTTCCGGCAAGGCGTTAACAGAGAGGGCTTCGTAGAGCTGTTGTTTTTTGTCAGGAGACAGATTCAATTCCTGCGCTATTACCTGCTGGCCTCTGTGTGCATATTCCGACAAAAAATCCTGAAAAGAGGTAACTCCCAGAATATAGTCTGTCTCTCCCCTAACAAAGTGGTAGATGAAGTTGGGTTGCGAAGAATCAAAATAACCGTAATTGAAGACGGCATTCACACCCGTTGAATCGTCTTGTACAAAGATGGCCGTATGGCCAAACAGCGCATATACGGCCCCGTGCCAGGGAGAAGCGGTAAGCAGACTTATTTTTGCACTATCACTCAGCTGCACCTGGGCGGGTGCGGGGGAAACGGCGAGCGTAAGTAGCAGGAGCAGTACTGCCGGTATTAATCGTTTCATTGAATTTCTTTTATTTCATGAACCATCGCGTGACAAAAATAGACAAAATTGTGCTAAATTCATACTCATAAAACGAAAAAACGGCGATCTGTAATGACCGCCGTTTCATTTCAATACCTTTTTTCAGGAAAATTTTATTTTTTCTTGTTACGGTTTCCGTAACGGTTCATGAACTTATCCACACGTCCTGCAGTATCTACCAGTTTTTGTTTTCCGGTATAGAAAGGATGGGAAGCACTTGTGATCTCAAGTTTTACCAACGGATAAGTAACGCCATCTATTTCAATAGTTTCCCTCGCATTGATTGTAGAGCGGGAGATAAAGATCTCTTCGTTCGACATATCTTTGAAAACTACCGGGCGGTAATTGTTGGGATGAATTTCTTTCTTCATATGTTTTATTATTTTCGTCTCAATTTTCGGATGGCAAAGATAGCACAATCCTTTAAAATAAAAAAATAAATAGGTTTCTTTTTTCTTTTATCAGGATTATCTGTTAAATTGTGGTCGTTTTAACGTATCGAAAAAATAAACATGAGAATTGAGATTATTACCATTGGTGACGAATTACTTATCGGGCAGGTTGTGAACAGCAATGCAGCCTGGATGGGACGTGAGCTGACGCAGCATGGTTTCGTCATCACAGCCATTACCACTGTGGGAGACCATAGTGACAACATCATGCAGGCAATAGAGGTTGCTTTCGGACGGGCCGATATTTTGCTGCTCACCGGAGGTGTGGGACCGACAAACGATGATATCACAAAACATACGCTTTGTCGGTACTTCCATACTGCCCTGGAGTTTAACGACGAGGTTCTGCAAAATATTGAATCGGTCTTTTTGAAAAGAAATCTTCTGTTAAATCAGCTCACCCGGAAACAGGCATATGTCCCGGTCAGTGCCACTGTGATTCAGAATAAGGCCGGTACCGCTCCCATCCTCTGGTTCAACAAAGAGGAAAAGGTGTTGGTCTCCATGCCGGGCGTACCCTTTGAAATGAAAATGACTATGCGTGACGACATTATTCCACGCCTGCAAAAACAGTTTCAGGTAAAACAATACCTACGTCGCACTTACTTGGTATCAGGTATTACCGAATCGTCTCTGGCTACACGTCTTGCGGGATTTGAAACCATGCTTCCTACAGGCTTTTCACTAGCCTACCTTCCCTCTTTCGGATTTATCAGGCTGCGATTATCTGCCTGGGGTGCAGAACATGAACAGGAGATGAAACAACTGGGGCGCAAGCTGAAAATGCTTCTTGGTGACGAGTTTGTTGCCAGAAGCGAAAAAACAGCGGAGGCACTCCTCGGTGATAAGCTGCGCAAGCTACAGCTCAGGGTGTCCACTGCCGAAAGCTGCACGGGAGGATTCATTGCGCATCGTATAACCGCTATCCCCGGCGCTTCAGACTATTTTGAAGGCAGCATTGTATCGTACGATAACCGTATCAAAGAGGACGTGCTGGGTGTAGAGAAAAGCGCGATCGGAAAATTTGGCGTGGTGAGCCGGGAAGTGGTCGAACAGATGGCCAGGAATGTAGCAAACAAACTGAAGACCGGATGCAGCATAGCTGTCTCCGGCATCATGGGCCCCGAAGGAGGAACTAAGGAGAAACCGGTCGGAACAGTCTGGATATGCACACAAAATGGTGACGAGCAACTTTCCGTTGAATACCGGGTTGGCAGTAACCGGGAAGAGAACATCGAGCGTACAGCCAACCTGGCAATCCTCCAGTTGCTAAAGATGCTGACCCGTAAAGGCGTAACAGAATCAAATTGATGTAAACCCACAATAAGGGACAAGCACTTCCGGGATACGTATTCCCGCAGGAGTCTGGTTATTTTCCAGCAATGCTGCCATGATACGGGGTAAGGCAAGGGCACTGCCATTGAGCGTATGGCAGAGTTGTGTTTTGCGGTCTGCATCGCGGTAACGGCATTTCAACCGATTTGCCTGAAAGCTTTCGAAATTAGAAACAGAACTCACTTCCAGCCATCGCTGTTGCGCGGCAGAATATACTTCAAAATCGAATGTAAGCGCCGAGGTAAAACTTATGTCACCGCCGCAAAGACGAAGTATGCGCCAGGGAAGTTCCAACTTTTCCACCAGTGTCTGTACATACCGGACCATCTCATCCAGCCGTTCATAAGAATTTTCCGGCTTCTCGATGCAGACAATCTCTACTTTGTCAAACTGATGCAGGCGATTCAGCCCGCGCACATCCTTGCCATAGGAGCCTGCTTCCCGGCGGAAACATGCCGAATAGGCCGTATTCTTTACCGGCAACTCTTTCTCGTCAAGAATCACATCGCGATACATGTTGGTTACCGGCACCTCTGCGGTCGGAATCAGATAAAGGTCGTCCAATCCCACATGATACATCTGTCCCTCTTTGTCTGGAAGCTGGCCGGTGCCGAAGCCAGAGTCGCTGTTTACCACATAAGGCGGCTGCACCTCCAGAAATCCGGCATCGCGTGCACTATCCAAAAAGAAATTGATTAACGAACGCTGCAGACGTGCTCCCTTCCCTTTGTAGACAGGAAAACCCGCACCGGTGATTTTTACTCCCAGCTCAAAGTCGATAAGGTCATATTTTTTTGCCAGTTCCCAATGAGGAAGCGCATCGTCGGACAGTACCGGCATCACTCCGCCACTTCTTTCCACCATGTTATCTTCCGCTCCCTTTCCTTCGGGGACCGACTCGTGAGGAAGATTGGGCACAGTAACCAGCAGCTGCTCGATTCTAGCCTCTGCCTCTTTTAGAGTCTCATCCAGTTGTCTGGAAGACTCTTTCAATGCTACTACCTTCTCCCGGGCGGCAGAGGCTTCCTTCTTTTTTCCCTCTTTCATGAGTGCCCCAATGGACCTTGACAGCGCATTGACCTCTCCCAGGAGCGTGTCAAGAGATGTCTGCGTACTCCGCCTAAGATCATCAGAGGCAATTATCTGGGCAACGATCTCATGTGCATCGAAATGTTTTTTCGACAGGCGTCGTACTACCTCTTCGGGATTATCGTTGATAACTTTTAGTGTGAGCATAAAAAAAAATCACGAAAACGTTTAACTTTCTTTACGTCCGCAAAGATACAAAAAAACGAGATATCCCGGAGTCTTTTGTAAACTTAAAATAGCTGAAAGTGGAGTGTTTCGCGCAATTCTCTCTCTTTTTGTTTTTTCTGGCGATAGTAGCGCGAAATGTAATAAGCAAACCCGGCAAACGCACCGAGCATCACAATGTCTTTTATTGTACTGTTTTTTCTCATGATCAATATTTATTTATCTTTAATAACAAAAAAGTCTCAGTTAGGTTTTACTATTAGATGCGAAAGCGGAAAAAAAGCTGCACAAAAGCGGAAAAAAGTTTTCCTGCGAACAAAAAAAACGTTATTTTCCCTCTTCGTATAAAACATGGAAAACGTTTCTTGTGCTCTCCGTAATTTTGAACCGGTCGTCGGAACGTTCTCCCACAATCCACACAATTTCATCTCCCGAAAGAAGTACCCACGCATTCTCCTTATCTTTCAGGCTGAACTTGCGGTTCGTGAAATAATCACTTATCTTCTTTCTGCCTTTCATGCCAAAAGGAATAAACCAATCGCCTCGCTGCCACTTTCGGAGAAACAACGGGAACTTAAGCCGGTCATAGTCGGCATAAAGCAAATGTTTGTTTTTCTGGATGCAAACCGGTGTCTGCACGGTGCGGATGGTGAGATGTATCGGTGACGTTATCTCTTTGGTTTGTGGCTCAATCAAAAATGTTTGCTCCACGGTTTTGGTATCCGGCATCCGGTCAATTATGAAACAGTCTCGGTCTTTCATCACCCGATACGCCCCGCCAAAGAAGACCTTTCCCGGTGCAGCATCCATGCTTTGAGTGATATCATGAATAGAAGAGGGTTTGAAACCTAACGGCGAGAGCAACTCGAACAGGATGGATTGCGGGGAAACCGTTTTTCGTAATGCCCGAATATCGATTCTGTCATGTTGGAAAACAGCATCAATTGACTCCTGTACCGAAGCACTGTATACTTTTTCTGCTTCCGCCACGTTTTGTGCTGTGCGGTAAATTGCTTCCTTCACGGCAGGATTCATCTCCTCAAGTTTGGGAATAATACGCAGGCGGAGGGCATTCCTCCAAAATACATCGTCATTATTGGTGCTGTCAAATATAGAGGGGATGTCGCGTGATTCCATATATCGGACTATCTCTTCGCGCGACAGACATAACAACGGACGTATTACCCTGTTGTTCCTGGGTGAAATACCGGTCAGTCCTTTGATACCGGTGCCCCGGATAAGATTCATCAACACTGTCTCCACCGAGTCATCTTTGTGATGTGCCACGGCGATGGCCTCAGCTTCGTATTGCCTGCGCATCATCTCAAACCAGCGGTAACGCAGTTCACGTGCAGCCATTTCGATGGATATCTTTTTATCGGAAGCATACTGCCGGGTATCGAAATCGACATAAATAAAGGGGATGTCGACACTTTTACACCACTTTCTAACAAACTCGAAATCTCTATCCGATTCCTCCCCCCGGAGATGAAAGTTACAATGGGCTGCCATACACCGGTAGCCTAACAACGTGAGTATGTCGAGCAATGCCATGGAGTCCATTCCCCCGCTCAGGCCTACGATGACAGAAGCACTGGGAGAAAGCATTTTTTCCCTCTCTATAAATGAGCGTATTGTGTCAAGCATCTTTTTTCAGCAATCAGTATAATAAAACAAATGTACGAAATTAATTCTTTACCCGAAAACAGGCATAAATTGCCATAAAAAGTGTACTTTTGTGCTAGTAATAAATGGATAAGTGATATAGCATAATGATAGAAAAGATTGAGGCTCTTCTTTCAGAAATAGAGCAATTGACAGTTTCCACACCCGATGAACTTGAGGCCGCACGCATCAAATACCTCAGTAAGAAGGGAATCATTTCCACACTGATGGACGATTTTCGTACTGTACCTGCCGACCAGAAAAGGGAAATGGGCATGCGAGTGAACTCATTGAAACAGAAAGCGACAGAGAAAATCCAAACGCTCAAAGAACAGTTCGAACACAACATTTCAACCTCGACGGAGGTCGATCTCTCCCGCACTGCATATCCTGTTTCGCTGGGGACACGACATCCGATATCGATTGTCAAAGAAGAGATCTGCGATATCTTCAAACGGCTTGGTTTTTCTATTGCTGAGGGTCCGGAGGTGGAGGACGACTGGCATGTGTTCTCGTCATTAAATTTCGCGGAAGATCATCCCGCACGCGATATGCAGGATACTTTCTTTATTCAGAATGATCCCCAGATTGTGTTGCGTACACATACATCGTCTGTACAGACACGGGTGATGGAAAAAAAAGCCCCCCCCATTCGCATCATCTGTCCCGGCCGCGTCTACAGGAATGAAGCAATCTCATACCGTGCCCACTGTTTCTTTCATCAGGTGGAAGCTTTGTATATCGACAAGGATGTGTCGTTTGCCGACCTGAAACAGGCTCTTCTGTTTTTCGCCAAAGAGATGTTTGGCGAGCATACCAGTATCCGGTTACGCCCTTCTTATTTCCCATTTACGGAGCCAAGTGCAGAGATGGATATCTCCTGCAATATCTGTGGAGGTAAAGGGTGTCCTTTCTGCAAACATACAGGATGGGTGGAAATTCTGGGGTGTGGCATGGTAGATCCGAATGTGCTGGAAAACTGTGGCATCGATAGCAAAATTTATTCAGGTTATGCGTTGGGTATGGGCATAGAACGCATCACCAATCTTAAATATCAGGTGAAAGATTTGCGGATGTTTTCTGAGAACGATGTGCGTTTTCTGACTCAATTCCAGTCGGCACACTGATTTGTGCAGCACGCGTCATTTGCTCATTGCACCCGCTTTTTTTGACTTCACCGATTTTGAGAACAACTGAGTGTTTTCAAAGTCGGAATAAATTATAGAGAACAAGGTAAATTTGAAAATGATGAGTACAAAATATTTTATCCTACCTGCCTTTATTTTGGCATTCACCGCCATGCAGGCGCAAAAGACGACCCGTGTAAATGCCATTAAGGCCAACGACTATGGCGTAATCTATTCCCTCCCGAAAACATCGTTTGAAATCACAATCCTGGTAAAAAAGAGTATCTATCAACGGGGCGATTTCTATCCGTACGCTCAACGTTACCTGGGGATAGATGATCCTGTCACCGAAAACAGAGTTGTCTTCACCCTGGAAGATGTATCCGTAAAAAACAGAGGCATTCCCGATAAAACCAATTCATACATGGTGCAGTTTCAATCCAAGACCTTCGAACCCTATGTTTACCTCCGCGAGGATGGATTGATTGTCGCCGTCAATGCCGAACCTACTTCCATAGTATCCGAAGGTACGTCGCTTCCCCAGGGAAATAGACCTGCCGTAAACCCACGCCGGTTCCTTTCTCAGGAAGCACTGATGGCCGGATCCATCGCCAAACAGGCAGAGCTGGTTGCCCGGCAGATTTTCGACCTTCGCCAAAGCCGCACAGACATACTCACGGGGGAGGCTGAGAGCATGCCACCCGATGGAAATGCCTACAAGGTGGTGATGGATGAAATAGACCTGCAGGAAAGAGCATTGACTGAACTCTTTGCAGGGAGCTTGCAGACCGAGTACTTCGTTCGAACTTATACTGTGGTGCCCGATGTTGACGATATTGACAAAATGGTTATTGCCCGAATCTCCGAAAAGCTGGGCCCGGTGGATGCAGATAATCTTGCCGGAGAACCCATTCTATTGTCGCTTCAGAACAAGACACCCGAGGTAAGGCTTCAATTGCCGGAACGCGACGTGAAGCGGTTGGAGACGAAGTTCACTGAAGGACTGGTGTATAATGTTCCCGGTAAAGCGGAACTGACCATTGAGTTCAGAAACGAAATTATTAGGAGCATGGAAGCCGATGTCGTACAATACGGTTCACAGGACGTACTCACCAGGAAAATGTTCGACAATATGAAGCAACCTATCAAGGTTTTCTTTTACCCGGAACTGGGCGCAATCAGACAAATCATTCAGTAAATTATCGGCTGAAATATGCTTGAACGCCATTTACACATAGCGGCACAATGAAAATAAAAAAAGTTTAATCTATGAAACGAACATTTAAACCGTTTGCATCCATGTTGATGACGATAAGAGAGTTCCGATCCCTCTATTTTGCCGCGTACCTCCTCCTTGGAGCCGGCTTGTGGAGTTCATGCACCGGAGGTGCCGCATCGGGCAGATCTTCGGATATCCATTTCGACAGCATTGTTGTACAGCAACAGATTCCGTTGCTCCAGACATCAGATACGACATTGCCCTTTGCCGAAATAAGAATTGCGTTCACCTATCCTTCAAAATTCAGAAATCAGGAAAGCCTGTTCCGCTTACAACAAATATTTCAGGGAACCTTTTTCGGGGACAGACAGTACGATAGTATACCTCCGGGAGAAGCGGTGAAAAAGTTTGTGGAAGACTATAGCCAGCGGTATCGATCACTTTCCAACGCCTATTACGAAGACAAAAATCGGCTGAAAGGAGAAATGCCAGTCTGGTACTGGTATTACATGAACAACAGCAACAAAATATTGTTTCAAAACGAATCGATATTAAGTTATGCGGTAACATACAACGATTATGAGGGCGGTGCACACGGATCCCACAGGATTACCTATACCAATATCGATCTGAATGAATTGGTTACTTTGTCGGAAGAAGATCTCTTTGTACCGGATTACTACAAACCTCTTAGGGAGAAAATTGTGCAGGGACTCATGCATTCTTACCGCGTAAACGAACCCGACTCTCTCTTAGACAAAGGTTTTTTCACTATTGAAGATATTGTGCCCAACAACAACTTCTGGCTCAACAACGAAGGAATTCATTACAGTTACAATCAGTATGAGATCGCTCCCTATTCCATGGGAGTAATCGATGTAGCAATACCCTATACTGATTTGCAGGACATCTTGTTGCCCGGAGGAGTTATTTCACGTTACTTTTTATCTGAAAAATAGTGCCACCTCTCTTCGCTTGGGTTGCATACAGATAAATTTTGAGTCGCTTTACATCAAAAAAAAGGGAGTCAGTTTGCCGGATTCTCCCTGTTTACGTATGAGTTAACTGCTTATCATTGCAACTCACCTGATTGGACTCATATCCGTTACATGCCGCCTGCACTCTTGAATTCAAGGTAAAGTATGATCGCAACCTCCTTGCCTATTCCCAACCCATCAGGATCGTAGGCTACGTGATAATCAATGCGGTTAATTTTATTTTTGGCAATAAATCCAACGGTCTCCGTACCATCCTCTGCCTTCACCACTCCGCCGTGCATCACATCAAATGTAACATCCTTGGTCACATCTTTGATCTGCATCTTGCCATGCAGTTTATATTTTTGGTCGTTCACTTTCTCAATGCGTGTACTCTCAAAGGTCATGGAAGGATATTTCTCCACTTCAAAGAAATCGGTACTCCTGAGATGATCGTCCCGCATAGGCACACTGGTATTCACACTGCCTACCTCTACATTAAAAAAAACGCGGGCATCCTCCATCTTGTTGATATTTCCGATAATCCCACCGTCGAATTTTTCAAACTTGCCGTTCACAAACGTGATTCCCATGTGCTTCACTTTGAAATTCACGGAGGAATGAGCTGGATCTATTTTATATTGTGTTTGAGCCATCAGCCCAAGACCAATAAAAAGGGCGACAAATAAAAAAGTTCCTTTTTTCATATACTATTAATTGTTTATATTTTGATTTACTACCTATTAACATG
>DHSP01000076.1:0-12563 GCA_002408485.1 Proteiniphilum sp. UBA5283 | reverse complement strand
CGGTTGTTACTTGAACGGGGAGGCATTCATAAGCCTGTCTCAATAAAACGGGCCACACAGGCCACAATACAAAAATAATTATGCAGGAATTGGATCAAGATCAAATATTAAACGACTTAACCACACAAGACTATAAATACGGGTTCACTACCAACGTAGAAACCGAAGTGATTGAAAAAGGATTGAACGAAGATGTCATCCGGTTGATTTCATCGAAGAAAGAAGAGCCGGAGTGGCTGCTTGATTTTCGCCTGAAGGCTTACCGTCACTGGCTGACGTTGAAATTGCCCGATTGGGCACATTTGCAAATCCCGGCAATCGACTTTCAGAATATTATTTATTACGCCGATCCCACGAAAAAAAAGTCGCCCAAAAGTCTCGACGAGGTAGATCCGGAATTGCTTAAGACCTTTGAAAGACTTGGTATCCCGCTTGAGGAACAGAAACAGCTCACAGGCGTTGCCGTCGATGCAGTGATGGACAGCGTCTCCATCAAAACCACGTTTAAAGAGGTACTGGCCGAAAAAGGCATTATCTTCAGCTCGTTCAGCGAAGCAGTGAAACATCACCCCGACCTGGTAAAGAAGTATATGGGAACGGTTGTTCCCTACAAAGATAATTTCTACGCCGCTTTGAATTCTGCGGTGTTCAGTGATGGATCGTTTGTCTATATCCCAAAAGGCGTTCGCTGCCCGATGGAGCTTTCGACCTACTTTCGTATCAATGCCGCCAACACAGGACAATTTGAGCGAACCCTGATTGTGGCCGACGACGACTCCTACGTGAGTTACCTTGAGGGGTGTACAGCTCCCATGCGCGACGAAAATCAACTGCATGCAGCTATTGTGGAGATCATTGCACTCGACAATGCCGAAGTAAAATACTCAACGGTACAAAATTGGTATCCGGGCGATAAACATGGCAAGGGCGGTGTATACAACTTCGTCACCAAAAGAGGCATCTGCAAAGGTTTTAACTCCAAAATATCCTGGACACAGGTAGAGACCGGATCGGCCATCACCTGGAAGTATCCTTCCTGTATACTGGCTGGAGACAATTCGGTGGGCGAGTTTTATTCGGTGGCGGTGACCAACCACTTTCAACAAGCAGATACAGGCACCAAGATGATTCATCTGGGTAAGAACACACGCAGCCGCATCGTCTCCAAAGGGATATCAGCAGGTAGCAGCCAGAACAGCTATCGCGGCCTGGTAAAAGTAACCAAAAAAGCAGAAAATGCACGTAACCACTCTCAATGTGACAGCCTGCTGCTTACCGATCATTGCGGGGCGCATACTTTTCCCTATACCGACATCCAGAATCCGACAGCTGTGCTGGAACATGAAGCTACTACCTCAAAGATCAGCGAGGATCAGGTTTTCTACTGCAATCAACGCGGGCTGGGAGAAGAAGAGGCTATCGGGCTTATTGTAAATGGATATGTGAAGGAGGTAGTCAACAAGTTGCCGATGGAGTTTGCTGTTGAAGCACAAAAATTGCTGCA
This sequence comes from Proteiniphilum sp. UBA5283, assembly GCA_002408485.1. GTDB lineage: Bacteria > Bacteroidota > Bacteroidia > Bacteroidales > Dysgonomonadaceae > Proteiniphilum. The sequence continues at coordinate 11,059 of DHSP01000076.1, read as the reverse complement.
GATCAGCCTCGAAGGAAGTGTCGGTTAAGCCGGCCATTTCCACAATGTGTCAATGTCTACCGGGACATTCTCCTACCAGTCAATGGGTTCTTTTCCGTGAGCCTGTAAATAGTCGTTCGTCCGGCTAAAGTGCTTATTACCAAAGAATCCACGATAAGCAGATAACGGCGAAGGGTGTGGAGACTTCAATATTAAATGCCTATTCGCATCTATTTCCGCTCCTTTTCGCTGTGCGTAAGCACCCCACAGAATAAAAACAAGATGTTCACGCTCGAGGGCAAGATGCCGGATGGCAGCATCGGTAAATTCTTCCCATCCCTTTCCCTGGTGTGATCCCGCACGATGTGCTTGCACGGTAAGCGTGGCATTCAACAATAAGACTCCCTGCATAGCCCATCTTTCCAGATTACCGGAACGGGGAACAGGTTTTCCCAAATCGTCTTGTATCTCCTTGTAAATATTCTGAAGCGATGGCGGTACAGCAACCTTATCGGTCACGGAGAAACACAATCCGTGTGCTTGCCCCGGCTCGTGATACGGATCCTGACCCACAATCACCACCTTTACTTTGTCAAAGGGACAACGGTCGAAAGCGTTGAAAATCAGCCTGGCGGGAGGATATACTATTTTTTTGGCATATTCCTGTCGTACGAAATCGGTCAGTCTTTCAAAATAGGGCTTACGAAATTCTTCCTGTAGATGAGCCTTCCAGCTCAACTCGATCTTCACATCCATGCTTTGTAATATTTATTGAGAATGCTAAAATACAAAAACAATTTCCATTAAAAAAAAAATCCTTCTTTTCTGAAGAAGGATCGGGGTATTGTTTACAACGTCGTTCATAATAAAAAAACACCTTGAGCCTTAGCAGATTCCCGCATCTCCTGCGGCCACAGGCTGGCCTGGATTTCCCCTATATGTGCTTTACGAAGATAATACATACACAAACGCGACTGCCCAATACCTCCCCCGATAGATAGCGGCAACTCATTGTTTATCAGCCTTTTATGAAAATAAAGTGAAAGCCGATCTTCTTTGTTCCGGGCTTTAAGCTGGCGCTTCAGCGAAACGGAATCAACACGGATACCCATCGATGAGAGTTCCATGGCTTTTTCCAAAACCGGGTTCCATACAAGCAAATCGCCGTTCAGCCCCAGATAGCCATCGGCGTTCATCGAACTCCAATCGTCATAATCAGGTGCCCGGCCATCGTGAGGTAACCCGTTGGAAAGGGGAGCACCGATACCGATCACAAACACTGCTCCATGCGCTTGGGTGATGGCATCTTCACGTTGCTTGTCGTCCATGCCGGGATACTTCTGGAGCAATTCTTCGGAATGGATAAAAGTAATTTCGCCGGGCAGTTGAGGAGTAATTGCAGGAAACAATTCGAAGACCAGGTATTCGGTACGCAGCATGGCTGCGTAGATACGACACACGATCTGTTTCAGATAGTCCACACTCCGGTTTTGCTCGCCAATCACCATTTCCCAGTCCCACTGGTCCACATACAATGAATGCAGATTATCCAGCTCCTCATCGGCACGGATGGCATTCATGTCCGTATAAATGCCAAAACCTTCTTCAATTCCGTAATCAGCAAGGGTCAGCCGTTTCCATTTTGCCAGAGAGTGGACAATCTCCGCTTGTTTATCTCCCATGTCTTTGATGGGAAAATGCACAGGCCGCTCTATACCATTCAAGTCGTCGTTTATGCCGGTACCGCTTTCTACGAAAAGTGGCGCCGTAACCCTGCGCAAACGCAGTTCTGAAGAAAGGTTTACCTGAAAAAAATCTTTGATATGTTTTATACCCAATTCTGTCTGCTTTAAATTCAGCAACGGTTTGTAACCGGAAGGGATTTGTAGTTGAGACATACGTTTTACAATCTGATTTCAATATTAAGCTGCAAAGTTACCAAATATATCCATTTTGTCAAAAATGGGCGGAGTTAAATTTGCATTATGATAGTATTCAGGAGAAAAAAAAACATTTTTCCCAAATAACACACACATGCTTAGCATTTTCGCATTCAGACATAATTTATCTGTCCCACAAGGTCTTCTACAGAAGCTATCTTATGCCGGTCTAGATAAGCATCAATGCCCTCCACAATTTTTACCGATGCTTCGGGATCGACAAAATTGAAGGTGCCGACCTGAATAGCAGTGGATCCGGCCAAAATGAACTCAATGGCATCCTGCCAGGTGCAAATTCCCCCCATTCCGATGATGGGAACCCGTACAGCCTGATAAACCTGCCAGACCATGCGTACGGCAATAGGTTTGATGCAGGGGCCTGACAATCCGCCAGTGATGGTGGAGAGTTTGGGACTTCTGCTCTCCACATCGAGTGCCATGCCAAGAAATGTGTTTACCAGTGAAACGGCGTCGGCTCCCTCAGCTTCCACGGCACGGGCTATTTCCGTAATATCAGTCACGTTAGGCGATAATTTCACAATCATTGTCTTGGGAAATACCTTGCGTACTTCACGCGTAACCTGTGCTGCCGATTTGCAAGAAGTGCCAAATGCCATTCCGCCTTCTTTCACATTGGGACAGGAAATATTCAACTCGATCGCCGGCATCTTCTCAAGGTCTGCCAGCTTCTCCGCACAAGCTACATAATCTTCCACAGTAGATCCCGATACATTCACGATCATGTGGGTGTCATAATCCTTTATGATCGGGTATAGATGTTCCACAAAATAATCCACTCCCTTGTTTTGCAGCCCCACTGAATTGAGCATCCCCGAAGGTGTTTCCGCCATTCTCGGGTAGTCATTCCCTTGCCTTGGCTCCAAGGTCGTTCCTTTCACAAAAACACCACCAAGACGGCCCAAATCAATAAAATCACTATATTCTGTCCCGTAGCCAAAAGTGCCCGAGGCAGTCATCACCGGATTTTTCAATTGTAAATTTCCGATACGTACATCTAATCTAGCCATGTGAGTTCGTTGATGTTAAATACAGGCCCTTCAGTACAGGCACACACATTCCCTCTTACGGTTTTCTCGATACAGCACAGACAAGCTCCGAAGCCGCATGCCATGAGGTTTTCGAGCGATACTTCACAAGTAATCCCGTTCTCCTTAGCATATCGTGCCACCGCCACCATCATTGGTTTTGGTCCGCAGGTATAAATAAAATCATATTTCTTTTTTTGCAATATTGAGTGCTGGGTTACAAATCCTTTCTCACCCAGCGATCCGTCTTCAGTCGTACTGTAAACTGTTCCAAAAAGCTCAAAATCAGGCCGCTGTAGAATATCGTTCTCTGAACGTCCCCCCAACAAAAAATCAGGTTCAAATTCCTTTTCCCTCATCATTTTCCCCAAAAAAAGTAACGGAGCCGTCCCCACCCCTCCGCCAATCAGCAGGAAGTTGCCCTTTTCGTCGGGCAGTGAAAATGAACTCCCCAGCGGGAATATAATGTTTACGGTCTCTCCGGCGGATAAGGCGCATATTTTATTGCTCCCTTCTCCAACGCGCTGAATCAAAAGCCAGATTTCATTATCCTCTTTAACCACGAAATTGATGGAAATGGGCCTGCGAAGGAATACCTGCGGGGAGTTGGCGACCAGAATCTGTACAAACTGCCCCGGATACATTTCCGGAAGTGGCTCATTGTCAACGGAAGTAATCTTTAACAGATGATTCCGGTCGTTTAACTTTGTGTTGGAACGAATCTTAAAATCGCGTACTTTCATCAGTAACCTCTCTTTTTGAAGTACAAAAATACATCATAATTTCCAAATAAGAGGCAGGCAGGCGAAATTTACATTAAACAAACGCTTTTACCACTTCACAACCGTATCGCAGAAACGGTCCAACCAGCCAGCAAAATGATCACGCCCAACAAAGCACCCAGCCCGGTCACCGTAAGGCTTGCATATAACATATAGAGGCAGGAACCCATAAACAGGATAGGCGTTACAGGATAAAGTGGTATTTTGAACGGGCGAGTGACATCCCGCATTTTTTTTCGTAACACCATCACACTAAGCCCAATGCAGAAAAAGAAAAACCAAAATACAGGAGCTGTAAAGTTTACCATGGCTTCAAAACCATCACGCATAAATGCACCGAAGCATATAAGCAGGATGGCTATGGCTCCTTGCAGCAGGAGAGAGTTGATGGGGGCCGATTTTTCTGCGTTCCACTTTCCCAGAAATGCCAATGGTGTAAAATCCTTACCCAACGCATATCCCGACCTTGATCCGGTAAAAATGGTGGTATTCAGGGAAGTCAGTGCCGACAAAATAATCAGTATGCCGATCAATACAGCACCCTTTTTGCCGAATGTCTGTTTCATCATTTCCATCCCTACCGCATCGGAATCGCCGATGCGCTTCAAACCCAGAGCATTCAAAAAGGAAAGGTTAATGAGCAGATAAATCAGCGTAATTAGCAGGATGCTGGTTATCATCACAAAGGCCATTTTCCTGGAGCCGGTTTTTAATTCTGAAGAAACATAGGCCGCCTCGTTCCAGCCGCCAAATGTGAGCAGGACAAAAATAAATGCCAGACTAAGTGAGCCTGTCGCAGAGGATTCTGTAACTGGCATTTCCACCCGCCTTGTGTCAATGATCGGTTCGACAAAAATACCGACCACGATAATAATCAATATCCCAGCCATCTGGAGGATTGTTAATAATTTCTGGGTACCGGTACCAAACTGGATTCCCAACACGTTGATAAAGGTTAGCAGCAACACGATGACAGCTGCAAAGCATGGCGAAGAGAACGTAGCAGGATGAATGAGCCTGGAAAGATAATCACCGGCAATATAAGCGAGCATAGCAATAGACCCTGTTTGGATTACTGTGATGCGTGCCCAGGCATAAAGAAAAGAAAATCTCTTTCCGAAAGCCATCTTCAGAAAATGATAGTCTCCGCCTACACTGGGGAAAGCTGAACAGAGTTCTGCATAGCAGAGCGTGCCAATCAACGATAAAAAACCTCCAGCGGCCCAAATTCCCAGGAACCAATATTCATTCGGTGAATTGACAGCTACCACCTGTGGCGTCCTGAAAATTCCGACGCCAATAACGATACCCAAAATGAGTACGATGGCATCAATGAGCTGCAAGGAGCGTTTAGGGACGGTTCCCGTTCTCTTTTCGAACGTATTCTCTTTCATCTGGCAACTTTCTTTTGGACACTCGGAAGAAAAGAGTCAGACAAATATAGAAACATTCCGGAGAGCGTGAAAAAATTATTTATCGCTTCCGTACTTTGCCGGAGGAGTGAAAGTCTCAAAAGTGTTGTCGCTGTAATAAATAATTATTTGACTAATCTTTTTCGACTCTGTTTTTGGTGGCTCAAGTTGTTTATATTCCGCACTTTCCGGCATTAAAACAGACGGTTTAAGCGCTGTTTCCGGCGATTTTTCGACAGGCGCAGCCTCCTGGCTTTGATTTATCGCACCCTGACGGAATAAATCAGGCTCCACCGGCAGTTCACCGGCATCAAATCCGTCTTTATACATGCTGCCTGTTCCTTTTAACAACCACTCCGGATTAATGTAGTGCATATCGTCAAGAATTTTTGTCACGACATCGAGGCTGGGATTATTCCTGCCGTTCAGAATATGGGAAATAACTGCCCTGTTTATTTGTAACCTGTCTGCAAACTTGGCCGGAGTCAGATTTTCCTTTTCCATGATTAGCTTTATACGATCTTTCATCACACTTGCTCTTTAATGACCGGTTAGGGATGTGTATTTGTTACAAAAGTAACAATACAAATGTATAAGAAATTATTCACAAATGAAAAGAAATGTGATTTATATTTGTAAATCACAAACGTATTCAATATTGATACATTTGTAGCCAAATAGAAAACGAACAGATGAAACAAATCCAATAAGTACATAATTAATACTTTATAATTACGTTTAATCATATTGATATACAGCATATTAGTATACTTAATACCGTTTTTTTTAACTTTTCGACGCAAAATCTTTCCGTTTTATCTTTAAAATATGAACTTAATCTTAAAATATAATGAATATTTGATTGATTTATAGACATATATAAATATGATAACACTTGAAATATTATGTTAAACGGTTAAATATAGAAATGTGCGACGTATATAATTTAATATACAAACACATACTACAAATGTGGAGACTTATCAAATACATATGTATCTATTCAGAAATACACATTTGTAGTGAAGTCTAAACGGGTGGGAAATATAGAAATGTAACTTGTTTGAATCGTTCGTGTCCGATTAAATTAGAATTCCAAATGTAAATTCACTAAATGCCTTATATTACGAATAAATCGGGTCACAGTATTGAGAGCCAAAAAATAGGATGCACTCATCGAGTTAAAAAAAGAATATTCTATTGATAAACAGAATCTTTTATCTGTTTTTTCCTGTATGAAATTTGATCCTGATAATTATATCTCACTCAGAAATGAACAGATTGTCATTTATTGCTGTTTTAAATTGAGAGTTTTCTTAAAAAATAATTCATATGAAACCCATTTACGTCATCAGCACATTAATTGTTCTTTTGGTACTGCTTTCTGTACAATGCAACGGACAACAAAAACACAGACTACAGAATATGGACAGCAAGAAAGTTATACAGCAAACGGAAGACAAAGGAGATACGGAAAGGTTCAAGACGTTGCACGACTTTACGGTAAAAGATATCGACGGTAAACAGTTCGATCTGGCATCGTTGAAAGGAAAGAAAGTTCTGGTGGTAAATGTAGCCTCCAAGTGCGGATTTACTCCCCAATACGAAGATTTGCAGGCATTGTATGAGCGGTATGGTAACCAAAATTTTGTGGTGATCGGTTTTCCTGCAAACAATTTTAACAACCAGGAGCCGGGCAACAACCAAGCAATCAAAGAGTTTTGCACAACCAACTACGGAGTAACCTTTCCGATGATGGAGAAGGTGAGCGTGAAAGGAAAGGACCAGGCTCCACTTTACAAATGGCTTACTCAGAAATCGGAAAACGGAGTGCTCGATCAGGAGGTTACCTGGAATTTTCAAAAATTTCTGCTCAACGAGCAAGGGGAACTTGTGAATGTGGTGATGCCCAAAGAGAGCCCATTAAGCGATAAGATTGTCCGCTGGATTACAGAAGAGTAGTGTTTCCCTGGCTTAGTGCAGGATTCTATATACCAGTTCCTTCAGCAGCTCTCCCTGTGATGCCGATATATTGTCCACCCCCTTTGAACGGGCATCGAACGTTCTCAGATCGGAGATGATTTCCATCACTTTGTTGGCATTGTAGTTTTTCAAACCGATGACATAGTCACGTACGAAGTAGTTTGAGCGCAAGTTTAATGCAGCCATAATGCTTTGTTCGTCTTTTCGCGGCAACCAGAAGCACTCCAGCAGGTTGCTGAAATAGTTAAACAATACGGCCAGTGTGGCCATAATTGGGTTATCTTTCGGGTTTTTCTCAAAGTAATTTACAATCCGGTTGGCGGTAAGTACATCCTTTCGGATGATGGCATTTTGCAATTCAAAAGTATTGTAATCCTTGCTGATCCCGACGTTTCTTTCAATCAACTCGGAGGTTACCCGGTGAAATCCTTCCGGCAGGGACACCTCAAGCTTCTGTAACTGAGGAATTAGTTTACTAATGTCGTTCCCTACATAATCGGCCAGCATCCGTGCCGATTTTTCATCAATGCCAATTTTTCTCTCTTTGAAGTATGCGGTAATAAACGACGGAATCTGGTTATCGTATAACTTTTTCGATTCAAAAACAATGCCTGTTTTGTCGGCCTGCTTTACCCAGGCTTTGCGTCTGTCAACAGTTCCGTGCTTATAGTTGATAACCAGTATGGTAGTCGGCATCGGATTTTTCAGGTAATGTTCCAGCAATTCCAGGTTATCCAGATTCTGGGCCTCCCTGACAATAATGAGCTGATGCTCGGCCATCATCGGGTAACGGCGAGCCGAGGAGATGATCACATTCGTGTCGGAATCAACGCCGTAGAACGTAAGCAGGTTAAAGTCTTTCTCCGTTTCCGTAAGCACTGTCTCATGAAGAAGCTCTGTAAGAGCATCCATAAAGTAGGCCTCGTCGCCCATGAACAGATAGACTGGTTTAAAACGGCGTTGCAGGATATCATTGCGGATAGTGTCGAAAGTATGTTTGGATGCTGCCATTGAGTACAAACAATTTTAATTAACAGTTATTTTTCACCAATCGAACCTGAGGTGCTTGATCGTAGAACCATTATTCATAATGGAAGAGAGCGACTTGATGCCTATTTTCACATGTTCCTCCACAAAGTTTTCGGTGACATGCTGATCACTCTTCTCTGTTTTTACGCCGGTAGAAATAAGCGGCTGATCAGACACCAGAAGAAGCGCCCCTGTAGATATGTGATTGGCAAATCCACACGTGAAGAGCGTTGCCGTTTCCATATCGACCGCCATCACGCGCACCTGCCTCAAATAGCTCTTAAACTCGTCGTCGTACTCCCATACCCTGCGATTGGTGGTATAAACCGTACCGGTCCAGTAATCCCTTCCAAAATCCCGAATGTTGGATGAAACAGCACGCAAAAGGCTGAAAGCCGGCAGCGATGGAACCTCAGGAGGGAAATAGTCATTCGACGTCCCCTCGCCTCTAATGGCAGCGATAGGCAGAATATAGTCGCCCAGTTCGCTCCTTGCTTTCAATCCGCCACATTTGCCCAGAAACAATACGGCCGTAGGGGCAATCGCGCTGAGCAGATCCATGATGGTCGCAGCATTGGCACTACCCATGCCAAAGTTAATGATGGTGATCCCATTGGCCGAAGCATTGGGCATATTCGCATCAGCTCCCACTACAGGCACGTTGAAATGATTTGCGAAAATCTCCACATACTTCTGGAAATTGGTCAACAGAATAAATTTTGTAAACTCCTGCAACGGCCGCTTGGTGTATCGGGGAAGCCAATTCTCCACAATTTCTTGTTTTGTTCTCATAAAAAAGCGTTATTTTTGTGCTGTGGAAACCCTGTTCTACAAACAAAGATACAATATGTACGCGTTAAATCTTCCCTCTTACGAAGCAAAAATCCGAAAAAAAGGCGATGGTTTTGAAATTTTCGATCCCCTGCGGCGAAAATATCTAATACTGACGCCCGAGGAGTGGGTACGCCAACACTTTGTTCATTATTTGATTTCAGAAAAGGGTTATCCGGCATCCCTTATTGCCAACGAAATTTCCCTGAAGCTACACAGCCTTACCCGGCGTTGCGATACGGTGGTATACAACAGGCAGCTTGAGCCGGTCATGATCCTGGAATACAAAGAGCCCAATGTCCCGGTTACCCAGCAGGTATTCGATCAGGTAGCGCGCTACAACAGCGTGTTGCGGGTACAACATATTGTGGTGTCCAACGGCATGCAACATTATTGCTACCAATTGGATTATCAGGACTTGTCGTACAAGTTTCTCACCGAAATTCCGGATTACAGCGAACTATGACTCAGAGGTCAAATCTCAATCTCGTCTCATCAATAGCTTTCTTCCTTTGACGGGAAGTCCGACGATTTTACATCGCTGATATATTGCTGGACAGCCGACTCAATCTGGTCGAACAGATTGGCGTATCGGCGCAAAAAGCGGGGTGAAAAACCTTTATTAATGCCCAGCATATCGTGCATAACCAAAACCTGCCCGTCCACATAAGGACCTGCCCCAATGCCGATCACCGGAATCGCAAGTTCAGCAGCCACCCTCTTTGCCAGCTCGGCCGGAATTTTCTCCAGTACGATGGAACAGCAGCCCGCCTCCTGCAGCAGATGTGCATCGTCCAGTAACTTGGAGGCTTCGGCCTCATCTTGTGCCCTTACCGCATAAGTCCCGTATTTGTTAATGGACTGCGGCATCAACCCGAGATGTCCCATAATGGGAATGCCTGCACTCAGAATACGTTGAACCGATTCAAGGATCTCCCTTCCTCCTTCCAGCTTGAGACAATCGGCTTGTGTTTCCTTCATTATCTTCACGGCGTTGGAAACAGCCTCAACCGGATTCCCTTGATAACTTCCAAATGGCATATCAATCACCACCATGGCTCGTTTTACGCCGTTCATCACCGATTTACCGTGATAGATCATCTGGTCAACTGTCATTGGCAGGGTAGTTGTATTTCCTGCCATCACATTGGAGGCCGAATCACCCACAAGGATCACGTCCATTCCAGCATGGTCAATCACCGACGCCATCGAATAGTCATAGGCGGTCAGCATGGAAATTTTTTCACCCCGCTGCTTCATTTCCTGCAGGCGGTGTGTAGTGACTTTTCTTTTGTTGTCGGCTGACAGATACGCTTTTTCTTGTGACATGCGGTTTTTATTTTAACTTGTAATGGATACAAAGTTAATTTTTTTACGGGATAATGCCAAAAAAATAGCCGGGAAGTGTCTTCCCGGCTCGCTGTTTTTAATATACCTTTCGTGAATCAAAACTTATATCCCAGGGTAATCAACCCTCTGATAGAACTATTTTTCAGCGTAAAGGGACTGGCATCGATCACCAGCTCCTCCCTGTTCTCCGTCCACAGGTTCGGGAAAGGATAGAGGTCATCGGTTTGGGTTTTATACACTACCGCAAAATCGAGGAAGAAGTTCCTGTTGAAACGGTATCCAATTCCCCCTGTAAGGTAGTTGGCGTCACCCTCCATCCTGTAGACCGTGTTGGAGTTGGGGATATATGCATCCCCGCTTTCTCTAAAGGTTCTCTCGTAGGGATTCTGCATCCAGGCATAACCGAGACGTCCCGAGAACTGCGGTGTAAAGCGATACTCAAGTCCTGCCTTGACGGTAGATGCGGAGCGGAAATCCATCGAGATATATTCGTTGTCGATATCGTACCAGCCTGGATCGTCCTTCGAACCGGAAGGCACCTTCAGCTTCATGCGGCTGTAATCCACCAGTTCATAATCCATACTGGCTATAAAATTGTTCCCGAATACACCGGCAATGCTGGCAACGATCTTCCCAGGTGTTTTCAGATCGTAATCGTTCGTAAATACGGCCGAATAGGTTTGCCCCGGTTCATAATCAGTATCTGT
>DHSP01000078.1:54270-65264 GCA_002408485.1 Proteiniphilum sp. UBA5283 | reverse complement strand
GAATTAAATTTCAAGTTTTACAAGGCAGAGGATGGACTCTCTTCTAACACAGTACATACAGTCCTGCAAGATTCAAAAGGATTCATGTGGTTTGGAACCGAGAACGGACTGAATCGCTTCGACGGATACAAATTTACCGTCTATCGCAATATTCCCAGAAATGAAAACTCGTTGATAAATAACTATGTCTATGCCCTCGTTGAAGACGAACAGGAGGTACTTTGGATCGGAACCGAAAGAGGGGTATCCACATTCGATCTGAACGAAAAAAAATTCTCGTCTTTCTCGCTGACAACAGAAACCGGCACTCCCGTCTTAGGCAGAATTCAAAACCTGATCTACGACGATGGAAAGATATGGATTGCTTCGGCTACTCAGGGAGTTTTCGTAAAAAAAGAAGAAAACATATTGCTGTACTCTTTTGAGAAATTCATCGTGGATCAGCATAAATCAATTTGGGTGAATACAATTTATAAAGACAAGGAGAATGTTATTTGGGTATCGGTAGAAAATACAGAACACCAGATTTATAAATTTAATAAAAGAACCGAAGAATTTATTCCAGCATTTCCCGGCATGACTAATAAAGAACAAAGAGAGCTGCGAGCATACAGCATGCTGGAAGATGCCTTCGGAACACTTTGGTTTGGCACGTGGATAAACGGATTGATTGCTGTCGATAAACAAGAAGGAGTCATCAAGGGAAGATATTTGAACACGCCGGGCATAGACCGTATTCAGCACATCCATCAGATTACGGAATATGATCCCGGAACCCTGCTGATTGGTTCTAACGACGGGTTAACCTCCTTCAAACTATCGCCGGTAGCCGGCAACAGAATGGATCAACACTTTCGTGAGCCCAAGCTATCCAACCGGTTTGTCTACCCTATCTATAAAGATGTGGAAGGCGGGCTCTGGATCGGAACATACTATGGAGGTATAAACTATGCATCACCAAACAGGAATTATTTTACCGGATTCTCGCACATCAAACACGAGAACTCCATCACCGGAAATGTGGTAAGCTGTTTCTGTGAAGATGAAAAGGGCAATCTATGGGTAGGCACGGAGGATGGAGGACTGAACGAGCTGAACATCAAAAATGGAAATTTCATCTCCTACAATCATTTGGAAAATCAGAACAACTTCTCTTCAAACAATATACATGCACTCTGCAATATTCGCAACAAACTGTGGATAGGAACCTATTCAGGTGGATTATACGTAATGGATCTCTTCTCGAAGAATATTAAGCACTATTATTCTGATAATGCAAATGCAAAGACACTGGATGCAAACAACATCTACTCCATTTATAATGATTCGGATAATAACATCTGGATAGGGACCACGTCAGGTATTAATCTGTATAATTCACAGACAGATGACTTCACCCGTGTACGAAACCTGAATGAATTTGTAATGGATATAACAGAACTTGGGGAGCATATCTGGTTTGCAACCATTAACAGGGGATTACAACGATATGACAAAAAAACAAAGGAATGGAAGGGATACACGTTCGATCCTGCCGACAAGAACTCATTGATCAGCAACGATGTGATTACGCTTTGCGTGGACGAACGGCAACAACTCTGGATCGGCACTAATCAGGGGGTATGTCGATATAATGCGGAAGAGGACAATTTTATTGATGAAGGTATGGAATTTCAAAGCAACTATATCTGTAAGATATTTGCCGAAAATGACAATCTGTGGATAAGTACGCTAAAGGGGCTTATCTGCTATGATACCTCCTCGCATCAGTTCAGGCAATTTACGCAAAGTGATGGTTTATTGAGCGATCTGTTTACACCTAATTCAGGATTCAAATCATCTGACGGAAAAATTTATCTTGGCACCCCTTACGGGTTTAATGTATTTCACCCCAGGCAGCTGATTAGAAACGAATACAATCCGCCCATTGAAGTTACTGATTTTCAACTATTCAATAAAGTAGCGAATATGGATAACTTTGTCATAAGTGACAAACAATACCGGCCCGCACTTACTCTTGCTCACAACAATAATTCTTTCAGTTTTGAATTTACGGCTCTCAGTTTTTTTGCACCCGAAAAAAACAGGTATTCATTTATGCTGGAAGGATTTGACAAAGAGTGGAACGATGCAGGCAATAACAGACGGGCGACCTACACAAATATTCCGCCCGGTGACTACCTGTTCAGAGTGAAGGCATCGAACAACGATGGTGTGTGGAGCGACAAAGATTACATTCTGAGAGTTGTTATTAAACCTCCTTTATGGTGGAACGTATGGTCTATCACTTTATACGTTTTATTAATTATTTCAGGTATTATCTATCTATTCTATTGGCTGCGAGAAAAGGACAGAAGAAAAAACGAAGAAGAGATCGTTAAGATCAAAAATGAAAGGGAAAAAGAGATATATAAATCACAAATAGAATTTTTCACAAATGTGTCCCATGAAATAAGGACCCCGCTGAGTCTTATCATTGCCCCTCTTGAACAGGTGATTGAAAATTCTAATAATATGCCTGATTCCACCAAGGATAATTTAAACATCATGAGATGCAACAGTATGCGGTTATTAACACTGGTTAATCAATTGCTCGATTTCTCGAAAGTTGAAAAAGGAGGCGTTCAGGTTACGCTGTCAAACCAAAATATTCATTCCATACTAACATCAGTCTATCAACGGTTTGAACCACTTATTGAACAAAATAATATTACATTTGAATACCTCAGCGATGACCTGAGCCTTGAAACGATGACCGATCAGGAGAACCTGACAAAAGCAGTCAGCAACCTGTTAAGCAACGCCTCGAAGTATACGACCGACTATATCGCTTTGATTCTTCGAGCAAATTTTTCCACACAATATTATCAAATAACGGTAAAGGATAATGGACCCGGACTACCTGAACCTGAAATGGAAAATATCTTCAACCCTTTTTATCAGATTGCAGGACAACACAAATCGGGAACCGGACTGGGCCTTTTTCTGGTGAAATCAATTGTATGGGCACTAGAGGGAAAAATTGAAATTAACAACGAACCTGGCTGCGGCCTTTCCATTTCACTGATACTACCTAAAAAGGCTGTTTCTGTTTCATCGGAAATTCAACAGGAAAAGACGTTGCAAACCAGGTTGATAAATGTCACATCAACAGAGTGTGCTCAGCCTATACCCTGCTGTGTCGACTCGGAAGAGGACGAAAAACAGACAATTCTGCTTGTAGAGGACGATTCTGATATGCTGTCATTTATTCGCAAACAATTAAAGGATGATTATATTATTTATACTGCTCAGGATGGAGAGGAGGGGCTGAAAATATTAAAAAAACAGGAAGTTGATCTGATTATCACTGATTTGATGATGCCAAAAATGGATGGAATTTCTTTCTGCAAAGTGGTAAAAAACAATTTTATGTGGAACCATATACCGGTGATCATGCTAACTGCCAAAACAAGTGTGGTAAGTAAAGTCGAAGCATTTGACATGGGGGCCGACGCTTATCTCGAAAAACCTTTTAACATATCCTATCTGGTGACACGTGTTCGCAATCTGCTTGAGTCACGCAAATTATTGTTTCAGAAATTCACGCAAACACCTTATGCATCACTAAAGAGTATGGCAGGGAATGAAGCAGATGAAGAGTTTCTAATGAAGCTCAATGGTGTAATAGAAAGCAATTTAGAAAACTCTGACTTCTCCATTAATGATCTGGCCACCGAGATGGGCATAAGCAGTTCGGGCTTATTTTCAAAAATAAAGAAAATTTCAGGCGTGACACCGAATAAGCTAATTCAGTCTATGAGGCTGAAAAAAGCAGCAGAACTGCTGGGCGAAGGTAAGTACAGGGTGAATGAAGTGTGTTACATTGTGGGATTCAATAATCCATCTTATTTTGCAAAATGCTTTCAGAAACAGTTCGGGAAACTGCCAAAATATTTTGGCACCGAACTGGAAGATATCTCTTAATATCATCCGCCGATATTCACATTAAACCCATTCTGTTTAAAAAGATCACAAATGCGTCCGACTCTGTCTTCGGATGGCTTTTGCATGCCATTTTCAAGATACCTTTTTCCTAATTTCTCAAACTTTTTTACAGCGATATTGTGATAGGGCAACAATCCCACTACTGTCGGCCTGTTTTTCAACCCATCCAGAAAAAAGAGTGTTTCCCGGATATTATTATCGTCGCAGTTCACTCCTTCTATCAAAGGAATTCTTATTTGGTATTCTTTATCATGATCTGATATCAGTCGGAGATTTTTCAAGATCAAATCGTTGTTTACTCCGGTCCAATAACGATGTTTCTCACTGTTCATGTGTTTCAAATCATAAAGGAAAAGATCGGCATAATGCAAGATCTCTTCCATGATGGTGCATTGAACATATCCAGACGTATCCACCGCACGATGTATACCGGATTTACCACAACGAATCAGAAGCTGTTTCAGTTCCTTTTGATGCATGAGCGGCTCACCGCCCGAGAAGGTCACTCCACCGCCTGAGTTGTCCATGATATGAGTCTCTTTCAGTATCGTATCCATTATCTCCTCTTCAGTAAAGCATCGGCCGCTCATTTCAACCGCTTTTGCAGGACATACTTCGACGCACTGTCCGCACAAAACACATGCTGAGAAATCTGTCACGACACCTTCTCCAGCTGATAACGTGAGTGCATGTTCCGGGCACTCAGCAATACAGTTGCCGCAACCTATACATTTGTTTTTATTGTAAAGTTTTTCGGTACGGCAAGAGATACTTTCGGGATTATGACACCAGCGGCATGAGAGCGGGCAACCTTTGAAGAAAACCGTAATTCTCACCCCCGGGCCATCGTTGATGGAGTATCGTTTTATATCAAAGAGAAAAGCCATCAATAATACTTTTAAAATGCGCTGTTTTCTGTCCTGTCAATAATCTCCTGCTTCAAATTTTCGTGAAGATCGTTGAAATAATCGCTGTAACCTGCCACACGAACCAGAAGATCCCTGTAGTCTTCGGGATTTTTACGCGCGGCAAGCAGCGTGGCATTATCCACGATATTGAACTGTACATGATGGCCACCCAGTGCAAAATAGCTACGTATCAAACTACCCAGTTTCGCCACATTTTCATCGCCTCGGAGCAAGCCGGGCAAGAAACGCAGATTAAGCAACGTACCCCCAGATTTAACCTGGTCGAGTTTTCCAAGCGAACGAATTACGGCAGTGGGGCCCTGTGTGTCAGCCCCATGAGATGGAGATGTTCCATCGGAGATGGCTTTTCCTGCTAGTCGCCCGTTCGCAGACGCACCCATTACATTGCCGAAATAGTTATGACAAGTTGTGGAGAGCATATTCAAGTGATATTTACCTCCCTCTTTTCCATTAGGACGCCCATCAATCAGAGCAAACAGGTCATTATACACTCTTACGGCAATATCATCGGCCTTATTGTCATCGTTCCCAAAGAAAGGCGTATAATTCAGGATGCGTTGACGCAACACCTCCTCCCCCTTGAAGTTGTCAGAAATTGCATGCAACATCAGATCCATGGAAACTGATTTGTTTTCATAAACATGTGTCTTTATGGAAGAGAGAGCGTCGGTAATGGTTCCAAGTCCCGTACATTGGATATACGTGGTGTTATAGCGCGGCCCGCCATTGTAGTAGTCACGTCCTTTTTTTATACAGTCGTCTGTGATTACAGAAAGAAAGGTTGCCGGAAAATAGCGGGCATACATTCTGTCGATATAATGATTCACTTTTATCTTCAGGTTGATGATGTATTCCAGCTGTCGGTAAAAAGCTTCGTAAAGCTTATCGTAGGAAGTAAAATGTCGCGGGTCCCCCGTCTCAATACCCACTTTTCTCCCGGTGACAGGATCTATTCCATTGAAGAGCGTTACTTCCAGAATCTTGGGAACATTCAGGTAGCCTGTCAGCAGGTAAGCCTCTTTTCCAAAAGCCCCTACCTCAATACATCCGCTGCAGCCTCCTTCTCTGGCATCCTGAAGGGATTTGCCGGAACGAAGCATTTCCTGGATATACACATCAGGATTAAACAGCGATGGATAGCCGTGTCCCTTTCGAATCACGTTGATGGCTGCGTGCAGAAACCGGTTTGGCGTCACGGAAGATATGTGTACGGAATTCCCCGGTTGCAGAATATGCAACTCCTCAATTACTTCAAGCATTATATAGGAGACTTCGTTGACTCCGTCAGAGCCGTCAGCTCTGACTCCGCCGATATTGATGTTGGTAAAATCATTATAGGTACCGCTTTCGTTCGCAGTAATTCCAACTTTAGGAGGTGCCGGCTGGTTGTTCACCTTTATCCAGAAGCAACAAAGCAGTTCCTTCGCTTCTTCTCTTGTCAATAAACCATTTTTAATATCTGCCTCATAAAATGGAGCCAAATGCTGATCAAAGTGTCCCGGATTAAAGGAATCCCACCCGTTAAGCTCGGTTATCACGGCCAGGTGTACAAACCAGTACATCTGTATGGCTTCCCGAAAATTTCGGGGAGCATGAGCCGGCACCCATCTGCAAACCTCAGCTATCCGAATCAGCTCTTGCACTCTTTCGGGATTTTTCTCTTGCTTTGCCATCTCTTCTGCCTTTTCGGCATGACGTTCACCCAGACGGATAAGCGCGTCGCAAGAGAGACTCATGGCACGCAACTGTTCCTCCTTGTCGGTTGCTTCGGGGTCATTAAAATAATCAAGTTTGCCTATAGACTCCTCGATCTCTTTTTTGAAATCCAACATCCCTTTTTTATAGATTTTACCGTCCAGGCAGGTATGTCCTGGTGCACGCTGCTCCATAAATTCTGTGAAGAGCCCTGACTCATACGCAACCTTCCACTCACCGGGAACACGACTGAAAATCCGGTCACGCTGCGAGCGCCCCGTCCAATATGGAATCACCTCAC
This sequence comes from Proteiniphilum sp. UBA5283, assembly GCA_002408485.1. Lineage (GTDB taxonomy): Bacteria > Bacteroidota > Bacteroidia > Bacteroidales > Dysgonomonadaceae > Proteiniphilum. Next base: position 58,352 of record DHSP01000078.1, on the reverse strand, counting down.
GCTGGTAAGCTTCAATATCCTCATCACTTATCAGATAACGTTGCTTTTCACGGGTGTTCAACACATTCAGATCCTCTTCAGAATGGCAGGTTAACTCAGGAAATGTATACACTGCCTTGGGCTTTTCTCCCCTTTCACCCACAATTAATTCCTGTTCTCCGATATATATCTGCTTCTTTTCACAAATCTCCATAAAGTTCATTGCACGCATCATCGGAATAGAGTATTTCCCTTCATTCAGTTTATAGAAGGAGGTTTCGATCAGAGCCCGTTCTATGGATAGCGTTGTCGGGGTAGAAACGCTCTCTTCCCTGAGCGCACGTATCCGGTCATTCATACCCGGTCGTGCAGGTATCTGGTCGGTAACATCGTTTATTGTATTAAATTCTTCGAACATATTTGGAGTTTTTTAAAATAGAAAATAAAGAAAGTATCCATAAAAATGGACAGAGAGATAAAGGTTATGACAAAAAGAGAACAGGGGGGAAATCAACACATCCAACAGGAAAACAACCGCTTCCCGTTATTATGATAAAGCGTTACAATATGTTTACCAGTGTACATTTATTTCTTTATTAACAGGACAAATATAATCAATTCGCTTCATCTATTGAAAAGCCTTTAGCCTCTCTTGCTCAACATCCTCGATACTTTTAGCAAGGGGCTTCCCGAGGATCCGATTCCCCGCTTCGGTTATAAGAATATTTTCTTCATTACGGATACCCCCGAAATCGCGGTATCGATTGACTTCGTTGAAGTTAATAAAATCTGAGTTTATTTTATTACTTTCCCAATGGTCTATCAGTTCAGGAATAAAATAAATCCCCGGTTCAATGGTTAGTACAAAACCAGGGTTAAGCACTCTACCCAAACGCAACGATTTTAAACCAAATTGCGTACTTTTCGGAGCATCGTCGTAACCGACAATTTGCTCACCGAGATTTTCCATATCATGCACGTCCAGTCCCATTAAGTGCCCTGTTCCGCAAGGGAAGAAAAGAGCATGAGCCCCATTGGATACTGCTTCTTTCGTATCTCCTTTGGTTAATCCCAGAGTTTTGAGCCCATCAAATATGATCTCCCCAACCTTCAGATGTACATCTTTGAAATTCGCTCCCGGCAAAGAAAGCTCTATTGCTTTATTATGGGCTTCCAGGGTTATCTGGTAAATCTCCTTCTGGCGACTGGTAAACTTCTCGGAAACAGGGAAAGTGCTGCTCATATCCCCGGCATACCCCATCGGGGTTTCGTATCCTGCATCGAGCAAAAAAAGATTTCCTTCTCTGAGGCGATTTCCGTGATAATGGTTGTGCAAAAACTGTCCGTTGATGGTACCGATAATCGGAAAGGATAAATTACCGCCTGCAGCAATTGCCACTTCGTGCACTCTCGCTGTAACTTCCGCCTCGATCATTCCTGCACGGGCATGGTGCATGGCTGCCAGATGCATATCGACTGTTACGTTCACCGCCTTCTCAATCTCGGCAATCTCCTCATCTGATTTTATATTTCGCTGTCTTGCTACGGCAATAATAAACTCCCTGCTGCTCTTCTCGGTTACCTCATTGGGAGTACAGCCCATATATGCGGAAAGCTTAAGGAGATGCTCTCCTCTGTAGGGAGGTAAGTACCGGACATGATGTGGATTGGCACGAGTTATCATCTTTTTGAAGTCAGACAGGCTCCCCGTAAATTGGATCCCTGCTTGTTGCGCCACCTCACTAATTGTGGGTTGAGAACCTGTCCATACGATGGAATCGATGGTTGGATCATCTCCAAAAATATAGTCTTTATCAGCATCGATATCGATCCAGGCAATCAAGTCGGGCTTACTAATACCAAAAAAATAGAGAAAGGTACTATCCTGACGAAAATAGTAGGTATTATCGGCATAATTGATTCCACATTCGCCATTTCCGAGGAACAACAGACTTCCGGTCTGAAATGTTTCTTTCAGTTTTTTTCTTCTTTCTGTATAGATCTCTTTACTAAACACTCTTTAAAAAAAACCGATTCAATTACTCTTTTTAATCCATTTGCGCGCTTCCTCAATTATGGTATCCCGGTTTTTATCCATGTCGCTTTTGAGCATTTCTACCTTGATATCCGGTTCCACACCAAATTCAATGTGTTCTTTTTCGGCATTGAACATGGGGGAAGCCGAGAATCGGATGGACCACCCGTTTGGTAATTCTGACGTGAAAGGCAATCCACTTCCTCCGCCAGTTTTATCGCCGATCACCGTCACATTGGGTGCATATTTCATGATGCTGACAAACTCGTTGGTAGCACTGTAACATCCCCTGTTGGTGATCACAACCACTGGCTTCTGGTAACGTACCCTGTTGGAACTTTCCGCATATTTGGGATAGAGCGGAGAGAAATCATTATGTCCCGGACCAACTTTATGAGAGATATAACCAATATGTTTGCGTTCATTGAAAAAACGGCCGGTAATTCTCTCCACGTTGGTAAGGCTTCCTCCTCCATTGTTTCGTACATCGATAATAATACCATGGCAAAGAGCCATCCTGTTCAATACCTGATCAAGGCTCCCCTCTCCTATATCGTTCGAAAAACTACCATAATAGATATAGCCCACATTATCTTCCAGTATCTTATACCGCATGCCGGCAGCTATGCCGAAATCGGTTCCCAGATAATGTTTCTGGATAGTTGGGTCGAAGTTGGCCGGATAATCGTCCTGCCATTGCCAGTAACGGGTCATGTCATGAGATGCAGCCAGGTTAACATGCCCGTCTTTCAGGTTTGCGAGCATCTCTCCCATAAGTTTAAACAAGGCATCGTTGCTCATATCCGATGTAATACGGGCACTATATTCCTTATAGATTGCATCCCAGTCGATCTCCTTGTATTCAAAGAAACAGTAATTCCGGTCGAGAATGGTCCACAAAGCATCAAAATTTCCTCTGGGGTGGTTGTCGAATTGCATATCCGTTATCTCGCAGCTTTGCAAGAAAAGAAATAGCAACAGAATCAAACCGGATTGTTTCTTCCACATCATACGATCAAAAATAATCATTCCCCGTATTATATCGGGAATATAAGTTAAGAGAGAACGGATAATTCATATTATCCGCAAGGAATCTTATTGACTCTCCTTTCGTGACGCCCACCTTCAAAGGGCGTATTCAGGAAAGTAACCAGTATCTCGTAAATCTCCTCGTCGTTCAGAAAACGACCTGGGAGAGAGAGAATGTTAGCGTTATTATGTGCCCTGGCATAATAAGCTATTTCAGGGGTCCAGCACAAAGCACCGCGCACACCCTGGTGCTTGTTCACGGTCATGTTGATGCCGTTTCCGGAGGCGCAGATAGCGACCCCCGGATAACATTCGCCATTCTCAACAGCCAAGGCAAGAGGATGTGCATAGTCTGGATAATCAGTACTTTCTGAAGAATAGGTGCCAAAATCTTTGTACGGGATACCCTGTTCCTCAAACATTTTAATCAAATGCTGCTTTCTGTCGAAGCCGGCATGGTCTGATCCTATCCCGATAGGCTTTTCTGAATTAGCAAATAACGACATATCAATCGGTTTTAGTGATTACAACATTTTTTTTACCTGTTCATATACATTCCTGCCGGTATATCCCAGTTTTTCATCCAGGATCTGATAGGGCGCTGAAAACCCGAATGAGTTCATTCCCCAGACCGACCCGTCGGCACCCACAAGTCCTTCGAGTGTGACGGGCAAACCGGCGGTCATACCAAATTTCCTTTTCCCTTTCGGCAATACAGACTCCTGATATTCGGCCGGCTGGGAGCGGAATAATCCTTCCGAGGGAACCGAAACGATGCGTACTTTCACCCCGTCGGTCCGAAGTAAATCAGCTCCCTCCACAAGGGTGGCAACTTCTGATCCCGAAGCCAACAATATCACATCGTAGTTCTCTTCATCCTGTACAATATAAGCACCCTTCTTCGCCTGTTGCGCTTCCGCAAAACGGGATTCCCGTGCGGGAAGATCTTTTATGTTTTGACGGGAGAGAATCAACCCGGTTGGCGTTTCTTTGTTTTCAAGTGCCATCTTCCACGCCACGGTGGTTTCGTTGGCATCGG
>DHSP01000078.1:31473-54071 GCA_002408485.1 Proteiniphilum sp. UBA5283 | reverse complement strand
GCGGATCTGTGCTTCCTGTTCCACGGGCTGGTGTGTGGGTCCATCTTCACCCACGCGGAATGCATCGTGTGTCCAGATAAAAATAACCGGTGTTTCCATCAATGCTGCCACGCGAATGGAGGGTTTCATGTAGTCGGAGAAGGCGAAAAAGGTACCGCAAGCTGGAATTACACCGCCATGCAGGCTCATTCCGATGCAGAGGCACGACATGGTAAATTCAGAGACTCCCATCTGCAGGAAGGCACCCGAGAAGTCATCCCGTGTAAAAGCTTTGGTGAATTTTAGAAACCCATCTGTCTTATCGGAGTTTGAGAGATCGGCAGAAGCAACCACCATGTTTTCCACCTGCTGTGCCAATACACCCAGCACGGTAGCCGATGCGGCACGGGTGGCATTACCCGGTTTTTGCTGAATGGCAGACCAGTCGATTACCGGTAGTTCACGCGAAAACCATTTACGCTTCTTTTCAGCCAGTTCGGGATTTTGCTTTTCCCATTCCTTCTCTTTAGCCTTTTTGGCCGATGCAATGACTTTCAGCTCCTCGATTCTTTTTTCGTAGAGTTCTTTTGCTTCGGGGAAGATCACAAAGGGATTTTCCGGATCCCCGCCCAGATTTTTGACCGTTTGACCAAAGTCGGCTCCAGCTGCACTCAAAGGCTGTCCGTGAGTAGAAACCTTTTGTTCGAACGAACTGCCGTCGGCTGCTATTGCACCACGTCCCATGATGGTGTTGCCAATAATGAGGGTTGGTTTTTCCTTTTCAGCTTTCGCCTCGGTGAGTGCCTTGCGGATCTCGTCCACGTTATTGCCGTCGATGGTAATCACTTTCCAGTTCCAGGCCTCGTATTTCTTCGCTACATTTTCGCTGGTTACCTCATGGGTGGTGGTGGAAAGCTGAATAGAGTTTGAATCATAAAACATAATCAGATTGCTCAAGCCAAGGTGGCCGGCTATCCGCCCAACACCCTGAGAAATCTCTTCCTGGATACCTCCATCCGAAATAAATGTGTAGATTGTGTGATCCACAACATCTCCCAACCTTGCCTGCAGGAAACGGGCAGCCACAGCTGCTCCGGCTGCAAATGCATGACCTTGGCCCAGTGGTCCGGAAGTGTTCTCGATGCCTCTGCTTAAATCGATTTCCGGATGTCCAGGTGTGGGACTACCCCACTGCCGGAATTTCTTTAATTCATCCAACGAAAATTTACCACTAAGACAAAGGACGGAATAGAGCATGGGCGACATGTGTCCCGGATCAAGAAAAAACCGGTCTCTGGATTCCCATGTAGGATCTTCGGGATCATACTCTAAAAATTCGGAGAACAGGACATTGATAAAATCTGCTCCACCCATGGCGCCACCGGGGTGTCCCGATTTTGCCTCTTCCACCATCGAAGCCGAAAGAATCCGGATATTATCGGCTGCCTTGTTCATGATTGCTTTTTCGTTCATAAATAACATGAAATATGATTATTAGTATGTTGTAAATTGAATTCAGTTGTAAGTTAACGCCGTAAGAACTGAATAACCGCAAAGATAACCATTTTTTGAAACTATCAGCCTTACACGAATGATATGTTTGCTGTTTTTTTTGACAGGATTTTTTCAAATTCCACCATACAATTGCTGTTTCCGAAGAGAAAGAGCAATAAAAGTGCTACTTTTACACTCCGGAAGAATCCAGAAATGGGACACCGGCCGACATGGATTGAATGATTATTTCAAAGGAATCGAAAAAAAAAGACCAGGTGCTCACGAAAGGAAGCAGGATTGAGATACCGTAAGCTGAGAACAGAACACCGAGTGTTGAACACTGATAATTATGAGTTTAAGTAACAACAAAATAAAATACATACGGTCGCTCAAGGAGAAAAAACTCCGAAGCGAACACCACACATTTGTGGCAGAAGGGACAAAGCTTGTATTTGATTTGCTGGAAACATGCCGCTGTCAGCTGGTCGCTGCTTTACCGGAAACACTGGCTGCTCATCCCGATATCAGGGCAGAAGAAATTGTGGTAGCAAGTGCAAGCGAACTGAAGAAGGCAACATTGCTGGCTACCGCCCCTCAGATTATTGCAATTTTTTATCAGCCCGAACAGGATGTGGAGAAGTACCAATTTGGCGAAAAATTAAGTCTTGTACTCGACGGCATTCAGGATCCGGGCAATGTGGGCACCATAATCCGTATTGCCGACTGGTTTGGCATTGATCATGTGGTATGTTCTCCCGATACGGCCGATCTGTTTAACCCCAAAACGGTGCAGGCCACAATGGGAGCTATTGCCCGTATACGGGTCAGCTATACCGATATTGGAGTTTTTTTACGCAAGTATAGCCACCTGCCCATCTATGGAACTTTTTTAGATGGCAAAAACATCTACCACGAGGAGCTGTCGGACTATGGTCTGATTGTCATGGGAAGCGAGGGCAAAGGCATCAGAAAAGAAGCTGCAGAAAGTATCAGCCGGAGACTTTTCATTCCCAACTTTCCTTTAAGCCGCACGACCTCCGAATCATTGAATGTAGCAGCAGCCACGGCCATCGTCTGTTCTGAATTCCGTAGGAGAAAACTTTGAAAATAATTTTCTCCCATAAGGAATGACATCGCGAAAAAAGGCGATGGGTAAGGACAAAAAAAATCACCTATTTTGAAAACAGGTGATCGCCTAAAACAAATCTAAAGAGAATAAAAATCTCATTCAAATGAGATGTGGGTGGAAAACGGGGCTCGAACCCGCGACCTTCGGAACCACAATCCGACGCTCTAACCAACTGAGCTACAACCACCGTATTGTAATCGGGTGCAAAGATAGGAATTTTTTATTACTTCCCATCATAATTAATCCGATTTTTTAAAAAAAATGTTTCCCGGGGCTCCATCTACATAAAAAATAGTATATTTACAAAATAAAACATGTGCCCCGGACATGCTCAAACCAGATTGACTTGCCCGAGGATTTTTCATTATTTTTGAAGTTGTTACGGACAAAAAATATTTCATCGTGTCAAAAAAAATAAAACTATCCATATTGGGGATCTCCTTCAGTCAGGTACAGGCAGGGGCATACGCACTTATATTTGCCGAAGAGGCCGGCATACGCCGTCTTCCAATCGTCATAGGAACTCCCGAGGCTCAATCGATCGCCATCGTCATGGAAGGCATTACCCCTCCCAGGCCTTTATCACACGATCTGATCTGTTCCATCTGGAAAGAACTCAGCATTGAATTGATAGAGGTGTTGATTTATAAATTTGAAGACGGCGCATTTTTTGCGGAACTTAAGTTGCAGCAAAACGGCAAGGAGTATCACATCGACTCCCGCACATCCGATGCGGTGGCTTTGGCAATACGTACGCATTCACCCATCTATACCACGGAGGAGATTATGCAAAAAATGGCCATCGTTTTCGATGAACAATCTCCAGCAAATTCTTCCGAGCAATTTTATCAGGAGGAAGGAGAGCAGGAGGAGGAAGAAGAATTAACGGACCTTAAGCTGGATATCCTCAAGAATCGCCTAAAGGATGCCGTAAATGAGGAGAATTATGAGCTGGCAACCCGTTTACGCGACGAGATCAACCGGAGAGAGAACAAATCGTGAACGAAAGCTATATGCCAGATACGCTCTTTTATTGCCCCGATATCTCTCGGCATCCCCAACTGCCGATACAGGAATCACAACACTGTGTTAAGGTACTCCGAATGCGGGAAGGCGACAAATTGACTGTGACCGACGGACAGGGTTTTTTCTATGAATGCCTGCTTGCGGAAGCGCACCCGAAACATTGTAGTGTACACATTCAGCATCGGATATCGATTGCAAGGAACAGAGATTTCCTGCTTCAGGTAGCTTTTGCTCCTACCAAGCAGATGGAGAGAAACGAATGGTTTGTGGAAAAGGCTGTTGAAATAGGTATTGACCGGTTTATCCCTCTTTTGAGTAATTACTCCGAACGTAGGGATTTGAAAAAAGAACGACTGGAAAAGATTGCCGTTTCGGCCATGAAACAGTCACAACAAGCCTTCCTGCCCGGAATCGAAGAGATGGTTCAGTTTGTAAAATTTGTAACCCGCCCTTTCGAAGGGAGAAAGTTTATCGCTCACTGCTATAATCTGCCCAAAAAGCCACTTGCACAAACATACAGGAAAGGAGAAAATGCACTGATTCTCATCGGACCCGAAGGTGATTTTAGCGAAGAGGAAATCCACAGTGCCATAGCAAACGGTTTTGAGCCCGTAAGCCTCGGTGAGACCAGGCTCCGTACCGAAACAGCCTGTCTTGCGGCCACTCACACAATTCACATCATCAACAACCAAATATAAGTTTTCGCTATGAAAAAAGTACTTTTTTCTATTCCTATCCTGCTGATAATCATCTCCACAGGTTGTAACACCGGCAGAGCGCAAAAAGAGCTGCCCCGCATTGCCATTGCCGGCATTGCTATTGAATCGAGTACCTTCTCTCCTGCGGTATCGCACGAGGATGCCTTCAGAGCGAGAACAGGCGACGAAGTTTTCACCTATTATCCGTTTATGTCACCCGATTCGGGCATCATCAACCGTGCCGTGTGGCTTCCCACCCTACGCGGTCATGCCATGCCGGGAGGCATCGTCACCCGCGAAGCTTATGAGTCACTGGTAACAAAAACTCTGAATATGTTGAGGGAAATATTGCCTCTTGACGGACTCTTCTTCGACATTCATGGTGCGATGAGCGTACAGGGACTGGACGATCCCGAAGGGGACTTCCTCGTACGCATCCGCGAGCTGGTAGGCACCGATGTGTTGATCTCCACATCGATGGACCTGCACGGCAATGTATCACCGCGCCTGGCGCAAAACACCGATATGATTACCTGTTACCGGCTTGCACCACACGAGGATGCAATCGAATCCAAAAAACGCGCGGTCACAAATTTGCTGAGCCGACTGGAAACAGGCAAGGGAAAACCGTCTTATAAAATCTGGATCCCTGTTCCCGTTCTTCTTCCCGGGGAAAAGACAAGTACCCGTATTGAACCGGGAAAAAGCCTCTACGCCGCCATTCCAGGCATGCTGGACGATGATAATGTAATCGATGCAGCCATCTGGATGTCTTATCCCTGGGCCGATGAACCGCGCAACCACGGTGTGGTGATGGCTTATGGCGACGACAAAGAGGCTGTCGCCAAAGCAGCCGAGAAACTGGCCCGCCATTTCTGGGATGTACGAAAAGAATTTGACTTCGTGGCACCGACCACTTATCTTGACGAAGCACTAAAAAAAGCGTTAGCCAGCGACAAAAAACCGTTTATCATCAGCGACATGGGCGACAATCCTACTGCCGGCGGTGCGGGCGATGTGACCTGGACGCTGCACGAGCTCTTCAAAGATACGGCCTTGCAGAGCAGCGGTAAAACGCTGATCTATGCCTCCATTCCGGGAACAGAATTTGTAAAAAAAGCAGTTGAGGCAGGTGTGGGTGGAGAAGTAGATGCCACCGCCGGAGCTGAAGTAGACAGTCGTTTTGCACCTCCTATCCGCCTAAAGGGTGTGGTCACAGCCATCAAGGAGGATACGGCCAACACAGAAGTGGTGGTGAAAAGCGGTAATATCTACACCATCGTCACGGAAAAACGGAATGCCTACCACTATGAGAAACAGTTCATTGACCTGGGACTCAAACCCCGTGAGGCAGATATCCTTGTGGTGAAAATCGGATACCTGGTGCCTGAGCTGTATGATATGCGGGGCGACTGGCTTATGGCGCTCACACCGGGTGGTGTGGACCAGGATTTACTACGGTTGCCTTACAAGCGAATCAACCGCCCCATGTATCCTCTCGACCCTGGCATGAGGGATCCCGACTTAAGCGCACAGTTTATCCCTCTGTCTGACGAGATCATGTATTAATCACTTCCGATAAATGAATAATCTTTTATCATTGAATGATTCGGGAAAAAACCAAGATATGACAAAAAAAGAGCGTTACAAAAATGTGATCGGTTGGTTTGAAGCCAATGCGGAATCGGCCGAAACAGAGTTGCATTACGCAAATAACTTCCAATTGCTGGTCGCGGTGATTTTATCTGCTCAATGCACGGATAAGCGGGTAAACATGATTACCCCTGCATTGTTTGAAGCTTTTCCCACGCCGGAGGTAATGGCCGCTGCTTCTCCCGACAACCTGTTTGAGTATATCCGCTCCTGCTCCTACCCCAATAATAAGGCAAAAAACCTGACCGGAATGGCCAGGAAACTGGTTTCCGATTTTGAAGGGGAAGTGCCTACCGATATAGACTCGTTGCTTACCATACCCGGAGTAGGCCGCAAAACGGCCAACGTAATCCTTGCCGTTGCTTTCAACAAACCCGCCATGCCGGTCGATACCCATGTGTTTCGGGTGGCTAATCGAATCGGCCTGACGGATAACTCCAAATCACCTCTCGAGACCGAACGCGAGCTGGTAAAATATATTCCGGAAGAGTTGCTTTCAACAGCACATCACTGGCTCATTCTTCATGGGCGGTACATCTGTGTTGCCCGAAAGCCAAAATGCGGGATCTGCGGACTCAGGGAGTGGTGCCGATATTATCAAAAAAACGGTGCCGCGCTATAACATTCAGTTCCTCTATAATAATGCGCCTTAAATATGTCCGCTTTTATGCCCCCATTTGCGAGAATACCAGGTTGTAGAAAAACAAGAGGATGCATAGCCCTGTAGGTGTGATGCATCCTCTTGTTAAGATCGCAGAATGACCGTTAGTCATCCTGTGGAAATGCTTTTTGCTTATTCAGCACCAGGTATACGATGGGTAGGATACCCACGGTATTAAAGATTGCCAGGCAGATAAACCAGGCCAGTTGATTGTTCCGGGCCGATTTCCAGAGTGCAATCAGTTTCATAACCGAATCAAACAAAACCAGGATGACACCCAGTATGATCAGCCAGAGAGGCAGATTGGACAAGCTTTCCATACTCCGTAATCGTATAGAATGATTATTTTTTTACCGAAAACTTATAAATACAGCGGCTGGTATATTTCTCTCCCGGCTTCAGGTAAGGTGAGGGCCAATCGGCTTTGTTGGGCGAATCGGGGAACTTCTGTGTCTCCAGGCAGATAGCATTCCTTTTGGCATACAGGGCGCCATTTTTACCGGTCACGGTACCATCGAGGAAGTTACCGGTATAGACCTGCACCCCCGGTTCATCGGTATAGACATCGAGCTGAATGCCGGTCTCGGGTGAGTACACTGTGGCAGCCACCTGATTCACATCGCCTTTCGTGTTCAACACCCAGTTATGGTCATATCCGTCGCCATTCTTTAATTGTACATAATCGTAGTTATCGATCCGTTCACCAATAACGGTAGGAGTTCTGAAATCCATGGGTGTTCCCTCCACCGGGCTTATTTCTCCTGTGGTCATAAAGGTATTATCCACTGGAGTGAATGCATCAGCATGGATGGTGAGCGAATCGTCTAGAATAGTTTTGTTACCGTCGCCGTTCAGGTTGAAATAGGAGTGATTGGTGAGATTCACCACAGTCTCCTTGTCGGTAGTAGCCTCATACTGCAGGTCGATGGCATTGTCATCGGTAAGAGTCATGGTCACTTTCACATCAAGATTTCCGGGGAAACCGGCTTCGCCGTCTGCAGACAGGTATGAAAACACCACAGTCTGTCCATCGGGTTGTTCGACCTGAAACACCTTCTTGTGAAATCCTTCCGGCCCGCCGTGGAGCGTATGTCCGAAGTTGTTCTGTGGCAACTGATACTCTACTCCCGCCACCGTGATCTTGCCGTTTGCAATTCGATTGCCGTAACGGCCAATGGTGGCTCCGAAATTATTATCAATATTGACATAATCATCGATGTTGTCGAATCCAAGGACCACATCCTTCAAGTTACCCTCTCTGTCGGGCACCATTACGGAGACTATGCGTCCGCCATAGTTCGTCAGGGTTACCTCAACGCCATTTGCGTTTGTTAGTACATACAGATTGGTGGAATCTCCGTTTACCACTGACTGGAAATTGCTTTTTTTCAGTCCCGAGAGGGTTGCCTGCTCTGCGGGGGTCTCTTTTTGCTTGCTGGTACATCCAACTACGGCAATTAATGCCAATAGCCAGATCATTCGATTAAGTCTCATCATTTTTTCATTTATATTAATTTAATTTCTCCGGATCTTCATCCACTCACAAATTTACATGATTTTTTTTAAAAAACACACAAACAGTTAAAAACAACCATCTGCGGCCTTGATGATTGTGGGATCTGGCAAACCGTAGTCGACAACAGGATTAATATAGGTATCCCCCTTATCAACAAGCTTCTCTGTCGGGATCTCCCGTGCTTTGCAAGACAGGAAGAATACGGCTATGAATATTAACGGCAAAAAATGAATGCATTTAGCTATGAAGGAGAAAGAGCTAATCGTTTAACAGATTGCAAATTTCCCGGTTTACTTTTTTCACCCGTGCCTCGTCCACCTTCACCATTTTCCTGTCGTACGTCATCAACCCGTTCACCTCCACCTCAACATCGGTGGTCTGGGTATAGACAGCAGCAGACAAACCAGCACTGATCAGCTGCTTGAGCTGTTCAGCATACTTCATATATTCGTCGGTCACCTCTTTTTCACTGTTGAACTGAACGTATCCCCAATTACGGTTGGGTTCCCAGAGATGCTCCTTGTTGGCCCATCCTATTCCTCCATACTCACCCAGTACGGTTGCTCGCTGTGCATCGTAAAGATACATCCGAGGGGTCGGATAATTATGTAAGTCGAGCATATCGCCAATTGTGTAATGGTTACCTCCGCTCGCTGGATTCACGAGGCGGGAAGGATCATATTTTTTTGTCCATTTGGTAATCTCTTCTGTTTTGAATTGTCCCCACGCCTCGTTAAAAGGCACCCACACTCCGACAGAAGGATAAGAGTAAAGATAGTCGATAATCTCTTTCCATTCTTTCCGAAAATTGTCTTCCGACTCGGCTGAACGTATGCGTTCCGTACCGGTGAAATACTGATGCATTTGCCATTCCGGACCCCTATCACCATTGGGCATATCCTGCCAAACGATAATGCCATGACGGTCACAATGGGTGTACCAGCGTGCCGGCTCCACTTTCACGTGTTTGCGAATCATATTGAAACCAAAGTCTCTGGTTTTAATGATATCGTACTCCAACGCTTCGTCTGTGGGAGCAGTATAGAGCCCGTCGGGCCACCATCCTTGGTCGAGCGGTCCGAAATGAAACAGGTTTTTGTTGTTAAGTTGCAATCTTACGATTCCCTTGTCATCCCTTTTCGTAGAATATTTACGCATGGCGGCATAGCTTTTCACCTTGTCGAGTTGTTTTAAACCATCAAAAAGCGTAATTTCCAAATCATAAAGAAAAGGATCGCCGGGCGACCACAACCTGGCATTTTGGGGCATGCTTACCTCAACGGGAAGATTATTGATAGATTGGCCGATAGCCACCTCACGGGCACCTTCCATCACCTTTACCTCCACTCTGTTCGCCACTGACCCCAAACTTGCTGCAACTTCAATAGTGAGGATGTTCACGTCGATGTCGGGTGTAATTTTTACATTCTTGATATAATTTCGGGGTACTGGTTCGAGCCATACAGTCTGCCAGATGCCAGTCACCGGAGTGTACCAGATGCCTTCGGGTTTGTTCACCTGTTTTCCTCGGGGCTGATGCCCCTGATCCGAGGGGTCCCATACTTTTACGACGAGGAAATTTTTTCCACTGGTCAGGGATGGTGTGATGTCAAACGAAAACGGGGTATAACCACCAGTGTGCTGTCCTACTTTTACACCGTTGACCCACACATCGGCTTTCCAGTCCACGGCACCGAAATGAAGCAATACATTGTTATTTTTCCATCTGGAAGGTACCGTGAATTCCCGGCAATACCACAGCTCGTTGTCCTTTCCTACTCTTTTCTGCACGCCCGAAAGGCTTGATTCTACAGCAAAAGGGACCAGGATCTCCCCGTCGAAACTGGCAGGCTTTTGTTTTCCAACAGGTACAATTGCATAGTTCCACAGTCCGTTCAGATTTTGCCATTCGGTCCGTTCCATAATAGGTCTCGGATATTCGGGGAGCACATTATTCACATCGATCTCCGATGCCCACCTGGTTTTAATTTTATCTCCCGCTGGCCGCCACTGGGCAAATAGAGAGCTTGTTGCTAACAAAAAGAAGGATACAATCAGATTTGTTCTCATACAATTAATTGATTTTTACATTTGGGTGTTATATCCGTAAATCTCATTTTTGATGCTATTCGAATGGTTGGCTTTCATTTAGTAGTAGAAAATTCCATAGATCGTCAGATTTCATAAACATCTCAAACATTTTAATACACCACTAAAATAATGAATATTAACAATATGTGAAAACATTTTGTTAATAAAAACTACTATGATGAGCACAAAAAAGCGACCGGATCTATCCGGTCGCCAGACTATTATCTAGTGCATCAATACATCATTATAACTCCGTATCAATGACTCCGATCTTTTTCACGATCAGCTGCAGCTCCGATTTAATTTTTTCCATCTTCTGGTTCATATCATCCAGAAGATAATTTCCTTTTTTGGAAGAAACCGAAAGAAATCCAATATTATTTTCGTAGGTCTGCAGTTCGCCTTTCATCCGTTCGTACTGGCGCATCAACTTCTCTCGTTCACGCAGCATTTGGTTTTTGGCATTACTGGATTTGGCCATATCGGAGAGGTTGGTTTTAAAGCTTTCAAGCTTCCGGTCAGCCTTATCAATATTCAACCGATCGAACTGTGCCTCCGTAGCCTCATAAAAGTCACGATATACCCGATCCTTTAATTTATAAGGTACGTGACCGATGGCATACCACTCGTCCATTAGTGCATGTAACTGAGACAAAGCCTCGTCAGTCTCCAGAGAGGTATCCAGCTTTGTGATTCGTTCGACCACTGCCTTCTTGGCTTCCAGGTTTTTGGCCTCCTCGTCGTATTGTGATGAAGTATGGATCTTTTTCTGCTCAAAGAAATAATCACACGCAGTAATAAATCGTTTCCAGATGCTGTCCACATACTTATGAGGTACTACACCGATGCTCTTCCACGCTTTCTGGATGTCGATCATCTCCTGGGTTGTTTTTTTCCAGTCGTGGCTCTCTTTCATTGCCTCGGCACGTTCACACAGTTCGATCTTTTTTCTGAGGTTCTCTTCCATCTCACCGCGAAGAGATTTATAGAAATCGTTCTTGGTTTTGAAAAAAAGATCGCAGGCAGCGCGATAGCGTTTATAAATCTTCGTGTTCCATTTTCTCGGAACATAGCCTATCTGGCGCCATTGCGACTGAATATCGAGCACTTCCTTCACTTTGTTGTTCCACTCCCTCACGGTTGTGAGCCTGCTGTAGTCGATTGCCTCAAGCTTCTCGCAGAGTGCTGTCTTCAATTCAAGATTTTCGTCCTCCTTGCCTCTTAACTCCTCGAAATGAGCCTGATACTTTTTGTTGATATTAGTAGAAGCTTCTTTAAACCTATTCCATATCTCTTCTCTATCCTTCCTGGAAACAGGTCCTATTTCCCTCCATTCCTGATGCAGGTTCTGCAGCTGATGAAATGCAGAGATCACATCCGTTTCTTCATCGAGTCTTTCCGCTGCTTCGCACAGATCAGTCTTCAGTTCCAGATTTTTCTTAAAATCATATTCTCTGAACTCGTTGTTGATACGTACCAGATCATAGAACTTCTCCACGTAGCGCTGGTACGATTTCCACAACTCATTCACTTTTGCCTGTGGAACCTGCTTGATTTCGTTCCACTCTTGCTGAAGTGATTTGAATTCCTGATAGGATTTATTGAAATCTTCCTGTCCTTGCGTTTCTGTCAGGAGTTTTATCTGTTCGATGATTGCCAGCTTCCGGGCCACGTTTTTCTCTTTCTCTGCCTCTTCCCTTGCAGCAATAACTGAGCGTTTTTCCTTGATTTTCTGAAGCAGCTCTTTGCCTTCGGTGAAGAGCGCCGGTTCGTTGGAAATGAAATCAATTTCTTCACCTCCGTTTGCCAGAAAAGCCTGCTTTTGCCCTTCCGTTTCGTTCCGCAACGATCGGTAAAATTGATTTTTATATTCATCAACATCTTTCCGCTTCGGGTTATCCGACTGTAACAAATTGCGGAGATGCTGTACAATCTCTTCTATGGGGAGCAACGAGACGCTGGACTCGTCCAGGGAAGCATCGGCCTCCGGATCATGCTCTTCTTCATCATCGGTTTCTTCCTCATCGGCTTCTTCCTCCTCACGGGCATCTTCAAGCTCATAATCAATAGATACAGGTTCCTCTGTATCTACATCCTTTTCCTTCTGAGCGACCTTATCATCGACTACGGGATTAACAGATGCGACCTCACTCACCGGTTCTTCCTCAGGGACAACATCATCCGGAACAGAACCGGTCTCATTCTCTTCCGCCGCAACTGCAACACCCGGTTCCGGTACTGGCTCCTCGTTGGGAACATCAAGCGGTAGCGAATTATCTACCGGCGATGGTATCTCCTTCGTTGCGTCTTGCAGTTCTTTTGTTGTTTGTTCGTCGTTAACGGGTAGTTTTTCGTTTTCAGGATTGTTTTTCGTATTCATCAGTAGTCCCCTTCGTTTATCCCAGTCTGACGACCGGGGTGTTGCCATTCATTTTTTATTTTTTTAAAACACGATAGCAGTTTTTATCACCCTCCTATCCTGCCAAAAGTTATACAAATTAACGCAATATTTTTGGTATTTCATCGGTTTTTGCTATTTATTTCGCAATATGCAAAATAAAAAAATATTTTTCACGGAAGCGTTGGGCTATCTCTGAAATTATTTATTTCAGTTAAAATTGCACACTTTTTTGCGTTTGCCGACAACGATTGTCCGAAATTTATTTTTCCCGAAAGAAGATATTAATGGGAGTGCCCGAAAAATTCCAATTCTCACGCATTCTGTTTTCGATAAACCGTTTGTAGGGTTCTTTGATCCATTGGGGAAGATTGCAAAAGAAAGCAAAGGAAGGAATCTGAGTATTTGGCAACTGAGTGATATACTTCACCTTTATATACTTCCCTTTGTTGGCAGGTGGGGGCGTTTTTTCGATAATGGGCAACATGATCTCGTTGAGCTTACTGGTGGATACCTTCCGCTTCCGGTTCGTATAAACCTCCTTA
Organism: Proteiniphilum sp. UBA5283; assembly: GCA_002408485.1. GTDB lineage: Bacteria > Bacteroidota > Bacteroidia > Bacteroidales > Dysgonomonadaceae > Proteiniphilum. The sequence goes on along the minus strand of DHSP01000078.1, from coordinate 40,881 downwards.
GCTACATCCATTACTTTGAGGATGCGTTGTTTGGTTAGCGCCGACCCGAAGATAATCGGGAAATCGGTAAAGGGAGCCAAGCGCTGACGGATGGCATTCTCGAATGTTTTGATCACCACATTGTTTTTTTCTTCCACCGTATCCCACTTATTCACAAAAACGACCAATCCTTTACGATTTTTCTGGATGAGTGAGAAAATATTCAGGTCCTGGCTCTCAATACCCCGGGTAGCATCAAGCATCAGGATACAGACATCGGCATTTTCGATGACTCTAATAGAACGAATAACCGAGAAATACTCCAGATCTTCCGTCACTTTTCCTTTTTTACGGATGCCGGCAGTATCGATCAGGTAGAAATCCATGCCGAACTTATTATAACGCATGTAAATGGAGTCGCGTGTCGTACCGGCAATGTCGGTAACGATGCTTCTCTCCTCTCCGATTAATGCATTGATGATGGATGATTTACCGGCATTGGGACGTCCCACGACCGCAAACCGGGGAATATCCTCCAGAATCTCCTCCTCATTGTCTCTGGTAAAAAGAGTAATGATGTGATCCAACAGGTCACCTGTTCCTGAACCATTGATAGCCGACACACTGTATGGATCACCAAGTCCAAAGGAATAAAATTCAGCAGCCTGATGTCCTATATCGAAATTATCCGACTTATTGGCCACCACGACCACCGGCTTGCCAGACCTGCGCAACATCTGTGCCACACCTGCATCCAGATCGGTCCGCCCATTCATCACATCAACCACAAAAAGAATCACATCGGCTTCATCAATGGCAATACGTACCTGTTTGTTGATCTCATCCTCCATGACATCATCCGAATTTACTACCCAACCGCCGGTATCTACCAGGGAAAACTCCTGTCCATTCCAGCTCACCTTCCCGTACTGGCGGTCGCGAGTAGTACCCGATACTTCCGTCACAATGGCCTGTCGAGTCTGAGTCAGGCGATTAAACAGGGTGGATTTCCCCACATTGGGGCGTCCCACGATTGCTACTAAATTTTGCATATTCTTTTTGATTTGCTGATTTATTGTTTTACTGAATATCGGATCATTGAATTAACGGATCTCCCATTTTGGAATTACCGAATCATCGAATCACTGAATCAATCCAGTTTATACCCGAATGTTTTCAGCATATTGTCTCTGTTGCGCCAGTCTTTTTCGACCTTCACATAGAGTTGTAAAAAGATCTTTTTTTCAAAAAACCGTTCAATATCTTTGCGCGCCATTGTTCCCAGTTTCTTAAGGGCTTCCCCTTTGTGGCCGATCACAATTCCTTTCTGGGTATCTCTTTCCACCAAAATAATTGCTCTTATTCTGATGATCTCTTTTTCTTCTTTAAACTCTTCCACACCTACCTCTATGGAGTAAGGAACCTCTTTCTGATAAAGCAGGAGCGCCTTCTCCCGGATAATCTCTGCCACAAAAAAACGGGCAGGCTTATCGGTTAGAGCATCTTTTTCAAAATAGGGAGGCGATTCCGGCAAAAGTTCCAACACTCGTTTCTGCACTGTATCTACCCCAAAATTATTCAATGCAGAAATCGGGTAAATCTCTGCTTTGGGCAACAGCTGCTGCCATTGTGATACCAATGTCTCCAGTCCGGTTTGATTGGTCTGGTCAATTTTATTAATCAACAACAGCACCGGAAGTTCAAGTTGCCGCACTTTAGCAAGGAAATCATCGTTTTTATCGATCTTCTCCACCACGTCGGTTACATAAAGCAGCACATCGGCATCCTGTAATGCCGAAAGGGAGAAATTAAGCATCTGCTCCTGCAGCTTATAATTGGGTTGCAGCACTCCCGGCGTATCAGAGTATACGACCTGGTATGCAGGCGTATTGACGATTCCGATTATGCGGTGTCGCGTTGTCTGCGCCTTGGCCGTGATAATGGACAGTTTCTCGCCCACCAGCCGGTTCATCAACGTAGATTTCCCCACATTGGGATTGCCCACGATATTTACGAAGCCCGAACGATGATCTTGCTGCATATATTGGATTCGGTGTTCTATTGTCAGTTTTCGTTTGTCAACATTCGCCGCTCAGCAATGCTGTGTTTCCTCATAATCATATCCCCATTTCAGGTAGACACTTCCCCATGAAAAGCCGGCACCAAAAGCAGTAAGAATCACGTTATCTCCTTTGCGCAGTTTGGATTCCCACTCCCACAGACAAAGAGGGATGGTTCCGGCGCTGGTGTTGCCGTATCGTTCAATGTTGACCATTACCTTCTCACGAGGCAGTCCGGTTCGTTCCACTGCAGCATCTATGATCCGCATGTTCGCCTGATGGGGGACCAACCAGTCTACATCGTCGACTGTCAGGTTGTTCCTTTTCATGATAGATTCAGAAACCTCCGACATGCGGGATACAGCATATTTAAACACAATTTTTCCGTCCTGGTGGACAGTATGCTCTGCGTTATCCACTGTCTCGTGTGAAGCAGGATATTTACTCCCCCCCGCTTTCAGTTGCAAAGGTTTGTAACCGACTCCGTCAGAATGAAGCTCTGCATCGATAATACCGATATTCTCTTCGGTAGGTTCAATGAGAACTGCTCCAGCTGCATCGCCGAAGAGCGGGCAGGTGGTCCGGTCTTTATAATTGGTGATGGACGACATTTTGTCTCCCGCCAATAGAATTATCTTTTTGTATTTCCCGGTCTTTATCAACCCGTTACATATCTCCAAACCATATACAAAGCCAGAACAAGCCACTTCCATATCAAAACAGAAAGCGTTTTTTATCCCGGTATTTTCTGCAACAATAGATGCAGCCGATGGAAAGAGGTGGTCTGGAGTGGATGTTGCAAATATAACCGCATCGATTTCGGCAGGCGAAGTTTTGGTTTTCTTCAGTAACTGGGTCACGGCTTGCGTACCAAGGACCGAAATACCCTGTTGATCACCTTTTAAAATACGTCTTTCCTTTATTCCTACCCGGGTCATGATCCACTCATCTGAAGTATCCACCATGGTAGAGAGTTCCTCATTGGTAAGAATATAATCCGGTACACTTGCAGTAATCCCGGTGATCACGGCGTTCAGTTGTTTCATCGTCGTTAATGATATGAATGTGAGAAAAAAACCCTGAAACACGATCATGTCATTTCAGGGTCTTTTATTTTATAAACCAAAGGGAAGGTCTAAGCCGTAACCTCTTTTTCAATAGCCAATTTCCCTCTGTAATACCCGCATTCGCCGCACACGGTATGATAAATATGCCAAGCACCGCAGTTCGGGCAAATTGCCATTGTGGGCAGTTTAGCATGGTCATGCGACCTTCTTTTTCCTTGTCTTGCAGAAGACTGTCTTCTTTTTGGATGTGCCATTTGTATGTGTAATTTTTACTGTTTATATTTCAATTATCGTCGATATTCAATCCTTTCAGGGCATCCCATCGGGGATCGGTAACCTGCGCATCGTCTTCGTTGGTGAATTCATCGTCATCAGGTGCATCCTCGTCGCTCATGTCGTCGTCATCGTCATTTACTGCACGGTGCTTGCGCAGTTTTGAGGAAACCAACCTGTTGCATTCGCCAGACGGATGAACATGTTTAATGGGAATAGCCAGTGCAATGAATTCGTACAGAAACCACGCGATGTTTATTTCGCCCTCTTCCTCCGGGATGATCACGATCTCGTCGCTCTCTTCGGAATATTCTTTTCCAAACTTCACGATGAGCCTATTTTTGGTATCCACCTCCTGATCCACATCATCTAAACAGCGTGTGCAGGGTACCTGCACCACCCCGTTAATATCGAAATTAATTTCGAAGGTCGATGACGTTCTCCTCACAGTGGCTGTCACCTTCACATTACCTTTCTTTACTTCGTCGCCGTCTATAGCCTCGAAGAATTTCCTATCCAGCTCATACTCATAGGTATGTAGTCCGGCAGAAAGGTTTTTTAGGGAAATATTGTACAAACTGAACTTTGCCACGTTTTCTCCTCAAAATAAAGCGGTGCAAAGATAATGATTTTTTCTTTGCGCCGACTGTTTTTACGATAATTATTTGTATTAGCTATCAGCGGCCTGCGGCATCGAGCACGATCCGCTGCATTTCTTCGAAATTTGCTTCAAGGCTTTGCAGCAATTTAAACTGGGCTTTTGTACGTACCAGGTTGTGATTGGGATAGGCAATCTTATAGTAGGTATCGCCATCGATATAATCGGTGAAGAAGCGTACCGTTTGCATATAGGTCAGCAACTTTGCGCCGAAAGCAAGATTCTCTATTTCTGTTTTCGTCAGAAATGATGCCGCTTTTTGCAGGTATCCCTTTGCATATCCTTCAAAGATGGCCAGGTCAACTGAGATATTGTCTAAATTTTCATCATCCTCAGCGCCGGTATTGGCACCGGTACGGATAAAATCACCGAAATCGGACAATACATATCCCGGCATCACCGTATCGAGATCCACCACGCAAAGGACCTGATCCTGTACATCGAAAAGGATGTTGTTTACTTTCGTATCACAATGGTTTGTACGCTTCGGAAGTTTTCCTTCCCTGTGTAATTGTTCTGCCTTACACATCTCCTTGGCACGGGCTTCTATCTCTTTAACAAGGTCAGCCACTTCGCTATCACTTAACCTCCCCGCTTTGTTTGCCTTTACCGACGCGCGGAATGTTTCGAGACGTGATTCCATATTGTGAAAGCCGGGGATGGTTTCAAAAAGAGGTTCACCCGGCAAATCGGACAACATCTTTTGAAAATCGCCAAAAGCCATTCCTGCACGATATGCCAGTTCCGGATTTATCTCATCATAACTCTTGCTGTTGCTGATGAAATCCATCATCCGCCAGTAATCGCCATAACTATCATTGAAATAAAGTTTTCCATCACGCGCAGGTACCAGGGTGAGTACTTTTCTGTCGATATCTTCCACACCCTGCTCCCCGAGTTTTGCACGGATATGGCTCGTTACCCTGAAGATATTGTTCTGCAGTTCGGGGACATGTTGAAAAATATGGTGATTGATCCGCTGCAGTACATATTCGTTATTGGCTGATATCACCTTGTAAGAGTCGTTGATATGCCCTTTACCAAGAGGGTTAATCTGTACATTTTCATTCTGTCCGATAAATTGAAAGACGATTTCTTTCAGCCTGCCATGATCATTCATTCCCGCTGTTTTATAATTTGTTTATATGAAGATTATTTTCGTTTGTTTTTAATTCCTGCTTATTCCAACTCCAGGATTCCGAAAAACCGGGGTACATGAAAGTTGGGGGAAGGCAGATCGATAGAGCTCCAGCTGAGGAAATGAGGTTCGGGTGTCTTGTCGCCACACTTGTAAAAGTTAGCCCGTATTTTCTGTCCAGCAAGCGATTCATGTTCAGCAAACCCCATCACTTCTTTCGGTATCTCCAGATACATGGTCCAGTCGCTAACCTGTCTCCCCTCCTCATATCTGTGGCAGATGGTGCTATGCCTGAAAACCGACTGCACTTCACGAGTGAGCTGTACAGCTTTCTCTCTTGTTTCGTGTTGGGCTGCCAACAGAACACCCAGCACATTGCACTCGAAGTTACGGTATATCTTTTCGCCCTCACGTTGCATAAAAAACTCCACACAGCTATCTTCCCATACCGACCCGAAATCTTTTCTGTTTTCGGCACGGATCGCTTCCCCGGTCACGATATAATACAGGTAGAGCCTCTCCCCGTCGTGTGCCACACGTACTGTGACAGGAAGCGACTTAGGAAAATCACTTTTCCAGTTTACCTGATCAATGGCCGCTTCCACCCCCTCCTCGTGAAGCATTTTAATCCTGTCAAAAACCGTTTCCCATTGTGAAATATGCTGATTGGGTACTTGCAGTCGTTTCATATTTCTGAATAAATTTCCTCAAAGATATCCTTTTTAGACAAAACAGACAAAAAAATTTCCGTTATGTAACTTACTTTTTCATAGTGTAAGAGTTTGCTTGTTGAACAAAGTAAAAAGTGTATACTGCGTTTTAGGTTACCTTACTGCATGGGGTGATGAAGCCGTTCTTCTTTGTCATTTTGAAATTTAGTTTTGTCAAAAAGGTCTCTAAGATGATTTTTATCTGTCTATGAAATGCTTAATATCTGAATAATCTAGTACTTGCGCTCCTGTCACAATAAAAAAACAGATCCTGCACTTATCTTGCAGGATCTGTCCAAACTTCGTTTTTGTGTTTGAAAAACTAAAAAATATACTTGATACCAAACTGCATTTGCCAACGCGAATCATTACCTAAATAATCCTTGAAAGTTTCAGGTAAGTTGTTGTTCATGCTATATCTCAAAGTATAGTTATTCGCCGCTGTTGGCTTCTGTTCTACTTTTAAGAATTGATACTGCTGATTGCCCAGTACAGTTGTTTGCTGTACACCCCAATCTTTGTTGAGCAAATTTAAAAAGTTAGCAATATTAAAACTTAAACGCAGTGTATGATATTTCTCGTTTACTTGATAAATTCGGATATCATGATTTACGCTTAAATCAAGTTGATTGGCAAAAGGTGCAGCAGCTCCATTTCTTTCAGCAAACTTACCTCGACGTCCTTTCAGATAGGGGTCCTGAGAAATAAAAGCATCCAATGCTTCCCAAGCTTCTTGTTGGTTGGTAAATCCTTTTGGATCTAAGTTTGCCGATATTTCAGACAGGCTGTTAGGAATATAAATTAAGTCATTCGCCGTTTGAGTATCCCCATTCGCATCACCATTATACGCGTAGGTATATCGGAAAGGACGATATCGCTGATAAATCAACCCAAGACTGGTTGAAGAGTTTTTACCCCAGTCGGCAGTGTAAGATGCGGAAAGCAATAATCTACCATCCATAGAACCGGCTGAATAACCAAGTTCTTGTGAATTAGGATCGAGTGCGGGGCGATACTTCCAGGCAGAAGTTGCAACAGAAGAAGTTCCATCTGTAACAGCCTTAGCCTTTCCAAATGTATAAGAGCCATTCATATTCAGCCCTTTGAGTACACCATCATTGAAATTCTTTTGTAATTGAAGTGTTGTAAACCAAGAATATCCCTTATCCGTGTTACGCAACATCACTACATTATAGGCAGCCTTGTCATTGCCGACCTCATCACTATAATATCCTGCGTAAACAGGACGTACATTTTCACCTGAACCGTCATTTACAAAATTTGTAGTTCTGATAATGCCAATATTATCATGATAAATAGCATTCAAGTCCTTAGAGTGTAAAAACTCTATTGTAGCAATCCAGCCGTCCAGAAACCTGTAGTCTGCAGCCAGATTGGTTTTCCAAAGAGTAGGATATTTAAAATCAGGATCTGTAATGGCGATATCACCACGCGGAGGTGTTCCTGATGCAGGTTTATAGCTATTTATATCACCTGTAAAGCCCATTGTAGCAAGGTCTGCACCACGCACATTTAAATCTCCGAATAAGACTCCGTTGTTTCCAGCCTGATTACTGAGCCATACATATGGCGGCGTTCCGGCAAAAATCCCCGTACCTCCTCTAAATTGAAGAGATGCATCGTCCAACGGTTTGAAATTAAATCCAATGCGAGGGGAAAGAAGTATTTTGGTAGAAGGGTATTTGGAAACATCAATCTTTATCCCATCTCTATAAGTTTCCCCGGCAACTCTTTCGTTTGATGGTAGATCTGTCATAAATACAGGAACATCAGCTCGCAACCCGTATGTAACATTCAGTTTATCGTTGATTGTCCATTTATCTTGAACATAAAAGCCCAACTGCATTACATTCACTTCAGCAAAGGGGAATGAATCACCGATTGCATATTTTTGCGAATAATATGAAAAACCGGTACCCGATGAATTGGTCAAACCTCCGTTAATTGGATTCAAACCGTAAGTTGATGGATTATAATTGTTGATATTGAAACCGGCGATACTTCCATTATGACTGCTCAAATAATCTTTTGTGGCTAGAACGTTGAATTTAAAGTCATCTATTGATGAAAACACCCAAGCTCCTGGATAATTCTGGGCAAAACCATTACTAAATGATCGATAATCACTTTGAGTACCAATTGTGATCTGATGTTTGCCAAGATTCATTACAAAGTTATCCTGAATCTGGAAAATATTTGTATTTAACCTGTTGTTATAAGAATTGGCTTCTGTCCCAAAAGTAGTATAAGCCATAAGATTACCGGCATTACCATTCAGGATATCGACTTGAGGAAAGAAACCTCCATCCATATCTCTGAAATCTCGCAATGCGGAATAACCAATTTTAAAATAATTACTCATATTATCATTGATGATCGTATTTAAATCGGCCATAATGATGTTGAAGTTGTTATTTGCTCTGTAGAATGCTGATGTAAACGGAATAGCATATTCATTAGGACCTCTTCCATTTAACGGAGTACCTGATGTACTGGGGTTATTTGTATTGAATGATTTTAAGTAAAAATACTTCAAACTCAGAACATTCTTAGGATTGATATTCCAATCCAAGCGGGCTGTCAGTCGGTTTGCCTCTGTATTCCTTTTAGTAAGGTCGTAAGATCCGGGACTGTAATTTAATTCTTTGTTTAAGAATGAAGAGAGATCTTTCAAATCTGCAGCATTTACAGCGGAGTTAGCTGTTGTGTATGTAATTGGCAATTCTTGGCGGTCTATTTCACCGTTAATGTAAAAAAACAACTTATTCTTAATAATTGGTCCAGAAATGCTCAGCCCATATTGTTTGTTGGAGAATTCAGAAACATTTAATATTTCATCTTTTATTCTGTATCCCATTAAATCGGGACTCTTTATATACATGTAAGCAGAAGCATTAAAATCATTGCTACCTGATTTAGTGACAGAATTGATACCTGCACCGGTGAATCCTCCATTTCTTACGTCATAGGGGGCGATCATCACCTGAACTTGCTCAAGTGCCTCGAGCGAGATTGGTTCAACACCACTTGCACCTAATGAAGAACTCAAGCCGAAAGAGTTATTAAAAGAGGCACCATCAACAGTTACATTATTGAAGCGATAGGAAGTCCCACCAAAATTTCCACCACTATTCATAGGAACAAGTCTAGTAAAATCGTTCAAAGAGCGAGTTATAGTAGGCAATTTATCAATTTGCTCTCTTGTAATGATTTCTTGCGCCCCTGTTCTATTGGATGAAAAGACTGAAGTGTTTGATTCTCCGACCACCACAATTTCATCAAGCAATTGGGTATCTTCTTTCAATAATGCATTCAAAACAAAATCTTCACCCAATGATAGTTGAATACCGCCAAATGTTTCAGTATGATAGCCTATATATGATATCTTCACCACATATGGCCCTCCAACACGCATATTAGCCAAATTAAAAGAACCATCTACTCTGGAGCTTACACCATAAACAGTTCCAGTGGGCACATGTGTGGCAATCACCGTTGCACC
>DHSP01000078.1:8706-31354 GCA_002408485.1 Proteiniphilum sp. UBA5283 | reverse complement strand
GCAATCACCGTTGCACCGATAACAGCCCCCTCAGCATCGGTAACACGTCCACTCATACTGGAAGTCGTCACCTGAGCCTGCATCACGGCAGCGAGCATCACAAAAAGAGCTACTGTCAAAAATCTCAATCGCTTTACCATAAATTTCAATATTTAAATTTTTCAAAAAATTAAAATCCGCACAAAAGTAGTATAAATTATCTAATTTCTGTTACATTTTTGTTGCGATTGCTCTTTTAATTTTACAGCCGATTGATTGATTATTACAAACTTAATTACAATTTGTCACAAAATTGAATTAAGAAAAACCGCAATGAAAGGAAAAAACAGATTAACTTGCTTTTTTAAAAGAAAAAGACGCATAACTTTCAAATTTTCATTTTCAGTTACGCGTCTTGATAATAATTATTATTCTATTTTCAGCGGATCATGACAATTACATCATTCCACCCATTCCACCGCCTCCCATGGGCATCTGCGGTGCTGGATTGTCTTCCTTCTTGTCTGTGATTACACATTCCGTTGTGAGGAACATACCGGCAATGGAAGCGGCATTTTCCAAAGCTACGCGGGTCACCTTGGCAGGATCAATAACACCTGTTTCGTAGAGGTTTTCATACTGATCACTCCGGGCATTATAACCATAATCAGCCTTTCCTTCACGTACCTTCTGTACAACTACGGCACCTTCTTTTCCGGCGTTCGCCACAATCTGACGAAGAGGTTCCTCGATGGCACGTTTCACAATCTCAATTCCGGTAGTCTCGTCTTCGTTTTCACCCTTCAATCCGTCAATAACTTCGATCGCACGGATGTAGGCAACGCCTCCGCCGGGCACAGTTCCTTCTTCAACAGCAGCACGGGTAGCTGAGAGTGCATCCTGCACGCGGTCTTTCTTCTCCTTCATCTCCACTTCGGAGGCTGCTCCCACGTAAAGCACTGCCACGCCGCCGGCCAGCTTGGCAAGACGTTCTTGCAATTTCTCGCGATCATAGTCGGATGTTGTTTTCTCAATTTGTGCACGTATCTGGCCAATGCGGCTTTCAATAGCTGCCTTTTCACCTTCGCCGTTTACAATAGTGGTGGTATCCTTATCGATGGTCACCTTCTCGGCGCTACCCAGCATATCGAGGGTGGCATTTTCCAGGGTAAGGCCTTTCTCTTCGGAAACAACAATGCCTCCTGTGAGGATGGCGATATCTTCCAGCATCTCTTTCCTACGATCGCCAAAACCGGGAGCCTTCACCGCGGCAATCTTCAAAGATCCGCGTAGACGGTTCACTACGAGTGTGGTCAGTGCTTCGGAATCAATATCCTCGGCAATGATCAACAGCGGCTTGCCGGTCTGAATTCCTTTTTCCAGGATGGGCAGCAGATCCTTGATGGCAGAGATCTTCTTGTCATGAATCAGGATCAGCGGATTTTCAAAATCCACTTCCATGGCTTCGGTATCGGTCACAAAGTAGGGAGAGATATAGCCGCGGTCAAACTGCATTCCTTCCACTACGTCCACATAGGTATCGGTTCCTTTCGACTCTTCCACGGTGATCACACCTTCTTTGCTTACTTTCTGCATTGCTTCGGCAATCAGCTTGCCAATAGTCTCATCGCCATTGGCCGAAATCTTGGCCACGTTTTCAATCTTTCTCAGGTCATCACCTACTTCTACGGCCTGTTCTTTGAGGCTTTCCACCACCTTGCCCACTGCTTTGTCAATACCACGCTTCAAATCCATCGGGTTAGCTCCTGCAGTCACGTTTTTCAGACCCACGCCAATGATTGACTGAGCCAATACGGTAGCAGTTGTGGTACCATCACCTGCGTCGTCATTGGTCTTGGAGGCCACTTCCTTCACCAGCTGGGCACCCATATTCTGAAAAGAGTCTTCCAGTTCTATCTCTTTTGCCACCGTTACACCGTCTTTGGTAATCTGGGGAGCTCCATATTTTTTATCGATAATCACATTACGGCCTTTGGGACCCAATGTTACTTTGACAGCATCTGCCAGTTCGTCCACGCCTTTCTTAAGCAGATCGCGGGCATCCATGTTAAATTTAATTTCCTTAGCCATTTTTATTTCGTTTTATAATTGATTTGTAAATGCAAGATAGATCGAGTCATGTTTATCTTTTTGATCAGGAAAGAATCGCCAGGATGTCAGACTGACGCATGATCAGATGTTGTACGCCATCCAGTTCAATTTCGGTTCCGGCATATTTACCGTACAACACCTTGTCACCTTCTTTCACAACCATTTCCTCATCTTTCGTACCTTTACCTGCAGCAATCACTTCGCCTTTCAGCGGTTTTTCCTTTGCTGTGTCGGGAATGATAATTCCACTTACTGTTTTCTCTTCTGCAGCAGCTGGTTTTACCAGCACTCTGTCTGCCAATGGTTTAATGTTCATATTCCTAAATTAATGTTAATATAATTAATATTGATGTTCTAAATGACATAACCTGAATAGCGAAATCTGTGCCAAATAAAAAAAACTGGAAGAAGTCTGACAGTTACTCTGACAAAATTGCAGTTTTTACATATTTCTCCAACCACTGATCCTGTTCCCACAACAGGTGAAGTACATTTTCGCGGGCTGCGTAGCCGTGACTTTCCAATGGCAGGATTACAAGCCGGGCCACTGCACCAAAGCTTTTCAGCGCCTGAAAATAACGTTCGCTCTGCATGGTATGTGTTCCTGAATTGTTATCTGCTTCACCGTGAATGATCAGCAGCGGAGTTTTCATTTTGTCGGCATGCATAAAGGGAGACATCGCGTTATAGACCTCCGGCGCTTCCCAATAATTTCGTTCTTCACTTTGAAATCCAAAAGGAGTGAGCGTACGGTTGTAAGCTCCGCTACGGGCAATACCTGCAGCAAAGAGATCGGAATGGGTCAGCAGATTGGCTGTCATGAAAGCACCGTAGGAATGGCCGCCCACAGCCACCCTACTCCTGTCTATATATCCCAGTGCATCCACGGCGTCGATGGCCGCCTTGGCATTGTCTACCAGCTGCGTGACAAATGTATTGTTGGGTTGTTCATTTCCTTCTCCCACGACAGGAAAAGCCGCATCATCAAGCACGGCATATCCGCGCGTTACCCAATAAATGGGGTTACCATAAGAAAGATAGGTAAACGAGTTGGGATTGGCAGTAGTCTGCCCGGCACTGCTTTTGTCCTTATATTCGGTGGGATAAGCCCACATAATCAACGGCAGCTTCTCCTTCTTCTCCCTGTCGTAACCGGCAGGAAGATACAAAGTGCCGGTAAGTGCCACTCCGTCGGCCCTGTGATAACTGATCACCTCTTTGTGAACCCCCGCGAATCGTTTAAAAGGATTTTCAAAGGCTGTCAGGGGAATATTGGCTATTCTTTTGCTGATATTCCGGATATAATAGTTTGGATATTCGGTAGGTGATTCAACACAAGTAATCAGCGTGCCTGCCTTGCTATCGATAAAAGAAATCAAATCTTCCACTTTTCCTTTGGTTGCGGATTGATAAATCCGTTTCTTTTCGAGTGTTCTCAGGTTGAATGCATCAATAAACGGAAACTGCCCTTCAGGGCTGTAACCATCACCAAAAAGATAGGCTGTTTCTCCGTCAATCTTCAGGGTATAGGTACCCATTTCGTTTTTTTCGGTTTGTAATATACCGGGATCACTGTATATATCCTGATAGTTTCTGTCGTCAATGATCCGTGGTTCACGTGAAGGATGGGAAGGATCAAACAGATACATCCTTGTGTTGCGCGTATTCCACCACCTGTCACTGACGACAGCATAACGGTCATCTCCCCACCGGATCCCTGCGAAGCGATTTCTCATCTTCATCAATGAAAGAGACCGGCCCGTAAAAGGAGCATCCAGTTGAAACAGTTCATCACGGAATGGGACATCAACTTCAGGATCACCTTTATCACATGCTTCCACCCAGGCAAGCGTAGCGGGCTTATCGGCACGCCAGTGAATACTTCTTTTTCCCTCGAAGGTGGCCATAAACCCCACAGGCAGCTTGTCAAGCAGAGGTTGTCTGCTGAAATTCAGTAAAAAACGGCCATCGGAACTGTATATATTGGTTTCGTTGGGAAAGCTGTAGTAGGGTACCACGTAAGAAAAGGGATGTGTGAGCGTGGTAAGTAACAGACAGGTTCCATCGGGTGAAAACACCTCATTTACGTACATTCCCGCTTCTTTCCAAAGCGTCTTTGCTCCGTTTATTTCCACCTTGTATAGTTCGGAAGTCATGAGTGTTTCAAAATTGGCCTCCTCCAGCGGATTCTTTAACAAATCCTGATAGGTGCGGTTTTGTGATATCTGTCCGTCGCTGACTGAGACGACCGGCCCATCCGGGAGCGCCGTTTTCATATCTGCCAGTGTTTTACGACCTCCAGGCAACATTCTGACCAGCATGCTCCTGCTGTCGGGGAACCATATGTAAGGCTCACCGGCATTGGCATTGAGCATGGCATCGGTCAGTTTCCGGGCAGTCAGCGTTATCAGGTCTGCTATCCATAATTCAACGCCTCCCGGTGTTGTATGTGTGAACGCTATTTTTGTTTCATCGGGAGAGAAGGAGACGTAGGCAATACGCGGTTGCTCCGGCAAACCCATGATGGGTCGTAACTCCCGTTTCGTTACTTTCTGATAACGGATATCGTGATAATAGATCAGTGTACTTGAAATATTTGTTTCGGGATTAATCCGCAGCCCTGCAAGGCGTAATTCCGGCTGATTCAGGTCTGAAAGTGATTTAAACGCCGGACGGTAGTAAAACAACATCTGCTCTTTTTTGCTATCCAGCTCCACAAGGGGAGCTCTCTCTATCTCTACCAATTCCAGTATCTCAGGCGGTGGCGACTGATAAACTATTTTTTCCTGTGCTTCTAACAATTGGATCATTATAAAAAACTATAAACAAAAGGATTTTCATAATTCACGGGAATAGATTTTACTGTTTATGGAAGATGGCTGCCGAAGCCTGGGCCACAGGCATCACCACCATGTCGTTGATATTTACATGGGGAGGACGTGAGACAACAAACCATATACATTCAGCAATATCTTCTGCTACAAGGTTTTCATAACCCTCATAAACCTTGTCGGAACGCTGTTTGTCTCCGTGAAAGCGAACAAGGGAGAATTCCGTTTCCACTGCCCCCGGGCAAATCTGTGTCACCTTTATGTTGTGAGGCAGCATGTCGATGCGCATCCCTTGGGTAAGTGCATCCACAGCATGCTTTGTTGCACAGTACACGTTGCCGTTTGGATAAACCTCTTTTCCCGCAATGGAGCCGATATTGATAATGTGTCCGGAATGCCGTTCCACCATTCCCGGGGCAATTGCCCGCGTGACGTAAAGCAGTCCCTTCACATTGGTATCTATCATGCGGTTCCAGTCATCCGTATCACCATCTTGCACCGCTCCGAGTCCGGCTGCCAGTCCGGCATTATTCACGAGAACATCGACCTTCCTCCATTCTTCGGGCAGTTTACCAAGCTTCTCTTTCACCTCTGTCTCATCCCTCACATCGAAACAGAGCGTGAGCACGCGCACACCCTCCTTTTCCAGTTCCTTTTTCAGTGAAAGTAATCGCTCCTCGCGACGACCGGTAATGATCAGATCTGTTCCTTTTCCAGCTAACAGAAGAGCTGTGGCATGCCCGATGCCGGATGTGGCTCCTGTAATTAAAGCAAGTTTTGACATAGTTTATTGTAAGGGGTTGTGGAATTAACGAGTGTTCAAATTTACGTCAAATAATTCTTTATGCACTGTTTTATCTAAAAAAAAGCGTATTTTTACAAAATCAAAGCATACAATAACAACAAGCTATGGAAGAAAGTTTCATTACAGTTAAAACATTCACTTTCCCGGCGGATGTAACCATTGTGCAGACCTTCATGGAAATGAGAGGCATTGAAACATACATGAAAAACCTCACAGCAAACAGGTTGTCATATAGCCTCGGAGAAATAGAAATGCAGGTTAGAGCCTCCGACTATGAACAGGCAAAAGAAGCTCTCATTGAAGGTGGATTTGCCCAGCCGGAAGATTTTCAGTTTCTTTGATAGTAACTCACCACTTTGCACGAAGCAGACCAAAATGATTAAACAGCCTGAGAAAGAAAAAAATGTACAGTATAAATATATCCTGATTGGACTGCTGATCCTGTTGGGACTGATCATTTTTAAGTATACACGCCCCTACATGAGCGGATTTTTAGGTGCGGCCACCCTCTACGTGATCGTGAACGGACAGCAGAAGTATCTAACCCAAAAACTCAACTTTAAAAAACCGTTGAGTGCCCTGATCATCGTACTCGAAGTACTTTTCTTCATTCTGATCCCACTCACAGGAATCGCTTTTCTGGTCATTGATACTTTTTCCGGTATTACCATAGATCCTGAAGCAATACTTGCAAAGGTAAACCATTTTATAACCTTGCTTGAGGAGAGACTCGGGTTCAACATTTTCACACCTGAAAGCCTGGCCGTCATTCCCCGGGCGGGGACAAACATCCTGCAGGTATTGGGAAGCGGCGTTTATACGTTCGTAATCAATGTGATTGTGATTCTTTTTGTGTTGTACTACATGCTCTGCAGTAACGACGAATTCGAAAAATCGATCCGTGAAATACTGCCTTTCAAGGAAGAAAACAAACAGATCGTGGCAGAGGAGACACGGCTCATTATCCAGGCCAATGCTATCGGAATACCACTTTTAGCGATTATCCAGGGTTTCTTTGCCTATATGGGATACTTGCTTTTCGGCGTGGAGAGTGCAATTCTGTATGCCATTCTTACTGCTTTCTCCACCATTATTCCTATAGTAGGTACCACCATTGTCTGGGCACCCATAGGCATTGGACTTCTTCTGAATGCCGATTATGTGAATGGCATCGGATTGCTTGCTTATGGTTTTTTCATTATTGGCGGGGTAGATAACGTCGCCCGTTTTCTTTTACAAAAAAAACTGGCAGATATCCATCCCCTAATTACCGTGTTCGGCGTACTCATCGGCCTGCCCATGTTCGGATTCTGGGGCGTGATTTTCGGGCCGCTGATACTTTCCCTCCTCATCCTTTTTTTCAACATGTATCGTCATGAATACGTTCCCGGCTCCAGGGCTGAACCGAGGGTTACCACACGCTATAAGACACGCAAGGTGAAAATTCCGGGTTACGAGCCGGGCAAACTGAAAACCAAAATAAAAGACACCCCCGATGCTACAGAAAAAGAATAGTTTACCGTTTCTTTCCTTTGCATGCGGACTTTTATTTCTGATGTGTGCATGCCAGTCGGGGCAGCATCACAAAAAAAAGGTATTGGATGAAGATAAACCCGTCTCTTCAGTGATAATTCGTCATGCAAAGGGTTTTCAGATTGATCACTTCAACAACTATACAAGAGTGATATTGCACGACCCTTGGAGTGAAGACAAGCCTTATGCGGTATATTACCTTTACAGAAACGATTCAACGCAACTACCCGCAGGGGGTACAAAATTAAAGATACCACTGACTTCCCTCACGGTTAACACCTTTTCCTACTTTACATTTCTTGACTTGCTGGATGAAGAGGATGTGATAAAGGGTGTAACAGACGGGTTCAGGGTTTTTCATCCCGGTATCCTCCACAAGCTTGAATCGGGCGAGATAGCCGATCTGGGAGATCCTTTCCATCCCAATATCGAAATGACACTGGCACTGAAACCGCAGGCCATCATCAGCTCTGCCTATGCACAACGTGACAACTACAGTGAACGAATGATCAATGCCGGTTTTCCGGTTATCTATTCCCTGGAGTGGATGGAAAATTCTCCCCTTGCCCGTGCGGAGTGGATCAGGATGATCGCAGCCTTTTTCGATAAGGAAACCATGGGTGACACCATTTTTACGGGAATAGAGCGTCGCTATCTGGAGTTGCAGAATAAAATAAAAAGCGTTTCACCACAACACACTGTCATGTCGGGCGACAATTTTCAGAACACATGGTACGTGCCGGGAGGAAAAAGTTTTCATGCCATCCTTTTCCGGGATGCCCAGCTGGATTATCTTTACAAAAACAACCGAGAGTACGGCAGTATCGCACTTGATATTGAATCAGTTCTCACCCGGTTTGGCAAGGCTGATTACTGGTTTGGCTGTGAAGCCGGCACCTACGCCGGGCTGGCGGAAAAGGATGCCAAGTACCTTTTGCTGCAATCAGTAAAAAAAAGACAGGTTTATAACAACCACAACCGGATTACCCCCGCCGGCGGAAACGATTACTTTGAAAGTGCCATAGCCAATCCCGACCTGTTGCTGTCTGACCTTGTGAAAGCCGCTTATCCGGAGATATTGCCCGACTATTCATTCACCTACATCAAACCGTTGGAAGAACTGCCTGCACGTGAAAAATAGAGCCTTCATATTTGTTTTACTGTTTGTCCTCCTGTTCGTGGCATTTATTGGTGATCTTTTAACCGGCAATGCTCCCATTACTCCCGCGGAAACGTGGTTGGCACTCTTCGGGACTTCCGGCGATGAAATCATCGATGAAATCATCCGGAACTACCGGTTGCCAAAAGCTATCACTGCCGCCATTGCCGGCAGCGCCCTGTCCCTGTCGGGCTTACTGATGCAAACCCTCTTTCGCAATCCCCTTGCCGGTCCCGATGTGCTAGGCGTAAGTGCCGGCGCCGGGCTGGGCGTTGCATTGCTCACCATGCTCAGCGGAACAATCGTATACCCTTTTATCTCAGCCATGGGCAGCATGGCACAGATCATTGCCGCCATTGCCGGTGCCGCAGTCGTATTGGTGCTGATCCTGGCGGTATCGGCCAGAATAAAGGACTCCATCACCATTCTGGTGCTCGGAATGATCTTCGGATATGTGGCAAGTGCCCTGGTTACCATTTTGCAGAGCTTTGCCGACCCCGACTCACTGAAAGTATTTGTCACATGGACCTTCGGTAGCCTTGGCGGTGTCACCTGGAACAAAATGCCATTTTTGCTGGTTCTTACTGCCTTTGGTATTCTCGTCTCCCTCTTTCTGCAAAAGTCGCTCAACAGCCTGTTGCTTGGCGAGAACTATGCCGCAAGTACAGGATTGAATATAAAACGAATCCGGATATCAATCATCGCCATCGCCGCGGTCGTCACGGGAGCCGTTACCGCATTTACAGGTCCTATTGCATTTGTAGGAGTCGTTATCCCTCATTTTGCACGTACCTTTTTCGGGACGGTCAACCACAAAACTGTCCTTCCTGCCACCCTGCTTATGGGAAGCATTCTTCTGCTCATCTGTGATATCGTTTCACAAATCCCTTTAACCGGCAGGACGTTACCCGTCAATGCCGTCACCGCAGTTTTCGGTGCCCCCATGATTGTATGGATTGTACTAAAGAGAAAAAAATTATAACTCCTGATTTAAACAAAAACAACTTTACATTTGTCATATAATATATCTGTTTCATCGTAAAACAGATTGGCACTGTTTTTGTATATTTTTTTGCCGATTACGTTTCCTCATTCATGGATGATTAAAATTAAATGCTTTATATTTGTATTCAATCATTCCGGGAAAAGTAAGGAACTTTTTCGCTTAACAATATAATACGGGTTCAGCTTGTTCGAGTTGCGCTGTTGTGGTAGGGAATCAGTTTTATCTGACGATGTGTTGGGGGAGTAGTCAAAATTTAAAGGAATAAAACAATGGAAAATAATTTTTCTCAACGAATAAGAGACATAATGGCATATAGCCGTGAAGAAGCAGGGCGACTCCAGAACAACTACATCGGACCGGAACATCTCATGCTTGGTATTCTTCGCGACGGTGATGGTCTGGCCATTCAGGTGTTGCAGGATTTTGATATCGATTTGCAAGTTTTGAAGGATTACATCGACTCCCACGTGCGCTCCATTCAGGAGCCCTATGACGGGACAAACGAACTGGTGATCAATAAAAATACGGAAAAAGCATTAAAGATGAGTATTCTCGAAGCACGCCTCACAAAGAGCCCGGAGACAGACTCAGAACATATTCTGCTTGCGCTGCTAAAAGAAAAGAGTACCCTCATTAACGATATTCTCACTCAGTTCCAGCTCGATTATGCGAGCGCTTTTCTCTACATTAAAAGTATCATCGACAACCGTTCGGAAGGGAGAATACAGGACAGCGAAGACAATAGTGCCACACAATCGCCTTCCGCAGGAGCGAACTTCACCGATGACGACGATGATGAATTGAGCGACAAATCATCGTTCAATCCTGGAGGCGGCCAGGGCACCTCCTCCCAGACAAAGGGGAGCGGCTCGGATACACCCGTACTTGACAATTTTGGGACTGACATCACCCGTGCTGCACTGGAAAACAGGCTCGATCCGGTGGTGGGACGTGAAAAAGAGATCGAACGTATTGCACAGATCCTCAGTCGCCGCAAGAAGAACAATCCCGTCCTTATTGGTGATCCTGGCGTAGGTAAATCAGCAATCGTGGACGGGCTTGCCCTGCGCATTACCCAAAAAAAGGTATCGCGGGCGCTGTTCGACAAAAGAGTCATCGCACTTGATATGGCATCAATTGTTGCCGGGACAAAGTATCGTGGCCAGTTTGAGGAGCGCATCAAAGCCATCCTGAACGAACTGTCCAAAAACCCGAACATCATTCTCTTCATCGACGAGATCCACACCATTGTGGGTGCGGGCGGTGCTGCCGGATCACTTGATGCGGCCAATATGCTGAAGCCGGCGCTGGCGCGCGGCGAGATACAGTGTATCGGTGCCACCACGCTCGATGAATACCGGAAGAATATCGAAAAAGACGGTGCCCTGGAACGCCGCTTCCAGAAGGTGATCGTAGACCCCACCACACCGGAGGAGACACTGCAGATTTTGCGTAACATCAAAGAGCGTTATGAGGATCACCACAACGTGCGCTACACCGACGAGGCTTTACAGGCCTGTGTGAAGCTGACCGACCGCTACGTGTCGGACCGCACGTTTCCCGACAAGGCCATCGATGCGCTCGATGAGGCCGGTGCAAGAGTACACATCTCCAACATTGTGATTCCGGAAACCATTGAGCATCTGGAGGCAGAACTGAAGGAGGTGGAAAAACAGAAAACAGATGCTGTAAAGGCGCAAAAATATGAATTGGCAGCCAGCTACCGCGATAAGCAACGGCAACTTTTACTGGCACTTGAAGCAGAGGAAGAACGCTGGCAAAAAGAGATCAGGGAGAAACCGGAAATAGTAGACGAAGAGAAGATAGCCGAAGTGGTGGCCATGATTTCGGGTGTGCCGGTACAACGTATTGCACAGGCCGAAGGTCAACGGCTCCTGGAGATGCGCGAAGTATTGAAAAGCAAGGTGATAGGTCAGGATGAAGCCATCAGCAAGATTGTAAAAGCCATCCAGCGTAACCGCGTGGGACTGAAGGATCCCAACAAACCCATCGGCAACTTCATGTTCCTGGGACCTACAGGTGTAGGGAAAACACACCTTGCCAAGAAGCTGGCCGAATTTTTGTTCGATTCGTCGGAAAACCTCATCCGTATCGACATGAGTGAGTATATGGAGAAGTTCAACGTGTCACGACTGGTGGGGGCCCCTCCCGGATATGTGGGATACGAAGAGGGAGGACAGCTTACCGAGAAGGTGCGGCGTCGCCCCTATTCTGTAGTATTGCTCGACGAGGTGGAAAAAGCGCATCCCGACGTGTTTAACATCCTTCTCCAGATCATGGATGAGGGCCATGTAACGGATAGCCTGGGGCGAAAGATCGACTTCAAAAATACAATTCTGATCATGACTTCGAATATCGGTACAAGACAGTTGAAAGATTTCGGAAGGGGTATAGGCTTCAGTACTGGCAATGATGTAAGCGATGCCGAATATTCACGCAGCGTAATTCAGAAAGCGCTAAACAAGGCTTTTGCACCCGAGTTTTTGAATCGTGTGGACGACATCGTCATGTTCGACCAGCTCAGCAAGGAGTCGATCTACAAGATCATCGACCTTGAACTCGCAGGGCTTTATAAGCGTATTGGTGACCTGGGTTTCCAGGTGAAGCTTACCGAACCAGCCAAGGAATTTATTGCCAACAAAGGCTACGACGTGCAGTTTGGTGCACGACCGCTTAAGCGGGCCATCCAAAAGTATATTGAAGACGAGATGGCCGAGCTCATCATCCGTACCGGCATGAAAGAGGGTGATACGGTGCTGGTAGACTTCGACAGCGAGAAACAACAGATCGTGATGAAGGTAGAAGAAAAAGTGGAATAACAATTCCACTTTTTCTTCGTTTCGTTTTCGCTGCTATTTTAAGGAATATACTTCAGGTAAATTTTTCCCTTCAAGGGATCCGCATGTCCGGAGCTCAGATAAAAGTTCTGCTGGCTCTGCGGTCCGAGGTCCTTCGCCTGCTTGAATTTTGTCCCGACCGGACTGATTGCATTGAGTACAGATAGTTGACCGTCGGGAAACTTGCCTAGCGTATTGTCGTTGTTTCGCTTCACGGGATTATCGGGCGTGAACAGATGGAGAAACAGATCGTCAGATGCCGCTACAATGCGCAACACACCTTCGTTCGTGCGCAGATCGGCCGCATAGAGATTGGCGTGAAATCCTTTAAACTCGGGATAGTCCCATGACTCACCCGTGACCGTATTGTTATACTCTTTTTCCCAGATATTAAAGGAAACACCCTTCAATCTGTTTTTCCAAACCCTGTAGGGCCCGTTTCCCAGCCATCTGATTCCTTTTACCTTTTCCTCGGGATAATCAAACGTGATGCCCATGTGATCATGGTAACCACCCACATCGAATGAGTAATCAATTTCAACCCATCCCGAAGCCAACAAGGAGATCGTAATGGTATTCCGTTTACTCTGCCGTTTGTCATTGTCTACCTTAAAAACCAGTTGTACTTTCTCAAGATGATCTTCGGTGAATGTACTCACTGCATCCAAAATCATATTTCCGCTGGTAAACCTTGGGCCATTTGCCAGAGACAGCTTTTTTCCTTTTGTTTCGATGGAGCGAATCATTCCTTTCTTTTTATCGATCGCAAGTCTCACATATTTGCTGTTTAATATGATCTCGTCGCTCCGCTCCTCACGCTCAACCGCGTTTCCCTCCTCCCGTGAAATCACGTTCTGCTCTTTTTCAATCAATCGCACAGCGTATGCCGGGGCAGTTGTGATTGTTCTGGTCCAGGTATGGATCTCTTTGCCATACACATCGTAGGCAGTCAGATACAATGCGTCATAGTCGGTCATATTTTCCGGCACATCCACCTTGATAAATCCGTTGAGACCAGGTAAGACGTCGGGTACGGAAACACTTGCATCCAGCGCTTCTTTTGCTCCGGAGAGGAAATCGATTCGAACCCATTTTGCCGTAAAATGACATTGATTCAGGTTGGTGAAATGATATCGATTCTCCACCTTGAATGTCCCGTCGAAGGTAGGAGGCAGGAATGTTGTTCCCGCCAGATAGATGGGCGACCATATTTCCTTGATGGTATAAAAGCTGCCCTCTTTTTCACGGTAGGGGCCCACAATACCATCTGCAGCATGATTTCCGTCGGTATCCATCTCGTTGTTTCTATCATTTCGCACCACGCCCTGATCTACCAGATCCCACAAGAAACCGCCCACACTCAAGGGATTTGATTGCATCAGATTCCAAAAATCGTCAAGTCCCGCTCCATGTCCACCATCGTACAAACCATGCATAAACTCCGTGGGGAAGAACAATTTATTTCCGTTGAACAGGAAATGCGTTCCTACTCCATACGCAGGATAGTGATGGGTGTTCGTGGATTCCTCCTCGAGCCAGGGATGGAAAACATGCCGTTTCTGGATGTCGAAACGGGGATATTCAGGTAGCAGATCAAAGTTGAATCCCCCTTCATTGCCGTTCGCCCACATGACCACGCTGGGGTGATTCATATCGCGGACAATCAACTCCCGCACCAGCTTTTTACCCACTTCGGTGTCATATGCAGATTGCCAGCCGGTAAGTTCATCAATGACATAGAGTCCCAGCGAATCGCATATATCCAAAAAATGCCGGTCGGGAGGATAATGCGACATTCTGACAGCATTCATATTCATCTTCTTGATCAGCAGCGCATCCATCAAACTGATGGAATAATTGGTGGCCCTGCCGGTGGTGGGCCAATGTGTGTGTCTATTGACTCCCTTAAATTTTATTTTGGTTCCGTTTACGTAGAAACCGTCTCCGGGGCGTAACTCCACCGTGCGAAAACCAAACTTCTCGGTCACCGTATGGATATTCTTCCCATTTTTGGTCAGCATAACCTCCACCTGATATCTTTCGGGGAATTCGGAAGACCATAACCTGGGATTCTCAAACTTTCCCGACAACCGGGTAACACCGGTTTTGTTTGCGTCAGCAGTAAGCGGATTTCCAAATGACCGACCATCCAGCGTCTTCACCCGGGCAGTCACCTGCACATTTGCAGTATTACCCTCCAGGAAGACATCCATCATAAAATTCCCGTCCGATCGTGCGTCGATGGCCAGCCGGTCGATATGTTCCCTGGGCACCGCCTCCAACCATACAGGACGGTAGATCCCTCCATAGACCCAGAAATCCGACTTCCGTTCGGCATTTTCTACCGATTCATTCGAGGAGGATTTGTGTACGGTAACTTCAAGGAGGTTATTCTGTCCAAACTTCAATAATTTGGTGATGTCATATTCAAAACAATAAAACCCGCCCTGGTGCATTTCTCCGGCGCTGCGTCCGTTGATCTTCACCTCGGTATCGGTCATGGCTCCTTCAAACACAATGTGGATTGTTTTGCCTTTCCATGTTTCGGGCACCGTGAACTGATGGCGGTATATTCCTGTCTCATTGAGCCGTTCCTGATCATGTCCATACGTGAACTGGCCAAAACCCTCGAACTCCCAGTTGGAGGGAACAGGGATTTTGGTCCATTCCCCGCTTTTCCGTCCAGCGGTACAGAAGAAATCCCACATGACAGTCTGGTCACTTCCCCTGCCGGAGAGATACAGCGATTCCGTTTCCTGTGCGTAAGAAGTAAGGAACAACAGGCTCGCAAAAAGTAAAGTAATTCGTTTCATATCAGGAAAATAGATAAAAGTTTAGGCAGAATCAACTCACTTCCCCAATAACACCTTCTGCAATAACATCTGAGCGTTGCAATACACTTTTTACCGCTTGATTGATGTTCCCGGAATGCATGGTCTATGCGTTGTGTGTATTCGGTATGATCGGATAGTTTCATTTTCAGGATTTATTTAGAAGTCCGCCCAGGAAAGCTTTGCCTTGTTGGGTTAGTATGTATTTGTTATCAGGATCAGTAGGTTTATCTGGAATGGTAAAAACAATCAGTCCTGCATTTCGAAGTGGTTTCAGATAATTATTCCGGAAAGTATTGGCATTTTTATAGTCAAAAGCCGCCATCAACTCAGATAAGGCTATAGGTAAGCAACACAAGCTTAAAATGCCAATGAGGTACCAATTTTTCTTTTTGAGTAGCTGGGCACCTTTTTCGTGCCAGCTGGGTACCCTTTGTATTTCACCTTCTACAAACACCTGATTTACAGACCAATTTAAAGCATTAAGCTGGGTACCTTTTTCGTGCCAGCTGGGCACCAAATACAATAGTACTTGTTGCCAATTTCGTTCTAAACACTCGGCAGGCAGTTCAATTTGTTGTAAGCCTTCGGACAAATGGGAAGCGTAGTGATCGCTGATACCTAACCAGGAGATAAAGCTATCGGAATAATTTCCCAGGCTTACAAATCGTAAAGGAACAACTGTTTTGAAGATATCGTTTTCTACAAACAGAGGATGAGCCCCCGGTATATAAAGCGGCAGATATTTATTGGTATTTCTAACTCCCGATCCAATTTCGTCAGTCCATCCAAAAGCCGTAAAGAATTTACGGATATTTGGGTTCTTAGGATAGGGATTAAAACCCAATGGGTCTATTACTCCGTGAAAATAGGGTTTATTCGGATTGGTAATAACTACTTCCGATGCTGTAATTATCAACTCTGTAGACAAGGCACTGGTATATTCACGGTGCACAATGGCATTGCCAATGACTTCTCTGAAAATTTTATCCCTTAAGTCCACCCGTTGATCGCCTTCCATAAAGAATTTTTCGGGCAGTTGTTTGTTGATAAAAGCTTTCAATTCAAGATAGGTATCAATTAAATTGGTACGAAGTGGAGGGTTAATCCGGTCATCGTAACGGTCTTTATTTTCTTTTCTGAGCATTCCTTCCACTTTGTATGCAGGGAGTAGACTTTGAATGGTTTCATCTTTTCCAAAAATCAAAGCTGCAGCTAAGGTTAATCCCTCCTGTCCGGTTTGGAAATCTTTCCTCCAAAGGGTGGCTTCTTTGAGTAATTGCTCCTTGTCAACCATGAGCCAGGGGTGATCTGATTTGTTATTTCGAATGAGTGTAAATGCTTTTTCAAAAAGTGTATCATCCAGATCCGCCATTGATAAATGAGGATAGATAGTGGATTCGGTAAAAAAGTTGCGTTTTCTCAAATACAAATCGCTCAGTCGTTGCTGATTTTTAGTAATGTCCAGATCACTTTCAAAATCCCTACTGTATATCGTTCCTGCATGGCTGTGAATCTGACTACTCGCAGGAATCTGAATCACCATCACCTTACCATCCGGATGATTGATACAAAAAGGTTGTACATAAACAGGAGGATCCATGCAATCTCTTGAATTTAATGCTGTAATGATATTCTTCATTAACGAAACCTCAGCATTTCTATCAATTCCTTTTACTTTCCCATCATCATCTACCCCCAAAAAGATGGTTCCACCATCGGAATTGGAAAAACTTACAACTGTTTCATAAAATGAAGAAGGCACGCTATCTTCCGCTTCTTTAAACTCGATACGAAGTCCTTCACCTTGATTGATAAGATATTGCAAGTGATTTAGATCCATTTTTTATGAGATTTTCATACTGTTACCCTAAATTATCAAAAAGTTCCATTGTTTACGCAGTGAAGCAGGAGTGATTACCAATATTCTACGACTAGGGCGATCAACTCCTTTACCACCCGCTCGTGTCAATTCATAAGCAAAATATTTGGCATGATAATTACTTCCGGATAGATATATGAATATACAATGACTTACTTATCATACATTGTCCTCTTTAGGCTTGAAAAAATTACATCCTCCAGAAAGATTCAAGCAACGAATTTACGAAAACATTTTTGTTAAACCAACCGATTCCTTTTGATTTCAACACCAGTTCCAAAGTTTGCCAGTTGCTTCTTGCACTAACCTCCAAATAATGTGAAATAAATTTGGCAAATCAGTTTAACACTCTCTCTTTTAAACCCGTCAAATTCGACGGGTTAAAAAAAGGATTGTGAATCGTCTTCTACGTTCGCCTTGTTCCCCCGACAAAATTGAATTTTTTGAATAGTCCTTGTATATTTGTGTCGGGATGTAGCGTTTTATTGAATGTTCTCGTATAGGTTAGTAAAGGCCGGAATTATGCTGGTTGTTCACGAATCAGGGTAACCGGACATGGAATAATTTAAATACATAAAAAACGATTAAAATGAAACGAGCGATTTTTTTTGCCACTATTTTTTCAGCCGTGGTTATTTCCTTTGGCTGGGTTTCGTGTGATAACGATACCGATATGAAGGATCCGAACCCTTTCATGCTTCAAAAAGAAAATTACGTTTTTCTGAAAAACAGCAACTACTATCTCGAAGTCCAAAAAAAAAGGTCGCCCGAATATTCCGATCCCTTCGAGATCGAGGATGTGCAGCGAATCGACAAGGAGATGCATATCGAGGTTTCATATCCTACCGGGTGTGCCTCAAACAACTTCGAGATCGTCTGGGATGGTATCGTAATGGAATCCTATCCTCCCCAAACCCGGCTCTTCGTGAAACGAACCGCCGAAGAATGCAGCAAATCGGACGAACGGGAACATCGGGTTCTCATAGTCGACCTGGAGGAAATTTTCGTTAAGCTAAGACAGGGAGATCCCAATTTACACGATGCTATCTTTATTGTTTCCAACGCTTCCAAACGCCCGAGCACCAATAATGCGGATATACCCGTAACCAGCAATTGAATCCGGCATCCGTCAAGTAAATCCCGATCGGGTCTGTTGAATGATTGTTTTTGAAAAGTCGGTTTATATCGTGAAAGATAGAGACGCGCTGCTTGATATTATTCGAAAATGTAGTCACAAGGACAGTAAATCCGAAGAACTGCTGTACAAGCAATTTTTTGGGTATGCTTTGAGCATCGCGATGGCTTACTGCATCAACAGGGAAGATGCGATGGAGGTGGTACATGACGGATTCATCAAGATCTTTTCAAACATCTCGCAATACGATTCTTCCAAATCTTTCCGGGGCTGGTTCCGAACCATTATCGTAAATACGGCCATCGATCAAGTGCGGAGAGAAACGAAAGAGGAGTTCTTTAAAATCACTGATTCACTACAAGTTTGCGATGATAAAACAAACGTTATCAGCGATTTAACCGCAGATGAGATGATAAAAGTGATACATCTTCTCCCCATGAATGAAAGAATGGTTTTTCTTTTATACGAAACGGAAGGATTCAACCACGAAGAGATCGCGGACAGGTTAAATGTTACGGCAAGCTCGTCTCGGGTTTACCTCGCACGGGCAAAAAAGAGATTGCGAGAAATGTTCCCTATCTATTTTGATATAAAGCATGGATACTGTTGAGAAAGATAATCTGATCATCCAAAAAGCACGCGAGTATTTGGATTACGGTAGTCTGCCATACACCGAAGGGGCCTGGGAGGAATTTGTTGAATATCGAAAAAGAAAACGGCGAAGGGTTTACCTAAAATACGGCGTCGGGGCGGCTGCCTGTTTGTTGGCTTTGCTTATCACCCTCCATGCACTTCAACCGGACAGGGAGGCGACTGTTTCTCCTGTCGGTATCGAATCACACACATCTCCCGGCACAACCCGTGCGGACATCCCTTTGGTTGATCTGCATGTTCCGGGAAAAGATTCTGAGCTTACGAAGGCACTAAGTAAAAGAACCGATTTGGTTCAAGCTACAGAAGAAACCATTCTTATCGATGCCGCGGCTTCTCCGGGAAAAAGAAAGAATGATCAATTAGCGGGCCCAATCGATCAACAGCTGGATGGAAAAGGGAAGGAAGAGACAGAGGTAGATAAAGCCGAGGAAAAAGACATCTTAAGAGTGTGGAATGAAAGAAGAGAGCGTAAGAACGAAGACCGGCAAACT
Source organism: Proteiniphilum sp. UBA5283 (assembly GCA_002408485.1). Taxonomy (GTDB): domain Bacteria; phylum Bacteroidota; class Bacteroidia; order Bacteroidales; family Dysgonomonadaceae; genus Proteiniphilum. The sequence continues at coordinate 12,078 of DHSP01000078.1, read as the reverse complement.
GCGCGAGGAAAAAGATTGACCGACTCTGGCGACAGGATAAGAATCGGATTAAATCTATCCCCCGCGGTCAACTCGGCCACTTCAAACTCGGCGTTTGCTTTCTCAGGCGGCATCACCGCAGATATCAAGTTAACACGTGCACTCTTCGTGTCGACCGGTCTACTTGCGGAGCATCAGCAATTTTCGAGTAACCACCCTAACCAGGAATTCATGGGTATCGATAAGACCCTCACAGGTGATATGGTGGGCATCGACATTCCACTGAATATCGGCTGGAAGTTTACCAATCATCCCAAACGAAACTATTATGTAACTGGCGGAGTCTCTTCTCTCGTGTACCTGAGCGAAAAATATAAAAACACCGAACGGTGGCAGGAAGTGACTGAACATGTCAGAGAGAACGATGGAAAAGAGTTTATTGAATATGAGGTGGTTACGATGGAGGACACTTCGAATGAGTCTGTATCGCCTTTCCGTAATCTTCACCCATTCGGTCGTTTGAATCTTGCTGTGGGCATGGAACAGAAAATCACCCGGGGCGTTTCGTTACATGTAGAACCCTACCTGAAAATCCCACTTTCTGGAATGGGCGATGAAGCAGTACGAATAACTACGGGGGGCGTGAATTTCAAAGTGTCCTTTTGATTTTACACTCCCACCCTATGCCTCCCGGCATACTGGCTGTACGACACCAGGTTAAAATCATTGGCCGACATGAATGCGATATACACCTCTACAGTATCGCCCTGCCATTGTGATGGTAGCTGCAACTGTGACGCCAAGCTGCCTCTTTTGCCTGTATACAGATCATACACGACACTCTTTTTCTCCAGATTACACGCGAGGATCATGACCTGATCGTGCAGTGTTGCCTTCCCTTCGCAGGTAGCATCCCACTGCACATGCAACGACCCCTCAGAGATGGATGTTTGCAGGATGGCGGATGTGGGGAGCGGCCCTTTTGAAACAAGCACATTCGGATAATCAATTTCAAAATCGGAAGCTTCACCTTTTATGGCTTGCCGTATATTGTATGACATGGCTGCATTGAAAGCACTCCTCATTGCCCTGGCATCGGATTGAAAACCAATCCTGAGAAAAGGTGTACATGTCTGCAAAAATGATTGGGTTACTGAAAATCTACTGCGCTGCGCAATCTGCTTCTTCGACTCGGATTTTTTACCTGAACCGGAAGGCTTCGCAAATAAAAGGCACCATCCCGTGAAACACCCACCACGTTGCCTATTTTGCCGGAGAAGCCTCCCCACAAACCGTTTTTCATTGTCGCCATCGTAATTTTATTTAATCGTCAAACCAGTTTATTCGCTGATATTCATTTATATACAGGCACAAAAGCAAACAATCTTATTCCAAAAAAACAAATATTGGCATGCTTTTCTTCATTTACCGTCTGAAGGGTGGTTGTGTCGATACACGTCACAGGGTATGACCATGTCTTATGAATTGCCAGATATTGTATTTATCTGACCCTAAGTTTACCCGTAACAAACCTGGAATATCTCCGGATATATTTGGACAATATCCGAAGAAGTTCCGAGGGAGTTCCGAAGAAAATACAGATTTTACTCAACGAAGGTACCTGCATCACCGGGTTTATTTTATATATAAAAAATTTGTCCGGGCGGATGTAAAAAACATCGGACCCGGACAAATAAAACAATTTAAGATTTGGAGACTACGCCAAATTTAATCTCAGGATGTTAGTTCCATCCCGGATTCTGTTGTCCTTCGAGCGCGGTGTTGGCTTGCATCTCACTCAGCGGAATAGGCCATAACAGGGCATATTCCGGTATGGCCCCTACCCTTGTGGTACCGTCGGGTTTATTCTGAATCACCGCCGATGCAAGGGGAGTCCATTTCAGCCTGCCCGACTGCATGCCATCGGCTTCAGGATACAAGCGGGTACGGCGGATATCATCCCAGATCTTGAACTCCAGCGGGAACTCGTGGAAGCGTTCGGTGAGGATCGATTGTACCAGTGCATTGCCCGAGGCTGTTTCGTTGGCCAGGCCGGCACGACGACGTACCTGGTTGAGATAGCCCCTGGCATCGGCTTCATTGCCTGTGCGTGCAAGCCCCTCGGCTGCAATCAGCAATACCTCCGCATAACGGAAGATGGGCATGTTATAATCTCCGTTCCGGCCATTGATCAGCGAGCCCGCATCGAACCATGCCCAGTTGCCCAGGTTGTTCAACGTGTGGGATACTCCCGTGGCATCGGTGTATTCGCTGAAGAAGAATTGCTTCTCCATGCTTCGCACGTCGGAAGGATGATAACTATTGATCAGCAGATCGGAAGGAAGATAGGCATTGTACAACACGTCTCCTCCCGGTTTGAAGACGCTTTCATCGTTGGCATTCTTCCACTGGAAGGCATCGGTGCCGATGGAACGTACCGCGTAGGAGTTGCCCACATTGAAATTGGTCTGGTCATACTCTTTTGCGAAGATGATTTCGTTGGACGACTTGGTTGTCTTGATGATATTGTAAGCTGAATTGAGATCGGCACTGCTGCCATTGGGCTGCACAAGGGCATGTTGCCCGCCGTTGATCACGCTCTGAGCCATTGCGGCAGCCTTGGAATAATATTCACTGCCTCCGTTAACAGGTGCTCCGGCCCATTGCAGGTAGACTTGGGCCAACAAGGTTTGTGCCATGGGCCTTGTCACGTAACCCTCGTTGTCGTAGAAGGCCACGTTGGGCAATGCATTGCCTCCGATGATATCAAGCAAATCCGCTTCAATGCGCTCGTATACCTGTTCGGCGGGCGTGCGTTCCACATAGATTCCCTCAAGTGAAGTGTAGGGCTTGTCGATATAGGGAACCCCACCATATTCCTTAACCAGATAGAAATAGGCATAGGCCCGGAAGAATTTCCCTTGTGCGACGAAATTGGCAATCTGCGATTCTGAAAGCACATCCGTCATTGTCGGGATGTTTTCGATCACGAAATTCGCACGGGAGATACCGATATAAAACTCGGTCCACATCTTCTGCGACGTGGCATCAAAAGATTCGATATTGAAATTGGCACCCTCCGAAGCATTGGTAAAGGTTCTGTCTTTGCGTTTATCCACGAAGAGTCCCGACATGACCCCTCCCCACATGGTAGCTTTGGGCGTCCAGCCACCATCCACATCGATATTGTGCAGGTAGGGTACACCTCCGAAATAAAGGGCATTGACCCCTGTAATGGCATCCGACTCGGTTTTCCAGAACTGGCCGGTGGTTTTTTCGTCCTGTGGATTCTCATCCAGAAAGCTCTCGCATGAACCCATTGCCAGCGATAAGCCAATCAGGAAAAAAATGGATTTGTACATTGTATGTAATTTCATATGACTAAAATATTTA
>DHSP01000078.1:0-8552 GCA_002408485.1 Proteiniphilum sp. UBA5283 | reverse complement strand
TATGGAACTCGCTTTAGTCATGATCTTGTGTGATAATGATTATCATGCTCGTTTCATATGATTCAATTTATTTATTTGCTGACTATCATTTAAAACGTTACGTTAACACCCACCGTGAATGTCCTGGGACGGGGATAGGTAAAGAACTGACGGTTCGTTCCCCATTTGTTGTCTCCCAAACGTGACGAGTTTTCAGGGTCAAAGCCCAAATAATCGGAAGAAGTGATCAGAAAAGCGTTGTTCACGTTTCCGTACAGTCGCAGCGCAGAGAGTCCCACCCTCCGGAGTGACTCGCTGCTGAAGGTATATCCAAGCTGAATGAGGTTTCCACGCAAATAAGAGCCATCGGCCACCCAGGTGTCATCGGCATTGGCATTGTTACCCATTCCGAAATTTGCCAGCCTGATGGCTTGTGCTGTACCGGTAGGATTGAGTGTGGGATGCCATGCCTCCTGCCAGAGACGATCGATGCCACTGGTCAGGAAACGACCCTCGGTGGAGTGAAAGAACTCCTGCATGATGTCGGCACCCCATGAAAACTGCAGATCGAGGGTAAGGTCGAATCCTTTGTAATTAAATGTGTTGATAAACGAACCCATCCAGTCGGGAAGTCCGTTTCCGAGTATCTCCCGCTGTTTGTACGTCACTTTTTCACCGATGGTCGAGGGTACATTCATTGTTTCAGTATCCCAGTTGGCAGCAACGCCATCGTAAATACCGGCACGTTTGTAACCATAGAAGGAGGAGAGTTCCTCACCTTCACGAATCAGCATGTCATACCCTACGAAGCCATCGAGCAGAATCTGTCGTTTACCGGTCACCGGATCCACCGAGGAACTTTCATCCAGTTTTTCCACCTTGTTCTTATTGAAACTCAGGTTCAACGCGGTATTCCATTGAAAACCGTTCACATCGACCGGATAAGCATTAATTAACAGATCGAAACCCTTGTTGGATACCTCTCCAATGTTGCTGGTGATGGATGAAAAACCGGTTGTTCTTGGGATGGGACGACTCAGCAACAGATCGGTCGTGTACTTATAGTAGTAAGAAGCCTCCACGTTCAGTTTGTTGTTGAACAAACCCAGGTCGACCCCCACATCCCACTGGTTGGTTTTTTCCCATCGCAAGTCGGGATTGGGCATACGCTGTGTATAAGAGACTGTTTGCAGGGCGTCACCGATGATGGTAGTGGACTGCCCGATGGTAGCCAGTGAAGCATAGGTTCCTATCTCGGAGTTACCGGTCACACCGAAGGAGGTGTGAGGTTTCAGCCTGCTGATCACCGGATGGTCTATCAGGAAGTCTTCGTTCGACACCATCCATCCAAGGCCGATAGAGGGAAACCAGGAATATTTGTTGTTGGCTCCGAATTTCGATGAGCCATCCCAACGACTTGTGACGGTAGTCATGTACTTGTTGTCGTAGGAATAAGCTACACGTGCGAAGTAGGAGTTCATGGTCCACTTGTCATGGTCGTTGCCCACCGAGGGTCGGTCTGATCCTTTGCCCAGGTTATAGTAACCGTAGAAATCATCCGAGAAGTTGGAACCTACGGCATTGAAATAGGTATAACTCCTTTCCTGCCAGGATATACCTCCCATGGCATTGACAGAATGGGGTCCAAACAGCTTGTTATAGGTCAGATAGGTTTCCTCCTGCCAATAGAGCGTGTTTGAGTTGTTCCCTTCCGCCCTTCCGGTAGAGCTCTGGTTGATGAGCGGGCGCGGTGTGAAAGGGGTATAGCTGGCATTCCGGTTGTTGTGGTAGTCGATACCAAACTGCGTTTTAAGATCGAGTCCCTCTGCCAGATGGAACGTGAGGGCCGCATTTCCGAAGATCTGTGTTCTGTATTGATTTGCCTGCATTCTCTTGAGCAGCTCCACGGGGTTCCCCACTCCTTCGGGACTGAATCCCTGCATGGCCGACGGATTGGGATTGTCCTTGTCGCGGTAGATGGCGCTGGTGCTGAAGCTATTTGTTTGCGCATAGACGCCATCGAGCATCACGGGAAGAAAGGGCAGCAGTTCCACCATGGTACGCAGGGCTCCCTGTCCGTACGGATTGTCGGAAGTCCTGTTACCCCAGGAATGATTGACAAGAAGGTTCACACCTGTGGACAACCAGGAGGCGGGTTTGTCGTCATAGGCCAGCTTGGCATTCAGGCGCTTGAAGTAGGTGTTATGCAGGATACCCTGTTGATCGGTATAGTTGAGGAAGGCACCTACGGAATGATCAGCGTCGCCCCTTTGGATGCTGAGCTGATGATTGTGCGAGAACGCGGTACGGGAGGCTTCTTTTTGCCAGTTGGTGTTGTATATGGGTGTTCCGTCGGCATTGAATAGCCGTTCATCGGTAAAAATTTCGGAGAGATCGGTGGTAAAGTTTCTGTTCTGCCATGCATTGGCATTCTCCAATCCCTGCTTGAAGGTTGCCATCCACTCGTTGGAGTCCATCACATCCATGTACCGCGACATGCTGCTCAAGGAAATCGAACCATCATAAGAGACGCGGGCACGATTGCCGGTGTTTCCACCTCTTTTGGTGGTGATCAGAATTACACCATTTGCGCCCCTGGCACCATAAATAGCAGCAGAAGAAGCATCTTTAAGGACTTCGATTGATTCAATATCATTGGGATTCAAAAACTGGAAATTCGACATCACCACACCATCTACCACATAGAGCGGACTTGCCGATGCATTGATAGTGGAAATACCCCGAATGATCACACGCAGCTCGCCACCCGGTTGTCCGGTATTGGAGAAGATGTTCACACCCGCAGCTTTACCTTTCAATCCTTCGAGGGCATTGAACGATTGATTTTTGACGACATCGCTCCCCTTGGCCGTGGAAATGGATCCGGTCACATCCGATTTGCGCATGGTACCATACCCTACCACCACCAGTTCATCCAATGTTTGGGTATCTTCCAGCAATATAATATTAAAATTGCTGGTACCAGCCGTATTGATCTGCTGGTCGATATAGCCGATGTAGGAGATGGTGATGACAGCACCCTCATCAACCTGCAGCCGGAAGTTTCCATCAACATCGGTCACGGTTCCGTTTGTTGTCCCGTTTTCTATGATATTGGCCCCGATAACGGGGAGTCGCTGTTCATCGAGTACAATACCGGTAATTTCACGTTTCTGCTGCTGCGGAATGGTCACTTTTCCTCCCGCAGCCTTTTCTCCTTTGATCTCAGCTTTCCGGTCTATAAAAATGTACTTCCCCGATATTCGATAGGTAAGCGAGGAGCTTTTGGTAAGCTGATCCAGTATCTCGTGGATGGTTTTGTTTTCAAATTCCACATCATAAAGGATAGAACGATCGACATCGCTGCTTTTGTAAAAGAAAACAAATTCTGACCGGTTTTCAATTACGGAAACAATCTCGTCGAACGTTGCCTGGCTTAATTTCACCGACAACATTTCAAGCCGGACTTCGCTACCGGCAAAACTTTGGAAATTTCCGGTCATTGACAGGATGGAAATAAACATCAGGAGCAGCGGTATTTTTTCCCAATGTCTCTTGGTATCTGTTGATTTATTCATAAATTTGTATGTTTTTAATAAATTAAAGAATGAACATTCCTCCATGTCGGCGCGACAAAAAGGATTATTTAATGCATTGAAAACAAATCTATAGCCGGGAAACTGCGGACACAGCGTCCCGGCTTTTTAGCACACGATTTTTTTACCATAGGCATCTGTTTTAACGGTGAATAATTTGTATACGGCATCATCTTTTTAAAAGAAAGAGGGTATCGTTACGGAATTCCGACCGGAACTGACCTTTGAAGTTCAGCACCCCGACAATCTCCTCGGGCGATTGGTTGGAAAAGAATTTTCCGGTATACTTTTCTTCCCGTGCCGATTCATCCGGCACAATGAAAGCAATTCCGAAAACTTTTCCCAAACGCCGTGTAATCTCTTCCAAAGGAGCATCTCTGAAAGAATAGACCCCATTCATCCATGCAACAGTTTCAGAAGGATCGATCCTGAAAATGGAAGCGTCGTTGCGTTGTTTATCAAAAAAAAGCTGTTGATTGGGAAGCATCACGATCTCTTTTTTGAGATGATGGCTGCTGTTGTATGTGAGAAGCTTTACTTTGCCGCTGATAAGCGTGGTGACGGTATAGGGATCGGACGAATAACCCTGCACATTGAATTGGGTACCCAGTACCCTGATATCCTGCTGATCAGTATGTACTATAAAGGCAAGCCGCTTGTCGCCGGCGACGGTAAAAAAAGCTTCTCCGTCCAGATAAACTTCCCGGCTTTTACCCTCGAACTTCTCGGGGTATTTCAACTTGGAGGAAGCATTCAACAGCACCGTGGAGCCATCGGACAGCAAAACAGAATAAGGTTCGCTGCGTGGTGCCGTCTCTACTTCGATCCACCGGACCTCTTCGCGCTCTGTCATGAAAAGAATACCGGAAACAATCAACACCAGGGCGACTGCCGCTCCTATCGCCCATATTACGGTTCGGGCATATCGGTCTGGCTTCTTGCTCAGACGGGGCTGTATGGTGGTTGCCTGTTGCTTTTTCATTTTATCGCACAGACGATTCCAACTGGCTGAAATTGCTTGTTCATCGGGGTATAACCCTCCCTTGCGACGTTCGTAGATATCTTTAAGCTGGAAAAAAAGCTGCTTGTTTTCTTCGCTGGCTTGGTACCAGAGAAGAAAAGACTGTAGTTCTTCATCGGTTTGTCTCCGATCAAGAACACGGATAATAAGATCATCTATTTCGGTGTTACACATATCATTTTTAACTAAAAAGAGCTGTTTTTATACTTCTTCATGTATGGCTCTTTTATGTATATACGATTGTTAAATGGGAACTACGTACTCCATTTAACACAAAATAATTCAGGTTTCACCTGCCAAGCGTGAATCTAAATCCAACACGGACAATGACATGAATCCTAGAAGCGGTAAAAGTGATATGACTGCCCTGTTTTTAAAAACGACAGAGACCGAGGAAAAGAACCCAGACTGTGTTTTCGCGGAGAAATTTCAAGGCCTGATAGATGTGTGTCTCCACGGTTCTGACGGATATCTGTAGCTGCCGGGCTATTTCGGCATGTTTTTGCCCTTCGAGGAAGAACTTCTTGAACACATCCTTGCGTTTGGGCGGTAGCTTTTCGATGGAGACATACAATGATTCTATCTCTTCATTATCCCGGGAGTCATCGGTTGAGGATGCATAATAATTCAGCTCGTCGAGTTGGAGCTGCCTGACATGCTTCTGCAGGAAATTATTCTCTATAGTCTGATGCTTGATGTAATCGATGCAGGCATGTTGCGTCATGGAGAACAAATAATTTTTGACATTCCCGCCAGCGATGAGGGTTGATTTCCTGTCCCATATTTTCAGAAAAAGATCGTGCACAATATCCTCGGCTGTATACTGATCCACAAACTTTCGGGCAAAAAAGATCAATTCTCCGGCATATTGCAAATAAAATGCTTTGTACTGTGTGTGGATAATATTTCTGTCTTCTTTCTTGCTATTCATGAACCAAGTTTCATCCTAAGCTGGATCGGGGCAGGCCTGACAACAGTTAATCGGGAAGAGCCTGCAAGCCTCAATCTTAACATTATTTTTATTTAAATCCCAAATGTATAAAAAACCGGAAACGATGCCATATAATTAAAAAAGGACAATCACTGCAATAAACAAAAAGAGGGGAGCAGTTGTTTAGGATGACTATAAACTCACTGAAAAAAGAACAGAAAGAATGAAAATTGAGGTGTGGACCGACATCATGTGTCCCTATTGCTACATTGGGAAAATACATTACGAAAGAGCGCTTCGGCAGTTTCCCCATGCCGATGAAGTGAAGCTCGAATGGAAGGCGTTTCAGCTAAACCCCAATCTGCCCGACAAGGGAAACGGGTATCCGGTGAGAGAGTATCTTGTAAACAGTGCCGGATATCCTGAAGAGGGAATCGACAGCATGTTTGCCAACCTGAAGAAGATGGCCGATAACCTGGGTGTGCCGTTCAACCTGCCCCGTTCTGTGGCTGCCAACACACGCGATGCGCACCGCCTGATTAAGCTGGCCGCCGAAAAGGGGCTCGACTCACTGGTGGTGGGAAAACTCGGCAAGGCTTACTTCGAGGATGCAAAGGATTACAGCGATTGGGAACTGCTTGTTTCCATTGGAAAGGAAGCCGGGCTGGAGGAAGAAGAGATTCGACGAATGCTCCACAGCGAGGACTATCTGTATGAGATCAAACAGGATATGCAGGAGGCTGCCAACCTTGGGTTCGACACGGTGCCCACATTCTTGATGGATCGGCGCCAAGCCATTGTGGGATCGGAACCTGTAGATCTGTTTGTGAAGGTATTGCACAAGGCATACGACGCATGGAAAAACCGTACTGCCAAAGAAAAAGAACTGGAAATCAGCAAAGGTAAGTCATGCAAAGCCGATGGTACTTGTGAGATTTAGTTTCCGGACTCACTTCAGGCAAAAGTTTTTTTATTTTTTTGCAGGATTGTGGTACCTTTGTCGCTTCCACTTTTAAATTAAGGCCAGTCATGGAATACTTGGAGATCACCCCCGAAGACAGCATCCGCTGGAGGAGTGTTTGGAACCTGTATGAGGAGAGTTTTCCGGTAGCCGAACGGCGTAAGATGGACGACCATTTGCGAGCCTGCAATGATGACCGTTTTTTTCCGCTGTCGGCATGGGAAGGAGGGGAGTTAATTGGACTGATGTTCTTTTGGGAATGGGATTCTTACCGTTACCTGGAACATCTGGCCGTAAATCCGGATTTGCGGGGACACGGATATGGTTCTCAACTGTTGCGGTATTTGCGTGATTCCGCGCATACGATCATCCTCGAAATTGATCCGCTCAGCAATGAATTGTCGGTACGCAGACTCCAGTTCTACGAACGTTCAGGGTATACGCTCACTCCTTACCGTTTTGTGCATCTTCCTTACAGGCTCGGTGCGAAAGCACAGGAGTTGCTCATCCTGAGTTATCCGCGCATGATCACCAAGGAGCAACACAACAATTTTCTGCGCTTTGTGAACGAAGAGGTAATCCGCTACTGTGAAAGAGAACAATAAAGACACACGAGATAGCGTGTGAGGAGTGCGAAAAATAATGTGAGTTAATAACAACGAGTTAGCGGTTTAAAATAGAATGTATTAACCGGAGCGTCTGATTGACAAATAATTTTTCTCTTTTCGACCGTGGACTGATGGGATAAACAATCACTACGACATTCCCGTCATTTTCCATTTTCAGATACCCTCCCAGTCCCCAGGAAATCATTCTGGCGTCTGTTCTGAATTTGAGCACATGATTTTTCCTGTCGGAGAAGGAGATGATCCATTGGCGGTCTACACGCTGCAATATCTCATCGAAGGGTTGATTTGTACGCCCTTTGAACTGAAATTGGGCCTTTTTTTGTCCTGTAAAAGAAGGCGGATCCAGCTTTTCGGACTCCATATAATCAAGGCGTTTATAGAAAAAAGAGGTAATTATTGCAGGTGGTATCACTCCCACAATCAAAAAAACCAATGTACCCTGCCAGGGTTCCAGTCTCATTTTCCATAATATATACACCACGATCTGAATTCCAATGAAAAAAATCAGAAAAATGGAAACCCAGTAAATAAACAGTCTGACAGTAAACTTCATGTTGTTCAAGCTATTAACTACATTATTATTTTATTTTTATTACACCGTCCATCACAAACATTCTGGTTAATTATTCAATCGACCGACGGGGTAGCAAGTTCTTCAGTAATTTTAATCCGGGTAAAACCCATCTCCTGCAGGAGTGTTATCAGCACCAGCTTTGTCTGTTCCGTCGCATCTGCCAGAATACCCTGATTGATGGCATCGTTGATCATCACGTTTTTCTCTCTGATAAGCGCCTCATTGTAATCCGCAATTTTTATTGGATTAAACGCATTTTCGCTTTCGTTATAAACTTCCACCGATTTCTCATCGATCACAGTATCCAGCACCCTCGGTTTGGGAATGGAGACATGCAAGGTAGTGTCATTTTCCACTTTTACCTTTATCCGGTCGAAATCTACACCCGCCTTGATATATCCATTGTATTTTAACAGGAAATACTTATCGGTCAGTGGAATATTCATGTTCAGAAATTTCTTGTAATCCTTATAACCGATTACACCGGTATAATTGTGTTTTACCAAAGCCAATTCACGGATATGAGAAATACGGGTCATCACCGCAGTACTGTCATACCCCCTTTCCTTTTCACCACCTCTGTTATTTACCAAAAGCAAAACTGCCAGGATTAACGTGGTAAGAAAGAAAAACAGTGTGGGCAACGTTATTTTTCTCATACAATATCTTAATTTTCCTTCATCACAAAAATAGTCATTATGTGATAGAAAAAAGAATTTATCAATTTTTTCTTTCAAAATGGACAAGGTATATGCTTCATCTTTTTTCGTTAAAATTGATTGTATGGTGTAAAGTTTTGTATATATTTGCCGGACAATGTATCCTTGCATGAGCCAATCTTCCGACATACAACACTTTAAT
>DHSP01000021.1:37056-37238 GCA_002408485.1 Proteiniphilum sp. UBA5283 | reverse complement strand
CCGTGCCCGCCTTGTGTCCCGGGGAACCATGCCTGGAGGATCGCATCCATATTCTCGTCTTCCCAGGAGAGATCGAGCGGCCTGCCGCTCAGTGTGATCAGGACAATGGGTTTCCCTATCTCTTTTAATGCTTTCAGCAGTGCGCGTTGTGGTTCAGGCAGACGGATATCGGTTCGCACGGC
>DHSP01000021.1:36882-37020 GCA_002408485.1 Proteiniphilum sp. UBA5283 | reverse complement strand
GTCGGCCCTGCGTGCGGCGGATACAGCTTCTGCAATCTTGCCCGGTGTGGTTTCCGTAATCGTGGATCCCGCTGCATACAGAATCTTTACGGTGCTCCCTTCGTATTTTTCTGTGAGTCCCTTCAGCAGGGGCACACT
>DHSP01000021.1:34761-36723 GCA_002408485.1 Proteiniphilum sp. UBA5283 | reverse complement strand
GCCCATTCGCCGTTCAGGTTGATGGAATCGTTCATCAGCGGGCCGATCAGCGCGATGGTTTTTCCGCTCTCTTTTGTGATGGGGAGAATTTGATTGTCGTTCTTCAGCAGTACCACCGAGGAGGCAACAGCCTTGCGTGCCGTCTCCATAAATTCGGACGTCATGGTGTTCTGTCTTGCCCGTTCTTCGCTGAGGTAGCGGTAGGGATCATCAAAAAGACCCAGCAGAAACTTCATCTCCAGGATACGGCGGGTGGCCGTGTTTATGGCTTCTTCCGATACTTTCCCTTCTTTAACCGATTGGGTGAGGTATTTAATAAATGAAGCACCGGTCATATCCATATCAATACCCGCGTTGACAGCCAGCTCAGCTGCATGTTTCTCGTCTTCGGCCACGCCATGGGGTACCAGCTCGTTGGTTCCAGTATAGTCGGTCACCACAAAGCCGGTAAAGCCCCATTCTTTTCGTAATACCTCTGTCATCAGCCACTTGTCTGCCGTAGCAGGAATCCCGTTGATCTCGTTAAAGGAGGCCATCATGGTACCCACTCCCGCATCTATCGCTGCTTTATAGGGAGGTAAATATATATTTCTAAGCGTGTGTTCCGACAATTCTGCGGGGTTATAATCCCTCCCTGCTTCCGCTGCCCCGTATGCTGCGAGGTGTTTTCCTGTGGCAAGCAGTGTGGTCGGTTCATCAAGCCTGCTTCCATCCCCGCTGCCTTGAAAGCCGATGACCCTGGCCTCGGCCACTTTGCTACCCAGGTAGGGATCCTCTCCCGCACCCTCCATTACGCGGCCCCAGCGGGCATCTCTACCAATATCCACCATGGGGGCGAAAGTCCAGTTGATTCCGTCAGATGCCGCCTCAATGGCTGCGATCTCAGCGGTCCGACGCATCATCTCCAGATCCCATGAGCAGGCCTCACCCAATGGAATGGGAAATATGGTCTTGTAACCATGGATCACGTCCTGACCGAACAGAATGGGAATACCCAAGCGGGTGGAATCTACGGCAAATTGTTGAAAACGCCGGATTCCCTCCACGGAGGTGGCATTGAAAATGCTACCAATCAATCCTTTTTTCAGATAGGGTTGAAAATCATCGGACATTATCGGGCCGGTGATCGACCAGTTGGCGGAGAACTGGGTCATCTGCCCGATTTTCTCTTCGAGGGTCATCAGTTTCAGTACCGAATCCACCCGTTTTTCAATGCGTTTGTCGTCGCTGTAACTCTGCCACTTACCCGACCCTTGCGTGTCGGAAGAGGGTGATCCGCAGGAAGCAAGCGCAAATACTGCCAGCAAACATGCAATTGGAATTAAAATTTTCTTCATATCTTTTGTCTTATCTCTTTTGTCTTTTGTCTTTTGTCTTTTATCTCTCTTCAACCGTGAATCCCAGTTTTTTCAATCCCTCCTGAATCTCCGGAGCCCCCATAAATAGTTTCCACAGCAATCCTGTCCGGTAGTTTTCGATCATCGGCGCGATGGTCAGCTGGTCGATGGCCAGATAACGCTGCGGATACCAGTTGTCCTGTATGCTGAAAGCATCATAGAAACCATATTGACCCCATATCCGGTTGCCCAGATCATTATAAAAATGCTTCAGGGCCCTCATAGACTGGTCCGGTGTATAAGGGAAGCTGGACAAGGCGGCTGTAGGAGTGATTACCCCGCGGTCGTTCTTCACCGGCATATGTGCCGTATATCCATCTACGGTATAACTTGCGGTCAGCCCCCAGCAGTTATCGCCATACCCCTCATATCCCCCGGGGTTCTCCACACAATATTCGTAATTGATAAGAGCCTGATTCCTGTTCAGTTGCCAGTAATCGGCATATTGATCTTTTAACCCTTTCGGACTCAGTCCGATATAAGAGTAGTGTGCCCAAAAGAGTGGACCTCCATATTCTTCAGCACCATTGTGTTTCAAAATGAGCGGATAACCATATGCCTCATT
>DHSP01000021.1:32370-34567 GCA_002408485.1 Proteiniphilum sp. UBA5283 | reverse complement strand
ATGGGTGGGGGAGGAGGCTGCCAGGATATAGGTGATCAGACATTCATTGTAACCTTCCAGCGGGAAATTCATTTCCCAGTTGTATTCCGGGCTCCAGTGCCAATAGAGCACATCCTGTCCGTTCAGGTACCAATCCCATTCCATTTCTCTCCAGAGTGTATCAATCTTTTGTGCCAGCTCTTTCTCCCTGTTGTTGCCATTTTTGAAATACTCCCGCACGATAAGCAGTCCCTGCATGAGGAAGGCGCTCTCAACCAGGTCACCTCCGTTGTCTTTTTTGCCAAATGGTTTGGTCTTTCCTGTGGGTCCGTGAATCCAGTGTGACCAGACACCATGGTAACGGTCGGCGGAAGCCAGGTAGTCTGCTATCCGGTGTAATCGGGTCACGCCCTCTTCGCGGGGGATAAAGCCCCGTTCCATGGCTACGACAAGTCCGGCAAGACCGAAACCACTTCCCCCTGTAGTAATTACATCCTTATCGTTCTGCGGATATTCCCCATCCATATGTATGCGTTCCGGTGCGAGGCCTGATGTGATTTCCGCACCTTCCCACATATAGTTGAAATGCGTTTTCTGGATGAAGTTCAGAAATTCATCGTCAGATACAAAGGAGGCAGGGCGCCCATTCCCGGCCCTCTGCGCTTGTTCTTTTTTATTGTTGTTACAAGCTATCAGAAAAAAAGTGCCGACTACCAGAACAATGTTTAATAAATATTTGTGATTGTTCATTTTCCTATTATTTTTTTATTTGTTGGAACATCCATGACATGAAATCCGGCTTGTTAAAAGCCGGGTCCCAGCTGCCATGATTCACCCCCGGAAACTCGATATATTCAACATTGGCCCCTTCGGCTTTCAGCTTCATAAATGCTTCACGCGAAAACCTGACGGGTACCACCGAATCGGCATCGCCATGAAATATACGAATAGCTGTTTTTGAACTGAAGTCATTGAGCCTGTCCGTATGGATCCCGCCACAGATGGGAATTGCCGCGGCAAAAAGTTCCGGGAAACGACAAACCATGTCGAAGGTGCCCATTCCTCCCATAGATAGCCCGGTGATATAAATTCGATTTTTATCCACCGGATATGTGTCAATAATTCTGTCCAGCAGCTCCTTAGTCAATGCCAGCGGTCTTGATATTTCATCATTTGCCGGAAAAGGGTTTTCCTGCTGAAAGCCATCCGGCCTTTTGTGGGCAGGCCAGTATGAATCTGACGGACATTGAGGAAAGAGGACAAAAGCGGGGTACTTTTCCCTGTTGACCGGGTTGGTAAACATCATTCCCCCGTGGGTCAGCTGCGTCCTGTTGTCAGCCCCCCTCTCGCCTGCCCCGTGGAGGAAAAGCACCAAAGGATATTTTTTACCATCCTCCACCTGCAGGGGATTCAACTGGCGATAGAGTAACGTATCTCCTCTTCGGGATACATAAGCCAGAGAGTCGTACTCCTTATACTGAGCTGTAGCAGTCATTGCTACAGTAAAGAGTATTAAAAACGAGATTTTAAAATTTTTATATTTCATACGATTAAAACATTTTTTTGTAATATGGTGTATGGAACTCGCACTTAATCATGTTCTTGGGTGTGAATGATTCTTATGCCCGTTTCATCATAAGATCATTATTTTTTCACCCACAGATCATTCAGGACAGAGGATTAAAGGAAAATTGAAATCCCAAATTAGTCAGGCCTCTTTGAATTTCAATATCGTTCATCAGTATGTTCCAAAGCAGAGAACTCCGGTAATTTTCGATCATAATAATTATTGGCCCCTGGTCGATGGCAATATGTTGGTTATCGAACCAGCCCACGGAAAGATTAAATGCGTCTGTAAATCCGTAGTCTGACCAGATCTTGTCTCCCAGTTTGTAGTAAAAAAAACGGAGAGCCTTCATTGATTCTTCAGACGTGTAGGGCATAGATGCCAATGCGGCTGTGGGAGCAATCACGCCTCTGTCGTTGGTTGGAGAGTGGGCACTGTATCCCTGGTTTCCGTCACTGGCTGTCAATCCCCAGCAATATTCACTGTATCCGGTATACTTCTTCGGATTGTCTGCACAATAGAGATGATTGATTAACGAATGATTCCTGTTCTGTTCCCAATAGTCGGCATAGCGATCCTTCAATCCTTTTGGATTTATTCCCAGAAATGAATAATGGGCGAAAAAGAGAGGGCCTCCTGTCTCGGGACCCA
>DHSP01000021.1:30933-32270 GCA_002408485.1 Proteiniphilum sp. UBA5283 | reverse complement strand
AGGCAACCGGTGACCATAGTATGTGGTATTGTTAATCATATTGCCATTGCGGGCCCACCCCTGATCATATACCTCTTTCGTAATCGGATGCGTGGGTGATGCCGCTGCGAGAATATAGGTGATAAGAGATTCGTTCCATCCTGAAACTTTCATATTCATCTGCCATCCGTACTGTGGGCTCCAATGCCAATAAAGCACATTCTCGCTCTCCTTTTGGAACCACTTCCAGTCAATTTCTTCCCATAAAAGAGTAATCTCATTCCTTAGCTTTATCTCCGCAGGTGCGGATCGACTGAAATATCCCCTTGCGGTCAGCAAGCCCTGGAACAGCAACGAGGTTTCTACCAGGTCGGCTCCATTGTCATATGTGCTAAAGGGTAATGTAGCGCCCGTCTCACCGTGAATCCAATGAGCAAAAGCCCCGTGATAGCGGGTTGCTTTACTTTTCAGAAACGCCACAATTTTCTCAATACGAAACAGCGCTTCGTCTCTTGTGATAAAGTCTCTTTCTACTGCTACAATCATCGCCATTACTCCAAATCCTGTACCGCCGGTAGTTACGGTATTGCCCGATGAGCTTCGTTCGCGAGCCATTCCGCTCACGGGGTGTCCGAAGTCCCAGAAGTAGCGGAATGTCTGTCTTTGTACCAGGGTCAGCAGTTCTTCGTCGGAGATACGTGGAAATTTATCCGAGCCATCCATTCCGGTAGAGATAGAATATACTTTGCCGGTAAGAATGCGATTACCGGAGATTGCATATAATCCTCTGCTGATTTCCAGCCGATAGGAAGAGAATGATTCCAGTTTGTTTGCTGTTTCAATCTGCACGGATTGACCATGCAGTATGAAGTTCAACTGTACCGGTTCTCCTGTGGACTTTCGCAGCGTAATATTTTCCTCCAACATGTCGGGCTTCACAGATTCTGAAAATACCAGCTTTATCACCAGTTCAGGATTCACGTCCCTGTAGGATGATGATGCGTTTACCTCTCCATTAATCTCGATACTTTCTAGTTGAAATAGGTTCAGACGGTATTTCCTCATCGCTCTTGCCACAGCCCGAAAATATACCTGTACAGATTATCCCAAGAAAAGCGTATACTGCTGTCCTTATTTCCATCATATTCCGTCTTATTCAATTTTGTAACGTGTCATCCGATTGGGATTTTACTTCTTTTTATCATCACAAAAAATAAAAATCCCCATACACCGTCGGCTCATTCAAGGAAATAAGCCGACGGCGTGATTGAAAGAGCAGTCCTTTGTTTTACTTGGCAGCCAATTGTGCAATCTCTGAAGCAGGCAACGCCTTGTTGTAGATGCGCAGCTCATCGATC
>DHSP01000021.1:26466-30824 GCA_002408485.1 Proteiniphilum sp. UBA5283 | reverse complement strand
AAAGCGGCCTTGTCCGGGGCGAGGACCAGTGCGATATGAACCCACTTCGCTGCAGTCGGGTCGATGTCGGCCAGTTGGGCTCCGTCGAGCCAGCTGTCGGCCGTGCCGTTGCCGATATTGGCTTTGAGGCGCTGCTTGCCATTTGCATTTTCGCGAAAGATGCGGATGCCGGCGGTGCGGTTGTTCTGTGCGTTGGCCGGCTTGCCCTCATGCGGGGGGGCGATCGTCAGGATGCCCGCCCGGTCGGGGGTGGCGTTCACCTTGTACCAGAAGGTGAAGGTCATGGAGCTGCCGAGGGGTGCAGCCATGTTGGCCACATCGAAGGTCAGGTAGCTGTTGGCGGCTCCGGCATAGGCTTTGCCGCTCTTGCCGCCGGCAAAGGAGGGGCTGCCCACCACGGCTGCCTCCATCAGGCTCTGGTAATCCTCCAGATCTTCGTCGAAGGAGAGGTAAAACATCTGTCCATCGGCACCGATGGGCGGTGGCGTGGGCTGCTCGGGAAAGTTGAAGGGAGGGTTTTGTCCAAGATCCTGGAAGCAGGAAGTAAGGATAATCCCGCTCATCATCAGGATAAGATATATTATTTTCTTCATAGGTCTGTCTTTTTAATAGTTGGGATTTTGTATCAGTACCCCGTTCGATTTGTCTACTTCGGTCTGTGGTAACGGCAGTAATGCATGTTTGTCCTGATAACCGGTTTTTCCTGCTGCATGCAATACTTCACGTGCAACGCCCCAGCGTACCAGATCATAGAAGCGGTCAAATTCCATCCCTAATTCTACCCTGCGCTCGTGCCGGATGGCTTCGCGCATCACCGCCTGATCGGCAGTGGTTACCTTGGGCAGGAGGGAAGCATTTGTTCCGCGTGCACGGGCTCTCACCATCTCCAGATAATTCCCGGCTTCCCCCGTTCTTCCCAGTTCATTGGCGGATTCGGCTGCCATCAGTATCACGTCGGCATAACGAATGATGCGGATGTTGTACCAGTGACCTCCCTTGGTATAGGTGGCCCGCAGGCTGGGGTTGGTGTAAGCCTTCTTGTTATAGTACTTGTTGGTCACATCGGCGTTGGCGATTGGTTTCTCCCCATAGGGCTGATTGGCAGGGATGGAGGAAGGATCGCCCCCGGTCTTGATGAAGTAGAGCAGTGTTTCATCCTTTCGGGGATCTCCTGCCTCAAAAGCATCAGCCATCAGTTGGGTGGGTGTATGCCAGCCCCATCCCAGGTTCCATTCGCCGGCACCTCTGACACCCTGCACCTGTGCAAACTGGCTGCCGATATCATTAGAGCCAGGTTGTGAGGGGGTGGCGGTACATTGCAGCTCAAATACAGATTCGCTGCTGTTCTCTCCGGTTTCGCGAAAGATCTGATTGTAGGGGGTATTGAGATTATACAGACCAGACTGTATTACGTCTACGGATGCAACATTCATATTATTCCAATCGTTTCTCATCATATAGGTTCTGGCATGCAAAGCTCTGGCAGCACCCCAGGTAAGCCGGCCGGTGTAGACCGGAGCCCATTCCTTCGGCAGATGCGCTTCAGCTTCTGTAAGATCCGCATCAATAAGTGCATAGATATCTGTTGCCGGTGATTTGGGGATATTGGCCTCCTCGGCATTCACGATCCGGAAATCGATCTTGGGTACATCACCGAAGGCGCGTACGAGGTTGAAGAAGGCGTATGCACGGAAGAAGTGGGCCTCGGAACGATTGATCAGATCTCCCTCCGAGAGGGTTCCGCTTTTCTTTTCTGCCTGCGTAATATCATCGAGGATCTTGTTGGCCAGGATAATGATCTCATAGTTGGCGGTCCAGTAGGAGCTGATCAGGCCGTTGGTGGCAATATATTCAAAATCGTCGAACATCCTGCCGTGGGCAGCCCCGTCGGCAGCGGTACTCCCTTTTTCGGCATCTTCTGAACGGAAGGAGTGTATTGCCAGGGCCGTGGTGCCGGAGGTGACATGAAAGCCGCGAATTTTGGCATAAAGGGTGAACACATCGGACTGAAAGGAGCCGCCGCTACCTTCGTCGCCCTCGACCCATTCTCCCTGCGGCTTCTGGTCCAGCAGGTCAGAGCAGCCGGACTGTGTCACTGTGGCCAACACTGCGATTAGTATCCAGAGATATATTCTATTATGTTTCATACTTATCTGCGATTAAAAAGTTAAGTTTAGTCCAAAGGTGTAAATCATCGGCATGGGATAGGTACCGCCATCGATACCGAATGCCAGGGCAGAGCCGCCGATTTCAGGGGTATATCCGGTATTCCGTGTCCAGGTCTTCAGGTTCTGCACATTGGCGAAGAGCCGAAGCGACTTGAGATATACTTTCTGCAGGAAGTCGGCCTCAAAGGTATATCCCAGCTGCACGTTGCGGATGCGGAAGAAGCTACCATCCTCGATGAAGTAATTGGAGTTAATCAGGTTGATGGATCGGGACGGGTTGAGGATCGGCTCCCAGTTGGAGGTGCCTTCGCCGTGCCAACGGTCCATGCGGTTGGTCAGGTAGTTGAGTTGTGCATAGGTGGGATCGTCCCATGTGCGGTAGATCTCGTTGCCATATACCCCCATCATTTCCACGCCGAAGTCGAAGTTGCGGTAGTCCAGGTTGAGACTGAGCCCATAGGTAAAATCGGGTGTCGGGTTCCCGATCATGGTACGGTCATCCTGTGTGATGGCTCCATCGCCATTTACATCCACAAACTTCAGATCACCCGGTGCCACGCTCCCCACGCTGTTGGGGTAATAGGTTTTCACATCTTCCCTGTTCTGGTAGACGCCGGCCACCTTATATCCGAAGAAGTGTCCCACGGGATAGCCTTCCAGAGATCGGGCAATCCCGTTGGCGGCAAAGATGGCATCATCCGGTCCGCGACCCAGCGAGAGTACTTTGTTGTCAATGGTGGTCAGGTTCCCCGAGATGGCGTAGTTGAGTCCATTGCTACCAAGCTTATCGCTCCATGAGGCTGAAATCTCCAGACCGCGGTTACGTATCTCGCCAAGGTTCTCCAATGAGTTCTTGGCTCCGGAGAAGCCAGACAGCATCACAATGATATCTTTTGTGGTTTTATCATAAAATACCGGTTCCAGGCGCAGGCGGTTGTCGAGCAGGGTAATCTCGAATCCGGCCTCCCAGGCGTAGGTCTTCTCCCAGTTCAGGTTCTGGGGTAGATATTGTATCGAGTAGCCGGTGATGATATTGTCACCGAAGACGGCACTGCCGGTACTTTCAAGTCGCGGGTAGGTGGGGTAGTTGTAGCCACCGGTGTTCTGACTACCCAGTACACCCCATGACCCTTTGAACTTCAGGTAGTCAATCAAAGACTGATCCTTCATGAAATTCTCTTCCGAGGCGACCCATCCGGCGCCGAAGGAATAAAAGTTGTCCCAGGTATTGCCTACCGAGCGGAAGACCGAAGCACCATCGCGCCGGTAGGAGGCGTTAAAGAGGTAGCGATTCTGGTAGTTATAGAGTGCCCGCAGCAGGTAGGACATGGTGAATCGTTTGTACTGGCTGCCATTGTTGGACATCGACTTGTTGGAGAGCGAGGATATCCACCATTTGTTGATGTCGTTGTCTGGCACGGAGAAGATGATGTCTTCGATGTTCTGGCTACGGGATGCGCCCAACAAGGAATACTCGGTGAAGTTGGTGGTGACACCCGCGGTGGCGGTCAGGTTGTGGCTGCCAAAGGAGTTGTCGTAGGTGAGGATATAGTCACTTTGAGCCACAGCACGGGTCGATTTGGACTGGGAGACCGATTCACTGGTGGTGAGGTTCTCCGCACCCCCGATGTCCGGGTTGTAGACGGTGATGATGGGACTGAGACCACGATTCTCATTCACCGCATAGTCGAGTGAAAAGGTGCTCTTGAAGCTGAAATGGTTCAGAAAGTCTACCTCACCGTAGATGTTACCCGCCGCGCGATGGTTCAGAGCGATGGAATGGTTGGCCCTTGTCTCTACATCAATCAGGGGATTCCATACCTGTGCCCGCTGAAAATCGGGCAATGTGTGTAACAATTCACCTGTTTCGTTATAGATGGGAGCGATCGGTGCTGCCTTGATGGCTCCGCTTACTCCCTTGGCGTCGGTGGGTTTTGTCCGCGAGGCATTCACCTGGTAGCCAAAACGAAGTGCACTGCTTACACTGTATTCACTGCTCAGGTTGAGTGTCAGACGTGAGTACTCCTCATGCTTGATGTTACCTTCTTCAGCGGTATAGCCGATGCCGAGGTAAAAGCGACTCCTCTCACCCGAGCCGGTGATGCTTACGTTGTTATTGGTCAGGAAACCTTGCTGGAAAATCACATCCTGCCAGTCGGTATTGGCCTGCCAGTCAGTGTAATCAAAGCT
>DHSP01000021.1:20770-26324 GCA_002408485.1 Proteiniphilum sp. UBA5283 | reverse complement strand
CCCAGCCCCTGGTTGATCCGCTGTTCGTCGTACAATTCGCGGAACTGTGCCGCGTTGGTCATCGGCATCTTGTGTGTAACCTCTTTAAAGCCGAGTGAGCTGTTGAAGTTTACCACGGTCTGTCCTCTTTTTGCCCGTTTCGTGTTTACAATGATGACGCCATTGGCACCGCGTACCCCAAAAATTGCCAACGAAGAGGGGTCTTTCAATATTTCCATCGATTCAATGTCTGCGGGATTCAGATAGTTTATGTTATCGGAAAACAGGCCGTCGACCACATACAAAGGGGAATAACCGTTAATAGAGTTTGTGCCCCGGATCCGCACCTCCGGATCCTGTCCCGCGCGACCGGAGTTTACAATCTGTACACCGGCAACTTTGCCCTGTACGGATGACAATAGGTTTGTTGTAGGACGGTTGGCAATCTCTTCGGCATTCACACTGACAATGGAGCCGGTCAAGTCTCTTTTCCGGGCGGTGCCGTAGCCGATCACGACCACTTCCTCCAGCGCCTGTACATCTTCCGCCATGACCACATTCACCAAGGTCCGTCCGTTGAGGGATTCTTCAATCGTTGTCATCCCGATGTAGCTGAAGACAAGGGTCGCATCCGCCGGTACATTGGAGAGTGTGTAAGTTCCATCGACCCCGGTCACGGTGCCGAGGGTCGTTCCTTTCACCAATACGGTAACCCCTATAGCCGGGTCTCCCGTGGCTCCTTCCGTCACCGTTCCGGAGACGTTTATTTGCTGCTGTGCAAATAACATCATGGTGAACAGCAGGAGATTTAAAACTGTTGCAATTTTCAATTTCATGGATTCATAATTTTTGTTGAAAAAATCTTCGACACAAAATAATAAATTGCTTTCCGTCTTGTAAAATATATTGCCTCTTCAAAAATACTTTATGTTGTAAAGCATGTTTTTAAAGGATACTTTTTTACTACGTCGATAAGGTTAAAGTTTCAGATTATTAATTTATTATGAATTAGCATGTCGATAAGTGTACAGTAGCCATTTATTCGAATTTTATCATAAAATCGACCAGATTTTCGGCTTCGTTGAGATCCAGCTTTTTTCGTAGCCTGTATCGTGCAGCCTCTACTCCCCGGATGGAGATGTTCATCATCCCCGCAATCTCCTTGGAAGAGTAGTTCAAACGGAGTAGCGTGCAAAGTTTTAGATCTGATGGGGTGAGTGCGGGGTATCTCTCCTTGAGCTTTCGGAAGAAATTTTTGTGGATGAGGTCGAAGTTTTCCTGGAAGACGATCCATGCATCCTCTTCCGATAAGTTTTCCCCGATCATTGTCACCAACTCATTTCCTTCGCTGCGGTTGATTTTGCCTGTCAGCATACAGGATTGAATCCGTGCACGCAGATTTTTCAGAAATTCGGTATGATTGATAATCATCATGGTGGCGCTGGCCAGCTCCTTGCCTTTATAGGTGAGATCCGACTCCAGCTTCTCATTACGCAGTGCAGTAATTTCTTTTTCCTGTTTGTCAAGTTGTGCGAGCCGCCGGTTTTCCTGTTCAGAAAAAAGTTTGTTTTTTCTTTCGACTACTTTTTGTACATGATTTTCAATGAGAAGAACGGTGATAAATAAGATGAACAAGACATAGGAGAGATATGCCCACCAGGTTTTATACCATGGATTTTTAATCCGGAAGGTAAAACCGACCGTGGATAGTACCGCTCCTGAATTATCCCGTACACGTGCCTTCATGATATACTCACCGGCCGGCAGGTTATTGTAGGATATGGAAAGATCCTCGGCTGTATTTACCCATCTGCTATCGTAGCCGTCTAAAAAACATTCTACCCTGAATACATTTTTAGAATATTCGGGATACATAAACTGAAAACCAACGTCGTTATGCTGATAAGCAATAATTGCTTTTTTTCGTGGATCAAGATAGGAGGTTTGGTCATTTTTTCTGTCATAATACTCTGCTGACGAGAGGTATAAGGTGCTTCTTTTTTGTTTTGGCCCTTCAGTAAAAATATATCTTCCTATACCCCCATTCAGACAGAAATAGGTAGTCTGTTCATCGGCCACATACACATTGGCTCGTCCCATGTTGGGAGGATTGTTAAGAATGCTGTAAGGTATGCGATCGACCAGCCTGTATGTGTCTCCGGAGGAAGATACCAGGGCATACTCTGTGTTGCGGATGAACCAGTGTAGCGTATCGTTTATGGAGACAATCCGGTAGGTATCGGCAAAATCGGGCAGATACCTGTTTAACAAGTCATACGGAATAATTTTTCCGTGTATGTCGTCATAAGTGTAAAAACGGTTCCCGTCGGTAAACACGATACGTCCTTTCAGTTTCATTACCTTTACAGGATCGGGTAGTGCTGTTTTCGCACTATCGAGCGACTGGTAATTTTCAATCTCCACGACTTTTCGAAGTGCATTGTCGAGCCGTAAACGATAGACTCCCTTGTACATGTGTCCGGCCCAGATGTTTCCGGTGTGGTCTGGCTCAAGGTTTTTGATAAGGTCCAGGAATCCTTCTGCCCGGTGGCTGAAAATCCAGTTGCCGGCCAAAGTCTGGGTATATATGTACAATGAGGTATATGTTGATTCAAGAAGAACATTTTTCCCGTTGATGACTGCCTGTTTTATATCCATCCCGCCGGTCTGGGCTTCCGGAATCACTTTCTCCTTGCCGTTCTCAAGAAGTGAAGTACCCAAATTGTGACCGACGAAGATCTGATTCCCGAAAGTTCTGATGAACCATGCCTGAGTATCGAACTCTGGCAGGCGAAAGAAGTTTTTCTCAGCTTCTGAATAATGATAAATTCCCTGGTTTGTGGCCACATAGAGGTTGTTCCGATGGAAAAGGATATCCTCTACCAAACCTATCTGTACATCGTTAGGTTCAAAAATAGTAAAAGGCGATTGGGTTCGAATGTATGAGATGCCGTTGTCGAGGGCTACCCAGATGTTGTGTTCTCTGTCGCTGTATAAAGCCAATATGGTATTATTGTTCAGTCCGCTGCTCCGGCTGACATGCCACAGTTTGTTCCCTTTCCTGTCAACGGCGTAGAGCCCGCTGTTGAGTGTTCCGAATATATATTGTTCATTGGCCGAAAAAATGGCCCGGTTGATGATGGCTCCCGTTAAGTCCGGCTCTATGGATGTTTTCCAGGGGGTAAGTGTCTGTGTATCCTCTGAAAACCGGTAGAGGCCGCTTTTAGATGTTATCAGTAGGTATTCATCATCGAAAGGTAAGACCGCCACCACATTGTCATCTTTAAGCTGATCACGTGTCAGAATGTGGTGAAACTTGTCTCCGTCGAAACGATAGAAATCGTTGTTGATTAACTGTGCAAACATGTCATCGCCTACGGGGAAGAAATACAACACTGCCGGATGAGGGCTCAGTGTGGTTACCTTCTTCCCGTCATAGGCGAAAACAGCTGAAAACGACTGGAAGTAGATATTGCCCTTGAAGGGATGAATTGTCCATATTTCATCGTTGTGAAACGTGTAATCTTTTACCAGACTTTTGACAGAGTGGTAAATAAGTTGATTTTTTTCGTCGTACTCAAAATACCCGAACTCTTCGAATGAACCCACGTAAATGCGTTCCGGTGAAGCGTCCGAATCGATATAAATTGATTTTACGGAAAGATTGTTTGGTAGCTTGTGCAGTTTCCAGTTTATCCCCTCA
This sequence comes from Proteiniphilum sp. UBA5283, assembly GCA_002408485.1. Taxonomy (GTDB): domain Bacteria; phylum Bacteroidota; class Bacteroidia; order Bacteroidales; family Dysgonomonadaceae; genus Proteiniphilum. The sequence continues at coordinate 22,642 of DHSP01000021.1, read as the reverse complement.
AAACTTAGCAGTCCGTTGTTATTCCCTACATAGATTACGCCGTTGCTCCCCTGTGCAACAGCCCAGTTCTGGTTCCCTGCCTTGTAATTGCCAGTCGTATAGTTATAAACGGGAGGTATGAAGGGGATCTCCTGTGCACGGCCCGTGAGGCTGAGCGCGGTGAGCATAACGGTGATGAGTGCCGTGCAAAAATATTTTTTACTGGCTGATTGCCTCATGATGCCGGAAATACGGTGGGACAGATGGTTTACTTTTTCTCCAGTAAATGGGCGATTTCTTTCTCGCTTAGTATCTTTACATTTGTAAAGAGAAATTTTGGATCCAGAAAATTACCATATTGGTTGCACTCGGCAACAGCAGCATTGAGACTCGATTTTGCGTCGTTGTCGAAAGAAAAAAGCATCAGTATGGTAAAATAATTATCTTTTATTTCGAATTTTTCAATGACTATTTCTCCTTTTTGCAGCTGGAAAATAAATTCACGTTCCACTATTTCTCTTTGCAGATCCGAAAGAGGCTGTCTGTCTTGCGTGGTGAACAGAGCAAAAAAACGCAGTTTCTTGTCGTGCCCTCCCAGTCCCGAGGAGATATAAATCTGCTGATGTCCCGACAGATCGGAGCTCAGGACAATGCGGCTACTTACCAGGGCCATCGAGGACCAGTTGAGCAGTTCGGGTTCCAGCGGACTGCTGTGATAGGTTTCAATGGAGCGGTAGGCACCCACGTCGGGGATGGAAGCCAGCAGCGTCAGACTCCTTTTTTTGCGTTCAATCGACTCGTATGGAGAAAACAACACCGCCACTTCTTCGTCGCGTTCAAAGGGGCTGTTCTCTTTTCTCAATCTGTCGAAATACCGGAAATAGTCCATCTGCTCCTCAATCGGTACCAGGTCCTCGAGGATATGAAACGAGTCGATTCCTTGTTCGTTCAACGTTTGGCGTAACTTGGCCAGTAGGTCGTCTTGTCCGCTCATATACGCAAAGATAGAATATTTTTTGTAGTTCACGAATGGTGTAGCTCTTAAATGTTGCCTGCAGCTCCTTTCAATTTGCTTAAAATTCATCAAATTGGCCCTTTATTCCTCAGAATTGTATAAATTCGCACAATTGAATTGAACAGACTCCTCCGATGAAGATTAAAATAGTCAACTCGTCCAGACATCCATTGCCGGAATATGCGACCGCTTTTGCTGCAGGTATGGATTTGCGTGCCAACGTTTCGCAGCCGGTGGTGTTGAAACCGCTGGAACGGGCGCTGGTGCCCACAGGTATTTATATTGAGCTTCCAATAGGATTTGAAGCGCAGATCCGTCCGCGCAGTGGCCTTGCTATAAAACATGGAATTGGCATCGTGAATGCTCCGGGAACGATTGATGCCGACTATCGTGGAGAGATCCGGGTGATCCTGGTCAACCTCTCGAATGAAGAGTATGTTGTCAACGACGGGGAACGAATCTGTCAGATGGTCATTGCGCAACATGCAATGGTTGAATGGGAGCAGGTCGATTCACTGGAAGAAACAGAACGGGGCGCCGGCGGGTTTGGACATACCGGCAAAAAATAATAACCGAAGCAACAAAATGGCCCATATAACCGCGTTATACAGAAAATCAGTCTCTCTTTTATTGCTTTTCCTTCTTGCCGGGATGGTGCCCCTGATGGCATTGATACAGCAGGATGCGGAAGCATTGTCCCTCAAGGAGGAAGACCGCCGCAAATTCGACTATTTTTTCTACCAGGCTTTGAATGCCAAAACGCAGGGAAAGTATGATGAGGCTATGGATCTTTTGCAGTATTGCCATACGTTGGATTCAACCAACGCCAATGTGCTGGTGGAGCTGGGGACGTTTTACAACGTCTTGCAAGACAAAGA
>DHSP01000021.1:0-20544 GCA_002408485.1 Proteiniphilum sp. UBA5283 | reverse complement strand
GGTTTGAAGCAGGAGGTGGTGGATATTTACAGTGCTTTGGCAGAGGAGCATCCTGGCAAGCCGGAGCTCCAGTTCGAACTGGCCAATGCTTATGCAGACAATGGAGAGCTTCAGAAAGCTATTGATGCGCTCAATAAGCTGGAAAAGAGTACCGGAATATCCGAAATAATCACATTAAATAAGTACCGCCTCTATTCGCTGATGAATAAGAAGGAGAAGGCGTTCGACGAAATTCAGCAAATTATTGATAAGAACCCTGCCGACCCCAGGTATCTGATCCTCATGGGTGATCTTTATCTGGAAGATAATCAGCCCGTGAAGGCTCTGGATTACTACGAAAAGGCGCAGCTAATTGATCAGCAATATCCTGCGCTCATCCTTTCCATGGTCAACTATTACGAAAAAACGAATAACAAAACAGCTGCCCAGACAGAATTACAGAAAGCCATTACCAGCTCCTCACTCGATGTGGAGACGAAGCTGCAGCTTCTCACCCGTTATCTCGGAATCCTGCAGCAGAGCCAACAGGACCTGAAACAGGCCAATCTCTTGTTTGAAACCCTTTTTGTACAATATCCCAGTAATTCGCAGCTAAATATGATTTATGGCAATGCTTTGGTGTTGCAGGGTGACAAAGCCGGTGCCATGAAACAGTTTGAAATATATGCCAAAGAAAACCCCACCGATCCTGCCGGATACGATCAGATGATCCGCCTCGCATTGGCGGAAGAAGATCTGAAAAAGATCCAGGAAATAACGACCGAGGCGCTGAAACATCTTCCGCAGGAGCCGCAGTTTTATTTTTATCTTGGAGCTGCCCATTATCAACAGGGAAATTATGAGAAGGCTTTGCATGTTTTTGAGGAAGGACTGAAAAATGCGATCATCAGCAATCCTTTGTTAGAATCAGACTTTCATGGCCAGATTGGCGATCTGAATTATTTCCTGGGTAATAAGGAAGCTGCTTTCCTGAGTTACGAAAAATCGTTAAAACTGAATCCGCAGAATCTTTCTGTTTTAAACAATTATAGTTATTATCTGTCATTGGAAAAGAAGGACCTTGATAAAGCCGAACAGATGAGTGGCATCACCATTAAGGCGGAGCCAATGAATCCTACCTTCCTTGACACGTACGGGTGGGTGTTGTATGAGCAGGGCTCCTACTTCATGGCAAAGATTTACATTGAGAAAGCCATTGAGTACGGCAAAGAGAATCCCTCAGCAGAAGTTTTTGAGCATTATGGTGATGTCCTTTACCAAACGGGAGATAAAGAGAAAGCCCTGGAGTATTGGAAAAAGGCAAAGGAATTGGGCAATGCTTCCAGCAAGCTCGATAAAAAAATAGAAGCCGGCACGTTGTAATGTCTTTTAATCGATGGATGCCGGTCGTCCCGTGATCCCGGGAGAAAGAAAATAGAAAAATATTCATAATGAAAGCAATAAGGTGTAAACAAATTTTGTTTATCTGTCTTTTATCAGGGCTCGCCTTGAATGCGTGTAAGCCCAGGCAGCAGATCGTCTACTCCACTTCGCCCGTAGAGGATAAGGCTAATAATCAGATTTTTAGTGACATTATTACCAATGAATTCCAATACAATACTTTTACTGCGAAGCTGAACATGAATCTTACCACCGGCACTAAATCACTTAGTTCCAAAGCCAATATCCGGATCATCAAGGACAACGCACTACAGATATCAATACAGCCGTTGTTTGGAGTGGAGATGTTCCGATTTTATATCAATCCCGATACAGTGATGGTGGTCGACAGAATGAACAAACGCTACGTGATGGAATCCATTGCAACTTTGAAAGAGATCTATCCCGTTGGGTTCGACTTTTACACCATGCAGTCGGTATTCACCAATGCCCTTTTTGTCTCGGGAAAAGAGCGTCCCGAATTACCGGATTACCGCAAATTCAACTATATCCAGACCTCCGACCAATGTTATTACATCACATCAAAAGATGCCGACTCGGGTATCGATTACTCCTTCACCGTAAACGGCGACGACCGCATCACTTTTACGCATTTGATGCAACATCAGAAAAAACAATCGCTGCAGTGGGGGTATCATAACTTTGTCCTTTTAGATGATTTTATCTTCCCCAGCAAGATGAATATAACCCTTTCCTCCTCCTCCCGCAAAATTGACGCAGAGTTGCTTTTCTCAGACATTGCTACCGACGAACCGCTTCAGCTGGCAATGAATGTGCCGGCGGGCTATACGAAAACAACTGTCGAAGAAATACTAAAAATCTTTTCCCTGAATCAATGAGACGGCTTTTTGTCATTTTCCATTTTTTTGCTGCTGTTTTTCTTTCGTTCTCTCAAAACCCACAGATTGAACGTTTGCAAAAACAACAGCAGGTGCTGCAGGAAGAGATAAAAAACACGAATAAGCTTTATCTGAACGTCAAAAAACAGACAACCACTATTTTAGACCGTATAAACCTGATCAACAAGCAAATTGCTGCCCGCAAAGAGCTCATTGACGCTCAGCAGGCAGAGATCAGGGCCTTACAGCAGGAGGAGTCGCGACTGGAAGCAGAAATTACCCGGCTCAACAAAGAGCTGAAAAAAAAGCAGGACAATTATGCCAATGCCGTACAGGGGATGCTGAAACACAACGTGAACCAAAACAAGTTGTTTTTTATTCTCTCCGGAAAATCACTTGGTGAATCGCTACGCAGAATGCAATATCTGCGCGAGTACTCCAAGTGGCAGAAGTCGCAAGGCGAAGAGATCAAAAGGCAAAATGCCGCGATCGCCATCAGGAAGGAAGAGCTGGCAAAGGCCAGGGATGATAAGGAGAAGGCTTTGCTTGCAATCCAGTCTGAGCAGCAACGGCTCCGGAACGAAGAAAAAACAAAACAGTCAGAAATGACAGCTGTGAGAGGACAGCAACAGCAGCTCCAAAAAGCGTTAAAGGAAAAGCAACAACAGGCGAACCAGCTGAATGCTCAGATTGAAAAGCTTATCGCAGAGGAGGTGGCACGACAAGAACGGGAAGCCGAAGCAAGAAGGCTTGCAGCCGAAGCGGAGCGTCGCAGAAAGGCCGACGAATTGGCTGCTAAATCGCCGCGTGAAACAGGGAGCAGCAAAACAAACAAAGAAACGACCTCTTCGTCTGCTGAGAAAGAATCCTCCCGCGTAACAAGTGCTGCGCCCCGCATAGAGGCCGATAAAAGTACGGCCTCCTCCGAAACTTTTAAGCTTTCAAACAACTTTGCGTCCAACAAGGGGAAACTGCCGATGCCCGTCACCGGAACCGCTTCCATTGTCGGCAACTTCGGTGCGAAGAAACACAACGAGTGGAACGTGACCACCAACAGCAACGGAATCGACATCCAGGCACAAAAGGGAGCCAGTATACGGTCGGTTTTCGACGGGGAGGTGTCGAAAGTTTTTTCCTTCCCAGGTTCCAACACCTGCGTCATCGTGCGTCATGGCGAGTATTATACCTTCTATGCCAATATATACGATCTATTTGTAAAACAGGGAGATAAAGTGAAGACGGGGCAGTCGTTGGGGCGTATTTTTACCGATCCCGACACAAATATTTCCGCCATGCACTTTCAATTGTGGCAAAAGACAACCAAATTGAATCCGGCACCCTGGCTCAGCAGGTAACAAACAAATAACATTTAAATCATCCATATGTCGTTGAAAATTCGGCTGATCATTATGAATTTCCTCCAATTTGCCGTTTGGGGGGCTTATCTGACTTCCATGTCGCGTTATCTGGGGCCTGTGGGGTTAGGATCTCACATTGGAATCTTTTATTCGGTGCAGGGTATTGTGTCCATCTTTATGCCGGCGGTGATAGGCATCATTGCCGACCGGTGGGTGCCGGCGCAGAAATTACTGGGTATGTGCCACCTGATGGCTGCCGCTTTCATGCTTGCTGCAGGGTTGTATGGCTTTGAGGCAAGTGTTGATGTCTCTTTTCCGGTGCTTTTTACGCTCTATACCCTGAGTGTGGCTTTTTATATGCCCACGCTTGCGTTATCCAATTCCGTCGCATACACCATTTTGGAAAGGGGAGGAATGGATACGGTCAAAGCATTTCCACCCATCCGTGTTTTCGGCACTGTCGGGTTTATCTGTACCATGTGGCTGGTAGATGTGGTTGGTTTTCAGACCTCTGCGATGCAGTTTGTGATGAGTGGCGCCATCGGTTTGGTACTGGGGGGGTATGCTTTCACGCTGCCCAATTGTCCCGTCAGTACCGACACAAAAGATAAAACCCTGTTTCAAGCCTTGGGGCTGGATGCATTTAAATTGTTCAAACAGCGCAAGATGGCACTGTTTTTTATCTTCTCCATGTTTTTGGGTGTCTCCCTGCAGATCACCAATGGTTTTGCCAACCCGTTCATCGCCAGTTTTGAAGCTTTGCCGCAATATGCCAATACGTTCGGAGTGAAACATGCCAATATGCTGATCTCATTGTCCCAAATATCGGAAGCACTCTGTATTTTGCTGATCCCCTTCTTTTTGAAGCGATATGGAATTAAGAATGTCATGCTCATCGCCATGTTTGCCTGGGTACTCCGTTTCGGACTTTTCGGCCTTGGAAATCCGGGTAACGGAGTTTGGTTGCTGATCTTCTCCATGTTGGTTTATGGTGTAGCATTCGATTTTTTCAATGTTTCCGGATCGCTATTTGTCGACAAAGAAACACCCCATCATATACGAGCCAGTGCGCAGGGAATGTTCATGTTGATGACAAATGGGATAGGAGCCACTGTTGGAACACTCGGTGCACAATGGGTGGTCAATCAGTTCACACATTGGCAGGATGTGGTTGTCGAAGGACAAACAAAATCACTCATGGTTGGTGACTGGCAGTCCGTCTGGTTTGTTTTTGCCGGATATGCCTTGTTGGTAGCCCTCCTGTTTGCCCTCCTCTTCCGCTATAAACACGAACGTACACCCTAAATATTTGATTTAATCTTCGCTAGCTGTTTGTGTGCAGCTAAGTTCTAATCTGTCAGCTTTTTACATTTCATTATAGCTCACGTGAGCTAAAGCGTGCAGTGAGTAATCTATTCGCGAATCTTCTATACATGATTTAGCTATTTAGCTAATTTTTATTATGTTTGTGATGCAAGCGGTCAATAACCATTGAGTTGCGAAAAGTTGCCCGCCGTAAAGGTTGAACCAATGATGAGACTATACCGTTTTATCTTACCAATCCTCTTTTTCGCTAGTTGTTACCCATCTCTTTTGGGCCAATCATCCTGGCTTTTTAAACAACTGGCGGTTCGTGATGGGCTTTCTCATAACCAGATCAATCATATTTTTAAGGATAGCAGGGGGTTTATGTGGTTTTCTACCGCATCGGGTTTGAACAGATATGACGGAAATAAATTTAAAGTATTTAGTTACAATCCCAACGATGAAAATTCATTGCCCGACAACCTGATCCTTGGTGTTCAAGAGGATATAACGGGGCGACTCTGGATTCATACGGCCAACGGATACACCGTTTATAATCCCGAAATAGAGAAATTCGAAAAAAGTACGTTGCTGTTGAAAGAGATGGGCATCACCAATCCAGTCGATCTCATTTTTATTGATGATGATAAAAATGTGTGGTGTTATGTGACTGCATCAGGTTTCTACAGGTATCATGCCGATAGCGGTCAACTGGTGTTCTTTCCTCAAGATGGGCAACCGGGAAATTTGGACATCGGAACGATTACCGACCTAAAAGAGTCGGAAAGCAATTATTTTTTTGTTTTTCGATCGGGATTGATCCAATATATGGATAAAAAAAGTTTAAAAGTCAATAATTCTGATAACTTTATTCTGAATCATCAGCATGCTAATTCAGTTAATTATCAGGCTTTTGTCGACTCGGACAACGACCTGTGGATCTATTCCGATATGCCGTTGGGGGCATGGTTTTATGATTCGCGACAATATGAGTGGAAGTGTGTGGGATCCCAACAAAGTGATTTCCCCTTTTTCTTAACAAGTGACATGATTCAGGATATCATTCAGGATTCCGCCGGACTTATCTGGATGGCAACCGATCATGGTGGTATCGATATCATCGATAAAAAAGACAACAAGCTGATCAATTTGCAGAATCAGCCTTACGATGAACGAAGTATTGCGCACAACAGTATCAATTGTATTTATGCCGATCAGAAAGATATAATATGGGTAGGTACCTATAAAAACGGGATTTCCTACTTCAGTGAGAGTATCTACAAATTTGGTATCGATCATTTACATTATTTCAGCAAGATTGATCACTTTAAACCCGATGTGAATTCCATTATTAAAGATGAGGACGAAAACATCTGGATCGGATCCAATGGAAGCGGATTGGTACATTTAAACAGAAAGGACGGATACTATCGTCTCTACAGTCATGATCCCTCCAATAGTTCCTCTTTGACCAGCAATATTGTCGTTAGCCTCTGTGCCGCAAAAAGCGGAAAAATATGGATCGGTACTTACTTGTCGGGTATGGATTGTTTCGACGGAAAAAAGTTTGTTCACTATCGTCACGACCCAAACAACCCAAACAGCCTTGCCAACAACAATGTATGGTCGATCGTGGAAGATAGGTCGGGGATGATCTGGATTGGTACATTGGGAAGCGGTTTACAGCGATTCAACCCGGAAAACGGACAATTTACCACTTTCAACAACAGCATCAAGCAACAACTGTCGTCTGAGTTCATTTCATCGATCTGCCTGGGTAAAAACGACCGTTTGATACTCGGAACAGCCATTGGGCTGACAATCTTTGATATAAAAAACGAACATTTCGAGATTCTCCAATCCAACCGCAGAGGAGATCAGTTTTTTACCAATCTGAATGTGAATCATGTCTTTGAAGATAGCCGCGGGCTGATCTGGATCGGTACACGGAATGGCTTGAATATCTGGGATCCGAAACAGGATAAAATCACCCAATTGTACAAAAGTGATGGCCTGGCCGATAATGTCATCTCCGGAATTGTGGAAGATAATCAGCACAATATGTGGATCACCACTTCCAACGGTATATCGAATATTATGATTCATGCCCATTCAATAACCGGCGAATATCATTTTTCTTTTGTAAATTATCGTGAAGAAGACGGCTTGCAGAGTCACGAGTTTAATCTGCGGTCGGTCTTCAAATCTCCAGATGGTGAAATTTTGCTTGGCGGAACCAGGGGATTTAATTTTTTTAATCCCGAAAACATTCGTTATAACACATCACAACCCAAGGTGCTCTTTACCGGGCTAAGGCTCTTTAATGAAGAGGTTGAGGTTGGGGTTGAATATCAAGGTAACAGAATTCTGGAATCGGACTTAAATCGGGTAGAAGAGGTCACTTTTAAATATAGACAGAATGTTTTTTCTGTCGAGTTTTCAGCCATGAATTATGTCCTTCCCGAAAAAACGACCTACGCCTATATGCTGGAAGGATTTAATACGGATTGGTTAATCACTGATCCCGGTGTCCATAGTGTAACATATACCAACCTTGCCCCCGGAGACTATACGCTCAGCGTAAAGGCGGCAAACAGCGACGGCTTTTGGAGTGAAGACTCAGCTGTGCTCCATATTCATATAAAACCACCGTTCTGGCTCTCTCCCCTGGCCTATATCTTCTATTTCCTCTTGTTGATGATGATCCTGTTGTTGGCACGATACATGATTATACGTAACGAACAGCAGAAATTTAAAATGAAGCAAATAGAACTGGAAGCGGAACGAAAACATGAAATCGATGACATGAAACTTCGTTTCTTTACCAATGTCAGTCATGAACTGCGAACACCACTGACATTGATTCTGTCGCCCCTGGAAAATATGATGAAGTCGGCAGCAGATGGTCATCAAAAACAGCAACTCTCTCTGATCCACAAAAATGCCATTCGACTGTTGAATATGGTCAACCAGTTGCTTGATTTTCGAAAAAGCGATGTGAATGACTACGCCTTGAATTTATCCTATGGCGACATCATCTCATTCCTGCGAAATTCCTGTAGCCATTTTGCCGAATATGCCGAAAAAAAGAATATCCGATTGACCTTTTACTCCTCTGTGGATAAATTGAGCATGGTATTCGATGAAGATAAAATGGGGAAAATAATGATGAATCTTCTCTCTAACGCCATCAAATTTACCGAGAAGAATGGGACTGTGGATGTAGTTGCGAAAGTTTTACCAAAAGGGAGTGATGACGAGCTGGACCGGCTAGAGATCAGGGTTATAGATAGTGGCCTAGGGGTAAAGGAGGAGGAGAAAAGGAGAATTTTTGAACGTTTTTACCAGGGTGAAGTCAGAAATGAGGATTCTCCTGGAAGTGGTATCGGGCTCCACATCGTAAAAGAATTTGTCTCTCTTTGTAAAGGCTCCATTCAGGTGTATGACAATGTGCCCAAAGGAAGCCAGTTCGTACTTCTTTTTCCAGTAGAGAGGCTGGAGTATATTGTGTCACAGCCTGCTGCGGAAAAAGAACAGATGGATGATCCGGATGAGGGTGCAGTCAACGGAGAAAACGAAGATATGACGCAAAGGAATGAAACAACGATTCTTCTGGTGGATGATAACGATGATTTTCGTTATTTTATGAGGGATACACTGAAAAAAGATTTTTCGCTGCTCGATGCTTCGAATGGAAAAGAAGCGTGGGAAAAAATAGTTGAATTTTCTCCGGACATTATCATCAGTGATGTGATGATGCCCGAGATGGATGGATACGAATTGTGCGAAAAGGTAAAAAACGATGTGCGCACATCGCACATTCCTCTAATCTTACTTACGGCACACACAGCCCAGGAGCAGGAGCTGCACGGTTTGGAAAAAGGAGCCGACGACTACATTACGAAACCATTTAACTTAGACATTCTCTCGCTCCGGATACATAAAATGTTGGAATTAAGATCTTACCGTCAGCAACGATTCAAAAATCAGATTAATATTCAACCTGCTGACATAACCATCACTCCGTTGGATGAGAAATTAATAAAGAATGCCATAAAATTGGTGGAGGAGTATATCTCCGATAGCGAATTCTCCGTAGAAAAACTGAGTAAGGAGCTGGGAATAAGCAGGGTGCATCTCTATAAGAAAATGATCTCCATCACCGGGAAAAGTCCCATTGAATTTATCCGCATTATCCGTCTCAAACGTGCTGCTCAACTATTGAGGGAAAGTCAGCTTCATATCTCCGAAATAGCGTATCAGGTAGGCTTTAACAATCCTAAAAATTTCAGCAAATACTTTAAAGAGGAATTTAATGTTTTACCCTCTCAATATCAAAATAACCCTTCCTTATTTTCTGATGGCAAACCCGGTAATAAACCTAAGTAACACCGGTAAACATTTAACATACTTTGCGGAAACAAAACTACCCATTCGGTTAACAAAACCCACAGTCAGCGAAGACATAGAGAAGATGCTCTCACGCCTATTATGATTAATTTTACAAAAAAATAATTATAATACATGGAGCGCATTTTTCATATCGCACTGGGTATCCTCTTTTTTTTCTCCTGTACCTCACCGGGACTCGAGAGGGTAGAAAACGGAATCATCGTTCGGTTGAAACAGGATAACAGCTCGGGTGTACAAGCCATCCGCTTACAGGTGGTTAACGAGCAGATCATCCACGTTTCGGCCACCAGCCAGAAAGATTTCACCCGGGAGAAAAGTCTGATAACCCGGCCGGATTTAACTTTTACGGACAACTTCACTGTGGAAGAGAAAGAGGACACGATCATCCTCTCCACCGATTCTTTGGATGTGACTATTCACAGAACGACGGGTGAAATAGCATTTCTAAATAAAAAAGGTGAAACTCTTCTACAAGAAAATAAGGGTGGCGGAAAAACACTGACGCCCATTGAAGTAGAAGGAACCAAAGGGTACACCGTGCATCAACTGTTTGAGTCGTCCGATGACGAAGCATTCTATGGCCTGGGGCAGCATCAGGCCGACGACTTCAACTACAAAGGAAAAAATGAATCGCTGTTTCAGTACAACACCAAAGTATCCGTACCTTTTGTGATATCCAACAAAAATTATGGCATCGTATGGGATAATTATTCGCTGACGAAATTTGGCGATGTACGCGATTATGCCGACCTCGATCAGTTCAGACTTTATGGTAGTGATGGGACAGAGGGAGGTCTCACGGCTGTATACACGAAAAAGAACGACCCCTCACAAACAATAGTACGCCAGGAAAGTAGGCTCGATTATCAGTTTCTGTCGTTGTTGCATAATTTCCCCGAGGGTTTTGATCTGAATCACGCAAATGTTGTCTGGAGCGGCGAGATGGAAGCTCCCGAAAGCGGATTGTACCGCTTCTTCCTTCATTATGCCGGTTATATCAGGGTATATCTCAACAATGAACCGGTGGTGGAGGAGCGCTGGCGTACTGCCTGGAACCCCAACAGCTATAAGTTTGACTATCTCTTTCGAAAAGGTGAAAGAGTACCATTGCGTGTAGAATGGGAACCCGATGGTGGTGTATCCTATATTGCGTTAAAAGCGTTGAGTCCCGTCGCTGATGAAGAACAGAATAAACTATCTCTTTGGAGTGAGATGGGAAATGGTATCGATTACTATTTCGTGGCGGGCAACAACATGGACGATGTCATCAGCGGATACAGAACCCTTACCGGAAAATCGCAGATTATGCCCAAATGGGCCATGGGTTTCTGGCAAAGCCGCGAACGCTACAAAACACAAGAGGAAGTGGTGGAAACCCTCGCTGAATTCAGAAAACGAGGGATACCCATCGATAACATCGTGCAAGATTGGAGCTACTGGCCGGAACCGGAATGGGGCAGCCACAAGTTCGACGCGGAACGATTCCCCGATCCGAAAGGGATGATCGACAAAATACATGAAATGAATGCACGGATTATGATCTCCGTATGGCCCAAATTTTATCTCAATACCGATCACTACAAGGCGTTCGACAAAAACGGCTGGATGTATCAACAGGCTGTGAAAGACAGCATCCGTGATTGGATCGGACAGGGTTATATCGGTTCTTTTTATGATGCTTACGCCGAAGGGGCACGCAAACTATTCTGGGAACAACTTAATGAAAACTTATACTCCCTTGGTATCGATGCCTGGTGGATGGATGCTTCCGAACCCAATATTCAGGATAATACCGACATGGAATACCGGAAAAAGCTGTGTGGTCCCACAGCACTCGGCCCATCCACAAAATACTTCAATGCATATTCATTGGTCAATGCCGAAGCGATTTACGAGGGACAGCGGGGTGTGAACCCCGATGACCGTGTCTTTCTGCTGACCCGTTCGGGTTTTACCGGTATTCAACGCTATTCCACCGCTGTTTGGAGCGGGGATATCGGTACCCGCTGGGAAGATATGAAGGCACAGATCTCCGCCGGTCTCAACTTTGCATTGTCCGGTATCCCTTACTGGACGATGGATATCGGTGGATTTTGTGTGGAAAAAAGATACGAGCAGGGACAACGTCACTATCTGGCGACCGGAGTTGAGAATGAAGATCTGAAAGAATGGCGTGAGCTAAATACACGCTGGACACAGTTTGGGGCTTTCGTCCCGCTGTTCCGTTCCCACGGACAGTTTCCCTACAGAGAGATCTTTCACATTGCACCGGAGGATCATCCGGCCTATCAATCCATGCTTTATTATAACAAACTCCGTTATCGGTTGCTGCCCTATATCTATTCGATGGCCGGAATGACCTATTTCTATGACTACACGATTATGCGTGCCCTGGTAATGGATTTCGGTAAAGACCAGCAAGTAAATGACATCGGTGACCAGTATATGTTTGGAAATTCACTGATGGTCTGTCCCGTCTATACCTACCAGGCAACTGATCGGGAGGTTTATTTTCCCTCCACCACCGGCTGGTATGATTTCTATTCCGGAGCATTCATTGAGGGAGGACAAAAACAACGGGTAGACGCTCCCTATAACCGTATACCGCTCTTTGTGAAAGAAGGAGCCATTATCCCTTTTGGTCCGGAAATTCAATATACCGACGAGAAAAAACCCGAACAGATCACCTTGTATCTCTTTGCCGGTAAAAATGGGAACTTCACGCTCTACGAAGACGAAGGGGTGAATTACAATTACGAAAAGGGAGCTTATGCCACCATTGGCTTCCATTACGATGAGGCGTCCAAAACACTCGAAATAGGTGAGAGGCAGGGGGCATTTAATGGCATGTTGCAGGAGCGCACTTTCCATATCGTCTGTGTGGATAAAAACAGACCGCAGGGAGTAAACCCCGATGCTAAGGGGATTGAAGTGGTCTATACCGGTCAGGCTCAACAGATAGCTTTGGGAAAATGAAAAATAGTGTGACCATATTGTTGTTGCTTGGCATTCTGCTTGTGCTTGTGGAATTCAATGCATGCCGGAAGAATGACGGGAGCCCCCGTGAAACCGAGAGTTTCAACAGTGGATGGCGTTTTTTCCTTGGTGATACGCCCGAAGCCAGTAACAGGTTCTTCGATGATAGCGGTTGGAGAGAGTTGGAGCTGCCCCACGATTGGGCTATTGAAGGCAATTTCAGCAAGGATCACCCCTCGGGGAGTGGGGGTGGAGCTCTGCCCGGAGGGGTTGGTTGGTACCGGAAATCCTTTTCACTGGATCGATCCTGGGAAGGAAAAAAAATATTCGTCGACTTCGATGGTGTCTATATGAACTCCGATGTATGGATTAACGGTATTCATCTCGGATACCGCCCTTACGGCTATATATCATTTCGGTATGACTTAACACCCCACCTGAAGTTTGATGCGGAGAACGTGATATCAGTGCGGGTAGATAACAGTGAACAACCCAACTCCCGCTGGTATTCAGGGTGCGGTATTTACAGGAATGTCTGGCTGACGAGCGTCGACCCGGTATATGTAGATTTGTGGGGAGTATATGTAACCACGCCGGAGGTCACGGAAGAAAAAGCCCTGGTGAAGGTAAGGACAACAATAAAAAACGAAATGCCCCGGGAGGTGGATCTCATAAACGAAACAACTATCCTGGATGCTTCGGGAAAACAGGTCGCTTCGACTCTGACTTCCGACAGACTGGGTGCCGGCTCCTCAAAAGAGATTGAGCAGACGATCCCTGTGCCGAAGCCGGTATTATGGTCACTCGAAAATCCTTCTCTCTACGAGGTGGTCACCCGGATTTTTGTAGACAATGAACAGACCGATCACTATGTGACCTCTTTCGGTATCCGTACCTTCACTTTCGATGCCGAAAAGGGATTCTTTCTCAACGGGCAACATACCAAAATAAAAGGAGTCTGCATGCACCACGACCTGGGTTGTCTCGGTGCGGCCATCAACACAAGAGCCATTGAACGGCAACTTGAGATACTGAAGGAGATGGGTGTGAATGGTATTCGTACTGCACATAATCCTCCCGCACCGGAACTGCTCCGGCTATGTGACCGGATGGGATTCATCGTTATGAATGAAACATTCGACATGTGGCGTAAGCGAAAAACCACCTACGATTACTCCCGTTATTTCAACGAGTGGCACGAACGCGATTTGACCGACCACATTCTCCGTGACCGCAATCACCCTTCGGTGTTCATCTGGAGCATCGGAAACGAAGTACTCGAACAGTGGACTCATGCTGAAGCCGATACACTCAACATCCAACAGGCAAATCTACTGTTGAACCTCAAACGCGACGGGACAGCACTTGCCGGGGAAAACGGAGAGCCGATGAGTGTGAATGCCCTGTTGACGGAGAAACTGGCCAATATTGTTAAGAGATTGGATCCTACCCGACCCGTGACAGCCGGCAACAACGAAACACATCCGGCCAATCATCTTTTTGCATCGGGAGCGCTCGACCTGATCGGATTCAATTATCATGGACAGGATTACCCGAATGTGTCCGATAATTTCCCCGGAAAACCATTTATTGCCACAGAGACCACGTCGGCTTTGATGACCCGCGGCTATTACCGGATGCCAAGTGATTCCATGTATGTCTGGCCTCTGCGCTGGGATATCCCGTTTACCGATCCCTCTTACGCTTGTTCTTCCTATGACAATTGCCACACTCCCTGGGGATCTGCACACGAGCAGGCATGGAATGAGGTGAAAAACGCCGATTATATCAGCGGAATGTATGTCTGGACTGGATTCGACTACCTCGGCGAACCCACCCCTTTCTGGTTCCCGGCACGGAGTTCCTATTTCGGTATTGTTGATCTGGCCGGTTTTCCGAAAGATGTATATTACATGTATCAATCGGAATGGAGCGATAAAGAGGTATTGCATGTTTTCCCGCACTGGAACTGGCAACTGGGAGAGATCGTCGACCTGTGGGCCTATTACAACAACGCCGATGAGGTGGAGTTATACCTGAATGACGTCTCTCAGGGCATCAAAAGAAAAGAAGGGGAGCAACATCACGTTTATTGGCGTCTGCCCTTTGAACCCGGTACGGTGAAAGTGGTCTCCCGGAAAAACGGAAAAGAGGTATTAGCGAAAGAAATAAAAACTGCCGGTGAGCCGTCACGGATTCGGTTGACGGCCGATCGCCGCGTGGTCAAAGCTGATGGGCATGACCTGAGTTTTGTGACCGTGGAGGTGCTGGATGAAAAGGGGATCGCTTGCCCCAATGCTGAAAACCTGATTCGTTTCGGTGTGTCAGGAATGGGTACTATCGTAGGTGTGGACAATGGCAGCCCAACCAGTCAGGAAGGCTTTAAAGCATCCGAGCGGAAAACATTTTATGGAAAATGCCTGGTTGTGCTGAAGAGTGAGAAGAGCAGGGGTGTGATTCATCTGACCGCTCAGTCGGATGGATTGATGAAAGAGACGATTGACATTGTGGTAGAAAGGTAGAATCGGTAAGCGATTCGAAAAAGTATAATACGCATTGTTTTTTTGATTGATTTGTTAAACCGGAAGGATGTAATGGCTAATGCAGTGAATGTTAAACTTTTAATTGTGGAAGTATGATAAACATGAATCTAAAGCGAAGTATAAATAGTGGTTATTTATACTGTTTTTTAATCGGGATGTCACTGATCCTGTGGAGACCGGTGGCACTGCACGCAGAACCTTTGCAGACGAACAGCGTCTCCGGCAGGGTGGTCTCGGCAACCGACGATGAGCCACTGGTCGGTGTTACGGTGTCTGTAAAAGGAACCACCAACGGGACGGTAACCGATATCGACGGCCGGTATGTTATTCAGACAGCACAGGGAGAGACGCTTATCTTCTCTTATGTCGGATTTATATCGCAGGAGGTGACCGTACGCGAAAATGTGATCAATATAACACTGATGGAAGATACCGAAGTGCTTGAAGAACTGGTGGTGATTGGCTATGGTGTGCAAGCCAAGAAATTATCTACCGGAGCCACCGTGCAGGTGAAAGGTGACGAACTGGCCAAAATGAATACAAACAGCCCCTTGCAAGCACTCCAGGGAAAAACACCCGGGGTAAACATCACCTCTACCTCCGGACAACCCGGCTCCGATATGAAAGTGGTGATACGTGGCCTGGGAACCATCGGAAACCACAGCCCTCTCTACCTGATCGACGGAATAGGGGGTGACATATCCACGTTGAATCCCTCCGACATCGAGAGCATCGACGTGTTGAAAGATGCCGCCTCGGCAGCCATTTACGGAGCACAGGCTGCCAACGGGGTGGTGTTGATTACCACCAAAAGCGGCCGGGAAGGGAAGGCACAGGTGAACTTCGATGCCTATTATGGTGTGCAGAACGTGGCCCGCAAGGCAGACATGCTGAATGCAGCCCAGTATATGACCATCATGGACGAACAGGCACTGAACAGTGGCAACGCAGCTTTCAACTGGAGCGATTTCCAGTCGATTCACGATGCAGACGGCCAGATATATGATACGGACTGGGTGGAAACAATGTTCAAGGACAATGCAGTCACCGAGAGCTATGTACTGGGTGTGACCGGCGGATCGGCTGCTTCTACCTATGCCCTCTCCCTGGGTTATATGAATCAGGAAGGGGTTGTGGGAGGGGCCGATGTCTCCAACTACGAACGGTACAATTTCCGTATCAATTCAGAGCATAAGCTGTTTAACAACTTCCTGAAGGTGGGTGAACAGGTAAGCTTCATCTACCGGATAAACAATGGTATCAGTGTGGGTAACCAGTACAACAACACGTTGAGGGGGGCTTTCGGGGTCTCGCCGTTGGCGCCGGTCTACAGTGACAACAACCCGTATGATTCACCGTACAACGATACCAGCAACAGCGACTGGTACAACGGAGAAGGAAACCCCTATGGTCTGATGATGACCAACACCAACAACGAAAACAAGGCCGCCACATTGAACGGGAACCTCTTTGCCGAGATTGAACCGGTAAAAGGGTTGAAATTGCGTACCCTGTTTGGTGCAGTCTTCAATGCAAGTGAGTACCGTAGTTTCACACCGCTCTATCATTTCAGTATCTACAGCTACAACGATACCCGTACCGGTGTGTCGCAGAATATGAATCAGGGGCTCGGCATGACCTGGACGAATACCGCCACCTATGACTGGACGGTGAACGATCATGTATTCAACGCGTTGCTCGGCATGGAGGCCTATCGCTACCAGGGTACCTATCTGGGAGCCGGCAATGGCATACTGAAAGAGGGGTTCGACACCTGGAAGTACGCCTATATCAACAACGGTACCGCCTCTTCCAGCACCGATGGCCTGAGCGCATCAGGCAGCCCGCACGATGATGCACGCAGCATCTCTTACTTCGGCCGTTTGGGGTGGAACCTGAAAGAGACCTATATGATCAATGCCACACTGCGTGCCGATGGTTCCTCCCGCTTTGCCAAAGGCAACCGTTTCGGTTACTTCCCCTCCGTCTCTGCCGGCTGGACACTCACCAACGAGTCATTTATGCAAGATGCCCCGGCATGGATCAATTTTCTGAAACTACGCGCAAGTTGGGGACAAGTGGGTAACCAAAATATTGCCAACTACCAGTATCTGGCTCCGATGAAGAACACCAACACCCATTACCTGTTTGGTTCGGAGGGATACAACGATGCTGAAGCAGCTAAGCAGCTGGCAACAAACTGGGGAGCTTATCCCAACCGTCTGGCCAACGAAAAGGTAACCTGGGAAACATCCGAGCAGACCAACATCGGTCTGGACGCCTATCTGTTCCGTACCCGTCTCGGCGTGAATCTCGATTTCTATTTGAAGAACACCAAAGACTGGCTTGTACAGGCCCCAATTTTGTCGACCGTGGGCGCGGGAGCTCCTTATATCAACGGAGGGAGTGTGAAAAACAGCGGTGTGGAACTGGCTTTGAGCTGGAACGATCGACTGAATAATAATTTCAGCTATCAGATAGGTATAAACGGTGCCTATAACAGGAACAAGGTAGGTGAAATACCGACCGAAGACGGGATCATCCACGGACAGACAAACCAGTTGTATGACAATACACCCGAGTTCTATCGGGCGGAAAATGGCAAGCCCATCGGGTACTTCTGGGGTTACAAGATACATGGCCTTTTCCAGAATGAGCAGGAGATCACAGAGTGGATTGCTGCCGGCAACGGTGTCCTCCAGAATGACGTGAAACCCGGCGATGTGAAATACATCGACGTGAATCGGGATGGTGTGATCGACGATCACGACAAGGTAAATCTGGGTAACGGGATGCCCGACTTTACATACGGTTTCAATCTTGGTTTCGGATATAAAGGTTTTGACTTTTCTCTTCAGGCTAGCGGTGCAGCCGGTCAGCAGATCGTACAGTCCTACCGGAATTTCACCAACAAGTATGCCAACTATACCACTGCCATACTTCAACGCTGGACCGGTGAAGGTACAAGCAACAGAATCCCCCGTGTGACCGAACAGAACATCAACTGGCAATTCTCCGATCTTTTTATTCAGGAGGGCGACTTTCTGCGCATCACGAACATCACCCTGGGATATGACTTCTCCCGATTTGTGAAGCACGAATTCATCAGTCAGGCACGTCTCTATGCGCAGGTGCAAAACGCCTTTACCTTTACAAAGTATGAAGGCATGGATCCGGAAATAGGCTATGGTACGGATGGTTGGGTGTCGGGCATTGATGTAGGATATTATCCTCGTCCGCGAACGGTTCTTTTCGGCGTCAATCTTACCTTCTAACTCATTAATACAAAAACTATGAACAAGATAAAAATCAATATAGTGGCAGTGGGACTTCTTTCCCTGATGATGGGGGTGACCTCCTGTGCCGAGAGCTTTCTGGATGTGGAGTCCAAAACGGAATCCACTACCGGTACTTCCTACAAGAACGAGAAAGATGTCTGGCGTGCCTTGATCGGATGTTACGACGGATGGCGTCAGACCTCTTCTTCCATGCAGATAGGCTTCTATCTGGGCGCTGAGACCATGAGCTACGAATGTTTCGGAGGAACCGGAAATGCCGACGGGCGAGGTTATCAGGCCATCGACCGGTTCGACATATCGCAGTCACCGGCCGACCTGAACATGTATGAAAACGATTGGAGAAACTATTACGCGGCGGTTTATCGTTGCAATGAACTGATTTCACGCGAGGAGCAAATAAGCTGGAACGAGACAAACAGCATGCGGGGGACCTACATGGGTGAATGCCGTACCATTCGGGCACTGCTCTATTTCGATATGGTACGCCTCTGGGGTAACATACCCCTGTTTGATGTGCCGGTGAACGAGAACAGGCCGCAAGCCGATCCTGCCGACGTCTTTGCGCTGATCTTCGCCGATCTGAAATATGCCATGGAAAATATTCCCGCCGATGCCTATCCAAAGGCAAACGCGGCAACCAACGATGGTCACATAACCCGCTATGCCGCTGCAGCCCTTTTTGCCCGTGCCTATCTCTTTTATACTGGCTATTACGGCAGCGAGCCGGCAGGTGCTACCAAAGCGGAAGCCCTCTCGGCACTCGAAGAGATTATCTCTTCCAACGAATACAGCCTGGTGAGTGAATTCAAGAACCTATGGCCTGCCTCTTCGGCCGGCGTAGCTGAAATCGGCGACATGGAAACCTTGCTGGGGACCTATGCCGGCAACGGCAACAGCGAAACCATCCTTGCCATGAAGTTTACCAGCTCACAAGACTACAATGGCAATAACGACGGCAATCGCTGGCAGGTAATGGTCGGCATGCGCAGCCTGAATGCTGCTCCTTATGGTAAGGGCTGGGGAGGCCTGACGGTGAATCCTGCGTTCGTCAGTGAATTCAAAACAGGCGATACACGCCGCACTGCTTCGATCATCGACATGACCGGTGAGGGCGTGACAGGGCTGGACGACTTTGAAGCAAGCTACAAAGATCAACGGGAATATACCGGTTATGCGGTGAAGAAATATGCACCACTCTGCTTCGCCGATGGCACATCCGCATCGAAAGAGGATGGTTCGGGCGATTTCCAGATATCCAACCACCAGGATTATGTGATCATTCGCTATGCCGATGTGCTGTTGATGGCGGCTGAGCTGGGAAGTAGCAGTGCACAGGCCTATTTCGACGCGGTGCGAAAACGTGCCTACACCTCCAACGGTATGCTCTCTTCCAGTTATGCGGCACTGCCGGCAACAAAAGAGCACATCATGCAGGAGCGTCGCCTGGAATTTGCATTCGAGAGCATCAACTATTGGGATCTGCTCCGCCAGGGAGTAGACTATGCAGCCGATAAACTTGCAACAGAGGTTACTGTGCTTAGTGGGGGATCTCCCGACAGGGTCATCATCAAAGCCGACCGACTGCGTGCCACCAAAGGGCTCAGTCAGATTCCTTATAATCAGATCACGCTGGCAAACGGCACCCTGGTACAAAACCCCGGGTGGTAACGGCCAGTTATAAACACAAAAAAAATAATCGTATGAGACTGAAATCATCTATATACCTGTTTGTTGCAAGCGTAGTCATGCTTTTCTTCGCTTGCACTCCCGAGCAATATGATTTGGATGCGAAGGATGTCACCCCCGACGACCTGGTGGAAGGCCTGGCCTATACCATTACACACGATCCCGTCAATCCCAATATCGTGTATCTGGAAAGCAAAATGGGTGATCGCTATACCGCTCTTTGGGAACATCCCCAGGGACGGAGTCAGGAAAAGAAAGTAACGCTGCAGATTCCTTTCGATGGAACCTATACCGTGAGATTTGGCGTGCAGACCCGTGGAGGAGTAGTGTACGGTGAACCCGCCACATTCACCATCCAGGATTTTTATGCCGGTTTTGTGACCAACGAGCTCTGGACTTTATTGACCGGCGGAGTGGGTGCTTCCAAAACGTGGATCCCCGACAACGGTCAGTATGGTCTGGCTCCCGGAGAACTCTCCTATGCCGATCCGGGCGGAACCGTGGAATGGAACAACTGGTCTCCCAACTGGGAACCGGCTGCCGGATTTACGATGGCAGCAGGCGATAATCCCATCTGGGAAAGCAGCATGACATTCGACCTGATCAATGGTGCCAACGTATCGATAGACGATCGTTCCACCGGTGGGGTAGGTGTAAGGAAGGGCTCTTTTATGCTGAACACCGA
>DHSP01000049.1 GCA_002408485.1 Proteiniphilum sp. UBA5283 | reverse complement strand
ATTTTCGGGATGGCCAACGACAAGGATGTGGATTCCGTACTTGCTTTGATGCCGAAAGATGCACGGTACTATTTTACCAGGGCGTCTGTGGAACGGGCTCTGGATGAAAAGATATTGAAAGAACATGCTGCGGTTTACGGATTAGAAGGCACCACCTTTGCATCCGTTTCGGGAGCCATTCGTGCAGCAATAGAAAACGCCGGTGAAGATGATCTCATCTTCATCGGCGGTAGTTCTTTCGTGGTGGCAGATGCCCTGCCGTTGTTTACCTGATTACCAAATCATGACTATCCTGAAGTGATAGGTTACCTTTGCATCCGGATCCTCTATTCCATCAGAGGGTTCAATATAAAAGGTGACCCGCTTTGTCTGTATACTATATTCATAACTGATCGTTTCAGTAAACTTGCTGCCATCAGTTAGTTCGTAGCTTTTCAGGTACGGAAGTTGTACTTGCACTTCATTCACGTTTTGATCACCCAGAAAAACATAACCGATCACCGCACCGCTTTCATAGATAAAGTCATCGATGTATTTCAACTGTTTAACCGCCTCCCATCTTCTGTTCGTGACACTCCAGCTCCACTCGGAAGCGTTCACGGTATATGGCTGAATTTCCCATTGTGTTTCCACGATATCATCACTGCTGTCACTACAAGAGGATAAAAACAGTGCAGTTCCAATGAAGAGGACTCCTGCCAATAATGAAGTTAACCTTTTACTTTTCATTTTCATATTTTTTGAAGTTTGTATATCTGCTTGTCTGACGTCTTAAACGTCTATACGTTTAAAATTAAACAAAAAAAAGGATGAAAAGTTTTAACGGAGCAAATGATTAAAGTCCGCTGGAGACGAACTTTATCAGTTATTAATCAATCCTGTGCATTCTTCTGAACAAAACTATTTTCTTCCTCCTAAAAATCCACCCAGCAGGTCGTTCAGCGGATTGCCGTCGCCGTCCTTGTCGAGCACGCCTCCCAGCATATCCATGATACCCCCTGAGGATCGTCCCGACGACTGACCGGCGCCACCCAATAGTCCACCCAGGAGATTACCCAATCCTCCGGCTTCGGTATTGGTCTGTCGTTTCTCCTTTCCCAGGTATGCCATCACAATGGGAGCGAGGATTGCTAGCAGTGGTCCGATCTTGTCCATACTGATTCCCGATTTCTGAGCGATCCCTTGTTCGATGGCGGTGCGTTTATTACCAAAAACATGCCCCAGAATACCATCACCATCCGACTGCAATTCCTGCGGGTGGCCCTGCAACATGCCGGAAAGGTTATCCAGCAGTGAACCATCATGTTTCGACTCCAAAGCGTTGTGAAGGCTTGCAGCACCTTCCTCCGACTGTGCATTTCTGTTCATTCCTGCAAGAATGGCAGGTATAGCCATGCTCACGGCACCCGATGCCTGATTTTCATTTACACCAAGCCGCGTGGCTACATTTCGGACGATTGACTGCCCCATAGTGCTGTTTAGTAATTCTGAGATATCCATGTTGTAAGGCTGATTATAAGTGTTTAGTAAAATAGTTAAAGTACTTCAAAGATACCTGTTTAAACAAATTTGCAGTGAGATTGGTTCTGCAAAGAGGTGATTTGAGGAAGAAAACCCCATTGCAGAAATACGCAAAAAAAAGGGCAAAGTCAATTAGTTTTCAACATTCACTTGTTCTCAGTGAAAAAAAAACTATTTTTGCCTGAGAACTGATTAGGAACCGCCCATCATGGTTTGCGGATCACGAAAGGGAATCACTTACATCGGACAACTGAAATTATGAAACAATATCTCGATTTACTACAGCGGGTACTCGACGAAGGTGTGAAAAAAGAGGACCGTACCGGTACGGGTACCATCAGCATCTTCGGGCACCAGAGCCGGTACAGGATGAGCGACGGATTTCCGGTACTCACCACAAAAAAGCTCCACCTGAAATCGATCATCTATGAGCTGCTCTGGTTCCTCAACGGTGACACAAATATCAAATATCTGAACGACAATGGCGTGCGCATCTGGAATGAATGGGCCGATGAGGATGGCGATCTGGGTCCCATCTATGGCTATCAATGGCGTTCATGGCCCGACTACAAAGGAGGGCATATCGACCAGATCTCTCAAGTTGTCCACACACTCAAAAATAATCCCGATTCACGCCGCATCATTGTCAGCTCATGGAACGTGGCCGACATTCCAAACATGAATCTCCCACCCTGCCACGCTTTTTTTCAGTTTTACGTAGCCGACGGGAAGCTCAGCCTGCAGCTTTACCAGCGCAGTGCCGATATCTTCCTGGGGGTTCCTTTTAATATCGCCTCCTATGCCTTGTTATTGAAGATGATGGCCCAGGTGACCGGATTGCAGGAGGGCGATTTCGTGCATACTTTCGGCGATGCCCACATCTACCTGAACCATCTTGATCAGGTCAACCTGCAACTTTCCCGCGAGCCGCGTCCATTGCCTGAAATGAAGGTCAATCCTGACGTGAAGGATATTTTCGGTTTCCGTTTCGATGATTTCGAACTGGTGAACTATGATCCGCATCCACACATAAAAGGAACTGTGGCAGTATGATGAATCACAATGGCATGGAAATCGGCATCATCGTTGCGCTGGATGAAAAGAACGGGATCGGACGCGAGGGGGGGCTGCTTTGCCACCTCCCCAATGATTTGAAGCATTTTAAACAGGTGACCTCGGGACACGCCGTAATCATGGGCCGGAAGACCTATGAATCATTACCGAAAGGAGCATTGCCCAACCGCACCAATGTGGTGATTACGTCCGATGCGGCAGATAATTATCCCGGGTGTATCGTTGTCCGGTCGGTAGAAGAGGCGCTTACGCACTGCAAGGAGGGTGAAAAAGTTTTCATTATCGGTGGAGGGCAACTATACCGTGCCACACTCGGACTGGCAGACCGGCTTTATCTGACCCGCATCCATCACACTTTCAGTGATGCCGACACCTTTTTTCCGGAAATCGACACCGGTGAATGGAGGCTGACTCAAAAGGAGTCGCACGAGGCCGACGACAAGCATCGGTATCCTTATACGTTTTTGACCTATACTAAAAAA
>DHSP01000048.1:81315-91232 GCA_002408485.1 Proteiniphilum sp. UBA5283 | reverse complement strand
TATCCTGAGCTACTTCCGCAACAAACCCATTTTTTGCGAGTGCAAATGTAAAGATGTTTCTCCGCTTTTCAAAGCATTTTGGCCAAATTTTACAAATTGACGGGCAATTTCCTTAGTTGATTGCATAAAGCAGATCTGGAGAAGGGTCAGTTGGTTATACGATAAACCCCATTTTGCCTCATCACGCGATAACTTTGTAACGCTTCGGTGGCCGGTCCTCTCTCCGGCGCACCAAAGCCGGACATAATATCACCGAACGTATTGCCATACATTGTAACGAACACAGATCCACACTCGGGACATTTTGCTTTTCCGTCATCACGCGGTTCTACTCTTATATGTTTGTCGTCTTCATAGGGACAACAAAGATCATAAGCATAAATGCCATTGCCGGTGGCATCGGTTACCACCAACAAGCCGGCATAGCCAAAACGGTCGGAATCCACACGCCGGTCTTTCTCTGTAAAGATTTTATATGACAGCGCATTGTTCAAAATATGATCATAACTGCGTAAGTCAATGGTAAAATTGACAGGCGCAAAGGGAATAGTGAATTCGTCCGTTTCATCAGTGCAACCCGTGAAACAAAACAATCCTGCGAGCATGATCACCAGGCAACAGATCAACCGAAAATGCATGTATGCAGCATTCCGACTCTTAACAATATGGTAATGATTACAGTGTAGCACCGTCGAGAATCGCATCTATCTGGTTTAATTCTTCTTCAGTGAAAGCAAGGTTTTCCAGCGCTTTCAAATTATCGTTCAGCTGTTCTATATTGCGTGCGCCCACAATAAGGGAAGTAACCCTCTCGTCTCTTAATGCCCAAGCCAGTGCCATCCCAGCCATTGTCTGGCTCCGTTGTCCGGCGATCTTATTAAGCATCTTCACCTTCTCCACCAGTTCACCGGTAACCTGTTCCTGTCGAAGGAATCCGGCAGGATCTGCTGCACGGGAATATGCAGGAATGCCGTTGAGGTATTTATCGGTAAGCACTCCCTGCGCCAACGGAGAAAATGCGATGAAGCCCGATCCGTATTCTGCAGTGATATTCAGAATCTCTTCTTCTGGCTTGCGGTTGAACATGCTATACTTATCCTGAAAGATAAGACAGGGCACATCCCGTTCTTTCAGATAGTTCATTGCTTTGCGGGCCTGGAGAGGCGGGTATTTTGAAATCCCCACGTAGAGCGCCTTGCCTTGACGGACGATATCCACCAAAGCCTGCATGGTCTCTTCCACCGGTGTAGCGGGGTCATATCGGTGGGAATAAAAAATATCGAAATACTCCAATCCGGTGCGTTGCAGGCTCTGGTTGATGCTCGCCATAATGTTTTTCCTCGATGAGCCATCGCCGTAGGGACCATCCCACATGAGATGCCCCGCTTTGGACGAAATAATCATCTCGTCACGATGGAAAGCGAGGTCCTTTCTGAGAATTTTGCCGAAATTCATCTCTGCCGATCCGGGAGGAGGCCCGTAATTGTTCGCCAGGTCAAAATGGGTAACTCCCTTTGCGAAAGCCTGTAGAATCATTGCACGTGATGTTTCATAGTCCGCGGCATGTCCGAAATTATGCCATAGTCCAAGGGATATTTTGGGCAATTGTAATCCGCTGTTGCCACAATAAGCATAGTCCATAGCGTCTAAATAAAAGATAAAAAAATTACTGCAATCTCTTCTCAATATCCTGGTCGGAAATCATACTTATTACACGTTGTCCATCGGGTGTATACGTGGGCGTTTTTGATGCAAAAAGCTGACTTACAATAAGAAGCATCTCTTCCGATGTCAATATTCTTCCATAGGGAATAGCTGTCATACAGGCAAAAGAAAGTGCCATCGACTCCTGTATCTCTGCCTTAACGTCGCTTCCCGTTTCCATGCTTTTTCCGATAATTGTCCGGATAAGAAGTGCCGCATCCAAATTTTCAATTTCGGACGGCACACCCTGCACAGCAAAACTGTGATTACCCAAGTGGCTCAACTCAAAGCCCAAAGCTTCCAAATCATCCTTGAGGGATGGCAATGAGGCAGCTTCGGCTGCCGACAATTCGAGTACTTCCGGAAATAACACACGTTGCGTCACCCCTTTCCTGTGCCTTATTTGCTCCATGTACCTATCGAAAAGTATACGCACATGTGCTTTGTGCTGATCAATGATCATCAGCCCCGATTTCACGGAAGTGAGAATATATTTTTGTTTATACTGATAATGTTCAGGATAAAGTTCCGTCTCCGGGTGATCAGAATTTGTTCCGGGACTTTTAAAAAGATTTCCCTGTACATGGATTTCCACTTCGGGTTTCAGTTCCTTTTCCTTCTCAAAACCTTGGTACAATTGTTCCCATCCAAATGCGGGGGGGGAAAAAGATTTACTTTCCGGACGTGGGTTGTGAAAAGGATTATAACCTGAGTTCACATTCACCCTCGGCATGGGTGCACTACGCGAAGGATCATAAATAGGAATCTCCGGTGCATCGTCGGTATCAAAGTCAATGCTGGGAATAGCATTGAATTTACCCAGGGACTCCTTTACCGTAACCATGAGAATCTGCCAGAGGGCCTGTTCATTTTCAAACTTTACCTCTGTTTTTGTGGGATGGATATTGACATCGATCGTATCGGGGTCCACCTGAAGATAAATGTAATAGCCCGGCTTTTCGTTCGCGGCAATCAACGGCTCAAAAGCCGTCATCACCGCCCTGTGAAAGTAAGGGTGACGGATATAGCGGTTGTTTACGAAAAAAAATTGGCTAGCTCTCCCTTTCCGGGCAAATTCAGGGCGGGCTACGTATCCGTGAATTTTACCGAGCGTGGTCTCTTCATTTATCTCAATCAACTGCTGGCTGACACTCTTCCCCTCCAGCTGCACGATACGTTGCCGCAAGCCCGCTTTAGGCAGATGTAGCGTTTCAAGATCATTCTCGACGAGGGTAAACTCAATATCAGGATTCACCAACGCAATACGTTCAATTTCAGAAAATATATTACGACGTTCTGTCTCGTTCGATTTCAAAAATTTCCGACGTGCAGGGACATTGAAAAAGATATTCTTCACAGAGACTGATGTTCCCTCAGCACAGGAAATGAGCTCCTGCTTTTCCAGCCTCGAACCGTTTATTACCACCAGTGTACCTAATTCATCTTCTTCGCGGCGGCTCTTTACCTCAATCTGCGATATTGCAGCAATGGAAGGGAGCGCCTCACCACGGAATCCCATCGTGGTAAGCGAAAATAGGTCATCTGCATTTTTTATTTTTGATGTTGCATGACGTTCAAAAGCCATCCGTACGTCGGTACCCGACATGCCCTTTCCGTCATCAATCACCTGAATGAGCGTACGTCCTGCATCTTTAATGTATATCCGGATATGCGATGCTCCGGCATCGAGCGAATTTTCCACCAACTCCTTCACTACCGATGCAGGTCGTTGAATTACCTCACCCGCAGCAATCTGGTTAGCGATGGAGTCTGGAAGAAGATGTATGATGTCTGGCATAAAATGAATGTCTGATTCCTATCCCAATAACCAGAACAAGAAAATTGCAAAAAGAATGATTAGTATAATTATAAGTAACCCGTTATTGGAAAAAAAAGTACCCTGACCCGAAGCTTCCCGCACCTTCCTTTTTTTCAGATGACGGGTTTGCGAGATAAATTCAGCCTTGAAATCTTTCCGCTCCGCAACTTTTTTTTCGGATACGGCCGGCTGTATACCCATTTCTTTTTTTATCTCTTCGATCCGGTTTTGCAGTTTCTCCTTACGTGCATCTTCCTCCGGATCATGAAGGATAGGCGTATAATTAAATTTACGCGGCTTTCTGTTATTATAGAAAAAAAAAGTGCCCATAAGTGAAAAGTATTTTAGTTGTTACAAACATAGGGAATCCCGTGACGATTTACAAGCCCGGTATTCTTACAACGTAATGTCCTCTCTCTCGAAACGCCGTTGACGTTGTTCCACTGCTTCCGAACTGCGTCGTTGATTGCTGCGGAAAATATCACTGGGTCCCGCCGGACGTAAATAATCGAGCCAAACGAAGCCTTTCAGGCGTGAATCCTCCGGTTTCAGCTGAGGCAAAGGGGTTGTTACAGCAGTGGTGGACGACCACAGCTTCAACCGTTTGATCTGTTCGTTTTCAATATCCATGGAAAGATAAGCACTCTCCGTTTTGTTTAAACCAATGATGGTACTGTCTTTCTCTACCAGATAATAGAGAGACTCAGCATTGCCTTCCACCAGCACATGATAAAGATCACCATCACGAAAGAAAGCTGTCATATCCCTCCCGCTCAACTGATTATATTGCTGTTGTTTTCCTCTGTCCTGAATGGCCAGCGCATAATCCTTCACAACTGCTTTTTCTATGGTGGAGTCGTTCAAAAAAACATTTATCTGATTTCCCGAAATCTGGTTGTTTTTGTTCCAGACCACCGGATCGCCAATCATATACACCATGGAATCACGCGAAGAGTAATGCAATGAGTCGCATATTCCCTGTAGATCGGTACGAAAAAAACGCACCTGATAGTAGGCTTTGATATCACGGTGCACAGAATCGGTGATCATCACCAACGTGTCTCCATGCACGTACAGGCTCTCCTCCTGCGAGTAGTCGATGGCGAAAGCCGAATCGGTGGCCAGTCCGTATTCAGTTTTTTCGTTATAAAATCCATAGTTCCCCTGGAGAATGGCCTTTCTCTTTTTGTCCTCAAGGAACATGTTGCCAAAGACCTCCCCCTCCCCGGTCTGACGGTTATAGAGAATAGTATCGCCTATGAGGACTTTGGTCCCGTCGTTGCTGTAAACTTCCGAACGGTCCAGCAGTCGCGATTCTTCGGTCACCGTGTTATACCATCCGTTACTGGTGTACACGTAACCGCTATCTGACACAATGCGAGAAGGCCCCAGGATGTCGGCGTATTTCGTTTCAGTATTGTATTTCAACGTATCTGCATAGATGATATAATCCTCGTTTACCAGTTTTACGCTGTCGCTGAACAATGCCTGTTTGGTATCGGGACTATACTGTCCCCAAAACGATGTCAGTTCATTTTCTTCGTCTACCAGCATCCCTCCCTCAAAATAATAACCGAGATTCATCATCCTGTCGTAATCGAGGCTATCGGTAAAAAGTGTAGCTGTACGGTCTTCCATCCGGATATTATTCCGAAGTTGTGCCAGACGGGTGTTGCCGTCATAATGAAGATAGTCTCCATATACAAAGATGGTATCTCCCTGTTCCATGCGCACGTTACTGAATGCCTCGAATGAGTTGGTCTGCTGATAGAGATAGGCACTGTCGCAATACATAAAGGCACCTTCGTGAAAAAACGTAACGTTGCCAGTCAGAATTTCGGCATCAAAGCCGCTTCGTTTACTCCACAAGTCGGCCTGCCTCAACTCGATGATGCGGGTATCAGGCTCTGTTGATGGAGGTTCTGAAGGAGGTTGCAGCGCCTGTGTTGCAGCTAATAAAACAAAAAGGATTATTTTAGCCATCCCTTATATTTGAGTTCACACCCCTGCCATGCAGGGTCTATACGGACATATGTTTTGCCGATTTTCTCCTGAAGCCACTCATCCACCAGCTTCTGCTGTCTGGCGTTTTCCGCCATTTGTTTAACAATCTGGTAGTCGTTGTTGATATTGGCCTTATGCCCTTCATTACGTGCGGAGATCTTCACCATCGCCGCCACCTGTCGTCCTTTCTCGTTGAGCATGATAAACGGTTCAGAGACCTCACCCTCTTTCATTTCGCCCGCAACTTTTGCGATGTCCTGATTCAGTTCGTTCAGGGCAAAACGCGGGGTTCCGCCATTGGGTCCCCGGCTATTGTTCACCATGATTCCCTTGTTGTTGCGCGTGTCTTTATCAGCCGAAAGGAAGGTAGCAGCCTCATCGAACGTGATCTTTTTCTGTAAGACTCCGCTGCGAATAGAATCAAGCCTCACCAGTGCTGTGTCGAGTGACTCCTGTGGAACTTTGGGTTTCAGCAGAATATGCCGGAAATTACCCATATCTCCCCTACGCTCTACCAGCTGGATGATGTGAAATCCATATTCCGTTTCAACAACATTCGACACCTTTTTCGGATCGTTCAGGGAAAAGGCAACATTGGCAAACTCGGGAACCAACTGCGAACGGGTCATAAATCCCATTTCACCTCCTTTAATCGCAGAGGGATCCTCGGAATGCAGCAGCGCCAGAGTAGAGAACTCCCTTTCTCCGTTGTTTATCTGATTCGTGTATTCACGCAATCGCTCTTTCACCTTGTCAATTTCTTCAAGAGGGACTTTCGGTTCCACCGTGATGATCTGCACTTCCAACGTTGTAGGGATGAAAGGCAAGCTGTCCTGTGGAAGGCTGTTGTAATATTTCCTTATCTCCGAAGGGGTCAGTTGTACACTTCCGAAGTGTTTCTGCTGCACGCCCTCCACGAGTTGCTGTTCGCGTATTTGTTCACGCAGGTCTTCCCTGATGCCGGCAATGCTTTTTCCATAATATTCTTCGAGCCGCTCCACAGAACCCGTGGAAGCGATATATTCATTGACCAGATACTCGAGTGTACGATTCACATTGGACTCCTGCACTTCAATACTGTCCAGTTTGGCCTGATCCAGAAAGAGCTTCCGGATGGCCAGCTGCTCAGGAATAAAACAATAGGGATCCCCCTCAATGCGCTGATTCTGCATCAGGATCTCCTTACGGTATTCTTCCACCTCCGATTTCAGGATGGCTTCGTCGCCCACAACCCAGACAATCTCATCGATTATATTATTTTGTGCCACAAGAAAATGTGTGGCAGACAACAAAATCAAAAAGAACAATATTTTCAAGGAATACTTCATATTAATTGATTTACCGATTTAGCCGTATGGAGACTCAGTCGTTTCGTTACAGAATCCACCGCCTCTTTTTTAATTTAACATCCGTGCTCGTTTAACAAGTTAATTCACCTAGTATAATTGATGTAAAAGTAATGATAATCCCCTTAGCAGCCAAACGACTTGATGGTTAAAAGTAGTTATAAGCGCAGAGACACCACTTGTGGTGTCTCTGCTAAATGTTTCCGCTGTGGGCAGTTATCCTTCAATGGCTGCCTGTGCGGCTGCCAGGCGTGCAATGGGTACGCGGAAAGGAGAACAGGAAACGTAGTTCAGACCCACGGTATGGCAAAACTTCACCGATGTAGGTTCACCGCCATGCTCTCCGCAGATGCCGCATTTCAGGGTAGGCTTCACTTCGCGGCCCTTCTGTACAGCCATGCGTACAAGCTGCCCCACTCCGTTCTGGTCAAGGACTGCAAAAGGATCCTGTTTCAGGATTCCCTTATCGAGGTACATTGGTAGAAACTTGGCCACATCGTCACGACTATAGCCGAAGGTCATCTGAGTCAGGTCGTTCGTGCCAAAAGAAAAGAAATCGGCCTCCTTGGCGATCTTGTGTGCCGTAAGAGCAGCACGCGGAATTTCGATCATTGTACCGATCTTGTATTCCACCGAATCACTCTTTTCCGCAAACACCTTCTGGATAGTATTCTCGATGATCTCTTTCTGTGCCATGAACTCATAAACGATTCCGGTGAGGGGAACCATGATCTCCGGGATAACCTGGAGGCCCTCTTCTTTCAGCTCGATAGCGGCTTCTATGATAGCGCGAGTCTGCATTTCGGTAATCTCAGGGTAAAGGTTGCCGAGACGACAGCCACGTAACCCAAGCATCGGATTGGATTCCATAAGCCCCTCCACACGTTCGTGAATATCTTTGTAGGAGATGCCCATCACTCTTGCCATCTCCATCTGTCCTTTTTCATCGTGAGGAACAAACTCGTGCAACGGAGGATCGAGCAGACGAATGGTCACGGCATACCCATCCATTGCCCTGAAGATACCCAGGAAATCCTTTTTCTGTAACGGCAGCAACTTCTCTAATGCCTTGCGACGTCCGCTTTCATCCTTGGCTAGAATCATTTCACGCATGGGGACAATCTTGTCTTCTTCAAAAAACATATGCTCAGTGCGGCACAATCCAATACCTTTCGCTCCAAAGCTACGTGCCACCAGGGCGTCGTGTGGTGTATCAGCATTGGTCCTCACATCCATCCGTGCATATTTTTCGGCCAGAGTCATCAATTCACTGAAATCCGCATCGAGCTCAGCATCCTGGGTTTGTATTTTCCCCTCATACACATTTCCGGTCGAGCCATCCAGCGAGATCCATTCTCCCTCATTCAACTCCTTACCATTGATGATCATGGTGCGTGCTTTGTAATCAATAATCAGGTTGTTGGCAGCCGACACACAGCACTTGCCCATACCGCGTGCAACCACGGCAGCATGAGAGGTCATCCCCCCTCGTGCAGTAAGGATGCCCTGTGCACTGGCCATGCCACGTAGGTCCTCGGGAGAAGTTTCAATGCGACAGAGAATGACTTTCTTTCCATCCTTATGCCACTGCTCTGCTTCATCGGCATGAAATACCACCTGGCCGGCAGCAGCTCCCGGAGATGCGGGTAACCCATGGGTAATTGGCTTTGCACTGGCTAATGCTTTCTTGTCGAAAACAGGATGCAGCAACTCATCGAGCTTCTCCGGATCGCACCGCTTCAGAGTTGTTTTTTCATCGATGTATCCCTGGTGAAGCATATCAATGGCAATTTTCACCATGGCAGCGCCGGTACGTTTGCCACTCCGTGTTTGCAGCAGCCAGAGCTTGCCGTCCTGTATGGTAAACTCCAGATCCTGCATATCTTTGAAATAATCTTCCAGCTTTTGCTGCACTTCAATAAGTTCTTTTGCACATTCGGGAAGTACCTCTTCAAGAGAAGGATATCTGGATATGCGCTCCTCCTCTGATACACCCTGCATTTTGGCCCAACGACGGGAGCCTTCAAGGGTGATTTGCTGAGGTGTACGCACACCGGCAACCACGTCCTCCCCCTGTGCATCAATAAGATACTCGCCGTTAAAGAGATCCTCCCCGGTAGCAGCATCTCGGGTAAAGGCCACTCCGGTTCCGGAACTCTTACCCATGTTTCCATACACCATGGCCTGCACATTCACAGCAGTACCCCACTCCTCGGGGAAGTTGTTCATCTTACGGTAGAGGATGGCACGGTCGTTCATCCAGCTGTCAAATACCGCACATACAGCACCCCAAAGCTGATCCCAGGGATTTACCGGAAAGTCGTTTCCGGTCTTATTCTTCACTGCCTCCTTGAATCGCATGACCAATTCTTTCAGATCGTCCGTTGTGAGATCTGTATCCAGCTCAATCCCTTTTGATTTCTTCATTTCATCCATGATTTCCTCAAAAGGATCGATATCTTCCTTGCTTTGTGGCTTCAATCCCAATACCACGTCCCCGTACATCTGTACAAAGCGGCGATAGGAATCCCATGCAAAACGTTCGTTGCCGGTTTTTTTCGCAATTCCCTCCACGGCATCGTCGTTCAGGCCAAGGTTTAATACTGTGTCCATCATGCCCGGCATAGAAACACGTGCTCCGGAACGTACAGATACCAGACAAGGATTGTTTTTATCTCCAAACTTTGTTCCGGTAAGCTCTTCTATATGCAAAACAGCCTCTTTCACTTCCTCTTTCAGAACGCCGATTACATATTCTTTGCCCAACTCGTTGTATTCGGTACAGACCTCCGTGGTAATCGTGAAGCCGGGGGGAACGGGGACGCCGATCAGGTTCATTTCAGCCAGGTTTGCACCTTTACCGCCAAGCAGGTTTTTCATATCTGCGCGGCCTTCGGCTGCGCCGTTTCCAAAGGTATACACTCTCTTCTTTTCCATCTGATATTGTGTAATGATAAATTAAAAGTTAAGATCGACTTGCAGAAAACTCGTTGTACACAGCAAATGTAGTAAATTATCCTAAAATAAGCTGTCCATTGTAAATA
>DHSP01000048.1:15766-81183 GCA_002408485.1 Proteiniphilum sp. UBA5283 | reverse complement strand
GTAAATAGCTTTTTCCTATAAAGAATCGCTGTCAGCCATTTTGATTCGCTTTTTGGTTAAAACGGGGCTCTCGCTGCTGTTGGCCTCTGCTTCGGGCATTTCTACCGAAGCCTGCGGAAGTGGCTTGCTTCCGAGAAATATGTCATACAATTTTATCTGTGAGACGACACGGGTTGTATCCTGCAAATGTACAAAACCCCAAATTTGAGAAAGTGTATCGTTTTCAATAAATTTAGATGCAGGCAGGCTATAGGTTCTGTTTTCGGTAATATTGACCCACTGATAAAGTGTGGTATCGGCATATTGCAAAGTCAGCAACGAGGAAAAACGGGGATGGTACGAAGACGGTAAGCCAATCACGCTGAATGTGAAAGAAAAATGATCGTCCGGAATCTTTTCGTTTATTTCAATTGAATCCAGTCGAAAACGGAGCCCGCTTCTTGCCGAAGGCATGCAAAAAGCAAATGTGCGCGGAATATAGGAAGGTGAGTTGAGAAAAGGATCTGTCCACTGCAGGGCATTCTGCTGTGACAACTGCGCATCAACGTTACTGCGGGCTCGTTGCAGCCGTGCCCTCACGGAATCATTCATCTTCAGATATA
The DNA here is from genome assembly GCA_002408485.1 of Proteiniphilum sp. UBA5283. GTDB lineage: Bacteria > Bacteroidota > Bacteroidia > Bacteroidales > Dysgonomonadaceae > Proteiniphilum. Next base: position 80,581 of record DHSP01000048.1, on the reverse strand, counting down.
AATCGATTCTGTCGGAGTACCACGACAACGATGTGTCCCACTGGGCCTGTGTAATACGGTGTTCCTTAAACACCTCATTGATATAAGCCTCTTTCTTTTCGGGTGTATTGAAATGCTGATAGTCGTTTTCAATGGTTGCCTCAGCAACGTACACATCATACAACACACGTTCCATCTGTTTCCTGTTCAACACTTCCTTAGGACGGTTCTGACAGGAAGAGATTAATACGCCCATCACAATGAAAAAGAAAAAATATGAAGCAAGTTTAAATTTCACTTTCCTTCTCCTGTTTTTCTTTGTCGAGTTTTTCCCGTTCCGTTTTTGACAGCAACGAATAGGATAATGTTTTTCTGTAAAAAAGCAAAATCAGGATAACACCCACGGTGATCGCTGAGTCGGCAATATTAAAAATAAAGCGAAAGAAGAGAAACTCCTGCCCTCCCACCACTGGCATCCAATCGGGCCAAGTACCGCTGAAAAGCGGAAAGTAGAGCATATCAACCACCTTTCCGTGAAGAAGAGACGAATAACCCTCCCCCCAAGACACCAGGGAAGCCACATGCCCCGGGTAACTGGCTTCAAATAGTACACCGTAGAAGATGCTATCGATGATGTTCCCCGAAGCACCTGCCAGTACGAGCGTGACACACACGATAAAACCCGTTTTGTAATTGTCTTTTACCAGCCTCCTGATATAAAAGACGATCAGTACTACGGCGATAATACGGAAAAGAGACAGAAAGAGTTTTCCTCCCGCTTCAATACCGAAAGCCATTCCGTTATTTTCAACGAAATAAATTCTGAACCAGTCGGTAACAGCGATGACATCGTACAACTCCATATGTGTTTTCACCCATATTTTTGAGAGTTGATCGACCAGAAGGACCAAAAAAACTACAATTGCGGCCAACCAGGCTTTATGTGAACACTTTTTCATCCTCGGCCGTTACTTTTTCTTGGCAGATTTAGCCTCAATGCTCAGGGTGGCATGCGGTACGGCACGCAGACGCTCCTTGGGAATCAGCTTGCCTGTTTCCCGACAAATACCGTAGGTACCGTTTTCAATTCGAACCAATGCAGCCTGCAAATTTTGGATGAACTTCATCTGACGTTGCGCCAGCCTTCCTGCTTCCTCCTTGGAGAGAGTGGACGCACCCTCCTCTAATACCTTATAGGTTGGAGATGTGTCGATGGTATCGTTGCCGTCTGTATTGGTGACGGCGGCACGATAATTTTCATACTCCTGACGGGCCACCCGTAATTTTTCGTTGATAATAGCCCGGAACTCATCCAGTTCCTCGTCTGAATATCTTGTTTTTTCGCTCATAATGATATATATGTTTATTGGCTGTGTCCCCTACTGGAATCAGAGTTTATGTACAACAACCGGCATTATAAAATGTTCTCTGTCACATATCCTCACAAAGATACACATAAAAAACAAATAATTTTCAACAGTTTTTATGGATACTGATAGTCAACAACTGATCGTGAATCTCTATCTGATCTTCAAGCTGCTCCTGCACGAAGGTGATCTCATCGGCCAGCACCTGGTTCCTGATGTAATCACTATTGGACACGATAGCTTCGTCAAAAGCAGGGTGTGAGGAAACACGGATGATGATGCGGTCAGTGATTTCGAAATCCTTTGCTTTGCGAAGATTTTGAATTCTGTTAACCAACTCGCGGGCAATCCCTTCTTTCTCAAGATCTGCCGTAAGCGTGATATCGAGCGCCACAGTCAGTCGTCCTTCATTGCCAACCAGCCATCCGGGAATATCTTCCGAAATAATCTCCACATCATTGGTTGTGATTACCGCCTCCTGTCCACCGACCATCAGCCGTACTGAACCATTTTTCTCCAGTTCGTTGATCTGAAGCTTGTCCATCTCCTGGATACACTGTGCCAGTTGTTTCATGATTTTCCCGTAACGGGGACCCAATTTTTTAAAATCGGGCTTCACCCGTTTTACCAGCATCTCACTGGCCGAATCCACGAAATGCAGTTCTTTCACATTCACCTCGCTGAGGATAAGAGCCTCAACAGAGGCTATATTTTGTTTCTGCTCATCATCCACCACCGGGATCATGATCCTGGAAAGAGGCTGGCGTACTTTGATATTTACCTTACGGCGTAATGCCAGAACAATTGATGAGGCCGTTTGTGCCAAATACATCTGCTCCTCCAAAGGCCGGTCGATAAGGCTATCGTCCACTTCAGGGAAATTGGCCAGGTGCACCGACTCAAGCTGCTCGCTTTTTGTAGTGGAGATCAGGTCGAGATACAATTTGTCAGCGTAGAAAGGTGCGATGGGTGCCATAAGCTTCGCCACCGTCACCAGACACTGGTACAAGGTTTGGTATGCCGACAGCTTATCGTCGGTCATCTCTCCACCCCAAAAACGTTTGCGGTTCAGGCGAACGTACCAGTTACTGAGATTGTCGTTCACAAAGTCGGCAATAGCACGCCCCGCTTTGGTGGGTTCGTAGCTGTCATATCCCTGGTCGACCTCCTTCACGAGTGAGTTCAGCAACGAAATGATCCAGCGGTCTATCTCGGGTCGTTTTTCGATCGGAATCTGAGGATACTGATCGCAGTAGTCGTCCACGTTAGCATACAACACAAAAAAGGAATAGGTGTTATAGAGCGTGCCGAAGAATTTTCTGCGAGACTCCTCCACGCCGTCAACATCGAATTTGAGGTTATCCCAGGGTGCCGCGTTGGTAATCATATACCACCGGAGGGGGTCGGAACCATGCTGTTCGATGGCTTCAAACGGATCAACGGCATTTCCAAGGCGCTTGGACATTTTGTTGCCGTTCTTATCGAGCACCAGGCCGTTGGAGACTACGTTCCTGAACGCCACACTCCCCTTGACCATGGAAGCAATGGCATGCAGGGTATAAAACCAGCCACGGGTCTGATCCACCCCTTCGGCAATAAAATCAGCAGGAAACTCTTTCTGAAAATCAGATTCCGAGATATGAGGATAGAAGACCTGCGCAAAAGGCATCGCACCACTGTCGAACCAGACATCAATCAGATCAGGCTCGCGTTTCATAGGCTTACCGCTGTCCGAGACCAACACAATATTGTCCACATAGGGTCGGTGCAGGTCAATCTGGTCATACTCCAACTCTCTGTACTCCTTCAGGTTCAACCCCTTCCACGGAAGCTCGTCCATCACACCGGCATCCAGTGCCTTCTGCATCTCCTTGTAAAGTTCCCTCACGGAACCAATACATTTCTCCTCCTTGCCATCTTCGGTTCTCCAGATAGGCAGCGGTGTACCCCAATAGCGACTGCGGCTCAGGTTCCAGTCCTGAAGATTTTCGAGCCATTTACCAAAGCGGCCTGTACCGGTAGACTGGGGTTTCCAGTTGATGGTATCATTGAGCTCGATCATCTTGTCGCGACAGGCAGTGGTGCGGACAAACCAGCTATCGAGCGGATAGTACAATACAGGCTTATCGGTCCGCCAGCAATGAGGATATGTATGCACTTGTTTTTCAATGCGAAAGGCGCGATTCTGCTGTTTCAGCATCACCGACAGATCCACATCGAGCGTGGCATCCTCTTCGTTGAGTGAATCGTCGTATGCATTTTTCACATAACGCCCTGCATATTCCTTGTAGCGATCTGCATTCATATTGTTCTGTACAAAATGCGGATCCAGATCTTCGAGCCGGAAAAATTTACCCGTAAGATCGACCATCGGACGTGGATTCCCCTCCTTATCGGTAAGCAACAATCCCGGTACACCGTTCTCCTTCCCCACCTTCATATCGTCTGCACCAAAAGTTGGCGCAATATGCACAATGCCTGTACCATCTTCCGTAGTCACAAAATCTCCCGTAACCACTTTAAACGCATTGTCTGACGCTTTCACCCAGGGAATGAGCTGTTCGTAACCTATGCCGGCAAGTTCAGAGCCCTTCCATACTTTGTCAAGCACCCGGAACGGAACATTTTTATCTCCTGGTTTGTAGTCATCCAGTGACCATTCGCTGTTCTTTTCGGGAAAATATACATCTAGCAGACTTTTGGCAAGTACTGCCGTCATGGGCTTCCCGGTATATTGGTTATAGGTCTGCACTGCTACGTAGTCAATATTCTTGCCCACAGCAAGCAATACATTCGAAGGCAACGTCCAGGGTGTGGTTGTCCACGCAAGAAAAAAGGGATCGCCGAATGCTTTCCACTCGGGCAGCGGGTTTCTTACCAGGAACTGCGCCGTACAGGTAGTATCCTTTACATCACGGTAGCACCCGGGCTGATTCAGCTCGTGGGTGCTTAATCCAGTTCCTGCAGCGGGTGAATAGGGTTGTATGGTGTATCCTTTATAGAGATAGTCATTGTTATACAACTCTTTGAGCAGATACCAGAGTGTTTCGATGTAACGGTTGTCGTAGGTAATGTACGGATCGCTCATATCTACCCAATAGCCCATCTTTCGGGTGAGTTCCTCCCATTCACGGGTATATTTCATCACTTCCGTACGGCAAGCTGCATTATACTCCTCCACCGATATCTTTTTCCCGATATCTTCCTTGGTAATTCCCATTGATTTTTCCACACCGAGCTCCACAGGCAGCCCGTGGGTATCCCAACCGGCTTTGCGGTTTACCAGAAAACCTTTCATCGTCTTGTAACGACAGAAAATGTCTTTAATGGATCGTGCAATCACATGGTGAATCCCCGGCATACCGTTTGCAGAGGGGGGACCTTCATAAAACACAAACCGTGGATGTCCTTCGCGCATTTCCAGGCTTTTCCTGAAAATCCCCTTTTCATCCCACACTTTCAACATCTCTTTGTTTACTTCCGAAAGATTCAATTGATTGTACTCCGGGAACTTTTTACTCATTATCAATGAAATTTATACCATACAAAATTTAAGATGCAAAGGTAGTAATAAATTGAGAAATGACAATCGACATAAAAACCAACTTCGTTTGTCTGTCCCAATAAAAAAAAGTACTTCCGGCTTTGAAAACGGCTTTTTTTGGTCTGGACCGAACACAACGATAACACGAAAAAATGATGAGAAGCACTACTAACTATAAGCAGTAACCCATTGCCAAAAAAAACCCGGTTCGAAAAACGAATCGGGTTTTTAATTATTTAGCCTATGCGGTCAGGACAACCTCCCCAAAGCAACTTTTATGCGTGCAACAGCTTTTTGGATATTTTCGTCGGATGTTGCATACGACAAGCGGATGCAGCCCGGCGCACCAAAAGCATCGCCACCCACACACGCCACGTGCGCCTCTTCCAGCAGGTACATAGCCACATCGGTAGCACTGTTTAAAGTTTTTCCATTGTACGATTTTCCGAGATAGCTCTTGCACTCAGGAAAGATGTAAAAGGCACCCATCGGGTTGTTTACATTCAATCCCGGAATTTCGCCCAACAGCGACACAATGAGGTTTCTTCGTCTTTCAAAAGCTACTTTCATCTCGCTCACGCAGGACTGATCACCCGTATAGGCAGCTACAGCTGCTTTCTGAGAGATGGAGGAAGGGCCTGAAGTGTATTGTCCCTGCAGCATGCTGCATGCAGACGCAATCCACTGAGGAGCAGCAATCCAGCCGATACGCCATCCGGTCATGGCATACCCTTTCGAGACGCCGTTTACCACGATCACACGGTCGCGAATAGTGTCAAATTGAGCGATGGACTCGTGTTGTCCGATATAGTTGATATGTTCGTAAATCTCGTCCGCAATCACATAGATACCGGAATGCTTCTCCAGCACCGCTGCCATCGCCTTCAGCTCCTCTTTCGTATAAACACTTCCTGTTGGATTTGAAGGGGAACAGAGAATTAAAACCTTGGTTTTGGGGGTGATTGCCTCTTCCAGCTGTTGCGGCGTGATCTTAAAATCCTGATCGATCCCTGCATGGACAAAAACGGACCTTCCATCGGCCAGCTTCACCATTTCGGGGTAGCTCACCCAGTAGGGAGCCGGGATAATCACCTCTTCGCCCTTATCCACAATAGAAAGGATCACATTGCAAAGTGATTGTTTCGCTCCTCCGGAAACCACAATCTGTGCCGGAGTATACTCCAGTCCATTTTCTTTTTGCAGCTTTTCGCATATTGCTTTCTTCAGATCAGGAAACCCTGCGACCGGAGAGTAGAATGAAAAATTATCGTCGATCGCTTTTTTTGCAGCCTGTTTGATGTGATCGGGCGTGGTAAAATCAGGTTCCCCAACACTCAGGTTGATCACATCAATGCCCTGGGCTTTCAGTTCGTTGCTTTTCTGTGCCATCGCAAAGGTTTCCGACGGTGACAAAGCAGACAATCTGGCAGATAATAAATTCATCATAATTTTTGAATTAAATTAGTCTTTTTGTTAGATTATGGCACAAAGATAGACAAAAATCACATTTTAAAGCATGTCCTTCAGAATATTTGGCATAAATATCCGTAAATCTCTTTCAAAAACAAAAAAGCTACCCGGGAGGTAGCCTGAAATATATGTAGTGTAAATAAAAATCAAAAAAAAGCGTCTGTGATATCCATTCAATCACTCAGCTTCAAAACCATGCCTGATCACATTTGCCTCCCAGCATCAGCATACTTGCAGGCAGTTCCTGCTTTCTGCTCTTCGATAGTGGCAATGTTCCTCAGCTTGCATAACGCAAGCTTGCTCTTAACGTACGAAGCCTGTTCAACCTGTTTGTACGGTAAGAAACAGACCCGTTTGAGATGTTTTGTTCCAGATACTTGATCTGTCCCAAAATTTCTTCTTTGGTAAGGTTTCTGACTGTCATAATTTTTCCTTTCTGTTAAAAATTTATGATTCATCGGCAACCGTCTATTTAAGAAGCCATTCAGTATGTAATTGATAACCTAAAAATGATTTCAAATAACTCGCTTGCCATTTAAATCGATGCAAAGATACAATAAAAAAACATGTTATACAACATATTTTTCATTATTATTTTTGCCTCTATGTGATCGCTTTTGACAATTAACAAAAAAAGAAGCAGTATCTCACGTAGAAATCTCTTTTGGAACAGAATTTAGCCAATAAAAAAGACGCGACAAATCGCGTCCTGATGGCGGAAGCGACGAGATTCGAACTCGTGGTACAGTTACCCGTACGGCAGTTTAGCAAACTGCTGGTTTCAGCCACTCACCCACACTTCCTTATGATTTTTCACTAAAATCGGATGCAAATATACAAGTTTGTTTTTAACTTGTCAAAGAAAAAGCGATATTTTCAAACGAATCTTTCTACATTTGCGGTTGTTTTCATGTCTCACTATACAAAAGATGAAGAAAAAATACAACCCCTCACGGTGGATCATTGGAATCCTGCTGCTACTGATTATTTCGGCAGGAATCTACGCCTATAGCCTTATCTTTAAACCATTTTCACTGTCGGAAACAGCATATATTTACATCGACAAGCAAAAGAACTACGAAGAGGTAGTTGAACAACTACGTGACAAAGCCGGACTTCCTTCCGAAAAAATATTTAACCTGCTGGCAGAACGGATGAACTATCCAAACAAGATAAAAACCGGCAGATATGCCATCACCAACGGCATGACCATGCCAGATGCAATACGCCTTTTGCGCTCAGGGAACCAAACGCCGGTAGATATCACCTTCAACAACATGCGTACCAGGGAGAATCTGGCGGGACGTATCTCTCAACAACTGATGATGGATAGCGTGACATTGCTGAACGCCCTCAACGACACCGTTACCCCCGGAATATACGGGTTCAACGAATTTACGTTTATCGCGATGTTCATTCCGAACACCTACGAAGTGTACTGGGACACCGGAATCAACAATCTGCTGGACCGGATGAAAAGTGAATACGATGCTTTCTGGAACGAAACACGCAGGAACAGAGCTGAAAAAATCGGACTCACACCGGTGGAGGTGTCCACTTTGGCTTCCATCGTGGAGGAAGAGGCGACCTATGCCGACGAGTATCCTGTCGTAGCAGGGCTTTATCTGAACAGAATCCGCAAAGGGATGCGCCTGGAAGCCGATCCTACCGTGAAGTTTGCCGTGGGGGATATTTCGTTGCGACGTATTCTCTACAAGCACCTTGAAGTGGAATCTCCCTATAACACATACAAAAATAGCGGCCTGCCCCCGGGTCCCATTCGCATACCATCCATCCGGGCCATCGAAGCCACCCTGTCTCCGGAAAAGCATAGTTACTTGTTTATGTGCGCGAAAGACGATCTTTCGGGCCGGCACAACTTTGCCGTTACACATGCTGAGCATGCACGTAATGCAGCACGCTATCAAAAAGCACTAAACGAGAAAGGCATCTATTAAAAAATTATTCCCTTTTGTTATTTCTTACTCTTGAGTCGCGCCAGTACCAATAATTTATCTTTGTGTATTTGCGCCACCAGTTCATCCAGAGCATCGAACTTCCGGTCGGGGCGGATAAAATCAATAAATTCCACTGTGAGCGACTGGTTGTACAAATCGGCATTGAAATCAAAAATGTTTACCTCGACACTGATTTCCGGATCATCGTGCAAAGTGGGGCGGGTACCGATGTAGAGCATCCCCTCATAGATAATATCTCTTATATGTACAAGCACGGCATAAACGCCAAGTTCCGGAACCACCTTGTATCGTTCCCAGGAGCGGATGTTTGCCGTAGGAAACCCAATGGTTCGCCCCACGCGGTATCCCTCCACAATCTTTCCGGAGAGTGTGTAGTTATAGGATAACAAGCTGTTTGCCTGCTGTATTTCGCCTTTTTTCAGCAACGTTCTAATTTTCGTTGAACTCACATTCTCACCATCCACCTGATACTCAGTAGCCTGCACCACCTTCATCTCCATTTCTTTACCATACCTTTCGTAGTCCGGGAAGCCCTCTTCGCGGTTGTGACCAAACCGATGATCATACCCGACAAAAAGAGTATGTACGCCAACCTGCTCCTTCAGCACTTCCTGCATAAACTCCCTTGCCGACAAGCGGGAGAGCTCCGGCGTAAACGGGAGACTGATACAATAGTCGATCTGGGTAGTGCCCAACTGGTCAAGTTTCTCTTCGTATCCGCACAACAGCGCCGGCTGATAATTTTTTTGCAATACTTTGCGCGGGTGCACAGGAAAGGTAATGATGGCCGACGGCAAGTTGAGTCGTTTTGCCTCTTCCTTTACCTGTTTAATAAGATGGCGGTGTCCGATATGTACCCCATCGAAAAAACCGACAGATGCCACAAATGGACCATCATGCACCTTATTATTATCCGATAGATCAATATGTTTCAAAATTCATCAATTGTTAAAAAGAGACTCAAAAAATGCCACTTTGTGCAATAAACGCCAAATTCTCCCTTTTGGTTTAAAATCCGCACGGGAATTATATAACAGAATTGTGCAAAGGTACACAGAATAAAGTAAATTTGAGAATACACAATCAAAGATGCCTGACTATCAGCAGTGCAAATTACAATAATTTCCTATCTTTGTGTTGGATCAAGTTTATTCCATAAAAAAGAAAGAGAACATGAAGTGTAATTTTTATTTGATGAGCACCATCGCTATGGCAACATTCGCAACAGCCTGTACCCCTGGGGCAAAACACAATCAACTCACAGAACAGGAAAAGGCAGACGGCTGGGAACTCCTTTTCGACGGGGCTACCCTTAACGGATGGCGCGATTACAATGGTGACACTCTTACTGTACCCTGGTTTGCCGAAGATGGCATGATACAGGCCAAAGGCGAAGGGGCCGATGAGCACGGCTACATCGCCACAGAAAAAGTGTACGAGAATTTCGAACTGGTGTGGGACTGGAAGATTGCCGATGGCGGCAATAGTGGCGTATTGTATCACGTGGTAGAAAATCCAAAATTCGCCGTTCCTTACATAACAGGACCTGAATACCAGCTGATCGACGAACTGAACTTTCCCGAACCGCTGGAAGATTGGCAAAAGACGGCAGCCGACTATGCCATGCACACCACCGATACTACCAAAACCATCATCAAACCTGCCGGAGAGTGGAACACTTCGAAAATAGTGTTCGACAACGGGCACGTGGAACACTGGCTCAACGGTGAAAAGGTGGTGGAATTTGAAGCATGGACCGAAGAGTGGTTTGCACGCAAGAACAGCGGCAAATGGGAAAATGCACCTGAGTACGGCTTGGCCCGCAAGGGAGTGATTTGTCTGCAGGATCATGGCTCGGCAGCCTGGTTCCGCAATATAAAGATCAAGGAGCTGCCCCGCAAAACAAAGGAAGTACCTTTATTCAACGGTATCGACCTGCAGGGCTGGGAAGTATACGGCACGGAAAAATGGTATGTGCAGGATGGAGTACTGGTTTGTGAAAGCGGACCCGATAAGCAGTACGGATATCTTGCTACCCGTGAATATTATGACGACTTCGACCTGAGCGTGGAATTCAAACAGGAAGCCGACGGCAATTCGGGTGTGTTCATCCGTTCCTTCGTAGAACCGGGCGCCATGGTGAACGGGTGGCAGGTAGAAGTAGCTCCCAGGGGCAACGATACAGGCGGTATTTACGAATCTTATGGCCGTGGGTGGCTTGCACAGATACCCGATGAAAAAGAGAACATTTTGAAAGAAAACGATTGGAATACCCTCCGCATCGTGGTAAAGGGAGACAATGTAAAGACCTACCTCAACGGGGTAGAGATGGTGGACCTGACCGACGAGAAGATCGGAAAAGCCCAGGGGCGAATTGCTCTGCAAATTCACGATGGCGGTGGCATCAGGGTTCTTTGGAGAAATCTGAATTTGGAAACCCTTTTGCAGTAATCCGTCTCCGGAAAAAAGATGCAGGTAGTTTCCGTATCCAGCACTCCCCTGCTTTTAGCCCTATCCACTTTGGATGGGGCTTGCTCTTTTCGTAGAGCTTAATTTTTGGCACTGTTTTTGTTCAACACCGTATAAAAGAAGGCAGGTTATTTTTTTTGCAGATCGTATTTAGAGAAAAAGAACCTATCTTTGCAACATTAACTCACTTAAAACAAAGAATGATAGAACAAAACGAGCTCTTACAAAGTATCATTGAAGGAATTCAGGAAAAAAAAGGAAAAAACATCTGCGCCATTCAACTGAAAGGAATATCGGGCGCCATCTGCGACTATTTTGTGATCTGCGAAGGCAACACCCCTACACAGGTATCGGCACTAGCCGATTCCATCGAAGAAATTGTGAAGAAAAACATCCACGAAGGCCCTCTCCGTGTGCACGGACAACAGCAGGCCGAATGGATCGGAATGGATTACGGAAATGTAATTGTACATATCTTCCTACCCGAACTGCGCACTTTCTACAACATTGATACCCTTTGGGAGGACGCTAAATCGGAGCTGATCCCTTCACTATAAAACTAATTCCCTGAAAAATTGTTACTAAATAATTAAATAGGATTTTCTTCCACAACGAAAGAGATCACTCCAAATAATCTTGTAAAAGAGACAGCAACAAATGAACAATACGAACAAGGACAGTAAACAGAACAAACAACCGACCTTACGCCCCAAAATAGGTGGAACAAACCCCAAGCGGCCATTCAACCCGTATTGGATTTATGCCGTAGCCCTTGCCATCTTGATGGGCATGTGGTTTTTCGGCCAGGACAGCACTGTGAAAGAGGTGAAATGGTCCGATTTTCAACAGTATGTACGCGAAAACAGAGTACAAAGCATCGTTATTTACAGCAACAAAGGGGTAGCAGATGCGGTTGTACGGGAGGAGTCGGTAAGTCACGTCTTCGGCGAAGATGCCAACAGGGCAGGAAGAATGCCGGTGATTCAGGTGGAGGGAGCCTCAGCCGAAGCAATCTCTGAATTTATCGATGCAGTAAAAACGGAGAAAAACTACGACATAGAAGTTCGCTTCGACACCACCTCAGAGATGTGGAGTGTTTTGCTCACGTTCGCACCGTTTATTCTGCTCATTGTGTTCTGGATATGGATGATGCGCAGGATGCAGGGTGGTGCAGGAGCTGGTAGCGGAGGTGTGTTCAGCGTCGGAAAATCGAAAGCACAACTGTTTGATAAAGATTCCAGCCAAAAGGTGACTTTCAAAGATGTGGCCGGTCTCTCAGAAGCAAAAGAGGAGGTACAGGAGATTGTGGAATTCCTGAAGAATCCCGGCAATTATACTAACCTGGGAGGAAAAATACCCAAGGGCGCTCTACTGGTAGGCCCTCCAGGAACAGGAAAGACATTGCTGGCAAAAGCAGTTGCCGGAGAAGCGAATGTTCCCTTCTTTTCCATATCGGGATCTGACTTCGTGGAAATGTTTGTCGGAGTAGGTGCTTCACGCGTACGGGACCTCTTCCGGCAGGCAAAAGAAAAAGCACCCTGCATCGTGTTTATCGATGAGATTGATGCCGTAGGGCGTGCACGTGGCAAAAACACAAACTTCGGCTCAAACGACGAACGGGAAAACACACTAAACCAACTACTTACAGAGATGGACGGCTTCGGGTCCAACAGCGGGGTTATCATCCTGGCTGCGACAAACCGGGCCGACGTATTGGATAAAGCGCTGATGCGCGCCGGACGCTTCGACAGGCAGATCTATGTGGAACTGCCCGACCTGAACGATCGCAAGGAGATATTCAAAGTACACCTGCGCCCTATCAAGATTGACGAATCCATCAACGTGGAGTTTCTTGCACGCCAGACACCGGGCTTTTCGGGTGCTGACATAGCCAACGTGTGCAACGAGGCAGCATTGATTGCGGCCCGCAAGAAGAAAAAATTTGTGCAAAAAGATGATTTCATGAATGCGGTAGACCGTATTGTGGGCGGACTGGAAAAGAAAAACAAGATCATCACCCAAAGCGAGAAAAAATCGATTGCCATTCACGAAGCCGGGCATGCCACACTAAGCTGGTTTCTTGAACATGCCAATCCTCTCGTCAAAGTAACCATTGTGCCACGTGGCAAAGCACTGGGAGCTGCCTGGTATCTTCCCGAAGAGCGGCAAATCACCACCAAGGAGCAGATGCTCGATGAGATGTGTGCCCTGCTCGGTGGACGCGCTGCGGAAGAGTTATTTATCGGACACATTTCGTCGGGTGCGATGAACGATCTGGAAAGAGTTACAAAGCAGGCCTATGCCATGATCACCTACATGGGCATGAGCGAAAAACTTCCCAATCTCAGCTATTACGATTCCTCTGGACAAGAGTATACCTTCTCCAAACCTTACAGCGACGAAACGGCTAAACTCATCGACTCTGAAGTAAAAGCAATGATTGCACAACAGTACGAGAGAGCCAAACAGATTCTTACAGAAAAAGCGGCAGGACACCAACAGCTGTCCGCCATCCTTCTGGAAAAAGAGATCATTTATGCAGACGACCTGGAACATATCTTCGGCAAACGCAAATGGATCTCCCGCTCACAGGAAATTCTGGATCATAAAAAGGAAAATGGGGAAGAAAAAAAGATACCTTCCAAACCGGCGGTATCTGTTGAAAGTCAGCTCCTCGACACGCAAGATGAAGCTGGTAAGGATTCTGCTCCTGAACAAGGCAATGAACCGGACATCAAAATGGATCACGGCGTCGGAGATCGACAGGAAAAGAGTCAGATGCGGGAAAGGGAGGATGAAGGATAAATAAACCTTGATATCAAAATAATAAACCCGCTATAGAGAAAAGCAATAAGCCCCCGCCATCGGCACCGACAGCCTGGCCTTCAACGGTCTGGCTGTTTTTTTTACTCATTTTTCGTCGCTTCGCTCTTCGTCTTGCAAGAAAGACCGAACAAATGATGGATTCTTATCGTTATAACATTGAACAACAAAAATAAGCGGAAAAATGAAAAAAATTCATTCAATCCTATTGACTGGAGTGTTGGTTTTAACTCTGTTCAGTTGCCATAATTCCAACGCAAACAATAACGAAAATAATAATCCTAAAAACAAAGTAAATATGAAATTTGAGAAAGTAGCATTACCTTATGCAACCGACGCACTGGAGCCGGTTATAAGCAAACAAACCGTGGAACTTCACTACGGAAAACATCATCAGGCGTATGTGGACAATTTAAACAAGTTGGTCGTGGGCACCAAGTTCGAAAATTCTGATCTCGAAACAGTAGTAAAAGAAAGCGATGGCGCTATTTTCAACAATGCAGGCCAAGTTTTGAACCACAACCTCTACTTTACCTCGTTCAAACAAGGGGGTAGCAGTGTGCCCAAAGGGGCATTGGGCGACGCTATCAATGCACAGTATGGCTCATTTGAGAAGTTTCAGGAAGAATTTAATGCTGCCGGGGCTTCGGTGTTCGGTTCAGGATGGGTTTGGCTGGCAAAAGACGGAAGTGGTAAACTCTCCATAGAAAAGGAAAGCAATGCCGGCAATCCAATTACAAAGGGATTGACTCCGATTTTGGGATTCGATGTATGGGAACACTCTTACTACCTCGATTACCAGAATCGCCGCGCCGACCATCTGAAAGAATTATGGAAGATCATCGATTGGGACGTGGTAAGTGCACGTTATTAATTGAAAGCAATCGCCCGGCGGAACGTAAGTCACTTAATGGAAAAAAGAGAATGAATGTCAGGATTCATTCTCTTTTTTTATTTGCTCCTCCTCTATAAGGAATTACATCAAAAACAGCTTATCTTTCGCTGCATGCTTCCGGTTCAGACGCTGTGGTTTTTCATCATAATACCGGTGAGCATCCTGCCGGAATGCTCCGTCTGCCGACGGGCTGAGAAGAAGAGTTCCTCTCTTTCAAAGGTACAGAGATCACTCTTTTCGATATTTTTTCCGAACACTCCCAAGCGAAGTAGCTCCCTTTTGTTGATTTCCTTCAGGTCGATGTGCCATCTCGAGGCAGGGTTCTTCCGGAAAGCGACCTCCTTGTCGGAAAGGTCGAATCCCTCCCTGATAAAAGCGTCGACGACTTCGTCTCCTACTTCATAATGCGTCATACTTATTCCCGGTCCAATTCCGGCAACAATGTCTGCAGGAGAAGAGCTGTAGTGGCGCCTCATTTCTTCGATAGTTTTTTCCACAATCCGCCCTACGGTACCTTTCCATCCGGCATGAATAGCTGCAATCGCCTCCCTTTGTTTATCGTAAAGAATAATCGGGATACAGTCGGCCGTCGTGGCACAGAGAAAAACTCCTCTTTTTTGTGAAATGGTAGCATCCACACCGTACATAGTTTCAATGGAGGCAGCATGATCCAACGCGAAGAACGAATCGTCTATCGGCAATACACGGGTGCCGTGTGTCTGATGAGGAATAATAAACTGATCCATGCTCATGTAGAACATGCGAGAGAGAATCTGACGGTTTTCGTAAATGTTCAACGGGTTGTCATCGGAAAAATTCCCCATGTTGAAAGAAGCATAGGTGCCATTACTCACACCTCCGGTCCGGGTGGTAGAGAAATGGACAATCTCTTTTTCTTCGCTCAGCAGATCAAACTGCAACAGATTACGGTATTGTGAATGCGGTCTCATCTTATGGGTTCATATATCCTCCTCAAAATAATCCTCATCGTCATAATCCTCATCATCGGGTTCTTCGTCATACTCCCCCTCGCCAGGGAACTGTTCTTCCGGATCAAATTCCAGCGTAGACACATCCAGATCTCTGTGAATCAATGTATGACGGGAAGCTGTGACAGGAGTGGAACTGTCTGCATTTAACTCACGCCATAACAGATCCTTCAACAGCGGAATTCCATAACCAGTGACAGACGAGATAAACACAAAGGGAATTGCCGGCAAATCTTCTTTGATTTCATCCATAAGCTCTTCGTCGAGCATATCGGATTTAGAAATCGCCAACACATGCGTCTTATCCAGCAACTCGGGATTATACTGTTTCAGCTCCCGCAACAAAACCTCGTATTCTTTTCTGATGTCATCGCTGTCGGCCGGAACGACAAAAAGCAACAACGAGTTTCGCTCTATGTGTCGCAGAAAACGCAGGCCAAGTCCCTTTCCTTCACTAGCTCCTTCAATAATTCCAGGGATGTCGGCCATGACAAACGACTTTCCTTCGCGGTATCCCACAATACCCAGATTCGGTTCAAGTGTGGTGAAGGGATAGTTGGCAATCTTAGGCTTTGCAGCCGATACCACGGAAAGTAAGGTCGACTTTCCAGCGTTGGGGAAGCCCACGAGCCCTACGTCGGCCAAAAGTTTCAACTCAAGAATAATCCATCGCTCTTCATACGGTTCTCCGGGCTGAGCATATCGCGGTGCCTGGTTTGTGGCTGTCTTGAAATGCTGATTTCCCAAACCGCCACGACCTCCTTTCAGGAGTATCACTTCCTGTCCGTCATCGGTAATGTCGCACAGATACTCTCCGGTATGCGCATCGTACGCAACAGTACCACAAGGGACGTCAATGATCCTACTTTCCCCCTTTTTTCCGGAACGTTGTGCCCTGGAGCCGCTCTCACCATGGTCTGCGAAAATATGTCGTTGATAACGAAGATGAAGCAAAGTCCAGTAATTACGGTTACCACGCAGGATAATGCTCCCGCCGTCACCACCATCACCACCGTCCGGACCTCCTTTGGGTATATACTTCTCCCTCCTGAAATGGGCAGAACCACGCCCCCCCTTTCCGGAACGGCAAAATATCTTCACATAATCAACGAAATTTGTTTCCGCCATCCTTATACAATTATCCGGTCAACGATGGTTTCCATGGATGTGAAGATCTCATCGATGGAACCTTGTCCCGGTATTTTCACCAATTTGCCTTGCTCTTTGTAAAAATCCTTCAGCGGAGCTGTCTGTTCATAATAGACCTGAAGACGAGATTCAATGGTTTCCCTGTTGTCGTCCGACCGTCCCGACATCTCACCACGTTTCAGCAACCGATCAATCAGCTCTTTATCTTCCACTTCCAGGCTTAGCACCACGGAAACTTTCTTGCCATGTCTTTCCAACATTTTATCGAGTGCTTCACCCTGCATTAGAGTTCTGGGAAAACCATCGAAAATGAATCCCTTTAAATGATGGTTCTTTTTAACCAACTCCTCCAGCATGCCAATCACTACTTCATCAGGTACAAGCTGTCCCTTCGATATGTAGGAGTCTGCCATCTTTCCCAACTCAGTATTGCCATTAATCTCTGCACGTAATAAATCGCCTGTGGAAACATGCTTTAAACCGTACTTCTCAATCAACTTCTCACTCTGGGTACCTTTTCCCGATCCGGGAGCCCCGAAAATTACAATATTCAACATACTTTTTCTAACTTAAGCTACAAAGATACGCTTTTTCCGACTTACATGCTCACATCTTTATCATTTATTGGATCAATCACGCATCTTTGATGAACCAATCACAACCCAAAATGTTTATTCATTGAAGTTGAATATTAACACCCTACACACAATGAGGAAAGATGAGTTCAAGCAGAAAACACACGACGTGCTAAATGAATTGGCCGACTACATCTCTAAACTGGAAGATAAAGCCGGTGAAATTGCGGATGACGCCAGGGAGGAGTACCGGGAACAACTTGATAAGCTGAGGGACATCAGAGATAATTTGTCCTCAAAATTGGAAGAATACGAAAATATTGCCGACAGCAAGTGGGATGTGGTCAGGGAGAGTGCGGGCACCTTCTTTACCTCTGTCTCTGAATCCTGGAAAGAAAACTTCGCCAAAGTGGTGGATGCCTTCAAAAAGGACGATAACAAAACCCATGCAGGAGATCATCACGATGCCGACGCACCCAACTACGACGGGAATTTATAATTTTTTGTACTTGTGCCGTAACCAACTATGCCCGAGATAGTGACCTTTACACTATGCAAGGCTTCATAAAAAAAACCCAACACCAAAAGCAGTGTTGGGTTTTTCATTCAGAGGTACCTGGCGGATTCGAACCGCCGTAAACGGTTTTGCAGACCGACGCCTAGCCACTCGGCCAAGGTACCAGGATCGCTGAAAGCGGTTGCAAATGTAATATATTTTTTTGAAAAATAAAAACGATTGCCATTCTAATTTAGACATACGACTTAAATACCGGGTTCAGGAAAAAAGCAACCGAAAAGCATCGCTTACTCTTTTCACCTGTTGCAGCTCGATAGATACATTCTTATTCACCCCTTTCAGGTTGTTGGCAGGAATGAGGATGCGGGAGAAGCCTAGCTTCTCTGCCTCCTGAATGCGCTGTTCAATACGGTTTACCGGACGGATCTCGCCCGACAACCCCACCTCACCACAGAGGCAGGTATCTCTATCAATAGCCATATCGAGACTGGAGGAAAGCACCGCACTGATGACTGACAGATCCATACCGGGGTCGTTCACACGCAGACCGCCGGCAATATTAAGAAAAACATCTTTCTGCGCCAGCTTAAAGCCGGCCCGTTTTTCCAGTACGGCCAGCAGCATGTTCATTCTCCGGATATCAAACCCGGTGGCCGATCGCTGCGGCGTTCCATAGGCAGCCGTACTGACGAGCGACTGCGTTTCGATCGCAAAAGGACGAACACCTTCAATGGCTGATGCGATGGAAACGCCACTCAATCCGTCGTGATTCTGTGTAATCAACAACTCAGAAGGGTTGCTTACTTCCCGCAACCCCGATTGATTCATTTCATAAATACCCAGTTCCGCTGTGCTTCCAAAGCGGTTCTTAATACTGCGAAGAATGCGATACATATAATGCTGGTCGCCCTCAAACTGCAACACCGTATCCACAATGTGCTCCAATATTTTGGGGCCGGCAATGCTGCCTTCCTTGGTAATATGACCGATTAGTAGCACCGGGGTACCCGACTGCTTGGCAAACTTCAGGAGAGCCGCAGCACATTCACGCACCTGCGAGATGCTTCCGGGTGATGATTCCATCGCATCGCTGTAAACTGTCTGGATAGAGTCGATGATCAACAGCTTCGGCGAGACCTGCTTCACCTGTTTGAAAATATCATCGAGGCTGGTCTCACACACAATCAGGCAATCGTCGTTCTCAATACCGATGCGTTCTGCTCTGAGCTTCAGCTGGCGTGCGCTCTCCTCGCCCGACACATAGAGCGAGCGGACACCTTTCAGCTTCAGGATGGTCTGCAATACCAACGTCGACTTGCCGATACCGGGCTCTCCGCCTATCAACACAACCGATGCGGGGACTAGTCCTCCACCCAGCACCCGGTTAAGCTCAGCATCCTGCATATCGAGGCGCGGCTCCTCATCAGCTTTGATCTCCCGCAGCAACATTGGCTTGCTCTTCGCTCCACTGAAAGAGCGCGTATCTTCCTGTCTGGTGGCGGCATCCTTGCGTATCAGTTCCTCCACGAAGGTAGACCATTCTCCGCAAGAGGGGCATTTACCCATCCATTTGGGTGACTCGTGCCCGCAATTGCTGCAAAAGTAAACTGATTTTAGTTTCGCCATGATGTAGCTGTTTAAAGAGGTAAAGATACAGAAATTTCTTGTACTTTTGCAATATGCCTGTAGCCAGCTATAGCCGGCTGGGGCGGAATGGGGTTGCATGGAGGCTTGCTCAGCCTCTCCCTCACAACGATCTAAAACTTTACAGATGTCCGACGTTTATTCATTTATTTCGAGGTCGCTCAGTCTCTCGCTCAAAAGCGTGGAAAGCACCGTCCAGTTGCTCGAAGGTGGAGCTACCATCCCATTCATCAGCCGCTACCGCAAAGAGGCTACCGGCGGTCTTGATGAGGTGCAGATAGGGAACATCAGGATATGGAACGAAAAATACCGCGAACTGGAGAAGCGAAAAGAATTTGTGTTACAATCCATCAAATCGCAAGAGAAGCTGACGCCGGAGCTTTCGGAACAAATTCACGGCTGCTGGGACAGCGCCGAACTGGAAGACCTGTACCTCCCCTTCAAGCCAAAACGGCAGACACGTGCCGAAATTGCCCGCAGGAAAGGGTTGGAAGGTCTGGCCAAATGGCTGATGATGCAGCAGGAGGGTTCGGTAGAAACCAAAGCGAAGCAGTTTGTACATGATGATGTTCCCGATACCGGATCGGCATTGAAGGGAGCATGCGATATCATTGCCGAATGGGTAAACGAAGATGCAAGAACCCGTCAATTGATACGGAATATTTTTTCTCGCGAAGCTTTTATTACGTCAAAGGTGATTAAAGGCAAGGAGGAGGAAGGTGAGAAATATACAGATTATTTTGATTTCTCGACGCCATTGTGGCGATGCCCGTCACACCGGATTTTGGCAATTCGTCGTGGCGAGGCAGAAGGTTTTTTGCGCATCACCATTTCGCCCGACGACGAGAAATGTCTAGACAGGCTTGTACCCCGGTACGCCAAGAATAATGTTCCGGCAGCCGATTACGTGGAGGAGGCGGTTACAGATGCATACAAACGTTTGTTGAAGCCCTCCATCGAAACAGAGTTCGCCAATCTTTCCAAGGAGAAAGCCGATGAAGCGGCAATTGCCGTTTTTGCCGAAAACCTGCGTCAATTATTGCTGGCTCCTCCGCTGGGACAACAACGTATTTTGGCCATCGACCCCGGCTTCCGAACCGGCTGTAAAGTTGTCTGCCTGAACGAACAAGGGGATCTGCTACACAACGAAACCATCTACCCTCATCCGCCGCAGAACGAATTTTCCAAATCGGCAGGCAAGGTTGTGAAGCTGGTCTCCACCTATAGAATCGATGCCATTGCTATTGGAAACGGCACTGCAAGCCGTGAAACAGAACGGTTCATCTCGAACCTCCGGTACGAGAAGGAGGTGAAGGTGTTTGTGGTGAGCGAGAGTGGAGCATCGGTCTATTCCGCATCGAAGACAGCCCGGGAGGAGTTCCCGGAATATGATGTGACGGTGCGGGGCGCTGTTTCTATTGGACGACGTCTGAGCGATCCGCTTGCGGAGTTGGTGAAAATTGACCCAAAGTCGATTGGTGTTGGGCAGTATCAGCACGATGTGGATCAAACAAAGCTGAAGCATTCTCTCGATCAGACCGTGGAGAGTTGCGTGAATCTTGTAGGCGTGAACCTCAACACGGCGAGCAGGCATCTTCTCACCTATGTGTCGGGACTGGGAGAATCACTGGCACAAAATATCGTGGATTGGCGTTCCGCAAACGGCCCTTTCCGTTCACGAAAAGAACTAAAAAAAGTACCCAGGCTGGGACCAAAGGCATTTGAACAGTGCGCTGGATTCTTGCGCATTGCCGATGCAGAAAACCCGCTTGACAACTCGGCAGTGCATCCCGAAAGCTATCCCATTGTGGAGAGAATGGCCCGCGACCTGCACTGCTCCGTGAAAGAACTGATCCGGAACAAACCGTTGATAATGGCCATCGACATAAACCGCTACATGACCGAAGAGGCTGGCGCCGAAACATTGACCGACATCTTGCAGGAGCTGGAAAAACCGGGACGCGACCCTCGCTCTACAGTACAGATGCTGGAATTTGATCCGGATATCCGCACCATCAACGATTTGAAAGAAGGAATGAAGCTTCCCGGCATCGTGACCAACATCACCAACTTCGGCTGTTTTGTAGATATTGGGATCAAGGAGAACGGGCTGGTACATATCTCGGAAATCGCCGATCGGTTCGTTTCAAACCCGACGGAAGTGGTGTCGCTCCACCAACATGTGGAAGTGAAAGTATTGTCGGTCGACATAGAACGGAAACGCATCGCGCTCTCAATGAAAAAATAAACAAATTTATTGAAAGACAAATTCCAACTGACGTTCAACAAGTTGAAAGCTTTTCCGGTGCATAGGAGTGATGCCCTCCTCCAGAATTGCCTGCCGGTGCTTCCTCGTGGGATAACCTTTGTTGCATGCCCAGCCGTACCGGGGATATTTTTCGTGCAATCCCCGCATATACTCGTCGCGATAGGTCTTAGCCAGAATAGAGGCAGCAGCGATGGATTGAAATAAAGCGTCCCCCTTCACTACACAAGTATAAGGGATCTTCCCGAAGGGGCGGAATCGATTTCCATCTACCAGAATATGGGCAGGAGTCACCGACAGCTTCCTCAATGCCCGGTGCATTGCCTCAACCGAGGCCCACAGGATATTCATTTCATCAATCTCTTGGGGAGAGCAGGAAGCAACTGCATAGCTCAACGCATTTTTCTCGATCACCGCACGCAATTCATCCCGTTTTTTTTCGGTCAACTGTTTGGAATCGTTCAGCTTCATGCAGGAAAAACCGGGTGGCAACACCACGGCCGCCGCGAATACAGGGCCGGCAAGACACCCCCGTCCCGCCTCGTCGCATCCGGCTTCAACATATCCGGGTTTCATACATGTTTGCAATAGATTGCACTCCTTCATAATATACCCTTTTTCTTCATCAATCAATTCATTGCCAATTTCACACCCCGTTACTTCACCCCAATAGTCAGCAAAACTTCCTTGTCCTCCGGTGGAAAATCAAACGCAAACGACTCCATATCCGCTTCTGCGCCCATCATGGCCGCGAAAAGTCTGATTGACTCCCGCAGGTCGGGATTCGTCGTTTCGTCACCCCGCACATGCATCAGATGCAGCTGCACGATCATCTCGATCAGATTGTTTTTTACTTCTTCCGGAATCGGCACCCATGGTATATCCAGCCGGTTTTGCGCTACACGACGCGTAATCGTCTCCAGTCGACGGCGAGATTCATTTTCAACATCAGGATTTCCGGGTATGGATGTCACGAACCGGGTATTTACGTGGAGCTCATTCCCCTGCAATTGCATGACCCGGTAAGCAAAAGGATACTGTGCCAGGCTGGCAGTCTCTATGTCGTAAATCGGGTTGCCTGCAGGAGAGGTATGAAGGGTGATGTCGTTGGCATGGAAATGGCCCGTGAAGATGACACCAAGTCCCGCATCGGCCAGTTTATTGGCCTGCTGCCTCCAATCCTCAATAAGGTAATCAGAAAAAAAAGCCTCCTGATATGGCATATGTTCAACCAATCCGTGGTGCATCATCCCCAACACCATCACCTCCTTTTCTCGGGCTTTCCGAAGTATTTCTAGTGCCCATTCCAGGGTTTCCGGGCGAATACGCCCCCCAGAGATAGAGGTAGAATGCTGTTCGTTATACCTGTTACTGTCGATAGCCAACAGCCAAATTTTCTCATTTATCTCCACCATATAACTGAGCGATGCGTCATCTCTCAGCAGCGCTTCATCATAACCGAAATCACCGTACAGCCGGGCAAATTCATCAGGCGTAACACCCTTCACAGGAGTACTTACACTACCTTTATAGGCTTTGGGATCGGGAACAAGTATGTCGTGGTTCCCGGGGATCACATAAATCCGAGTTCCTGCATTTTGCAGCGGGCGAAGTTTTTCAACAAAACCGGAGTGGCTCACCAGTTCTCCGTGGTTGCTCAAATCTCCCGTAACAAGGAGAATATCCGGTTTCTCTCTGCCAAGAGCAGCCAGCACCTCGTCCAGCACCTCATGCAGCTCTCTCGTTCTTCTTCCGGATGCCGCTTCGAATGCCTTGAGGGCATCACCTTCTTTGATCAATTGAGGGGAAAGATAATGTACATCCGTGATTAGCGCAATTTTCAGTGTTGAAGGTACTACAGCCAAGCAGTTCGAAACGGGGAGAAAGCAAAGCAAAAGGGAAAGCAGCCAATGCCTCATGGGTTATTTCGTTTGAAGTACCCCTTCACATCCTGCAGCCAGCGTTCAAACGGGCTGCATTCAATCTTCAAAAAACTGTCCGAAAGTGAGGTAGGTTCAAAGCAAGAGGTCTTGAAGTCGCCCCAGACGTATTCGACCAATTCGGGATAGTCGATATAGGGATTGCGGTTTTTTTGAATACGATAAACCTCCTCATTTCTGCGCACCTCCTTGATGCTGACAGGATCCTCCCGGTGCCATTTCAGCATTAAGTGCAACGACCAGTCGCTAAAACCGGGATAACGGCTGCCTCCTACCTGATCGGAGCGCCAGAG
This sequence comes from Proteiniphilum sp. UBA5283, assembly GCA_002408485.1. Taxonomy (GTDB): domain Bacteria; phylum Bacteroidota; class Bacteroidia; order Bacteroidales; family Dysgonomonadaceae; genus Proteiniphilum. Next base: position 56,682 of record DHSP01000048.1, on the reverse strand, counting down.
TGACAATTGATCTTCGTATGCGGTGACCACATAAAAAAGCGTACGCGCAAAATCTCCTTTGTATGCATCAATGGGTTCAAATATCGTCTGTGTGTAACCGCCAAATGTATTTTGTCCGATCTTCGACCCATTTGAAGATTGCCAATAAGTTATGCCTGCCTCTCCAAAAGGCAGGTCACCGCGTCTGTTGTTCACGTAACCATCGGTGGGATAAAGGTGAAAAAGGTCGGACTCAAGGGATTCTGTTCCTTTGAAGCAGCTTCTCGGCAACGTATGTTCCCGGTTGTAGCAGTCCCCCTCCCTGCGATAGGAGCCGCATCGGTTATTCCTGAAATCATACAGGTATTCCGGCCCTTTTCCCGGCTCATCGGAATACATATCCCACACCTTGTTGTTCCTCTGCGCATCAGTTACCCGGAAAAACTCCCATAAACTGGCATAAGATACCACCTGTGGATCTTTTATAATCTGAAACAGCGCCGTTTTTAACTCTGCGCCTCTTTTACCATCTGCATCGGCATAATAGCCTTCTGGAACCTGGCTGCTGAGGGTGCCGGTTACAAATAAAAAAAAAGCAGTAAGGATGCTGTGGTGAGAATAACTCATACTTCTATGATATAGCCAATCCATTCCGGAAAGATTCCGGCTGTGGGCAAATATAATGAATTCATCAAGACGCCCCGATAAAAAGAGCGAAAAATAAATAAATGTCTCTGGCGAGACGGCTTGTTACAAAAAATCAGGAGTTAAGGATCTTTTCAATCTCTTCAATGTCGGAGCGGAAACCTTTGTCAACCTCGTAAAAGTTTTTTACTGTATTGCAAGCGTGGAGTACGGTGGCATGATTTCGGTTACCCACTTGCACACCAATCTGGGAAAGAGACAGTTCCGTATGCTTTTTGATAAAATACATGGTGACTTGACGCGCCTGCACAATTTCACGCTTGCGCGAAGAAGACTGAATCAACTCTTTCTTGATATTGAAGAACTCCGACACCGTATCCTGTATCTTCTGGACGGTAATGCGTTTTCTTTCAAACTTAATGCTCTGTTCCAACACCCGTCGTGCCAGATTCATGTCGATCTCACGATTATTGATGATTGAATGTGCCATCAACGAAACAACGATACCCTCCAGGTCGCGCACATTCTCCGTTACATTCTCTGCAATAAAATCGATTACATTGGCCGGAATGGAAAGGCCATCGGACAAAACTTTGTTTTGCAGAATTTTTTTTCGAAGCTCCTTATCGGGGCGTTCCAGCTTGGTGCTGAGCCCCCAGCGAAAACGGGTAAGCAGGCGCTCTTCCATTCCCTGCATATCCATGGGCGCACAGTCGGAAGTCATCACCAGTTGTTTGTTATTCTGATGCAGGTGATTGAATATGTGAAAGAAGGTATTCTGCGTTTTTTCCAGGCCCGACAATTCATGAATATCGTCGATAATAAGCACATCGATGCTCTGGTAAAAATTAATAAAATCGTTGATTGTATTAAACCTGCGGGCATCGGTAAACTGGACTTTGAACAGATGAGCCGATAAATACAAGACTTTTTTATCGGGGTACAGTGCTTCCACTTTTGAACCTATGGCGTGACAAAGATGCGTTTTCCCCACACCGGAATATCCATGAACAAAAAGAGGATTGAATGCTGTTTTTGCCGGGTTATTGGCTACCGCCTCGGCCGCAGTACGTGCCAGACGATTGCTCTCACCCTCAAAAAAATTGTAAAAAGTGTACTTTGAATTGATCTGAGAATCGAATTCCGATGTCTCTACCCTGTCAAATGGACTGGGTACCTTAGCAGTTATTTTTCTGGAAACAGTCTTGTCTTTTCCGGCAAGCGGTTTGCTCTCTCCCCGAAGTTCAACGGCAGTATTACTCTCTGTTTCTACCAGAATCCGGTAATTAAGAATAGTCCCCTCGCCTATTTCACGGTAAAGGGTTTGCTGGATAAGATCAAGATACTTATCTTCCAGATATTCATAGAAAAACTGACTTGGTACTTGTACTGTAAGCACATGATCCACGTATTTTAACGGCACAATGGGCAGAAACCATGTATTAAATGCCGGTTCGGGGATATTGTCCCGAATGACATTCAAACAATTGTTCCATAAAAACCGACAGTCGCTCTTCATTGAATTTAAAATGATCTTTTTCTTTTCCGTAACGTAATAGGAGTACAAATTTTCAAAAAAAAAACGAGATAAAAAAATGATCTTTTTTTTGAAAAAACTGTTTGCGAAAAACACCGCTATTTATCAACAGGATACTCGCAGACTTTTGATTTTCAATACTTTAAAAGCACTCCATAGGTCAATCACGGCTGATTAACAACACGATACAAAAAAAGGACTTCTTTTTTTATAATTACAAATATATTACATTTTTGTTACTTATCCCCGAATAACCAAAGGGTTTTGTTCCCATTCCCCAAAATCCACCTATTTAGAATAATTCTAATTAGATTTATTCGGGAGTACGAAATCGAAACCTCTTCAACTTAAAATAAACGTACCTTGATGCTCAAGTAACGCTCTGGATTTTGCCGTATATCTTCAAGCAGTTTCGTGGCAGAATCAATGGTCACATTCAAACTATCGTGCAACCTGGTGTCGTTCATCAACAAGCCCAGCGAATTGTCATTGCTGTTCATTTTTTGAGTCAGTATTTTCAAGTTATTCACTGTCTCGTCGATCGAAGCAAGCGTTTGCGTCAGATCCATTTGATTCAGTTCATCGGTAACCTCTTTCAAGTTGGCTGACACATCGGAAAGATTACTGCTGATAACGGGCAGATCAGCCTCCAGCGCCCCCACCATTCTGTTCAGGCTTTCGCTGGAGCGGTTCAATTGTGTCACGGTGCTTCCGATGCCTTCAATAGAATGCTTCCATATAGGATTCGATATAAGCATATGCAGCGAGTAAACAACAGAGTCTATCCGCATCAGAATGGAATCAGCCCTTGGCATTGCTTTTGCCACCCCGTCAAGTAGAGCCAGCTCCTTGCCGCCGACAAGAGTGTCGCCTGGCTGAAGGTAAACGCGAGATGGTACCATCACCAGGTTTACCGTGGAAGCACCGAACATATCAACCCCGTATTCGAGATAACTGCCCTCGGTAATTCGCAGTTGCTCTTTAAGATTGATACCAACAGCAAAGCGCATCGGATCATCACTGACCATCTTGATATCATTGATCAACCCTATTTGATATCCTTTCACATAGACGGGAGATGAGATAAGCAGCTTTGAAACATCTTCAAAAATTGCATAATACTGGTTCTGCTTCTTCAGCACATTTACTCCTTTCAGAAAATTAATCCCGAAGTATATCATTGCAATGCTGGCAATGAATGCCAGGCCTATGGCAGCATACCTGCTAAAAGTCTTCTTCATAGGTTCTTTAATCGTTATTTTACGCGCAGCCCATCTTCAAATTCAACGATAAAGGCATCTTTGAATTTTTTTTGTACTTCTCTGAGAGATTGTTTGATTGCATCCTGGTCTGTGGTGCTGCCGAAAGTATATTTATAGGTGGAGCCATCGGTATAAAAGTCAACCGGATTCAAACCTTTAAAAGCCGACGCTCCGTTTTCGTATTTACGGGAGGAAGTGAGAAACTGAACACGATATTCTCTCTTTCCGCCTGTAGCGGCAGAGGATTGTGTTACACCGGACTGCTGTTTGTTCGTTCCGGATTGGGTGAACACATTACTTTTCTTGTCATACTCCCTCTTGTATTCTTTAAACCCCTTATATATGGAGGAGGCCAGTGAACTCTGGCCGCTCAGGCTCTTCAGGTACTTCTCATCTTGTCTGTTACTGATGTATCCCAGTTCAACGAGTATGCTGGGCATGGCCACCTCTCTCAGCACCAAAAAGCCGGCCTGCCGCACACTCCTGTTCACTCGCCGCGAATTGGTGACCAGCTGATTTTGCACGAGCGTGGCAAGGTAAACACTTTGAGATAGGAACTCGTTCGCCATAAACTCAAAAATGATATACGACTCGGGCTCATTTGGATTAAACCCTTCGTATTTGACCGAATAATCATCTTCATACATGATCACAGCGTTCTCAGCCTTGGCCACATCCAGGTTGTCTTTACTGCGATGCAACCCAAGCACAAACGTTTCTACTCCCTGTGGTGACGCACGCCGCCGGTCGAGTGCATTGCAATGGATGGATATGAATAAATTAGCATGTGCCTTATTCGCTATTTCCGCACGTTGGTTTAGTGCAACAAAATAATCCGAATTGCGGGTATACAGGACATCGACATCGGGATGATTATCCTCAATAAGCTTTCCCAATTTCCGGCCGACAGCGAGTACGATATCTTTCTCCTTCGAATCAGCACCAATTGCGCCGGGATCTTTTCCTCCGTGACCGGGATCAATCACTACTGTAAACCTGCCGTTTTGAGCGTTGGCGGGTTGACCGAAAAAAAAAGGCATAAAAACACCCAAACACGATAATAAGAATGCCTTTTTATGAGGTTTCATGTCAATTTCTTTTTTTGCAAAAATAGCGATAAATTTCGGATTGAAAAAGAATGAGCCACAATCTGTAGCTCATTCTTCTTTTCAGGTGTGACCGAAACCATTATGGCATCAATTCCGCCAATTTTGCATCAAGGGCATCGCCTCTCAGGTCCTTTCCTATAATGACGCCCTCCTTATCCAAAAGAATAGTGTGAGGTATACCGTTGATAGCGTATAGGTCGACTACCGGGCTTTCCCAATACCTCAAATCGGACATTTGCGGCCAGGTCATTTTTAACTCTGCAATACCCCGGGTCCAGCTCTCGCGATCCTTATCGAAGGATACTCCCACAACCTCAAACCCTTTTGTTTTGTACTTGTCGTATGCAGCGACAACGTTGGGCATTTCCTGACGGCATGGTCCACACCAGGCAGCCCAAAAATCTACCAGCACATACTTCCCGTTTCCGGCATAGTCAGACAAAGAAACATCGTTACCCTGCGTATCTTTTAATGTGAAATCGACAAATTTTTTTCCTATAGCCACATTCTCCAGATTTTCCAACCTCACAATGACTCGCTGAATATTTTCCTGGGCCTTGAAATTATCGTCGGCAAGTTCGAGAATTTCCTTCTGTTGTTCCGGCGAAAACATTGAGGAAGAAGTGAGAAACGCATATTTTCCCAGATCATTTCCGATGTTGTTTTTGATAAAATTGAAATTCAGGCCGGTCAGCTGATCACTGATTTTGTCGTACGATGCCTTGATTTGGGCTTCCAGAGAATCAGTCATGGAGCCTTCCGCACTGGCAGTATTGTATTGCTCCATCACACTGCGGATACTTTTCACCAGTTCTCTCTGCTGCTGTCTAAATTCAGTATAGGCATCGTTTACTTTTGTGCCTTTTACTGTCACCACAGTATCGAACAATACTTCAATCTTACCAGGCTCAATCAATACCGGAACCCGGCTCTCCTGCTGTGGACTCACTGATTCATCCAGCGAAATAAATCGAAGTACTGTACTGTCTGCCACTCCCTTTAGCGAAAACGAACCATTCGTGACAACCAGAGTGTCGACAACAACCATGGCGTCGTTGGTCATTTCTTGTATGTAAACATTGGTACCTTCATACGCTCCATCGGCAACTGTACCGCTGATTGTATAATTCTTGTTGTTTTGGCAGGAAAAAAGAATGCTGCCCATTATGAAAAGAAACACTATTTTTCTCATCTTATTCCTTTATTATTGTTTAACCGAGGCAAAGATATGTAAAAAGTCCATATAAATAAGTTTCTATCTGTTTTTTTTGTCTCGCTGCAATAAAAGAAAAAAATGCCCGTTTTAACTGCATAATAACAATTGCTTATGAGTAGAAGCACACACTCAGTCAGACCATTTGCCGCACGCGGGCCTTCCGGCTCAGCGCAACCTTCCGAACTTACACTAAGGCTGATACGTCAGTTTGCAGGAAGTTGTCATGCAGAGAACAGGCTCAACATCCCGGACAACACGTTTCTGGTAAGCTAAGGGCACTCCTTTTGGCAATCGTACTTCCATAAAAGGAGGATTCTTTTATGGTTTAAATATTTTATCTACCTTTGGAAACAGAAACTTGCAATACTATAGATATGGGTACATTAGTCGCACCGTCGCTGTTGGCGGCCGATTTTCTGAATCTGGAAAGTGAGATGGAAATGCTCAACCAAAGTGAGGCAGACTGGATCCACCTCGACATCATGGATGGTGTTTTTGTGCCGAATATTTCTTTTGGTTTTCCCGTGATCAACCGCTTGAGAGAGGTTACAAAAAAGCCTTTGGATGTTCATTTGATGATTGTCCATCCCGACAAGTTCGTTGACGAGATAGCCGCCATGGGCGCTACTTACATGAATGTGCATTTCGAAGCGTGTACTCACTTGCACCGTGTGATACAGGAAATAAGAAAAAAGGGGATGAAACCGGCCGTCACGTTGAACCCTCACACACCGGTATCCCTCCTGGAGGACATCTTGCCCGATCTCGATATGGTCCTGCTAATGTCGGTAAATCCAGGCTTCGGTGGACAGGGATTTATTGAACATTCCGTGAGGAAAGTAGGTCAACTCAAAGAGATGATTCTGAGACAACATACTTCTACCCTCATTGAAGTGGATGGCGGAGTAAACCTCGACACGGGAAAAAGGCTCGTTGATGCCGGAGCCGACGTACTTGTCGCCGGAAGTTTTGTTTTCTCTTCGGATGATCCCAAGGGGACTATCCGCCGGCTGCGGGCCCTGTAAGGGAGGGCTCTCGTTTTTGACCGCTGCAGTCGTTCACATCTTCACGAATGTAGCGGTGATTCTGTAGCATATCCCGGGCATGTAAAATAATGAACGCATTTATCGGAAAAACACCTTTCTTTCGCCTGCTGTTACCGGTCATTGCCGGCATTATTGCGGCCGCGCTTTTTCCCCAATGGAATGCAGGCCTGTTTTGCCTGAGCCTTACAGGGCTTACCCTCATGTTCCTCTCCTACTTTACCGGGAACAAATGCCAATTCCCGTACCGCTGGATATTTGGGACCGGGATGTGCCTGTTCCTATTTTCCCTTGCGGTTTTGCAATATCGTGAACAAGAAAGGAGCACGCAGTTTTCATTTTCCAATGAAGCCCGGTATTATACAGGCACCCTCCTCGACCTGCCGGAGACAAAACCTCGATCCATTGCCTGCAACGTAAAAACAACAATTCCTTTTCAGCGAAAAGTGAAACTGTATCTTGCAAAAAATCTTGCTGCAAGAGAGTTGGAGCCGGGCGACGAAATACTTTTCCATGCCAGGATGCAGCCTTTTCGCAACTTTGGCAACCCCGATGATTTCGATTATGCCCGTTTCATGAAAATGAAAGGCTTCTCTGCCTCAGCCTACTTGCCGGAAACAGACTGGCAGAAAACAGGCCGGCAATCATATGCCATCACGCCGCAGTCGCAACGTCTGCGGGCAAAGGCGCTCAACATATACCGTTCACTGATCGACGACGAAGATGCCTGTGCGTTTATCTCGGCCCTTACACTCGGATACAGGAACGACCTGTCTGACGACATCCAGGAAGCCTTCCGAGTCTCGGGCACAGCGCATGTACTGGCGGTTAGCGGATTGCATGTGGGCATCATTTATGCGATGATCAATCTGCTCTTTTCCTTTCTGGGAAAGTCGGGAGTGCGCTGTGTTCTCCGCCAATGGCTGGTCATCCTGACACTCTGGATGTACGTATTCGTTGCCGGCGGATCGGCGTCAGTAGTGCGGGCGGCCATCATGATCACCATCTTCTGCCTGGGCAACATGCGGCACCGGAGAGGCTTCACGTACAACACCCTGACTGCTTCTGCATTTTTCATTCTTCTGTTTCGCCCTTTTAGCCTGTTTGATGTAAGTTTTCAGATGAGTTTCGGCGCCGTGGTTGCCATCCTCTATTTCCAGCCTGGGTTGTACAATTTGTATGCTCCTAAAACCAAGGCGGGAAAATATGTTTGGGATCTCCTTACGGTCTCTACGGCTGCACAGCTCGGCGTCTTCCCACTTGTGCTCTACTACTTTGGTACCTTCCCCACCTGGTTTTTCATTACCAACCTGCTGGTTGTACCTCTTGTTGGAGTCATTATCTATGCTTCCGCTTCCCTCGTGGTTGCCGGAATATTCAGCGATGGTCTTGAAACCATATTACAATGGATCGTGGAGACTCTCGCCGGGATCACCTTGCGCATTGTCCGTATTTCGGAATCGCTCCCTTTTGCGCAAGTTACCGACAGCCATATTTCAGCCATCCAGCTTTTGCTGCTGATAATCTTTGTCTTCCTTTTTGCCTGCTCCCTGTTCACCCACCGTCCCAGGGCACTTATCATCGCATTGGCATCGCTCTTTGCTTTCCAATTGTCCACACTGCAGGGGAACCTGGGTAAGTCAGCACCGCAGCTGGTAGTATTCAACAGTTTCGAAAGAAGCGAGATAGGTCTCTTTGCGAATGACAAACGTCACTTTTTTGATATTCCGGAAAATGGGTTCCTCCCTTACCCGGGAAGAAGCATCCTCCGTCTGTCGGATAGTTCATTGTCGAATTTTCAAGCAGAAAACCCTTTCCGGGTGGACGTGCTTATTCTCTCACAATATGCGAACTTTCGCGTGGGACAGCTAATTGACCTTGTCCTTCCTTCTGTCATTGTCCTGGATAGTTCACTCTCCCGCAAAGCAGCAGCACGGATGGCAGCCGAATGCCAGCTGTTGGGTGTCGATGTGCATGATGTCACTCAAAATGGAGCCTTTTCCCTGAATTTTTAGTACTTTTGCCTCTTCACTTCAAAAGAGCGTAAAAAATGAATTTTACTGAACCGATCTCCGAGGTAATCCAGCCGCAAAAGGTAAATGAAATCATGGAGGCCATGGAGAGATCCGAAAAGATCGTGATTACCACCCACCTTTCCCCCGACGGCGACGCACTGGGGTCGACGCTCGCGTTGTATCATTTCCTCAAAGGCAGGGGCAAACAGGTACGGATCATTGTCCCAAACTCTTTCCCTTACTTTCTGAAATGGATGAAAGGTGCTAACGAGGTGGAAATATACGAGTACAATCCTTCTGCGGCAAACCACATCCTGCAGGGTGCGGAGCTTATTTTTGCGCTCGACTACAATATTCCAAAAAGAGCGGGGGAGATGGGTCCCATCCTGGAATCATCGCCTGCGACAAAGATCCTGATCGACCATCATCTTTTCCCCGGAGAAATATTTGACATTGTCGTATCGCATCCCGAGATATCCTCAACCAGTGAGCTCATATTCAGACTTTTATTTCAGGCAGGCAGCTATGATGAGCTGACACAGGCTGAGGCCGAATGTATTTATTGCGGAATGATGACCGACACCGGTGGATTTACCTATAATTCCAGCGATCCCGAAATATTTGAAATCATCAGCCTGTTATTGCGCAAAAAAATTGATAAAGATGCCATCTATTCGCATGTATTTCACAACTATTCCGAGGCACGATTCCGTTTGCTTGGCTTCACCCTTTCGCAGCGCATGGAGATTTATCCCGATCTGCATGCAGCACTCATTTACCTTTCAAAGGATGATCAGGCGCAGTTCCGGTTCAGCAAGGGAGACACGGAAGGCTTCGTTAATTATCCGCTCAGCATCAAAGACATCATCTTTTCCACATTCATCCGGGAAGACGAAGGACTGATAAAACTATCATTTCGCTCACAGCTCTCATTTCCATGCAACGAATTTGCCGCGGAATTCTTCAACGGAGGTGGACATCTAAACGCCTCAGGTGGAGAATATTATGGCACATTCGAGGAAGCACTGCGCATATATGCAGAGGGACTCAGGAGCTATGAAAAAAAACTGAAAGAAGCAATCAGCCAACTTTAACTCACTTTAAGGATCAATCATTTTTATTTCTGCTTAACGGCTGTTTTTTGAAGCAGATTGTGTACTTTTGCAATTCACTAAAGTTAGTTGTTTTCTACGCCAGGCAGAACAAACAAGTTTGTCTGCTTATGCTTAACGAAAACGTTCATTTCATTTATACAACAGACTAATATGAAGCATGTATATCTCATAGTATTCATACTCTCCGGATTTTTGTTTCTCACTGTTTCCTGCAAGGATAGAATGACCTACGCCGATTATCTGAAAGCAGAAGAAAAGGCGATTGATCTGTTTATTGAATCCAACGGACTCACCATTCTCAAAGATTTTCCTTCGGCAGGCACGTTCAAAGAGAATGAATTTTACAAAGACCCCGCAACAGGTGTCTATTTTCACATTATTGAATACGGCGATACGATCCAAAAGCTTCAATGGAAAGAGGAAGTCTATGTACGTTTCAGCGGGTTGCGTTATTTCAACACAGAGGATACTACCCAGTATTCCAATTTCAAAAGCATATACCCGGAAGAGATTGTGTTCATAGGTCCGGTAAACTCATCAACCAAAGGCAACTACGCGACTCCAGGGTGGGTGGTTCCCCTAAGTTATGTAGGCCATAACGGAAGGGTAAAAATGATTGTACCCTTCAACATGGGATCTTCGTACGATCAGTCCAGGTACGAGCCAACTTACTATGAACTGGTACAATACCGTTTCGGGAATCATTATTAACAGGTTCCCGCCGGCATTTGTTCTGTTTTTACATACGATCAACAGCTTTTACAACATGTTACGTCTGTCACAACCATTTATCGATAAAGAAAAATTCTTATGACATTGATCAAATCCATCTCCGGCATCAGAGGTACAATTGGCGGAGAAACGGGAGAAAATCTCACCCCGCTTGATATTGTTAAATTCACGGCCGCCTACGCCGCCTTCATCAAAAAAGCAACATCGGAAAGCAGACCACGAATTGTTGTGGGTCGCGACGCCCGTATTTCGGGAGAGATGGTGCACCGGATCATCACCGGCACACTGATGGGCATGGGCTGTGACGTGACCGATATCGGTCTGGCAACCACGCCCACCACCGAGATTGCCGTCACAAAAGAAATGGCAGCCGGCGGCATCATTATCACCGCAAGCCACAATCCCAAGCAATGGAATGCCCTGAAGCTCCTCAACAACAGGGGGGAATTCCTCAATGCGGAGGAGGGAAAAGAAATCCTTTCTATTGCCGAAGCGGAAAAATTTTCGTTCTCCCCGGTGGACGAATTGGGAAAGATTACGCAAAAGCAGTATCTGCACGAACATATTCAAAGCGTTTTATCCCTTCCTCTGGTGGACAAAGAAGCGATCAAGGCAGCCAACTTCAGGGTAGCTGTCGACAGCGTTAATTCCGTGGGTGGCGTAGCCATCCCCGAATTGTTATACGCACTGGGAGTAAAGGAAATCTTCAAGTTGCACTGCGCCCCGCATGGCAACTTTTCTCACAACCCCGAGCCACTGCCTCAGAACCTCACGGAGCTCTCTTCCCTCACCCAAAGTTCCAAGGCGAGCGTGGGCTTCGCCGTAGATCCCGATGTAGACCGGCTGGCCATCTACTGCGAAGATGGCGAACCCTTTGGCGAAGAGTATACTTTGGTGGCGGTGTCCGACTATGTTTTGCAACACACTCCGGGCAATACGGTATCCAACCTCAGCTCGAGTCGTGCCCTGCAGGATGTTACCACTGCAAGAGGAGGCACCTATCACGCAGCCGCGGTAGGTGAAGTGAACGTGGTCACGAAAATGAAAGAGGTTGACGCCGTTATTGGCGGTGAAGGAAATGGCGGAGTCATCTATCCTGCATCCCATTACGGACGCGATGCGCTCGTGGGCATAGCGCTCTTCCTCACCTATCTTGCCAAATCGGGGAAGACACCCTCGGAGTTGAAAAAGACTCTGCCAGTCTATTTTATGGCCAAACAAAAGGTGGAACTCACACCCGATATCGATACAGATACAATACTGGAAAAAATGAAAGAAAAATTCAGCAACCAAAAGATAACCGATATCGACGGCGTAAAGATCGATTTCCCGGACAAGTGGGTACATCTGCGGAAATCAAATACCGAGCCGATCATCCGGGTTTATTCGGAGGCACACTCCCAGGAAGAAGCGGAACAAATCGGGAAACAGATCATTGATATGATTAGAGACCTTGCATAAGGTTGCACAAAACTGCCTGTTTTTTATCGCACAATTGCCACATCATCTTTTTGACGTGGCATTTGCGTTAAATAATATGATTAAACCAAGAGTGAATGAAAGATGCATTGATTAGTCGCGATGAATTACGCGAACTGCACCCTGTTCTGCAGGGTAAATATGGTGACAGGCTGATTGATTTCGGCATTAAAATATCGGCGTTGCATGTTCCCAACGAGATCTACAACCGCTCCAAACACTTAACCGGACCTGCATTCTGCAAGGATGTGCTGGACAAGCTGGAAATAAAACGCACTTTACGGAATGAACAAATCCTGGATAATTTCAAAAATGGGCCGTTCATCACTGTTTCCAATCATGCTTATGGGCATATCGACGGTATTGCCGCCATCGAAACTGTGGGCAGCCGGGTGGACAATTACAAGATGATGGTCAACATTATCCTCTCGTTTGTGGATACGATGTCCGAAAATTTCATCACCGTGAACCCGATGAAAAACGAGGAAAAAAACCGGTACACCTTCGCCGGAATCCGGGAAAGTATTGCCCATTTGCGTGCAGGACACCCGATGGGTTTTTTCCCTGCAGGAGCTGTCTCCAACCTTTATTTCAGGAAAGGCAGGTTTGAAATTGAAGATAGGGAGTGGCAGCCGGCAGTATTGAAGATCATTCAAAAATTACAGGTCCCGGTTATTCCCATGCATATCTCAGGCCAAAACAGCCCCTCTTTCTACCTGTCGAAAGTGTTTGGCTGGCGGTTCCGGAACCTCAGGCTTTGCCACGAGCTGTACAATAAAAAAGGCAAAGAGATGATCATCTCCTTCGGCAATCCTGTGATGCCCAAAGAAATAAAGCAGTTCGGAGACAACATCGCACAGTTGGGAGAATTCCTGAAAGCAAGGACATACGCGTTAAAATAATTGTTTATCTTTGAATTCTTAAACAGCACAGCATGGTAAAGCAATCCCTGCAACAGGTTAAACAACGTTTTGGCATCATTGGCAACGCCCCCGAACTGGATCGAGCCATTGACGTGGCTTTACAGGTCGCTCCCACCGACTTGTCGGTACTCATCACTGGAGAGAGTGGCGTTGGAAAAGAAAATTTTCCGCAAATTGTTCATCTATACAGTAAGCGCAAACATGGCCCCTACTTTGCTATCAACTGCGGCTCAATTCCCGAGGGCACCATCGACTCTGAACTTTTTGGCCATGAAAAAGGCTCCTTTACCGGTGCGACGGGGACGCGGAAAGGTTATTTTGAGGTAGCCGATGGAGGGACACTCTTCCTCGATGAGGCAGGCGAGCTGCCATTACCAACACAGGCTCGCCTACTTCGGGTGCTTGAAAGCGGCGAATTTATCAAAGTAGGTTCTTCGAAAGTGGAAAAAAGTGATGTACGTGTGGTGGCGGCAACCAATATGGACATGGTAAAGGCGGTGGAAAAAGGGAAGTTTCGTGAGGATCTTTATTACCGGCTCAACTCTGTTCCTATTCGCATACCGCCCTTACGGGACAGGAAAGATGATATTCCATTGCTCTTCAGAAAATTTGCAGGCGACTGCGCGGAAAAGTACATGATGCCTTCCATAACCCTGACGGATGATGCCAGGGAACTGCTGAAGAATTACCGCTGGCCCGGCAATATCCGCCAGCTGAAGAACATCACCGAACAAATCTCCATCATTGAACAGGAACGTGTGATTACTGCCGACATTCTACAGAAATACCTGCCGTACAATGAGGTAGGGATGCTCCCCGTTCCCCTGTCGCAGATTCATGATACCGAGCAAAAATCATTTGCCAACGAGCGGGAGATCTTGTATCAGGTGCTCTTCGACATGAAAAAAGACATTACCGATCTGAAGCAGGTAGTAAAGAGCATCATGGAAGGTTCAACAACCCATGCCACCTCCTTCAGCGCCTCCTCCGACCATCACGACTCGTCGGTCATTCCGAACGACAACACGAACGTATCCGTTCCTATGAAGTACGAGCCGGTCCCCAAGAAGATCGCGCTGGATGAAGCGGAGAGAAACGACATCCAGGAAGCCACCGAATACGAGGAAAGCACCCTGTCGATCAGCGAGGTGGAAAAAGAGATGATCATCAAAGCACTGGAACGGCATAATGGCAAGCGGAAACTGGCTGCTGCCGATTTGGGTATCTCAGAAAGAACACTTTACCGTAAGATCAAGGAATACAGCCTGTGATGTTGATTGTCAAAAACACGAAAAAAGAACATGAACATGATCCTATATAAGCACTCTTTCATTAAAACTGTCCTTATCCTCTTGCTGGTAAGTGTAGCGAGCTCTTGCAGAATGTCCTACACCTTCAGGACGGCCTCCATAGACTACGATCTCACCAAAACACTTTTTATTGGGCATTTCATCAACCAGGCCCCCTTGGTATATCCTCCTCTGGAGCAGCGGTTTAATGAGAAGATGAAAGATATGTTTACCCGCAACACCCGGTTGCAACTTGTGCAACAGAATGGCGATATGGAGATTGAGGGTGAGATTGTCAGCTATGAGTTGACACCTTTGGCCGTTCAGGAGGATGCATTTGCTTCTGAAACGCGTCTGACCATGACGGTGAGAATGCGTTTTCGCAACAACAAAATTGATGTGCCTGAAAGGGAAGAGACCATTTCGGCCAATCGCACATTCTCCAGCAACACAGTGTTCGACACGGTACAAGACCGACTGATCAATGAGCTGATCGACGAAGTTGTAGATCAGATATTTAATACAACGATGGCAAACTGGTGATGCAAAGATATTTCCATGAACAAGGAGGAGCTCTATAGATATATCAAAAATCCCGGGTCGCTGATGGAATCCCCGGCAGATTCACTCAGGGAAACCGTTTCAATGTATCCCTATTTCCACACATCCCGTTTGTTGTATACAAAATATTTAGACCTGATCAACAGCGATAATTACAACGAAGAACTCAGCACGACGGCTGTTTTGTGCACTGACAGGAGGAAGTTGTTTTATCTGATATACAAGGATGACTACCGTCGGCTGTTCGCTCAGCCTGAAGAAGCACCCCACAAGGCGAAAGACAGAACGGACGAACTACTCAACTCCTTCCTCTCCTCACTTGGTGAGGATGACACACACAAGACAATGATTGCAGAGACAGCGATGAGCATTGTGTCGACCGACTACCTTTCCTACTTAGAATCCATCGAGGAGGATACGGGCGGCGAACAGGAAGAAACCCAAAGCCTTCAGCACCAGGAAATTATTGATGCGTTTATCGAAAAAGCGGCCACCGACACCCTGTTCACGCCACACGACAGGCAGGAGGAGGAAGCTCAAAAGCCGGCCAAAGAAGATGACAGCAGTGAATTTCTGACGGAAACACTGGCTAAGATCTATATCAAACAAAAAAAATACACACAGGCACTTACAATTATTAAACGATTAAGTTTGAATTTTCCAAAAAAAAGTAGTTACTTTGCCGACCAAATTCGTTTTCTGGAATATTTGATTATGAACGATCGTTTTCGTTAAGCAAGATTAAACTTTGCCATTGTAAGAAGACGACAAATTACATTGAACAGAATAAAAACTAATAATATGTATATCTTTATTACCATCCTCATTTTACTGGCCTCCATACTGATGATTCTTGCCGTATTGGTACAGAAATCGAAAGGTGGCGGACTGGCAAGCGGATTTTCATCGACAAACCAGATCATGGGTGTGCGAAAGACGACCGATTTCCTGGAAAAATTCACCTGGACACTGGCGGGAGTCATGATTATACTGAGTATACTGACGGCCAAATACACGGCATCACGCAGCAATACTCCGCAATCGCAGGTAGAAGTACAACAACCTGCTCCCCTCAATCCCGGCACTGCTCCCGATGTGACTCCGGGGATGCCTATCCCTTCACAGGTACCGGCTCAACCAGCGCCGGAAGAGGGAACACCAACAGAGTAAATCATTTTGCGCTCGGTATATATTTTTCTCCTTTGGCTGGTGTCTTTCTTCGCCGGTGCACAGGGTTTCACGTATGATACCATCCGTGTGTCGCGGGATGATGCACGGAATATTCATCATCATAAACCACAACACGGCAATGACAAGGGAAAGACAGCCAGCATCGAGCACAGGAACATGGAAAGTAACCGGCCTTCCTTTTTTGAAAAAAGCAAACTCCGTTTTGGAGCAAACCTGGGCTTGTCGGTGAGCCGCAACTACACCAGGTTAGGCTTAGGGCCACAGATTGGGTATCAATTCAATCCACGTTTCATGGCAGGCACGGGCATCAAGTATTATTATTCGAAAGCAAGCACAACGGAGTATACCGTGAAAGATAATCTGCTGGGAGCAAATATCTTTGGTTACTTTTATCCTGTCTCTTTTGTTGCCGCTTTTGCTCAACCCGAATTAAACTATATCTGGTCAGACTTAACACAGGATTCCACCACAGAAACATTGTCACACAGCGGCCTCGTCCCTTCGTTGATCGTTGGTGCAGGGTTCCGGGTAGGGAGATCACACATTACATTGAACTATGATCTGGTCAAACACACCTACTCTCCCCACCCTACAGGAGTTTATCTGGGTGTTTCGGCATTCTTCTGATTCAATTCCTTATCCTTTTCCTTACCGGATGACGATATCACGTAAAATGGGGATTTCAGCGTAATCGTTTATTTTTTTGATCAGCCCCTCCTTGTTCATCAGCAGCTCGGCACGAAGCACAGCCGATGCAAGGTGAACATAGAGTACATTGCGGCTGAAATAGATATCTCTGGTATATTTTGAGACGCCCTCGCCCAGCACTTCGCGCCATCCCCTGACGGCACGGTGTTCGGCCAACTTTACTTTCAACGTACTGTTTTCATCGAAAAAGTCGGAAAGTGCTTCCGATAAGGGTTGTGCATTTTTCTTCAACATGGTCTCTTACTCATTCATCGGGTTAATTTCTCCGTCTATCACGGAATAGATGTGCGCGCTATTATCGGTCCGTTCCAAGATCCTGTCAAGCGATTCTCTGTTGGTATCCGACAAGAAAATCTGCCCGAATCCAGAGCCAGAGACAAGCTTCACAATCTCTTCCACCCGGTTGGCATCAAGCCGATCAAAAATATCATCCAGCAGCAAAATCGGCGTAGTATGCCCCGTTTGAAGCAGGAAGTGGAATTGTGCCAGCTTAAGCGAAACAAAGTAAGTCTTGTTCTGGCCCTGCGATCCTACCTTTTTAATAGGATAGCCGTCGAGCAGCATCTCCAGCTCATCACGGTGAATGCCGATTGTGGTATGTCCTACCGCCATATCACGACGTCTGTTTTTAAAAAGTGTCTCCCGAAAAGCGGCATCGTTCAGCTGCGACACATAATCGAAGGAAACGGACTCGCCCGATTGGCTAATGCGTCTATAAAATGTATTGAATATGGGTGTGAACTCGTCGATGAATGCTTTTCGTTTCCTGTGAATAAAGCTCCCGTCCTCGATCATCTGATCTTCCCAGAGCTCCAGCAAGGTCATATCGGCCATCTCATCCTCATTTTTCAGCAGCACATTCCGCTGATGCAAGGCTTTGGCATACCGAACCAGTGCACGCAGATATTCTTTGTCGAACTGAGAGATAGCCATGTCCATAAACTTCCGCCGCCCTTCGCTACCTCCGGTTATCAATTCGTTATCGGCCGGAGAGATCATCACGAGTGGAATTAATCCGATATGATCGGACAGCCGTTCGTACTCCTTCTTGTTTCGTTTAAACTGTTTCTTCTGACGACGCCGGATGCCGCTGTAAATTTCTTCGCGGGTATTATCTTCAAACAGGTATTTTCCCTGAAGCATGCACACCTCGGCATCGTGACGGATTATCTGCGAGTCGATGGGATTGGTATAACTTTTACAAAACGAGAGGTAATAAACAGCATCGAGTAGATTGGTCTTTCCCATCCCGTTGTTGCCGATGAAGCAGTTGATTTTGGGAGAAAACTGCAATTCGGCCTGTAGCAGGTTTTTATAGTTAATTATGGAGAGTTCTTCTAAAATCATTTTCTTTACATCTTTTTCACACCGTTGGCGTCACCAGTCGCTTACGTGCAGTCTTTACCGGGAAAAGACCGGTTATTCCTCCAACAGCAGCCGCTGCAGGTCTTCGGGAGAGATATTCATTTTCAACCTTCCCTGTGAGGCAAACGAGATCTTTCCTCGCTCCTCCGATACGATGATTACTTTGGCATCGGTCTCCTGCGATATTCCTAGTCCGGCACGATGTCTCAACCCCAGGTGGGTGGGAATATTCGGGTTTTGGGAAATGGGCAGGATACATCCCGCAGCTTTCACTTTCTGTCCGACAATAATCATGGCTCCATCGTGCAATGGGCTGTTTTTAAAGAAAATATTTTCGATAAGTCGAGAAGATATATCTGCATTGACTATTTCGCCGGTCTGCTCGTAAAGGCCCAGGTGAATGTCACCCTGTATGGCAATGAGTGCCCCCGTATTGGCTTTCGACATGTTCATGCAGGCCAGCACAATGGCCGTGAGGTGCGAATTGTCCTTTTTCTCCTTCTCACCCGGGAAAAAAAGTCTGGTGATAAAATTCCAACCTTTTTTGGAACCAAGCGACATCAGAAAACGACGGATCTCATCTTGAAAGAGAATGACCAGCAAAAACAGCCCCACACTTACAAACTGATCGAGGATGGATCCGAGCAGCACCATATTGAAAACCCGCGAGACAAGCACCCAGATCACCATGAATACAAGGATCCCGATGAACAGAGGGCGCAAGCCCGATATTTTAACCAGCCTAAACAGGTAGTACAGAAGAAGCGCTACCAGCAATACATCGATAAAATCTTTAACTCCGAAATGTGCAAACATAACAATATGGCGCCGGTTATTGATCAAACTCGGTTATCTTCCCCACAATCTTAACGCACTCTACGGCTTCCTTCACATCGTGGACGCGTAGTATGCCGGCCCCTGAAAGCAGCGCCATCGTGTTAAGTACAGTCGTACCGTTCAGGCTCTCTTCCGGTGAGGTACCCAGCAGCCTGTAGATCATCGACTTTCTCGAAATCCCGACCAGAATGGGCTCCTCAAAGATATGAAAATATTTCAGATAAGCCATCAATTCATAGTTTTGAGATAACGTTTTACTAAATCCAAAACCGGGATCAATAATCACGTCATTCACGCCAAGCAGATTCAGTTTTGCTTTCCGTTCGGAGAAATAATAAAGAATTTCCTGGATAAAATCTGCATAATCCGTGAACTGCTGCATAGTCTGGGGTACCCCCCGCATATGCATCAGCACATAAGGCACCTGCAGCTGTGCTACCACAGGAAACATCCGCTCGTCAATCTGTCCTCCGGAAATATCGTTGATGATGTCGACACCATACTCCTCCACGGCTTGTTTTGCCACATCAGCATAAAAGGTGTCGACGGAAAGGATGGCGCGGGGAAATTCTCTGCGGATAGATTTTAGCGCGGGCATAAGCCGTTCTGCTTCTTCTTTTGCAGAGAGGAATGTGGAGAAGGGTGTAGTAGATTGTGCACCAATATCGATCATACTGCCCCCTTCCTCAATGATCTGTCGGCATCTTTCGATGATCCCCTCCTCAAACTGCCTCCTGCTTGCAGCATAGAACGAGTCGGGCGTGATATTGATGATTCCCATTACCCGGGGCACCGACAAATCGAGCAATGTTCCCTGTATGTTTATCGTCTTTTTCATTACAGCACTGAATTCGGATCCTTAAACGGATAATCTACCGTGAAGTGCAACCCCCTGCTTTCCTTGCGCGCCATTGCCTGTTTGATCACCATATATCCCACTTTGATGATGTTACGCAATTCACAGATATCGCGCGAGACCACGGAGCGGTGAAAAAAATCCTCGGTTTCCCGGAAGAGGATATTCAGGCGGTCCATGGCACGCTGCAGACGAAGGTCGGAACGTACAATGCCCACGTATGCAGACATCAACTGCCCCACCTCCTTGTAGCTTTGCGTAATCAGCACCATCTCTTCCGGAGAGGTGGTGCCTTCGGCATTCCATGCAGGGATATCCTCTCTGAATGAATACTGACTGAAAAGAGGCAGCGAATGTTTTGCCGCCGCATCGGCAAAGACCACTGCCTCGATGAGCGAGTTGGATGCCAGACGATTTGCACCGTGCAGACCCGTACAGGCACATTCGCCGTTTGCGTAGAGCCGGCCGATGCTGGTCTCCCCATCCAGGTTTACCTTGATCCCCCCACAGAGGTAATGGGCAGCAGGAGCCACCGGTATCATCTCTTTGGTGATGTCAATGCCATAGGTGAGACACTTCTGATAGATTCCGGGAAAATGCTTACGGGTTTCCTCCGCCTGTTTGTGTGTCACGTCCAGATAGACATGGTCTTCCCCTCTTTCTTTCATCTCGGTATCTATTGCCCGGGCCACGATATCGCGAGGTGCAAGTGAACCGCGTGTGTCATACTTATGCATAAACTCCTTCCCGTCGAGCGTTTTCAACACCCCCCCATAACCACGCATCGCCTCGGTGATGAGGAACGAAGGTCTTGCACCCGGATGATAGAGCGCCGTGGGATGAAACTGCACAAACTCCATTCCCTTAATTTCTCCTTTCGCACGCGCTACCATGGCAATACCGTCACCGGTAGCGACCAGCGGATTGGTCGTTGTCTGATACACGGATCCAATACCTCCGGTAGCCATCATGGTCACACGGGAGAGGAACGTTTCAATCGCATTGGTCTTCTGATCGAGAATGTAAGCTCCGTAACATTCAATGCCGGGCGTATGGCGGGTGACAACCTGCCCCAGGTGATGCTGTGTTAGGATCTCTATAGCAAAATGATGGTCGAAGACATCGATGTTCGGATGATTGCGAATCGTATTGATTAGGCTGACCTGAATCTCGGCTCCGGTACTGTCTTTGTGATGTAGGATGCGGAATTCGGAATGGCCCCCTTCACGATGAAGGTCGAAATTCCCTTTTTCATCCTTATCAAAGTCCACTCCCCAGCTGATCAACTCCCTGATCTGGGCAGGAGCTTCCTTTACTACCTTCTCCACTACCTCCACATCGCATAATCCGCCACCGGCATCGATCGTGTCGGCAATGTGTTTTTCAAAGTTATCCCACGGGTTTGTTACCGAGGCAATTCCTCCCTGTGCATAATAGGTATTGGCATCTTCCAGCGGATTTTTCGCTATGATAGCTACCTTCCCCTGCTTTGCCACTTTCAGGGCATAACTCATCCCGGCAATGCCGGAACCAATCACCAGAAAATCATATCTGCGGACCATTTTCTCACTGTTTTGGATTACAAGATGCAAATGTACGCAATTATTCAGGTTTTTTTGCAGCAACGCTCCACTTTTCCGGTCGTGTAACACCCACAAATAAACATTGTTAAAAAGCACTGTTTTATTTGCAGATATCCGCCAATTGCTTTTCTTTGTATCTAAATGAGAAGGAACCGCTTAACATCTTTTTATCGTATGAAAAACTTATTGTTGTTTTTATTTTTTTTTAGTCTTTCTGCCCTGTCCGGACTCTATCCGGCAAACAGCGTGCAGCAGAAAGATTCCACTTTCGTGCTTCGCGGGAGGGTGTTGGGCGGTGACACAAGCCAACCCCTGGTCAACGCGAGTATCTCCGTTGAGCGAGTGAATGTATCGAGCATCACCAATCAGGATGGATATTTTTCCATACGGGTTCCTGCTTCCACTAAAAATGCGCAACTGATCATTCACTACCTGGGATACGAAAATAAAGAGATTCCGGTAATCACACTGATCGACAGCCCCAACAACCACATCACCCTGAGTCCCTCTCCCATTCAACTCGGTGAATTGCTGGTTGTGTCCGGTGACGGCACCAATCTTGTTCGGGAAGCTTTGCAGCGAATTCCCGACAATTACTCTGCCGACCCGGGCATGATGGTTGCTTTTTACCGGGAATCGGTAAAGAAGGGGTCGAACTACATCTCGCTGGTTGAGACAGTCCTGGACGTGTATAAAGCATCGTATCGTTCCTACAGCAACGACCAGGCACGGATTTACATCGGACGAAAAGCGACGGATATCTCACCGCGGGATACGGTATTGTTGAAATTCCAGGGAGGCATCAGCGATGCGTTGATGCTCGACATTGCCAAGAATCCGGAAATTGTCTTCGGCACGGATGCGGCCGAATATGCTTTTCATATCGAGGGGTTAATCAACATTAACAACAAACCGCACTACATCATCACGTTCATGCCAAACCCCGGAATAGAAGATATCCTCTTCAGAGGGAAAATATATCTGGATGCGGCAACGCTTGCGTTTGCCCGCATGGAGTTTAATATGAATGTGGAAGACCGAAAGGATGCGGCAGCCATTTTTATTCGGCGGAAGCCATCCAAGATGCGTGTTGAAGTCAATAATGCTCATTATGTTGTGAACTATATGGAGAACAATGGGAAATGGCAGTTTAACTATAGCGGCACCCAGGTGTCGTTCCGGGTGAGATGGACAAACCGCTTCTTCGGCCTGTTTGCGACCACCTATACCATTGCCTCAGAGATTGCCGTTACCGACCGTTATAGCGACAATGTGGTGAAATTTCCCCGCAACGAACGCATTCATTCGACCGACGTAATTGCCGAAAAGGTGGAATATTTTCTCGATCCCAACTTCTGGGGCGAGTATAATGTGATTGAACCCGATCAGCAAATCAACGATGCAATCAAAAGGCTAAGTGGCAAATTACTTCGTAGAAAATAAAAGAGGAAACTATTTGTAATTAAAAAATTTAAGGGTATCTTTGCAACCCAAAATGTTTTTAAACGTAATATATTACAAACAAGTATGTATTTAGATTCTGCCAAAAAGAAGGAAATCTTTGCAAAGCACGGGAAGTCTAACACTGATACTGGTTCACCTGAAGCCCAGATAGCATTGTTTTCCTACCGTATTTCGCATTTGACTGAACATTTGAAGTCAAACAAAAAAGATTATAACACAGAAAGAGCATTGAGAATTTTAGTTGGTAAACGTCGTCGTTTGCTCGATTACCTGATTGAAGTTGATATTGAACGCTATCGTTCCATTATCAAGGAGCTGGGTATCAGAAAATAATTTTCTCGAAAATAACGGATTACCGAGGATAGCGACAAGCTTTCCCGGAACATGGTAAGGCCGGTTATTTATCAAAGAATGAAAGAGGACAGAATCCATGATTTTGTCCTCTTTTTTTCATCTATTCAAACCTTTGTCGCAAAATATTTACGCATCGAAAGGAGGATATGTCCTAAAAACATATTTAAAAACTATGTTTTATAATATGTTTTTTTATTTTGCATATTCAAAAATGCGGCCTATCTTTGCATCGATAACCTAAAACAATCTTTTTTACCTTAATGCTGATATCACGTTAACCATTAACAAAAGAGGACTTCTCGGTCGAGGTGTCCTCTTTTTTTGTGAAGAACGAGCGCGGGACGGAGCATGACAATAATCATGACTTCCATCTTGGAATTAGTCATTATAATCTGCAATACCACTTAGTGAATACTGCTGTCTAAGTACTTGTAACGCTTTATGAATTAGCTTTCTGCTTGAAGAATAAGTTATATTCAACTCTTTTTCTATCTTCTCATATTCAAGTTCTCTGATGTATTTTAAATAAACAATTTGACGTTGACGTCTTGTGAGCTTGTTCAACAATCCTGCAATTAAATTATTAACAATCTCTTCATCTTCAACAGAAATAAGGTGGTCTTCGGCAGTTTTTTCTAACTGTGGGATCAAACAGGTGGTTTCTAATTCGGAACAGAGACATACATATTTCTTTTCTGATTTGCAAATGTCTAACAAACGATTTTTTAACGAAATGAAAAGATAATGTTTCATGTTTTCAATCTGACAAGTGCACACTTCATCGGAAAATAATTTACAAAAAACATCATGAATGGCATCCATGATAAGGTCTTTGTTAAAACCTAAATGCAAGGCAAACCAATACATTTCATCTATGTATTTATTGTATATTATTTCTATCTCATTATTATCCATTGAGTAACGAAGGTCATAAATGATATGAATAATAAAATCTTATTGCAAAGATGGGAAAAATATCCTGTCCTTAATTTATTATTTGATTTTTTTGCAAATATAGGGAACAAAATTAAACGGAAATCGTCATTTTAAAACAGAAACGTAATAATCAGACAATTATTGAGCTACAAAAATCATTTTAGCAATGATACGAGACCTCGACCCGCCACTTAATGGTGTTACAGACTTATTAACAAATAAGCAATTTTTAGAATGGAGAATTGCGCCCAATGATCAATTGGATGAATATTGGAAGTGCATGCAGCAAAAACATCCAAATTTATCGCATGAAATTAAAAAGGCAGATGAATATATTCAACTTTATTTATACAAAACACAACAGTTGACTTTAAAGGAAAAACAAGCTCTTTTACAACGAATTCAACAATCCCGATCATTGTATCGAAAGAATGCCAAGTCAGGCAATGTGTGGATAAGAATTGCGATCGCAGCATGCCTGTTAATCTTTTTATCGATAGGATCTTATTTAGTTTTAAAGAAACAAGAGGCTGTAATCTCCACAAAACCAATTATAGGAAATATGCTGGAGTCAGAAAATGTACAATTTATAATTGGAGAAAAAAGAATCAATTATCAAACTGACATTGACATCATCATCCACAAAGGGGTCGCTTATATTGATAAATTAGACCAACATCTTACACTCGGTAAAAATGAAATAAATAAGTTGATTGTTCCTTATGGGAAAAGATCCAAAATTCAACTTGCAGATGGAACGGTGATTTGGTTAAATTCAGGTTCTATAATGGAATTTCCGACTGATTTCAGTAAAAATTCCAGGCTTATAAAATTGGAAGGAGAGGCTTATGTTGAAGTAGCGCACATGAAAGATAATCCATTTCAAATACAAACAAGCAATTTTTTTTTGAAGGCAATTGGTACCAAATTCAATATTTCGGCATATGATGGTCTTGCAAAGTTTGTTGCATTAACAGAAGGATGTGTTGAATTAAGCGATGAGAGCCAGTCAATCTGCAGGCTTTCTCCAAATGAAGTCGCATTTTATGAATCACCAGGTACTTTCAATAAAAAGGAAGCGGACCTTGAAAGATATGTGAGCTGGGTGGATAATTACATAATTCTTGACGATACTCCCTTTATTGACCTATTAAAGTACCTTGAGAGATACTATAATTTATCGTTTGATCATTCTTACAGACAAGACTTGCAAAAAATTACCTGCGTTGGAAAACTATATTTATCGGAGAACCTTGATAATGTATTGACCTCAATCGCATTATTGTCTAACACGAAATATTCAAAACAAGAGAACAGAATATATTTCGAATAAAAATAACAAGCATGTACAAGTAAATGATTCCATTATTTTTTTATCGACTCAGCAATAAAATATGTTAATCCATGAAACGAGCATGATAATTGCTTCTACACAAGAGCATGACTAAAAGCGAGTTCCATATGACACCTTTAAAATCAATAATTTTAATCAGATGAAAGACAGTTTATTTATTAAAAAAAGGGAGACCAACAATCCCTATTATTCATTAAGGAAACTGGGGATTTTAGTGTTTTTTGTTTCCGTACTGGGGCTGAATGTGTCGGCTATGGTAAACCTTTCTGATGCAAGAATCAATTTAATGTTTGAGGATGTGCCAATAAAAGATGTTTTTTCAGAAATTGAAAAACAAAGCGATCACATCTTTATGTTTTCTGGGGATTTAAAAAAAGAAATCAGTAAAAAAATTACCGTTCACGTAAACTCGGCGTCGTTGAGTGAAATTCTTGATATCGTCACACATGGAACAGATTTAAAGTACAGGATCTTGGATAAGCAAATTGTAATTTATAAATCAGATACCGCGAGTAGTATTGTAAATAGTACAAATATCCGGCAAAGACCTCAGGAATCTTCTACGCAGAGATTCTCAATTAGCGGTATAATTAAGGATTTCGACAATAAACAACCGGTTGTTTATGCAACAATTGTCATTAAAGAACTTAATACTTGGGCTACCTCTAACGATAAAGGAGTGTTCAACATGAAGAATGTTTATCAGGGAGATTACACCCTTGAAGTATCTTGCATGGGTTACGTGACTTACACCATCCCCGTCAGCATCAGAAAAGACATTCTAAATTTAAACATTCAGCTTAGGGCCGACAATCTTTTACTGGAAGATGTGATCGTTACGGCTAAATCGGGGATGACGATTAACTCTTCCTCTATTTTAGAAAAATCGTCAATAGACCATTTGCAACCTTCGAGTTTGGCAGATGTGATGCAACTGGTACCCGGATCTTTGACCAAGAATCCCGATTTAACAACCAGCAATACGGTAACCATCCGTACAATCAGAGATAATAAAAGCCTGAATGCATCAGGCGTGGGTTTACTTGTTGATGGGAGTAGAGTAAGCAATAGTGGTGAAATTGGGGGTTCCGAGGCTTTCGACTATCGAAAGATTTCTACCGATAACATTGAATCTGTTGAAGTAATGAAGGGAGTCTTATCCGC
Organism: Proteiniphilum sp. UBA5283; assembly: GCA_002408485.1. GTDB lineage: Bacteria > Bacteroidota > Bacteroidia > Bacteroidales > Dysgonomonadaceae > Proteiniphilum. The sequence continues at coordinate 29,965 of DHSP01000048.1, read as the reverse complement.
ACAATATGGAGATATGACTTCAGGAGCCGTAATTGTTAAAACTAAAGCCGGTATTACTCCTTACGAAGTAAGAATAAAATCGGACCCAAGAACAAAAGCGGCATCATTTAATAAAGGTTTTGAGTTACCCTCGGAGAAAGGGTTCATTAATGTGAACGCAGATTACGCCAGGGCTTTCAAGAAAAATATATCTCCCGTTGACATATTTGACAGAATTACAATGGGAATAAACTACTCCAATACTTTTAACAAAAAAAACACACCTTTCAGGTTTAATTTTAAGGTAAGCGGTAATTACACCGGGAACTCTGTTACACAGGACCCCGATGTTTCGAGTGAAAATTTCAGCAAAACAAGTTCAAAAAGTCTTACTACATCCATGTACGGTTCATGGATGTTGAACAAGCCTTTTATTTCTGTCTTGAATTATAATTTTTCCGGAGATTTTCAAAAACAAGTTCTACATGAATATGCTGTCGTGAACAGGAGTCAGTTGCCAACTACCAATACAAAAAAAAGCGGTATAGCAGAAGGATATTTCACCGAATTACAAAATAAAGATGATTATTGGCAAGAAAATGTCCCCGTTTATTTTAATGCAAAGGTTTTTGGCAATTTAAACAAAAAGTTTAACGAAACTTTTTTTAATTCCATGTTCGGATTCGAGTACAATTTAGATGGGAACCTGGGTAAAGGAAATTACTATACGACAACACCTCCCGAATTCTTTAGAGAGAGAGCATATAGCGAGATTCCTTTTATGAATAATTTGAGTTTTTTTGCAGAAGAGAAAATTCATATTCCTATCAATAAATCATCTTTTGAAGTTGTTGGAGGAATGCGTTTTACAAAAATGTTCATTAAAGGTTACAACTACGCCCCTATTTGGGAACCGAGAATTAACGCAAGATTTGAAGTAATGAAACCGAGAGTGACAGGTAAATTAAGAAGATTGGATTTTCGTGGAGGCTGGGGAATTATGAAAAAATTACCGACAATTGATTATCTTTATCCGGCGCCTATTTACACGGACTTTCCTCTTTTCCAATATATGAATACTGTCACGAACCAATCATTGGCAGTAATTCAAACAGACATAATCGATGAACTTTTGCCCTACAATTTAAAACCTCATAAAACCAATAATATTGAGGTGGGAGTAGACTTTAATATTTCCGGGATAAACACCCAAATCACTTATTTTAACGAACACTTGGTGGATGGCATAACCGATAATAGTGAATTTTTTAGCCGTCAAATCAGATATTATAATCCAATTACGGCTACTTATGCTGACCCGAAATATGAAAACGGAACAGTATATGCAAAAGACGAAAACGGCGTTTATTATGAAGTACCTTCTACTTTAAGAAATAACTTCAAAACATACTCTCGCCCCGATAACAGGGGGAAAATAAAAAAATGGGGATTAGAATATGCGGTGGCTTTCCCAAGAATTAAAGCTCTAAACACCACAATTTCTTTAAATGGCGCTTATATGTCCGCGACGAATACTTCAGACGGTGAGGTTTATTTAGCAATTAGCAGCAATGACCCCATCAATCCCCGGGATGTATTTCCTTATCTGGCCGTATTTAACAATTCTTCCCTTGCAAACATCGGCACAAAGTCAACCAGGTTCAATACCAACGTGAATTTTGTCACCAATATTCCGGCAATAAGAATGGTTGTTTCTCTCACAGCCCAGTTTGTCTGGCTCGATGAATCCCAAAATATTTTTGATCAGGAAAATTCATACATCGAAGATGCAAGCGGAAATGCAATATACGGCGATTACGCGAATCAAAACGTGTTGCAGGATATTTTCAGAGACCCCTCTTATTATATCGATTTCCAGGGAAACAGGCATCCGTTTTCTGATTTTCATACAACGCAAGATCCTGAGTTGAAAATGCGGCTTCGTATTTTGAGACGAAATACAAATACAAGTTATTATTTCCTGACCAGCGGATACAACCCATACATGATGGCCAACATCCGATTAACAAAGGAAATTGGGAATGCACTGGCTTTATCTTTTTATGCGAATAATTTTGCAAATTATAATCCAATCATGAAAAATAAAGCTCGCCCTTATGCCGTCGGAAGACGCGTGAACTCTGACATTTATTTTGGCGCAGAACTAAAACTTAAATTTTAAATAATTATGAAACGCAAAAAGATATTACCATTTATAGCCTTCCTCTGTTCTACTATGGTATTTGTTTCTTGCATGAACGACCTGAAATCGGATGAATTTACCGATTCGGCAATTAGTGAAGAAATAACCGTCAGCGTGAGCATGCCGGAAGGCTACCATTATCCTGTTTCCGGTTTAACCGTAACCCTGACCGACAATGCTGCCGGCCTTACATATACAGGAATTACAAACGAACAGGGTATCGCTGAAATAAAAGTTGCCCCCGGATTTTATACAGCCATGACCGAAACTTCATTCAGAGATTCGGGAGGCATTTTATATTTATTTAATGGCCAACAATCCGGAATTGAAGCAATCAAAGGATCGACAAAAAAGGAGGTTAAGATCGGATTATTGGCTTCAAAATCAAGCCAAATTGTGATTAAGGAATTTTATTACGGCGGATGTTTTAATTCTGTGACCAATAAAGCTTACAGCAACGATCAGTACATCATACTTTACAACAATTCAGACCAGCCTGCCTTTCTCGATTCCTTATGCCTGGGAGTTGTATATCCTTACAATGCGCCTATTAATGGAAAACTATCCGATTGGGTAAAACCCGGAACATCAGAGTTAAGGGATTCCATTCCGGCGGCATCTATGGTATGGATGTTTCCCGGTACAGGACAGGATAATATACTCGGTCCCGGAGAAGAAGTCGTATTGGCTAAAAATGCCATTGATCATTCAAAATCCGTTCCCGAATCGGTGAATTTAGGCAAACCAGGGTATTGGGCAATTTATGATCCCATTATGACTAAGGGGCATTCCACTCCCGAAGCCGGAGTAAAGCTTTTACAAGGTATTTGGAAAACAGGTCCCGCAACATCGTATGTTGTTTCAATCGTTAGTCCGGGATTTTTCATATTCACATTGGGAAATAAAAGCGTTGAACAATTTATTTTAGATAATTTCGCATTTAACCCCAACTCTACAAACTTAAGTTTGGCCTGTTTATTAGTCGATAAGAATCTGATTTTAGATGGAGTTGAATGCTTCAGAGACCAAACGGATACCAAGCGGTTTATGTCGGAAATAGACAATGGTTTTGCTATAACGCCCGGATCGGGCCAGGGGTATAGTATTCATAGAAAGATTGATAGCGAAGAAACGGCAAAAGCAGGAGGCAGAATTGTCTACATGGATACAAACAACTCGTCCAATGATTTTGAAGTATTAGATCATCCAACGTTGTACAATAAATAACTATCCGAAATCATGAAAAATAGAGTTTTACAAAGGAGCATCTTCCTGTTATGCATGCAATCTTTATTTGTGATTGTGGCTTCGGCACAAGTTTGCGACTCACTTAGTAAATGTGGCTATACAATGGAGGAAATAAATCTTCGCTCTCCCTGGGCTATTTCTGAAAATACAGCAGGATTGGTGTATTATGATTTAATGGATTATTCCACCGTAGGCACTTTTTACAATTCGAAAACCGGCGATTTCAGAAACTATAATACGCCGGAAAGTATGTGGAATATGGGTGCTTATACGCAGGCATACAAGAAAATAAATAAAGTTTACTTTTATGGAGACTTTCAATACCAATACGACACGAAGTTGAACCAGGCATGGCTGGGCACCATATATCCTGACTTTACAGTAAACCCCATACTGGATTCTATCCCGGGTAAAGTTTTGCAGGAAAGCTACTTAATGTCCGGAAAAATTGCTTATAAAATGTCCGAAAAAGTTGCATTGGGACTGGGTGTAAATTATAATACATCCACTATGGCCAAACGTAAAGATGGAAGAAATGCCAATGTCTTTTCTGCATTGGATATGAAGCCGGGGATTTCTTTTAAATCCGGGAACTTTACAAGCGGGATAAGTTTTATTTACCAGTACTGGGTTGACAAAGTTAAGTATGAGTATATTGGCGATGAAAGTGGTAAAAATATCTACTTTATGGAAGGATTGTTTTTTATGACAAAATCCGGGATCACCAATACAACCAACTTAGACAGGAAATATTTTATGCAATCCTATGGTGGTGCGATACAATTGGACTATCGTGTAGATAATCTGGAGTTTTTCAATCAATTTGAATTCAGAAACGGTTATCTGGATAATTATGAAGAAAGCTCACTGACCAAAAGATACAGTAGGGAAGATTTACTTAAATATCAGTATAATGCCGCTTTGAAAATAATGGGTGAAAGAATGAATCACTTTATCCTGTTTGATATAAAAAGTAACGATCGTGCCTCTTATGCTATTTTAAATAATTATGAACCTGTGCCTGAAGAAATAAAGTCATGGCAGTACTACGAAAAAGATAAGGTGTTAAGATACCTCGATCTACACAAAGATTTAGATGCGTCTTATCGGTTTTGTTTTAAAGATAGCGATTGGAGATATAATTTCACTCTCACCGCGGGTTTTAATAAATTTTGGAGTGATAAGACTTATAAAATCTATCCCAACAGATATAGTCAGGATTATTCTGTAAACTCATTCTATTTGAAAGGAGTCAAATTCTTTTATTCGAGACAAAAACATATTATTGAACTGAATGCAGGATTTTCCGCATCAAACGGGTCTTTGTCCGATAAAATGCTGAATGCTACCGGCACCGGGGATTTAGGTCAATTAAAGTTGAACCGTTCTTTATTAAGCCGGGACTTCAATTATCATAACGTTTCGAGAAAGAGTTACAGCATTGGAAGCAGATATAGACATATTTTGAATCCTGGCAAAGGAAACTCTTTTGATGTTTCTTTACATTACATGCTTATAAGGAGCCGGGATAAATTGAATAGAAACTATTTATCTGCAGCCGCCAGCTATAATTTTTAAATTTAACTATTCATAAAAATTAATATACATATCATGAAGCTATTTTCAAAAACATTCAAAAAAAACTGGTTAAGAAATCTCATCTTATGGGGTACCTTAATTGCAATTATTATTTTTTTAACGGACATTTTCAGTGAGGGGCCTTCTGATCCTGAAGCTTACTGCCCATACGGCGGATTATTGACTTTTGGAACCTACCTGGTGCAAGGGTCAATGGCATGCAGTATGACGATGGTCCAAATTATGATGGGAATTGTTCTGGCTGTGGGTGTAATTCTCTTCGGCAAACTGTTTTGCGGATATTTATGTCCTTTGGGATGGGCATCGGAACATATGTATAAATTGAGGGAAAAAACCAAATTAAAAGGAGTACAAATTAAAAATGGCACTATTCCAGATAAAATTCTGAGATCTGTAAAATACATCCTTTTGTTTATCATTTTCTATATGACTTTAACGAGTTCCGAGCTCTTCTGTAAGAATTTTGATCCCTATTATGCCATAACTACCGGGTTTAAAGGTGAAATTACTATCTGGATGGCCTGGACAGCCATAGCAATACTATTCTTGGGCAGTTTCTTCATAAAAATGTTTTGGTGTAAGTATATCTGCCCATTAGGAGCTCTCAGTAATCTGTTTAAATTTACATTGTTGTTTGCCGGAATAATTTTACTGTATGTAATATTGGGTTTGGTCAGGTTAAACATTCCCTGGCTATACCTTCTCATAGCTGCATGTGTAATGGGTTATTTATTGGAAATAATTTATGTAAAATCAAAATATTTCCCATTAATTAGCATACACAGGGAAGAAGAGGGTTGTATAGATTGTGGTAAATGTTCGAAAAGATGCCCATACAGTCTACCGGTCGATAAAAACATAGTTACAAAAGAAGTGGATTGTACACTTTGTGGTGAATGTATTGCTGCATGCCCTACCAATGTAGTTACATTTAACAAAAAGAAATCCTTTCGATGGCTACCCGCGGTTTTAACCATGGTATTGCTTGTCCTGGCACTGATCTTAGGTTCAATTTGGGAACTCCCCACTATTGATGAAAAATGGGGAGAGGATGTGGAGTATTCATCACTTAACGTAATGGAAATGGACGGATTACGTTCTGTAACCTGTTGGGGCAGTTCAAAAGCTCTTTCTGCAAAATTAAGGCGGGTTCCAGGTGTATACGGCGTGGCCACCTTTGTGAAAGATCATAGGGCCAATATACTCTACGATCCAGATCAAACCAATGAAGAGGCTATCAGAGGTGGCATATATGTTCCGGTTAAGTTTAAAATAGCCGAACCACCCAAAAGTGATAGTTTGATAAAAGTAATCACCATTTTTACTGAAAAAATGTATGATTCCCTAGACCCAAATTACCTGGGTATGCAGTTTAGACAGTATAAAGACAAAAAATATTATGGGTTGCAAACTGAATTTTCCTGCCCTCTTACTGTAAGACTTTTTACAAGTTTAGATGAACCTATAGACAAAAAGTTTTTAAAAGAAGTAGTAGAAAAACGTGAGCTCACATTAACAGGAGCGGATGGAAGTGAACGGAAAATTAAATTAACCTATGAACTGGTAAACGTAAGTAATGAGATTGACACCATTTCAAGGCGAGAATTCCTTGAAAGGCAATTCAATACATACAGCACCCGTTATAAAAACAACATTGAGAAATTCGGTGGTAAAGATTCAACTGAACTGATCATACCCTATCCGAACCTCAACAAAACAGCAGTCTCGAGATACATGCCCTATCTCTCCAGTTATTTATCTCTCACTGAGGGTGTGCTAAGAATGGAAACTTACCTGAATGAACAGGATATTCCAACAATTAAGATCATCTATGTACCCTCAGTAATTACTGAAGATGCACTGTGGCAAACTTTGCAACAACCCGTATGGAAGATAAAAATGACAGACGGAACAATTAAAGAACAAGACGCAAGAATGGAATTTAAAAAATAAGAAAAACTGCATGAAACGAGCATGATAATTGTTCTCACACAAGAACGTTTTCGATAAGCGAATACAGAGGAAAAACCTGCTTTGACTATGTTGAGCATAGAAAACGACTAACTTCACTGAACATGATTAAAAGCGAGTTCCATATGATGCATTTAAAAATCAATAATTTTAATCAGATGAAAAAAATAGGTATAATATTGAGTTTCTTAATATTCGTTTCCGCACCTGCCATTAAGGCCGACGAAGGCATGTGGTTGATTCAGGCCTTAAACTCGAGCTTACAAAAGAAAATGCGTGCTGAGGGTTTAAAAATAGATCCAAAAATAATTTACAGCGAAACAGAATCTTCTCTCAAAGATGCAGTGGTAGCCCTAGATTTTGGTTGTACCGGGAGTATGATCTCAAATGAAGGATTGCTTATTACGAATCACCATTGTGCATTTGACGACATCTATAAATTAAGCACTCCCGATAACAATTATTTAGAAACAGGATATTGGGCTGTATCCCCTTCGTTTGAAATCCCCATTGAGGGAAAATCTGTATATTTTCTCCGTAAAGTGATCGATTGTACCGATGAATTAAACAGTATCAGGGATTCACTTAAAAATTTAAATGTACCGAGTAGCACGAGAAGAGTTTATAGTATTATTGAATCGCGACATACCCAACAGAGTGGATATGAGGCATCGTGTGCCTCCATGTGGAATGGGTCTCAGTATTACATGTATTATTATGATAAATACACAGACATCCGTTTTGTGGGTGCTCCGCCCGTACAAGTGGCAGCCTTTGGAGGAGATATCGATAACTGGGAGTGGCCACAACATAAAAACGATTTCGCCCTTTACAGGGTATATGGTGATGAAAATGGAAGGCCAGCAGCATATTCAACAAACAATAAACCCATCAACCCCAAAAAAATTTTGAAAATTGCGAAACAACCCATAAAGAGCAACGACTTCGCCATGGTCCTGGGATTCCCGGGTAGAACAGACCGTTATAGCTCTTCTTTAAAGGCAGATCAAGCCGAACGTGTCGTAAACCCTATTATGGTTGATGGCATGAAGTCGAGAATGGATATTATAAAAAAATGGATGAATAAAGACGCATCGGTTCGTCAGAAATATTCGAACTTCTTTTTTGGCTTAAGCAACATCCAGGAACTGCTCGAAGGAGAAATGAATTGCTTGCGCAGATTTGACGTGGTTGAAAAAAAGCAGGCAACCGAGAGGCAATTTTTTGGAAGTAATGACCCGTTTCTGACAAAGATGGGCACCGCGTACAAAGGTGTCGAGGAGATTGAGAAATATATAAATTATTACAGACAATCTCTGGTGTCAGGGAAAGGGTTTATCGCTGTTGGAAACAGAACGAATTACCTCAAAAATAAAGATTCTTCATTTGATGAATTCATAAAAAGAGTGGAAGGACTTTACGAAGAATATGATGTAGATGTAGAGAAAGAATTGATGGAATATCAACTGGGGTTGTTTTTCGAAAATGTTCCCGAAAAATATTGGGGGCCTTTTACAAAAAGTTTAAAAGAAAAGCATGGTCAAGACTATTATTCTATGACGAAGGAGATGTTCGATAATTCAATCATGCTCCATCCAGAGAAATTTAAAGAAGCCGTAAAAAACGGGGCAAATACCGAACAATTTTTAAATGATCCGGCAGCCAAACTGGCAACAGATATACAAATAATGTCTTTCAGAAAGGACCAGGAACCCATGTTGAAAGAAACCGGCCAATTATATGAGCTTGACTCCAAATATGGAAAGTTGTTATACGAAAAGAGAAAACAAGCCGGAGATTTACAATATCCCGATGCAAACTCAACAATGAGACTTACCTACGGCAAAATAGGCCCCATTCGCCCTTCCGATGGAATTTATTACTCGGCGCAATCTACATCCCAGGGTATCTTGGATAAATACAACCCCAACGATTATGATTTTGCTTTTAATGAAAAGGCTTTGAACTTAATAAAAGCAAAAGATTGGGGTAAATATGGTGAGAGAGGAAAATTATACGTCAACTTCCTGACCGACAACGACATTACTGGGGGAAACTCCGGAAGTCCAGTATTAAATGGAAAAGGAGAATTAATAGGCTTAGCTTTCGACGGGAATAAAGAGTCGCTTGCATCCAATTATTATTTCGAGGACGACATGTCGAAATGCGTTTGCGTGGACATCAGATATGTACTTTGGTATATGGACAAATGCGCCAATGTACAATATCTGTTGGATGAAATACGTTGACCCCACTAAAACATCATTGAATTAAAGACAAAGAATTATCATTTTTTTAAGACATACACATGGAGACTCCAATTGTTAAAGTGGAAAATCTTTCCCATCGTTATGCGATTCAGTGGGCGATACGAGATATCGATTTTGAAATAAATAAAACAGGTGTTTACGGTTTATTGGGCGTAAACGGGTCTGGGAAATCAACTATTATGAACATTATGTGTGGCGTATTAAAGCAAACGCAGGGTGAGGTTTTCATTAAAGGGCTGAGTACGACACAAAATCCGGTGGGTGCTAAAAAGAATATCGGCTTTTTACCACAGCAGGTGCCCCTTTACCCTGATCTCACTGTAGAGGAATATCTTACTTATACAGCTTACTTGCGGTTGCAACCTAAAAAAAACATTTCAAAAACAGTCAGTTCAACAATGGACAAGTGTGGCATTTCACATTTTAGAAAAAGATTGGTTCGTAATCTTTCTGGTGGTTATCAGCAAAGAATAGGCATTGCACAAGCGATCATACATAATCCCTCTTTTGTAGTGTTGGATGAACCCACCAATGGCTTAGACCCCAATCAAATTTTGGAAATCAGAAAACTGATAAAAGAAATTGCAGAAGAAAACACCGTATTACTATCTACTCATATTCTACAGGAAGTACAGGCAATTTGTGATCATATATGGATGATCAATGAAGGACAACAAGTTTTTTCAGGGACAATGGAAGAATTTGATAATTATATTGTGCCCAACAGTTTATTAATTTCTTTTGCAAATCCTCCTTCATTGGAAGAATTACAGAAGGTCTCTTCTGTAAGACAAATTGAATATAAAGATAATAAATCCTTTGTGGTACACTTTGACGATGCCGATGAAGTAATTGACAATATTGTCAATGAGAGTGTAAAAAACAGTTGGCATCTTCGTGAAATACGCCGGGAAAAAACATCTATGGATTCAGTGTTTACAGAATTGTCAAGAAAGTAGTTTACCAATAAAATAAAAGATACAATGAGAACAATTATCAAAATATGTAAAGCTGAACTTAAGTACTTCTTTTACTCTCCGGTAGTCTGGTTTATACTTGTTGTCCTTGCCGTTCAGGCAGGGCTGCTGTATTCCGGGATTATTGACCGATTTATGAGAACCCAGCTTCTTGGTTACGATCTGTCAAATTTAACTTTACGCAATTTCTTTGGCAGGCATGGTTTTTTCTCTCTTGTCCAAAATTTTCTTTATCTCTACATTCCACTGCTCACAATGGGTGTGATGAGTAGAGAGTATAGCTCGGGTTCTGTAAAGCTTTTGTATTCATCGCCCATCAGTAATTTACAAATTGTACTGGGCAAATACTTTGCATTGATTGTTTGCTGCTTCTCTATTATCGTTATTCTTTCAGTGTATGCGCTCTTTTCAATATCGGTCATAGAAAATGTGGATATCACTGTAATTTTATCCGGTCTATTAGGAATATTTCTTTTAATTTGTGCCTATTCAGCAGTAGGTCTCTTTGTATCGAGTCTCACATCCTATCAGGTGGTAGCTGCCATTGGTACGATGGCAATATTGGCATTATTGAATTATGTAAGAACCTTTGGGCAGGATGTAGCATTTATTAGAGATATAACCTATTGGCTTGCTTTACCTGGAAGAAGTGATAAATTTATTTCGGGCCTTATTTGCAGTGAAGATGTAATCTACTTCTTTACAATTATCATATTATTCATCAGCCTTACGGTGCTGGGTCAAATGAGTAAAAGAGAAAAAGAAAAATCGTATGTTATGACTGGAAAAATATTGGGAATATTATTGTTGGTCTTTACGATTGGTTATTTTAGTTCCCAGCCAAAATTTATGAGATTTTACGATGTGACCCGTACAAAACAAAACACACTTACCAAAAGTAGCCAGGAGGTAATAAACCAGTTAGAAGGGGGACTTAAAATAACGACTTACGTCAATTTGTTGGACGACATCCGAAATTATTGGGCCGGACTGCCACGTAGTATAAAAAGAGATATGGAGAGGTACGAAAAGTACACGAGATTTAAACCGGAAACAAAACTTAATTACGAATATTATTACCATAAAACCGATTATCCACATTTGGATGTCCGTTATCCCAAATTAGGAGATAAAGAAAGAATTGACACATTACGAAAACTCAACAATTGGAAATTTAAAATCTCCTCCCCTGAAGAAATAGCAAAACAGGTGGACCTGGGACCTGAAAACTACCGGTTTGTCACTTTAATTGAGCGGGAAAGTGGAGAAAAATCATTTCTAAGAGTATTCGACGATATCGAAAGAACACCCTCTGAACGAGAAATCACTGCAGCACTTAAACGATTGGTAATGAAAGAACTTCCAATAGTTGGTTTTTTATCAGGCCACGATGAGAGAAGTTGTCATGATGGTAGCGACAGAGGCTATAAAATATTTACCCAGGAAAAAACCTTTCGATACTCTCTTATAAATCAGGGATTTGATTTTGAAAATATTTCCTTGACTGATGAAATACCTCAAAACATAAATATGCTTGTCATTGCCGAACCAAAGGGAGCGTTAAGCGAATTGGAAATGGTAAATCTGGATAAATATATCGAGAGAGGAGGAAATATGATGATTCTCGGGGAACCCGGACGTGAAGATTTTTTAAATCCCATTACAAAGAAACTTGGAGTCACATTTTCCCCCGGTGTTTTAGTGAAACAAGGCAGAATTATTGAACCGGAAACGAAAGCTTCCTACTCTAGTTCAAAGAGCAAAATAGACACAATCCCGGCAGTTACAATTTCACCAGAGTTAATGATTGAAAGCCCCACTCCTGAAGCAGTTGAATGGTCATATCATCTTGGGAATATGAAAAAGCGAGAATATGTACTTGCTTCTCCCACATTTTCTTCTTTAATGATTGATTCAATAAATAAATTTAAGGTATTGCCATTGTTTGAATGTGATAGTTCGTGGATTGAAGTAGAAACAACAAACTTTGCAGATGATATCGTAAATTTAAATCCTCAGGCGGGGGAAATATTAGGTAAAAATATATTGGCAGCTGCCCTTTCACGTAATATTAATAATAAGGAACAACGAATAATTATCACTGGTGATGCAGACTGGATAAGCAACAAAGAATTAGGAACATCACGTAACAAAATAGCAGCCTCAAACTACCATTTTATAAATGCTTCATTTTTTTGGTTATCAAATAACGAAGTACCTATCGACGTAAGACGCCCGGATACAACAGATAACAAATTTAAACTCACTCAATCGGGTTGGCAAGTTTCAAGTCCTATATTAAAATGGGCTTATCCTGTTCTATTGCTTATAGTTGGTTTGATAATTATGATAAGAAGAAGGGGCAGATAGAGGAAGATGCTCGTTTCACAAATTTGAATCAATAGGTATCTGAAACGGATATTTGTGCAAGATTTTCTATTCAGCACACGTCTTATTATATCGTATTATATTATGGACTTTACAATTGATAAACAAACGCTTGACGACCTAAATATATTTGGCAAACAGGGGGGTATTTCAATCTACAATTTTTTCTGTTCAACTTATACCAAGGGAGGGGCTTTGTTGTTGGAAAAGATGTTTCGATACCCTTTAGCAGACAAGGATGAAATAAATAACAGGACAGACACAATCCGTTTTTTTCAAAAAAATAAGATCACTTTCCCTTTTAACGGACAGTTGTTCGATATTGTAGATAAATATTTACAAAACACAGATGTACGCTCAAAGCTTTCTAATGAAGAGGACACGTTGAAGAGAAAATTTAGAAGTGCAATCGGGGTAGAAAATGAATATGAACTGCTTCATAAAGGGGTAATCGCGATGATAGAAATCATCAACAGCGCCAAAGACTTTATTCATCAGATAAAAAAAACAGCCTCTTTCAAATCTTATGAAGAAGATGTGGAGAAGTTCGAGTTTATTTTCAAAATAAACAATTTAGATTGGACACAAAAGGAAAAAAACAAGAAACATCTCAGATACCCGGAAACAGCAAAATACGATAGGATATTGCGTTTTGAAAAAAATAGAGAGATGAGAATATTGTTGGAATTAATTTTCCGGCTTGATGTATTTATTTCAGTAGGAAATATATCTACAACATATGGACTTACCTATGCTAAAGCCACCAACAATGTAGATAAGAAAATAGAAATAAAAGATTTGTATCATTTGAATATAAAGGATCCTGTCAAAAATGATGTCAGTATAGGAAAAAACTCAAATATGATCTTTCTTACAGGTGCGAATATGGCAGGCAAATCAACATTAATGAAATCTATTGGTATCGCGGTGTTCTTAGCTCATGTTGGTTTTCCTGTACCTGCAACCGCTATGGAATTTTGCGTTCAGGATGGTTTATTTACGACAATTAATCTTCCTGACAATATGAATGTGGGATATAGTCATTTTTACGCGGAAGTTTTGCGTGTAAAAAAAATAGCATATGAAGTAGCAAAAGAGAAGAAATTTCTAATAATTTTTGATGAATTATTCCGGGGAACCAATGTGAAAGACGCCTATGATGCTACAGTAGCTATTTTAGAGGCATTTGCAAAAAGAGAGCAGAGTACATTTATCATATCAACCCATATCATTGAAGCCGGTGAAACGTTAATGAAAAAAAATGACAATATTAAATTTTTATATCTTCCGACCAAAATGGAAGGAGAAATACCTGCCTATACATATACATTAGAAGAGGGCATCACAAATGATCGTCACGGAATGGTCATCATACGCAATGAGAAAATATTAGAGATTCTAAATGAAGAAAAACAGCTTACTTATGAGTTTTTTAATAGATAAGCAAACACTTGATGACCTAAATATTCTAGGAAAGTATGCCGTGAACTCCATTTACTCGTTATTCAATGTGGTAATAACGGCTGGAGGGGAGAAACTTTTAAATAAATATTTTCATAATTTA
>DHSP01000048.1:0-15632 GCA_002408485.1 Proteiniphilum sp. UBA5283 | reverse complement strand
TAATTTATTAAATGATCATGAAAGCATAAATAAACGTAGTCAGTTATTTTGTTTTTTTCAAAACGGGGATTATCAATTTCCAATAAAAAAGGAAGATTTTGTCCTAGCCGAGGCTTATTTAACGCAAACGAATTATTCCAACCCATTGAATGCGTTTCTACATGCGACACGGGTACAGTTCTTGCGTAAAATCGGGCTTGACAAAGAGTATCAAATCCTTAAAGAAGGTATGATTGCAACAACAAAGGTATTCCGCAGTTTGACGACCTTTGGTGAAACGTTTGACAACGGCCTGGTTCAGAATCCTTTTGCCTTACAATGTGAGACACTGAAAACAATTCTAAATAACAAACAATTACAGTGGATAAAAAAGTCAGAAACAGATGACAAGATCACTTTTATTCAATTTGCCAAATATGATTATGTATTACGTTATGCATTAAAAAATGAATTAGCAGAATTACTTCATATCATCTATGAAATTGACGTAAATATTGCTGTAGCAAAAGTTGCCGAAAAAGAAGGATTCAGTTATGCAAAAGCTTATAGCAAAGAGAGGAATTTCCTTTCTTTTGAAGAGTTATTTCATCCTTGTGTGAATGACGCAGTAGGGAATGATATTGAATTTTCTGATGAAAAGAATGTGGTTTTTCTTACAGGAGCAAATATGGCCGGAAAATCAACCTTGATGAAAGCAATTGGTGTTGCCGTGTACCTTGCTCATATGGGATTTCCAATACCCGCAAAAAAATTTGAGTTCTCCGTGAAAGATGGCATATTTACTTCTATCAATGTACCTGATAATTTGCATTTAGGATATAGTCATTTTTATGCAGAGGTACTGAGAGTAAAGAATATTGCAGAAGCTGTGATTTCAAATCGTTATTTACTTATCCTGTTTGATGAGTTATTCAAAGGAACAAACGTGAAAGATGCATATGATGCAACCGTTCATATTACCAAAGCGTTTTCAAAGAAGATCTTCAGTTCTTTTATTATTTCAACGCATATCATGGAAGCTGGAGTAGCATTACAAAAAGAAGAAACCCAAATTCAATTTCTCTATTTACCCACCGTGATGAAAGGTGTTATACCCATTTATACTTATAAACTGCAAAAAGGCATCTCTGATGACAGGCATGGAATGGTAATTATTGGCAATGAAAAAATTATTGAAATAATTAATGGTGCACATTTATAACACAAAAAAACTTGAATTATTTATTCATTAAACATGATATTATGATTACAATTAATAAAAAGATTATTTTGTTCCTCCTGGTCATTTTCACAGGAATCTCGTCAACCTTATCTCAAAGTTTTGATGTTTCAGCACAACTTCCCATAGATGAGGAGTTTGTAATTGGGAAACTACCCAATGGTTTAACCTATTACATAAGAGAAGCAAGCAATCCAAAAGGGCGGGCTGAATTTTTCATTGTACACAATGTCGGCTCACTTCAGGAAGAGGATGACCAGAGGGGGCTTGCTCACTTTCTTGAACACATGGCTTTTAACGGGACCAAGAACTTCCCCGACAAGGCTCTTTTAAATTATTTTGGAAGCATCGGCGTGAAATTTGGAGCAAACATCAACGCTTACACTTCAATGGACAGAACCGTTTACAATATTTCTCAAGTTCCCGTGACCAGCAACACAGTGATCGACTCAACACTGCTTGCCTTGCACGATTGGTCACACTATATTTCATGTGAAGCGGAAGAGATTGAAAAAGAACGAGGGGTAATCAGGGAGGAGTGGCGCCGGGGAGACATTGCCTTAACCCGAATGATGAAAGCGATATCGCGATTTCAACAGACAGGTTCCCGATTTGCCGAGAGAGATGTCATCGGCTTGGTCAGTGTGATTGACAATTTTGAACCTCAAACGCTCATAGATTATTATCACAAATGGTACAGGCCCGACTTGCAGGCCGTAATTGTTGTGGGAGACATTGATAAAAAAGAGATGGAACAACGCATTATTAAAACCTTTTCATCGATACCTGCGGTAGAAAACGCGGCCGTGAAGCAATATTACAGCATCCCCGATAATAAGGAACCCATCATCGGATACTTTACAGACCCTGAAACCTCTGCCGTTTCTGCAAGATTGTCGGTGAAAATTCCAATGTTGAGTGACAACGAGAAACAAACAGAACGGTATTTTTACGAAAAGTTGATTGAAGACATTTTCATTGAACTCATGAAAAACAGGTTCAGGGTTACATCTTTAAGTCCCGAAGCTCCTTTCAGGATGGTAATCCCTGTATTCGGAAGTATCAGCTATGCAAGCAGGATGTTTACCGCTACGGCAATTCCCGTGGAGGATGAAAAAACATTCGATGCGCTTCAGGGAATCGTAACAGAAATAGAAAGAACCAGGCAATACGGTTTTGAGCAGGAAGAATTAAACCACGTGAAAAAAATTGTCGCTGCCAATTTAGAGAAAGAGTATCAGAAAATAAAGGAACGAAAAAATGTTGACTATGTGAACGATGCCATAGAAAACTATACCAGAAACACGCCGTTGGTGACCCTGGAACAAAAAAATGTTTCACAAAAAAATATACTCGGGAAAATTGCGCTTACAGACATAAACTCAGCCATAAACAAATTCCTGAGTTCAGAGAATAGGGTAGTGGTTTTTGCAACTCCTGAAAAAATAAAACAGACATTGCCAACAGAATCTCAGGTATTAGCCATGATGGAAGAAGTTCAAAATACTGAACAAGAGCAGTTTATTATTGCAGAAAAGAAAGAAATTCAGTTCTCCGACATTAAAGCTCCAGGCCGAATCATTAAATCGAGAAACGTTACTTCCAAAGATTATGGAATAAAATACGAAATGCCTTTGGATTCAACTACCGAATGGACTTTACAAAATGGGGTTAAAGTGGTGTGGAAAGAAGAATTTGGTAAAAAAGAGAATGTAAGTATGTTTGCTTTTCGTAAAGGCGGATATGCCTACCCTGAAAATATTGAAGACCAAAAGGTACTGAACTCTTTTTTACGAGACATTGCCATAAACAACCTGAATCAGCACGAACGAGCAGAGTGGAGTTTAAAAAATAAGCTCAGCCTTTCGCCCTACATCACCGAACGAAATGAAGGATTTTCAGGCTCTTTCGACCCTGAAAGCAGTGAAAAATTTTTCAATTTGTTGCACAAATATTTCACGGATGTATCGGCAAACCAAAAAGAAGTCGAGAACTTTAAGAGAAGAATGCTAAAGAGCATCGAGAATAAAAATGCCCAGACATTTTACAAAGATTCCGTAAATAAACTCACATATAGTAATAATCCATTGCGAACAGATTACAAAGAACCTTATGTTCAGTCATTGACACCATCAAAATTGAACGCCCTGTATCAATCTCATTTTTATAACCCACAAGGCTTTACTTTTATTTTTTCAGGACCTATGCGATCTAAAGACGCCAAACCGCTCATTGAGAAATACATGGCATCAATTTCCGGCAAAGCCAAAGTACCTGATCTGAAATTTAAAGAACCTGTCTTAAGAACCGGAGAAGTCAGCCTCCGATACAAAGCCCCAGATTTATTAAGTTCGAAAGCATCGGTGACAAGAATTTATCACAATAAATCCGATTATACCGCGATGAATAACCTATTGGCAAAATTCACTGCTTATATATTAAGTAACCGATACTTAAAATCAATTCGTGAAGATAAAGGAGGTACTTATCACGTGGGTGTAAAAAGCGAACTGAGCCGTTATCCAACCCCTACTGCAATCATGGAAATCAATTTCGATACCGATCCCGCTTTAGTTGACGACTTATTGAGCGTGGTTCAGGGAGACATTCAAAATTTAGTTACTCAGGGGCCTACGGAGAATGAAATCAGTGAAATAAAATTATATTTGGAAAAAAGATTTCAAGACAGAAAAGAGAATATTTCATGGAATGGCATCATTTCTAATGCATTAAAAGAGGAGCCTTATCTCGATCTGGAAGAACTCTCTTTGTTGGATAAAATTAATACACATAACGTACATCAATTCGCCAAATCTATTTTCCTTGCAAACAATAAAATGACATTTGTATTTGAACCACAGTAGAAGATCACTTAACCTTAGGGACTCACTTCCTCTCAAGTGAGTCCCTAAGGTAATCAACACTCATTTTCAACAAAATATATTTCACCATGAAAAAGAAAAAAAGCACTTTAATTCCCCTTTCAATGCCATTTTTCTGTTGTCTGCTTATTTCTTGTGGTTCCCTAAAAAATTCACCTTGTGGTGAATTGGATGGCAGACGCTACCGGATTAAAGAGAAGAATGAGATTAAGGAACTTTACTTACTCACTGAAAACGGAGAACTTAATGCATACCCAATAATAGATAGTAATGATCCTCTTTTACCGGATAGTATGCAAAAAAAAGTTTATCCGCGAATTGTAAAAAACAATACTCTTCCCGCTCCTTTAAATTTGTATAAAAACGGTATAAACCTCGAACTAATGGTTTTGCCTCTAAAACTAAGGCCTTCTGTAGAAAACGTACCTTTACAACTGAATTCTGATTTCAACGGGGCTATTTTTGTTGGATACAGCTTCGATAAATACAATTTGAGTTATAACCGGATAACAAACAATTTATCTAGACGTGTTTTAAACAACTACAAATTTTCTTATGGTGGTTTTATAGGTTTAGGGAGTACCTTCATGTCTCCTACAACAACAGCGCATCAAACGGATGAAGAATACGACGGGGTTGTTTTACAAAAGGGCATTGCCGGCGTCATTGAAGTAAATAATTTTACACTCGGAATTGCGCTGGGATTTGATAACTTACTAAGCAGCGACCGGAAAATATGGATTTATGAGAATAAGCCTTATTTCGCTTTATCGGTCGGCTTGGACATAAATTAAAATAAGTGGGTACTTATCGACGGAATCGCCAGGAGTATATCACGAGAATGTCAACCTACCCTATCTTCACCGTAACTTATTCGATTAGCTTCGAATATAACTCGAATATCAACCAAATATATCTAAGATAAAAAGGGTTTGTTCCGGATATATTCGGTGGCGCTGAGCGCCGCGATTGTGCCGTCGCTCACAGCAGTAGTAACCTGACGATAACGCTTTGCCACACAGTCGCCCGCTGCAAAAACACCGGGCAGGTCTGTTTTCATCGTTTCATCGACCATGATTTCGCCCTTTTCATTCATCTTCACGAGCTCCTCAAAAGCTTCCGTATTGGGTATATAGCCGATAAAGACAAAAACGCCGTCGGTCTCCAGATCGGTCAACGTGCCTGTTTTCAGATGCTCAACCTGCACCTTTTGTAAAATACCGTTTCCCATATAGGCACGCAACTCCGATTCCATGATAAAACTTATTTTGGGATTACGTTCCGCCTCTTCCACTGCATGTGCAAATGCCTGAAAATGATCAAACTGATGCACGATGGTAACATGCGATGCAAAATGCGCAAGAGTCACGGCCTCTTCCAGGGCCGAATTTCCACCGCCGACCACAACCAGCCTTTTGTTCCGGAAGAAGTCGGCATCACAGGTGGCACAGTAAGAGATACCTCTCCCTTCAAATTCTTTCTCTCCCGGGATATTGAGTGAACGGGGTTTACCACCGGGGGCTAGGATGACTGCTCTGCCACGGAATATTCTTCCGTCTTCAAGTTCCACCTCCTTGATCTCTTCAACCAAACGGTAGTTCACAATTTTGACATTAGTCTTGAGTGTACAGCCAAAGCTTTTTGCCTGCCGTTTCATAATGTTGGCCAACTCATATCCTTTAATTGTCTCCACACCGGGATAGTTGGCAATCTCGTTTGTCAGGACAATCTGTCCACCGGTCACCCCTTCACTCAAAATCAGTGTATCGAGTTTTCCTCGGGAAGCGTAAATTCCCGCAGAGAGGCCGGCAGCACCGGCACCCAGGATCATTACATCATATATCTTCTCCATCTTTTCTGCTTAGCTTTATATCTCAAATCGCATTCACGACCTATCTCCTTGAGACGAATGATATTCCTTCAAAAATGCGTAAAAAACTCCTCACATGCAGTATTTCCCACACTATTTTACCTAAATTCTCCCTATCAGGCAAGATACTGATCAAGATTCTCCTTCACCTGCGACATACTTTGAATGCTGGTCGTCGCTTTCGCTACCTTTCCATTCTTATAGTACATGGTGAACGGTAATCCCATGAAACCGCGACATTCAGGTGCATTCCGGATAACACCCGATTCCGGGCTGTCGAATGCCATGGAGTAAAACTTCACTTCGGGACGTTCTTCCTCCAGCTCTTCCATAATCTCATACACCGGGATACACATCGGCCCCATGCGTCCACAACACACCATCACATTTTCGTTCTCGCTGATGATCTTCTGCAACTCTGCTGCAGTTTCAATTTCCTGAATATTGGTTCTTAAGTACTTCATTTTTTTATTGTTTAAATTGATTTATATATGGATACAAAGGTAGAGCATGCAAACGAAGAGAACGATAAAATAAGGCTGACAGATTCCATGACTCAGGGTGAAATGCAACAGTTATTTAGCTAATGAAAATCAGTTTTCGGAAAAGATGGTATCTTTGTCACAAAGTAAAGCAACGTATGGTACATTGAATGAATAACAAAATGGACAATTGCGAAAAGATGGTGGCCTGTTTCCGCGACCTGAAGCCGGAAGAGCTGAAGCTGATCAGTTCAGGCAAAACAGAGCTTACCTATCTGGCAGGTGAGATCCTCTTCAAACAGGGAGCCTTCTCCACACATGTATTGCTGGTCATGGACGGACTGGTAAAAGTGTACCTGCAGACGGGAAGGGACAAGCAACTCAACCTGCAGCTGGCTAAAACAGGCGACTTCCTCGCCTTCTCCTCCCTCTTTGGAGAGGCAGTACACCCCACCTCGGCAGTAGCACTTACCGACACCCAGGTGTGCATGATAGACAAAGAGAAAATGAGGTTGCTGTTGTTGCAAAATGCGGAGTTTGCCATGCGCATCACTTCACGCAATTACCGGAACGAACGGCAACTGCTCACCGTGATAGGAAACATGACCTCAAAACAGATGCGGGGGAAGCTCGCTTCCGCGCTGCTCTATCTCAGCGGGGATGACTTCTTGGGCCAGGATATCTTTGTCCATCTCTCGCGGCAGGATTTGGCCAATTTTGCCTCCGTAGCCACCGAGAGCGCCATCAAACTGTTGAAAGAGTTTGAGCGCGACGGTATCATTGCGCTCGAAGGGAAAGGGATCACTATCCTCGACAGGGAAGAACTGGAGAAGACTGAAAGGATAGGATAAACATTTGTATATCAAACAATGTACAGCCATCTACGCTTAACACATCAATCTTATCTTGTCGACAGAAAGGTAATTTCACCCGTATTGCCCAGAAATATTCCTCCGGTTTTAACCGTTCTGGCTGATCATTTTCAGCATTTTTTTATCAATGATTCTCACTTGTCTCCCTTCCATCTGAATGATTCCGTCCTGGATAAACTCGGAGAGCGCGCGGTTGATGCTCTCCCTCCCAGCATCCACCCAGTTTCCGATCTCCGACTGGGAGAGTGGAAGAGTAAACTGTTCTGCCTCAAAAAGGTTCTCTGAAAATTCGAGCAGCACATCTGCGAGATTTCCCTTTATCTGCTTCTGGGTGCGGCTGGCACAACGCCGGTAGGCTTCCAGTTCACTCTTGCACAACTCCATAAGAATATAACTGCTGAATTCTCTGTTTTCTTCCAATAGTTTCTTAAACACCTCCAGGTCAATAAAGCAGATCTCTGAATCGAGCACTGCCGTCACACTATACTGATTGATTTTGTCGCCGAACGTAGTGGGAAGCCCAAGATAAGTCGGCGCCTTCACCAGCTTCACGATCTGCTCCCTGGAGGGACCCGTAATATGAATTCTAGCCATTCCCTTTCGTAAAAAGATCACGTTGGTAGAAAACACACCTTGTTTAATAATGGCATCACCCTTCCTGAATTTCACCACCGCATGGTTCCCGCTCAGCATCGCAAGCTGGCAATCCTTCATGCTGGCAGACGATCTCAACACACAGGCACAGTCGGCACACTCGTTGTTCATACGATAAAGATTATCCGAAGAAATATAGCACACTTCCAATTTCCAAACAAAAATAGAAAAAGATGTGACATATCTCACAAAATAAAGTAAAAAACTGCACGGAGCTAAAATAAAATAATAATGAATTATTCCTTTAATTTGCACTTAATTCATTTACAAAATCATACAGGATAAATATGGAAAATACCAACGACATCTCCATGAAAGCTCTCCGGGATGAACTGGAGAGTCTCAAAGCAAAAACAACCCGTCTGGAAGATTGCCGGAAGGATCAGCTCTCTATCGCCATCGTATCGGGCGACATGGACAAGATCCTGGCAGCGATGATCATCTCACTGGCTGCTGCCGCTATGGATTCAAAGGTGAAGCTTTTCTTTTCCTTCTGGGCACTCTCTGCCCTGCGCGACCCGCAAAAGAAGCCAAAGGGCAAGGATTTCATCTCAAAGATGTTCGGCATAATGCTCCCCAAAGGGCGCAACAAGCTGAAACTCTCCAACATGAACATGTGTGGCATGGGACCGGCGATGATGAAAAGACTGATGAAAAAACAGCACGTGATGTCGCTAGACGATATGTTCAGCGAAGCTGCTACCCTAGGCATTGAGATTACCGTCTGCGAGATGTCGATGAACCTGATGGGCTTCAAAAAGGAGGAGATCATCGACTACCCGCACCTGCGCTATGCCGGAGCAACCACTTTCGTAGCAGATGCCGGCGAGAGTAGCATGCAATGGTTTATATAACGTTTCAAAGTTGGCAAGTTAGTAAGTTCGAAGTTCTTTGTTCGAGACTCCAAAAAATCAGGAGGCAAAACTTATCCCTTACTGCTGAAAACAATACATTCATCCTAAATAATGAAAACAATGACTACAGAAGAATTGAGAGCACTAAAAGTGGCAAAATCGGTAGACGCACGGGGCACAGCCTGCCCGGGACCGCTCCTTGAAGCGAAAAAAGCCATCGGCACCATCGCGGCAGACGACGTGATGGAGATCCTCTCGGCCGACGAGGGTACCAAGTCCGACATCCCCAAATGGTGCAAGAAACAGGGGCACGAGTACCTTGGCACCGTGGAGGAGAACGGCTACTTCAAGGTATACATGAAGAAGA
Source organism: Proteiniphilum sp. UBA5283 (assembly GCA_002408485.1). Classification (GTDB taxonomy): domain Bacteria; phylum Bacteroidota; class Bacteroidia; order Bacteroidales; family Dysgonomonadaceae; genus Proteiniphilum. The sequence continues at coordinate 6,432 of DHSP01000048.1, read as the reverse complement.
AATAACCCATCCCCAACAATGAAAAAAAGTGCCAGGATACTGGTTTTTTCGACGGAAAAAATCTCCGATCCCGCCGTCGACATGGCGGGGTTGCTGAAGCTCCACTACCCACCGACGGTCTACACCATCACCGTTCCCTGTTCCAGCGGCATCAAGCCCGGCTGGATCCTGCATGCCTACGAACGGGGGTTCGACGGGGTGTTCATCGCGGCCGACGGCAGCGACTGTGTCTACGGGGAGAGCTGCACGGAGAAGACAGGCAACCTGGTGGCCGACACCCACGAGCGGATGAAAGCCCGGAGCCTCGACCCCGCCCGCCTACGCATGGCCGCCATCTGCTCCGTATGCAGCGAAGCGTTCGTGAAGCAGATACGCAGCTTCAACGAATACCTGATCAAAACAACCAACGCATAAATTCCGATGAACGAAGAGAAAAAGATCATTCGCTACGACGCCCTGGTGGTGGGGGGCGGGATCGCCGGCGGCGAGGCGGCGCTCAACCTGGCCAACAGTGGCTACCGGGTGTTGCTGGTGGAAAAGCAACGTTCCCTCGGGGGGAAGATGATCCTGCTGAGCAAGGTGTTCCCTACGCTCGACTGCTCTGCCTGCATCACCACGCCCAAAGTGTCAGAGATCGCCCGCCACAGGAACATCACCATCTTCACCGAGAGCGAGGTGACTGGTATCGTCAAGAGGTCGGAGAACAATTTTGTGGCGCAGATCACCAAAAAACCGCGCTATGTGCACGTGGAGGACTGTACCGCCTGCCAGCTCTGCGAGCAGGCATGCCCGGTGAGCGTGCGCGATGAGTATCAATATGGGCTGATCGGCAGGAAGGCAGCCTTTATCCCTTTCAGCATCGCCAACCCCAAGGCGGCAGCCATCGACATCGAGAACTGCACGCTCTGTGGTGCCTGCGAGAAGGTGTGCCCCACCCAATGCATCGACTTCACCATGGAGCCGGAGCAGTACGAGCTGCATGCCCGCACGGTGGTGATTGCCACCGGCTTCAAACTCTTCGATCCGCTGGAGATTCCGCGCTACGGCTATGGACAGTACAAAAATGTGATCACCTCCATGCAGATGGAGCGGGAGATCGCTCCCACCCGTCCTTTCAACACCATCCTGCGTCCGGGCGACGGCAAGGTGCCCGACAAAATTGCCTACATACTCTGTGCCGGCTCGCGTGACGCTTCGGTGGGCAACCCCATCTGCTCGCAGATCTGCTGCATGTACTCCATCAAGCAGGCACAGCTGCTGATGGGTGCCCTTCCCATGGCCGACGTCACCATCTACTACATCAACATCCGCTCTTTCGGCAAGGGCTTTGAGGAGTTTTATCAGCAGGCTAAAGGGATGGGTGTCACCTTTGTGAAGGGCAAGGTCGGTACCATCAAAGAAAAAGAAAACGGCAACCTGATTCTGCGCTATGAGGACATCGGCGAAGGAGTGGTCAAAGAGGCAGAGCATGACATGGTGGTGCTCTCGGTAGGAGTAAAGTCGAACCCCGACGCCGGCAAGATCTTTCCACAGGGAACATTGAAACTCGACCCTCACCGGTTTGTTACCCAGACCGACCTGATGGGCAGCCCTGCACGGACCAGCATCGACGGCGTCTTCGTGGCCGGCACTGCTGCCGCCCCGATGGACATTCCCGATTCGATTCTCTCGGCCGGCTCGGCATCCTCCGAAGCAATCAGTTACATCATACAACACCAGGAAGCATAAACGATTATGAAAGAGAGAATAGGCGTCTACATCTGCCATTGCGGCGGCAACATATCCGATTATGTTGATGTGGAGAAGGTGCGTCAGGCCGTGGAACACGAAAAAGGAGTAGCCTTGGCGAAGACCACCCTCTTCGCCTGCTCCGACGCCAACCAGAACGACATGGTGGAGGATATCCGCACCCACAACCTCGACGGGGTGATCGTCGCCTCCTGCTCCCCCAAGCTTCACCTCACGACCTTCCGCAACGTGACCGAACGGGGAGAACTGAACAAGTACACCTACGTGCACACCAACATCCGGGAACAGGCCTCCTGGGCGCACTCCAACGACAAGGAGGGTGCCACAGACAAGGCAATCCGTCTGGTGAAGGCAGCCATCGCCAAATCTCGCTTCGCCGAGCCACTCTACCCCAACCTTTTTGAAGCCGAAAAAACCATCGCGGTAATCGGTGCCGGCATCGCCGGCATGAAGGCAGCCGCTGCCCTGGCGGACAAGCAAACAGAGGTGCTCCTGATCGAGAAAGAACACCGGGTAGGGGGACACACCGCCACCTGGGGTACCCTGGCGATGACGGAGGAGAGCGGCAGTACCCTCACGGAACGGATCTACCACGACCTGCTGCGACGGGAGAATGTGACCATCATGACCGGTACGGAAGTAATCTCCTCCAAGGGAAGCATCGGCAACTTCACCCTTAAAGTACGTAAGCGGCCGACAAAGGATGGCGACCCGGTGGAGACCGCCGAGTTCACAGTAGGCTCGGTCGTGGTGGCCACCGGCTTCGACTCCTACCAGCCCAAAGAGGGTGAGCTCGGCTTCGCACAGAGCGACAACGTGATCACGTTGCCTGAGTTTCGTCATCTGATCGACAGAGCCGAAGGGAAAGAGCTGGTGTACAACGGGAGAAAAATCCGCCACATCGCCTATATCTATTGCGTGGGCAGCCGCCAGACCAATGGAGAGAACACCTACTGTTCCCGCTTCTGCTGTACCTCGGCTATCCATGCATCCATCCTGGTGAAGAAGAAGTTCGCAAAGATCAACAACTACCATCTCAACCGCGGCATCCGCACCTATGGCAAGCAGGAGCTGCTCTATGCCGAGTCGCTGGCGATGGGCGACCTCTACCTGCAGTGGGGAGAGGAGACACCCCCTGCTGTAGTGATGGAGGGAAAGGGGGCAACGATAACCCTCCGTGATATCCTCTCCTCCAACAGAGAGCTGGAACTGGAGGCAGACCTGGTGGTACTGGTGACCGGCATGGTGCCACGTGCCGACAACAGTGTGGGCACCCTCTTCAAGCTACCCAGGGGGAGAGACCGCTTCTTCAACGAAGTACACATGAAGCTGCGTCCGGTGGAAACAGTGATCGACGGTGTTACCATCGCCGGCAGCTGCCAGGGACCGAAGAACATCACAGAGTCAGTCAATTCAGCCCTGTCGGCAGCAACCAAGTCCTTCTCGCTGATCAGCAAGGGGACGCTCGAGACGGAGCCAATTGTGGCGGAGGTGAACAGCGACATATGCAGCTGGTGTGGGAAATGTGCGGAGGCCTGTCCCTTCGATGCGATCCTGCAAAAAGAGGTGGGCGGCAAAACGGTGGCGATGGTTAACAACTCGGTCTGCAAGGGATGCGGTATGTGCGCTCCGGTATGTCCGCCCGACGCTATCAACCTGATCAACTATTCGAGTGAAGAGATAATGAGTATGATTGACGCATTGGCATAAGAACATGAAAGCAGAAAAAGGGAAAACAGCCCGCTACCTACGGGAAAAACAGGGCGTTCCGGAACATGTGAAAGAGGAGCTGAAAGAGTTCAACCGGATCAAGCGGGCCATCACCGGCGCGCTGGAGCAGGAAGAGCTGACCATTGCACAGCTCGCAGAACGGCTGCAGATGCCCCTCCACGAGGTTACCTACCACCTGCTTACCCTGGTGAAATATGGAGTGGTGGCCACCGGCAAGATCGATGAGATGGACGAATACTATTCGTATAAACTGGTAAAATAATGGCAAGCAAAATCAATCCCCGTTTTTCGGAAGAGCTCAAGAGATACGGTTCCGTCAATTTCAACGCATGCTACAACTGCGGCAACTGCACCGCCGTCTGCTCCCTCTCCTCCCCCGACAACTCCTTTCCCCGCGAGATGGTGCGGCTCAGCGCGCTAGGCCTTGAAGATGAGCTGAAGCAGTCCCTCAAGCCATGGGAGTGCTACTACTGCGGTGAATGCACCACGCAATGCCCGCAGACGGCCAACCCGGGTGAGTTGATGATGTCGCTGCGGCGATGGCTCACCGCACAATACGACTGGACCGGCCTCTCGGGACTGCTTTACCGTTCCCTCGCCTTCACCATCGCAGCTCTGCTGCTGGTAGCGGCAGGCGTCCTCTTCTTTGCCCGTACTTTCGGTTTTGATGTAGCGACCCTGCTCCATGCGGGTCACCGCTTCGAGATGCTGGCAATCGCCACCGTCTTCCTGGTGATCTTTATCCCCAACCTGCTTCGGATGTGGCACTTCACCATCGTAAAGCAGAAAGTGAGGACACCCATGATGAGCTACATCACTGCCCTCCCTGAACTGTTCATCAACATGTTTACCCAGAGAAAGGCAAAAGATTGCGATGAGAAAGATAACTTCCGCTGGCTGGAACACCTGGTGCTGGTGTTCGCCTACCTGTCGCTCCTCTTCACCACTGTCTTCCTCAACTGGTTCGGTACCGGGAGCCTTTTTATCATTGTGCTCGGTTATGTGGAGAGCTTCCTTATCTCCGTCATCACCGTCCATTTCGTATCGGGCAGGATCAGGCAGAACAAATCGCTGAACAAGTTCTCGCAACCCTCCGACTGGCTCTTTGTGATCTGGCTGCTGCTGATGGGGCTGACAGCCTTTCTGGTGAGGCTCTTCATCGACCTGAATATACTCGAAAACAATATCTGGATGTATATCCTTCACCTCACCGTGCTGGCACAGTGGGCGCTGATCATCGTCCCCTTCGGCAAATGGACCCATTTCCTCTACCGTTCCTTCGCGCACTATTTTGCGAGAATTAGAAGCCTACAGAAATCCTAAACGGTCTCAGGAGCGCAGAAACAAATATTCAAGGTTGCGGAACTGGGCAGCCCCCTTGTCACATATCGCGGGATAGACCTGCATCCTCTTACGCCAAGAGCCAACGAAAATATTGTCAGTCAGGAACGGTTATTAACCGGAAAAAAACATCTTTACCGTAGGAATGCGGTTCCATTCGTGTCAAACATACCAAAAGAGAGTTCACCAGACTGTATGTCGGACAAGCAACTTATAGAAGAGATTAGATCAGGCAACCTCGACGCCTTCAGCATCCTGATGGAACGATATCAGCAACAGGTGTTTCGTATGGCCATGGGATTTCTGCATATAAAAGAAGATGCGGAAGACCTCACACAGGAGATTTTTATCCGTCTCTATGAGTCCCTCCACACCTTCCATGCAGATGCCGCATTCAGCACCTGGCTTTATCGGATCGCCCTCAACATGTCGCTCAATCAACTCCGCAAGAACAAAAAGAGACAACTGTTGCAATCAATCGAATCGATTTTCAACCGTGACAGCAGAGAAAAGACTCCCTTGGAGATGCTTGAGAGCAAAGAGAGAGACAGAGAAATCCAGGCAGCCATCGACGCCCTTCCAGAGAGGCAACGGATGGCTTTTATCCTGAGCCGTTACGAAGAGTTACCGCAAAAGCAGATCGCTGCGATCATGAACCGTTCGGAAGGGGCCGTGGAGCAATTGCTGCAAAGAGCCAACGAGAATCTGAGAAAAAAACTGCAGACACCGTAGGAAATATGTTCATGACGTGTCTAACCAATTAAAGAAAATAAGAAATGATAAAAAAAGGTTATCCTGTAGACGAGCTGATCCGGCGTGAAAGAGAAACGGAACCCGGTCCGTTCCTTGCCAGCCGCGTGATGGCAGAAATTGAGCGGAGAAGCGAAAAAGTAAGCAGAAGAGCTCCACTATGGCAAAGCCTCATTCTCGCTGGAAGTATCGCCGCGGTGGCTTTTCTGGGGATATCCATCGGTAACAACTACAGTGAGCGGACAGCTGTTGGCATGAGCCTCAACATCAACGATGGTCAGATCGAGAACCTGAGATATTACAACTTAACAGATTATGAACAGAACGACTAAAATTCTCTGGTGGATCATTGCCCTGCTGGTGATCCTCAATCTCACCACCATCGGCACCATACTTGTCAGAGCCAAGGCGATGGGAGAAGAGGAGTTGGCCATCGTGCTGGATGAAGATCAGTCCAGTCCTCTCACAGGAAGATTCTTCAGGCAAAACCTCGGGTTCAATGATGCACAAATGGTTCAATTCAGAGAGGCACGCCGTACCTTTCAATATGCCGCAAACGAACTGATCTTTGAGATGGACTCGCTTAAAAGCGAGATGTTCGCTGAGTTAAACAAACAGACACCCGACACGGTCCGGCTGAATAATCTATCAGATCAAGTGGGAAACAGACACGCCGAGTTAAAAAAGATCACCAACGATTTTTATCTTAAGTTAAAAAAAATGTGCAGCGAAACGCAATGCGAACAACTGCAACAGGCTTTCCTCCCGCTCTTCCGTGACGGTACCGTAAACCGGGGCAGAGGTTATCAGTGGAACGACAGTATCGCAACAGGTCAGGGACACAGACACAGGTATGGTAGA
>DHSP01000028.1:35380-63031 GCA_002408485.1 Proteiniphilum sp. UBA5283 | reverse complement strand
CCCGTCGTAGTTTCCTTTCCAGGATTCTTTGGCTGACTGCAGCAGGTTGAGCGTTCCCATCACGTTTGTTCTGGCAAACGAGAAGGGGTCGGTAATCGATCGGTCCACGTGACTTTCGGCAGCGAGATGGATGATGCTGTCAATATGAAAAGACTCCACCACTGACTGCATCTCGCTGAAGTCGCAGATGTCCGCCTTCACAAACCGGTAATTGGGTCTTCCTTCCAGATCCTGAAGATTGGAAAGGTTGCCGGCATAGGTCAGCTTGTCGAGATTCACAATCTGGTCGCCAGGATATTTATTCACAAACAGCCGGACAACATGGGAGCCGATGAAGCCCGCACCTCCGGTGATTAATATGTGTCGCATAGGGGTGGATTATTTTTGTCTTTTTCCGATAAGATAATTTCATTTTCAGGAAGCAGCCAGTCGATATGAAGCCGGGGATCATTCCAAAGAATACCCCCTTCGTGTGCCGGAGAATAATAGTTATCACATTTATATTGAAATATTGCCTTGTCGCTTAATACGGCAAATCCATGAGCAAATCCCCGCGGGATAAACAACTGCTTTTTATTTTCATCGGACAGCTCCATCGAGACGTATTGACCAAAGGTGGGAGAATTCTTCCGGATATCCACGGCTACATCCAGCACCCTTCCCAGCACCACGCGTACCAGTTTGGCCTGTTCAAAGGGCGGCTTCTGAAAATGAAGCCCCCGCAACACTCCGTATCGCGATTTGCTTTCGTTGTCCTGCACGAAAACGGTTTTTCTCACTTTCTCTTCGAACTTCTTCATCGAAAAGGATTCAAAAAAATAACCCCGATCATCTCCAAAGACTTTGGGCTGTATGACAAGCAACCCCTCTATTTCTGTTTTAATTACGTCCATTATACTTCTATTCTTTTTTCTCTTTGCTCCAATACCTTCAACCTGCGACCAACCTGACACTGTCCCTCACTGCTTAACTGCCGTACTCCACCAACCTCAACAGATACTGCCCGTACTGATTTTTTTTCATCGGCTCCGCCATACGCTTGAGGTCTTCTGCAGAAATCCATCCGTTGTGCCAGGCGATCTCTTCCAGACACGATATCTTAAGCCCCTGCCGTTTTTCCAGCACTTCAATAAATGTGGATGCTTCCGATAGCGAATCGTGGGTTCCGGTATCAAGCCATGCAAAGCCTCTGCCAAAACGCTGTATTTGCAGTTTCCCTTCGTGCAGGAATGCCTGATTTACCGTTGTTATCTCCAGCTCTCCCCGTGCCGATGGTTTGATCTGTTTTGCGATCTCCACCACCCGATTGGGGTAGAAGTACAAGCCGGTTACAGCCCAGTTGGACTTCGGGGCGACAGGCTTCTCCTCGATGCTGATGACCTGGCCTTTCTCATCGAACTCGGCGACACCATACCTTTCGGGATTGTTTACAAAATAACCGAAAACCGTGGCCAGCTCATTATTTTCCGCATCATCCACAGCCTTTTTTAACAAAGAAGGAAAGCCATTACCATAAAAAATATTGTCGCCCAGCACCAGACAGGCAGCATCGTTCCCGATAAATTCTTCCCCTATGATAAATGCCTGCGCAAGGCCATCGGGACTGGGTTGCTCCGCATAGGTAAATTGCACACCAAAATCCGACCCGTCGCCCAGCAGCCTCTGGAAGCCGGGCAGATCCTCCGGTGTGGAAATAACAAGAATCTCCCGTATGCCTGCAAGCATCAAAGCCGAGATTGGGTAATAAACCATTGGTTTATCAAAAATAGGGAGCAACTGCTTGGAAACTCCTTTGGTGATGGGATATAACCTTGTGCCGGAACCACCCGCCAATACAATTCCTTTCATAATCAAAAAATTTTACAAAGATATGAAATTCATTCAAGACATTCACCTGTGCCTATTCTATCGAATCAGGTCAGGGCGGAGACGTTTGGTACGTTCCACCGATTGATTATGCCTCCATTCCGCGATCTTCCGTTCGTGTCCCGAAAGAAGAACCTCCGGCACCTTCCATCCATTATACTCGGCAGGCCTTGTATACACAGGGGGTGCCAGCAATCCGTCCTGGAACGAGTCGGAGAGGGCAGACTGTTCATCACCAATGGCACCGGGGATTACCCTCACCACGGCATCGGCAATCATGGTAGCAACCAGCTCCCCCCCGGTAAGCACAAAATCACCGATCGAGATCTCCCGGGTGATCAGATGCTCCCTCACCCGGTAATCAATTCCCTTGTAATGTCCGCAGAGAATAATAACATTCTGCATGAGAGACAGCTTGTTGGCCGTGGCTTGCGTAAACTGCTCGCCGTCGGGCGATGTAAAGATTACCTCGTCATATTCACGTTGCGACTTCAGGTAGGTGATGGCCCGGTCTATTGGTTCAATCTGCATCACCATCCCTGCCTCTCCCCCAAAGGGATAATCGTCTACCCGTTTGTGTTTGTCGAGCGTATAATCGCGTAGGTTGTGGAGTCCAAATTCAACGAGTCCCTTCTCCTGTGCGCGTTTCAGGATACTCGTATTGAGCGCCCCTTCGATCATTTCCGGTAAAACAGTAATAATGTCAATCCTCATGCTTCACTTCTATTGCTTTCATCAAAAATAGTGGAAAAAAGAATCACTGCAAAATCATTCTCCTGTGGGAGGTGTGGTTCCCTGCTGCTGTCCGCTCTCTCCCTGCATCACATCTTCGTTGCTTATAGTGCGCTGCACCTTTTTCATCGAAGTCTTTAAGTCTCCAAAACGATAGGTAACACTCAGCCTGAAGTTTCGCATTGGATTCATGAATTCATTCTTCTGGGTAAATCCGGCACCAGTGGTGGTGGAGGTGAATGCCCTGTATTTGGAAAACAGGTTTTGCATATTGAGCGCCAGGTCGAGTTTTTCATGCAGAAAGCTTTTTTGCAGACTGAAAGAATAAAAATAGAATGCCGACTGTTCCGTCTGCAACTGAATACGGCTCAGAAAGAGTCCAGCATTGGCTCCCACCCTGAAATCCCCGGGAAAGGTAAAGGTAAGCCCGCCAAATGTACGTCCGGAGAAGCCGCTATTTTTCAATTCGCTATTTTTGGTGCTCCGGATATCGGTATAATTGACCCCTCCGTTGAGGTAGGTACGGATCATCCGGGTTGGTGTCCAGCTCACATACATATTTGTCCCCACTGTCTGATTGCGCCCGATGTTATCATACGTATTATGGGTTACAGACTTGTAAACTCCCTGCGCCTCGTCATACTCCTGCCTTATGAAGCTGTATGCCGTCACGGCATTTTTGGCAAAAGAGTAGTTGAGAGCAAGGTTGAAATTCAACTTCTGCGAGAAAGAACCATAATTGATATTGAAGTTATGCTGCTGCTCCGCATTGAGCCGAGGATTGCCGTAGCTGATATTGTTGGGGTCCACGTCGTTCACATAGGGATTCAGGTACCAGATGCCCGGACGGGAAATACGCATGTTGTAACCGCCCCGCAATGTTTGTGTCATTCCCAGCTGACAGGAGAGCGTGGCGGAGGGAACCAGGTCGAAGAAGCTGGTGTGTACAATCGTATCCAGGTCGCTGCTCATAAAGTGGATATCCTGCCGTGTATGTTCCCCCCGTAGTCCCAGCTTCATCCCCACTCTCCCCGCCTTATAGCTGTAACCGGCATAGCCGGAGGTGATGTACTGGGAGTGGTCCAGATCGTTTTTTCTGTTCGGATCGGGCTTCCACATATTGTCTGTCAGATCAAGGTAAGTATGGTCGGCGCGACTTGAATTATCCCTGAAAATATACTTTAATCCTGTTTCAATACTATGCTTCCTATTCAGGGGATTCACATAATCTACCTGACCGGTATGTTCGTTTCCGCCTGCGTTATTGGCACTTTTGATCCGGTAGCCATCCGGATAGTAAAAATCAGTGACATTGTAATATTCGCTTTCATATTCACTGTCATTGGGATTACTCTCAAACCGGTATGAGGCAGTCAACATCTCTCCCTTCTTTTTGAAGCTACGCTGATAATCGACCGACAGGTTCATCCCCCCGAACTGGCTTACGCTTTTATTTCGCGTATTGTAACTATAGGGGTGGGCACCAACGGAAAGGGCCTCCTGCAGGTTCAACGAATTAAAATCCCCCCCAAAACGGGAGACCGACAGGTTGAAGAGATGCAGGGTGTCGGGTTCAAAGCTCATGGAGCCATTTAAAAAGAGGCCTTTCCCGTTGCTCTTGTTGGTTCCATTGAGGGTGAGGGTATTCCCCGGATTGGGAGAATATTCACTGCGTGCAAAGTTGGACTTCGACTCAGGGCGAGACTGATAAAAATAACCAGCGTTGCCGGTGAAACCAAACTTGCCATATTTAGTAGCCAGATAGATGTTGCCACCATACCCGCCAAAATCATCACCGTTGGCCCCTACGGAACCGGAATAACCATCATCGGCCCTTTTATCAGTGACAATATTGATGATGCCGCCAATTCCCTCGGCATCGTATTTAGCCCCGGGATCGGTGATTACTTCAATATCCTTCACGCTGTTTGCCGGCATACTCTTCAACACCTGAGAAGGGTTTCCGGAAACCATATTCGAGGGTTTGCCGTTCAGATAGATCTTGAAATTCGAAGATCCCCTCAGTTGAATCTCATCTTCGCCATCCACCGTCACCAGGGGCACTTTACGCAAGAGATCAAGCACATTGGAGGTGGAAGATTCCGGATCATCCTTGGCACTGTATGTCAGCTTATCGAGCTCTACCTTCACCAGGGGTTTTTGGGCGACAACACTCAATTCGTCCAACTCGGTAGCGCTCTCCGTCATGGAGACTGTCCCCATATCCAGCGGACTTTGGGAAGCAGCAACCTCCACAAGCTTTGTCATTCCGTTCATCCCCACAAAATGAAAAGAAAAGATGTATTTTCCCGGGGATAATGAAGCAGAGAAAGTGCCGTCTTCCCGTGTAGCCATCTTTTTGATGCTGCTTGCGGGAGCCGTTTCCCGGGAGACAGAAATTGTTGCGTAAGGGAGCGGGGCCTGATCGGCAGCCGACACCAATTTCCCTTTTACAGTCACCCCCTGAGCTATCAAATTCACTGATAATAAAAAGAATAAAAACAGAATTGTCGCTGGCTTCATTGTGGTTCCAAATATAATACGTGCATTTGAAAAATTAAAAGTAGATATAAATTTGTCTCGCTAATTGAATAATCTCTTGATTACATATTTTTAACAAGACAGCGAGAGGGTTTATTCCTGTTTCAAGCGCCCGCTTTTTCTGAGGGCCTGATCCAGTATCCATTGTATCTGCCCATTTACGCTGCGAAATTCATCGGCAGCCCACTTTTCAATTGCATCCATCGTTTTAGCATCCAATCGAAGCGCAAAATTCCGGTTTGTTTTCTCTTTCTTCATCATTGTCAATTCTTTCACTCTGCCTTACCTGGTCTTACCAGCACCTTTTTAAGTTCCTCGGGCTGTAACGTACCAATCAATATTCTTTTGCTTTTTTTAAGTTCGATCTGTAATTCCGTTCTTCCACTTACTGTATGGGCAATGGCCCGGGAGAGTTTAATTCTCCTGCCTGCAAAATGCCATCTTGACAGACAAACGCCCCATCCACCATACTCGCCAACGGGATTGTATCTTCTAACATACACCCTGTGGATTATGTTCCAGTTATAAGACTTATAATGGAAATGGCAAGGTGAGTTCCCGTCATTCATCCCAATTATTGGTATAAAGACCCTGTGTTCAGTACAGGTTGAGCCGACTCGTCGGCACAGAGCACCACCAGCAGGTTACTCACCATGGCCGCTTTCTTGTCGCTGTCCAGCTCCACAATATTTTCGTCTTCAATCTTTTCCAGCGCCATTTTAACCATGGTAACAGCGCCTTCCACAATCTTCTCGCGCGCCGAGATAATAGCTTCCGCCTGCTGGCGACGTAACATAACGGCAGCTATTTCGGGTGCATAAGCCAGATAATTGATACGCGCCTCCACAATTTCGATGCCTGCCATTTCAAGTCGATTATTTAACTCAATGAGCATATTTTCATTAATCTCTTCCCCTCCCGACCGTAGCGTAATTTCATGATCCGAAACCACGTTGTTGTCGTAAGCATACTGTCCGGCAACCTGCCTGAGAGCGGCATCGCTCTGGACAGCAACAAAGTTTTCGAACGCACTCATCTGCTTACTGACTACATAGGTCGCTGTTCCTGTATTTCCCGGACCCGATGCCGCCATGGTCTGAGCATCGATTTCAAACATCGCCTTATAGGTATCCTTCAACTTCCAGACCAATACAAGCCCTATCAGCACCGGATTTCCCACTTTATCGTTCACCTTGATGGGCTCCACATTCAAATTTCGGGCCCGCATGGATAATTTCTTCTTCGTCATGAACGGATTTACCCAAAAAAAACCAGTCTCGTTCAACACCCCCTTGTATTTCCCGAAAAAAACCATCACGATTGCTTCATTTGGTTCCAGTTTGGTAAATCCAATCAACAGCAGTATCCATACCATAACCATTATACAACCTGCAATGATTCCCCAGCTACCCTGAAAGAAAGAGAAAAGAATAACTCCTAAAAATAGAAATAACGCAAGAATCATCAAAAACCCGTTCGCCTTAAAACCTTTAAAACTGAATTCCTTTGTTTCCATAACAATAAATTTAAAATGATATCATTTTGATATTACAAATATACTTTATTTTTTTGAATTGCAAATTATTATTGACTTTTTTTGAATTACATACAAGCCCGGAAATAATTTCGGACAATAGCAAGCAAAGCGAAGTTTCGCGGCATGAATTCTTTTTTCTAATTTTGTTGCAAAAATTATTCATGATTCCAATTCTTCTCTGCATTACGAGTGGCATTCTAACCGGCTATCTTTTCCGAAAAAGCGGTTTCGTAAAACACACGGGCATCCTCTTAAGTCTGGTGATTATGCTGTTGCTGTTTTTTTTGGGTGTGTCTGTCGGAAACAACGAACAGATAATCGATAACTTTGCATCTATCGGACTGGAAGCATTTATCCTCACAGCAGGAGGCACACTCGGTAGTATACTCTGTGCGAAATGGGTTTTCGAGCGATTTTTTGCCGGGAGGAAGAGCCGGCCTGAAAAGAACACCCAGAAGGATTTCGTCCACCAGGAGACATGCGGAGGAGTAGCCACGAAGGAGAGCAAAACACCTCTTTAATTTCCAGCTGATGAAACTGTCTCTTACCTACCTCCTCCTTTTTGCCGCAGGCATATTGCTGGCATTTTTGGGAATGATGCCGGAAGCGTTGCTCAACAGCGACATCTCGACCTGGGTACTCTATGCCCTTCTTTTTCTGGTAGGCATGCAAATTGGCTCTGGCAAGAACATGATTGCCGCCCTGAAGCGATTTGGATGGAGAATGCTGTTGATACCTCTTGCGACCACAGCTGGCACCTTTGCCGGTGTAGCGCTAGTGAGCCTTATCATGCCGGAGAAAGGCCTGACCGAATGTTTGAGCGTGGGGGCTGGCTTTGCCTATTATTCACTTTCCAGCATCCTGATCACCGAGTTTAGAGGAGCAGAGCTGGGAACCATTGCCTTGCTGGCCAACATCACGAGGGAGTTCAGCGTGCTGCTTCTGGCCCCCTGGATGGTAAAATATTTCGGCCCCCTGGCACCAATTTCTGCCGGAGGTGCTACTACCATGGATACCACCCTGCCGGTCATTGCAAAATATTCCGGATCGGAGTTCGTGGTAATTGCCCTGTTTCATGGGATGATCATTGATTTTTCCGTACCGCTGTGGGTATCATTCTTTCTGAATTTATGATACGAAGGAAAAAAGAAAGAAATTCACTACAGTCAAACAAAAGGTGTCCTTCTTCTGTTTTTAATACACAATCAAAAAAAACATTGCATGCGCGCACTCATCAACGCTTTTATCGTCCACGTCACTCTCAATATCTTGGTCTTCCTGAAAGGATGGCACACCTTCGATGAAAAAAAGTGGGCACGCATCATCCTCTCTGCGGTTTTCGGGGTGGAGTTGCTCGTCTATTCATCCGGATTACTTTTCTATCGGATCATTCCCGACCCCATCACCCAGCTAATCCGTGTAATAGGCACCAGCTGGATGCTTTTTCTTCTTTATACCGGCGGGGTGTGGCTGGTGATTGATCTGATTTATATCATCCGGAGAAAGATCCAGCGAAGATCGTGGTACTTCAAAGATCAACCTTCAAAATACAAAATAGTCACTTTTCTGGCACCCATTTTGGCTGTATCGGGAGTGATGGTCCACGGGCATCACAAGTTTCTGCATCCGGTGGTACAACAGGTACACCTCACTGTACACAAGCAGGCGGGAGAATTGGATTCGTTGCGCATTGCCGTAGTAGGAGACCTGCATATGGGATGGATGATTAACCGGAATCACACGAGAAAATACGTGGATTTGATTCTGGAGCAGAAACCGGACTTGATTCTCTTTGTGGGTGACATCATTGACTCACATATCAATCCAATCCTGGATGAAGGGATGGACAAAGAGTTATCGCGACTGAAGGCTCCCCTGGGGGTTTTCTCCTGCACCGGCAATCACGAATACCGGTACGATGCGGAGGAGAAGATTCAGCTCCTGAACGATGCGGGGATCACCATGTTGCGCGACTCCGCCGTGTTCGTTGACAGCGCTTTTTATGTGGTGGGACGCGAAGACAAGGTCATCCTTAACCGGAAGTCCACCGCAAAGCTGCTGGCCACAGAAGGGGTAGACATGTCCAAACCGGTAATCGTACTGAATCATACGCCCGATAATCTGAGTGAAGAGGCTGATGCCGGCGCCGATATCGCCTTGTACGGACACACCCATCATGGTCAGGCATTTCCGGGCAACATCGCCACCCAAATGGTGTTTGAAGTTGCTCACGGCTACAAGAAAAAGGGAAATACACATGTTTACGTCACATCCGGCATCAGTCTTGTAGGGTCACAATACCGCATAGGCACCGTCTCGGAGATGGTGATGATAACGGTAAAATTTGAACCACAAAAAAAATGACATCCGGCGCATTACAGATAATCAACCGCCTTTTCGAGATGTACCGAATGTGATCCTTTCAACAATAGATAATGTCCTTTTACCGGATCTGTCTTTAGCGATTCAATCAATGAATCCACATTCTCAAAAAAACGATAAGACGCATTATCCGGGATCAAGTCTTTGAAATCGTTTCCAACAAGATAGACCCGGTCGAAGGTCTGGTTTTTTATGAAATCGACCATCCTTTGATGCTCCTCATCACTGATCTCGCCCAACTCCTTCATCTCGCCCAGAATCACCATCTTTGGAAGTGAGGTAGGGATTGAGACAAAAAAATCAAGCGAAGCCTTCATGCTG
This sequence comes from Proteiniphilum sp. UBA5283, assembly GCA_002408485.1. Classification (GTDB taxonomy): domain Bacteria; phylum Bacteroidota; class Bacteroidia; order Bacteroidales; family Dysgonomonadaceae; genus Proteiniphilum. The sequence continues at coordinate 53,652 of DHSP01000028.1, read as the reverse complement.
GTTGGATTAGCATTGTACGCATCTATGATCAGGTCGTTTCGCTCTGTACGTTTAAACTGCGACCGGTGATTCAGCGGTTCATACTCCTCCAGGGCAGCACTGATCAACTCGGCATTGATTCCGAAAAACTTGGATACTGCCACGGCGGCAATCGCATTGTCGAAGTTAAACTCACCCACCAGACTGGTCTTCACCCGGTAGGAGCGGTCGAAAAAGTTCCAGTCGAACTCCAAAAAGGGTGTTGCATTGGCAATGGTACCGGAAGCAAAAAGAGAGGGGTCATTCTTCCCATACAAGATTCTGTCCATTCCCTCCGACAGTTCGTACAAAGTCTGATTGTCTTTATTAACAAACACTTTCCCTTCGTGCCCCCTGAGAAAATCGTACAACTCACCCTTGGCTTTGATTACGTTTTCAAAAGTTCCGAATCCTTCCAGGTGCGCTTTTCCCACATTGGTTATAAGGCCATAATTGGGTTCGGCTATTTCACACAACTCCCGGATGTCGCCCGGATGATTAGCGCCCATTTCAACAACCCCTATCTCATGCGATCTATTCATCGACAGCAACGTGAGCGGCACGCCGATATGATTATTAAAGTTCCCCTGCGTATAGGCAACTTTAAACTCGCGGGAAAGGGCAATGGCAATTAACTCTTTGGTCGTTGTTTTGCCGTTTGTCCCGGTAATGCCAATAATGGGTATCTTCAGCTTGCGCCGGTGGTAGTTGGCTAGCTTCTGAAGGGTGGCAAGCACATTGTCGACGAGAATAATCCGCTCGTTGAATGGCTCGCTCTCCGGTCGTTCATCCACAACAGCGTAGGCACATCCGGCCTCCAGCGCTTTATCGGCAAACAAGTTTCCATTAAACCTTTCCCCCCTCAATGCAAAGAAGATGGAATCCTTGGAACACATGCGCGAATCGGTCGTCACAGAAGGGTATTTCCGAAAAATAGCATAAAGATCGGTTATTTCCATATTGGGTTCACTTAATAGTTGGAGTTCGGTGCCTTTACGGTGGGTCAGAGACCCAGTTTACGGGCTGTTTCAGCGGGGAGTGCTCCTTTATGCAGTACGATGCTAAGGGTCTTATAGCGAACAAAAGGATCCGAAGCGTACCAGAGACCTTTGTAAGGACCCGTTTCACCCCATGAGTTTTTCACCATATAGAACTTATTTCCCTGCTGGTCCTTTGCGATCCCATATATTTGCATGCCGTGATCGTCGGTAGTAGAATAATTATCGAACGCCGACTGACGCATTTCCTGGGTAATTTGCTTTTCAGCAAGCGCTTCGCTCCCTACCCGCATCCTGAGATTGGCATCCCGTTCACGGCTCGATAGTCCCAGCCATCGGGCCTCGTCTGATCCGGCATTTTCAGCCGCTTGTTCGTCCGGCACGATGGCAATACCCTCACGCGAGAAACCAGTTTCACTGATGTCGGAAGCCCATGCAATGGTAAAACCATTCATAATGGCGTGTTCCATCACTTCCATCAACTCATCCACAGGCAGGTTGTAGGAGAGGGCCCAGCGCCAGTTGTCAGGGACCTCAATAGCAAAAGGCTTGTAAAAGGGATGGTGCGTGAAAGAAGTCAGCGAAATATAATCATTCTGGTTTAATCCTAAAAATTCAGCAAACGAATGCGGTGTATACTGCTTTCCATCGTACATAAAAGTATCGGGAACAGCACCAAGATAGGTATCCAGCACACCGGAGAAGCCTTCGTGCCACACGGGAGAAAGGGCTCGTGCACCAATAATTCCGTCCATATAGCCTTTCAGCACCTTATCGAGTTCACCATGATCGTGATTATCTGCTCCGTAATTGAGCCCCGGATAAGCATCCTCGGGCATGATCCCGAAATCATCGATGGTCTCCATCACATCGGCAAAGGAACCGCCGGCAGTAAAATTAAGACTGCCGTGGAGACGGGCATATTTGCGGGCTTTATCTTCGTAATTTTTGCGCACAATATACATTTCGGAAAGGTTGAACTCTCCTTTTCCCATGCGAATAAGTTCGGATTCAAGCATACCTGCGGCTGAAAAACTCCAGCAAGTACCTGTGCTGGCTTGATTTTTTACCGATGTAATCGGGTTTTCCTTGATCACCGAGAATTTGTAGGCATTTTGGGAGGAGAGGGTTCCTGCAGCAAGAAAAAGTGCAAGGAACATAAAAAGTCTGTTCATACGTATTTGCAAATGATATTTGAAAACAAATATAACGCAAATTAGGGGATTAGACCGGCATTTTGCTCCACTATTTCTCTAAAAAGTCAAAAAATAGGTATCTTTGCATTCTAACATATCAAAGAAGATGGATGATCTGACCCCCAGAAAGAAAAAGAGCCGGAAGGCCTTGAGATGGCTTCTCGCCATATTGATCCTTACACTCGGAATTTTCGTCTATGTACGCTATTTCTACGTATTTGGCACGGGCGTAAAATCAGGCGAACTAAATTACCTTGTTTACAAAGGTGTTATCTTTAAAACCTACGAGGGCAAGCTGATCCAATCGGGTTTTCGAGCCGATAAACCGGGCGGATTACAATCAAACCAGTTCGATTTTTCCGTGACAGACGAGGAGATTGCCCAAAAGCTGATGGTAGCAAGTGGCAAAATGGTGCAATTGCATTACAAAGAATACTTTGCCACCATCCCCTGGCGTGGTTACACCAAATTTGTAGTGGACAGCATCGTATCTATTGAAGAAAAGAGGATGGATCATTCAACGGATGTGGAGATGACACCCTACATCCTGGAATCAATGTGAAAGTGCGGTCTCATGGCGAAAAACAAATATTATGTAGTATGGCAGGGCGTGAAGCCGGGCATTTACACGTCGTGGGAGGAATGCAAATCGCAGGTGACGGGATTCGAAAATGCACGGTTCAAGTCGTTCCCGACAAAAGAAGAGGCAGAAAAGGCATTTCGCGAAAACCCATGGAAACATCTGAATGCGAAAAAGACAAAGGCAGCGGTTGCTTCCGCATCAAGCAGTAAGATAATCAGGGAGAGCCTGGCCGTAGATGCAGCCTGCAGCGGCAATCCGGGGCTTTTGGAGTACCGCGGGGTACTGGTCGCGGACAACAGGGAGATCTTTCACATGGGGCCACTGGAAGAGGGGACGAACAACATTGGAGAGTTTCTGGCAATTGTGCATGCGCTGGCACTTTTGAAAAAACTTGGCCAGGACACCCCTGTCTATTCCGACAGCGTAAATGCCATCAAATGGATTGCCAAAAAGAAATGCAACACCAAGCTGATGCAGTCGGATCGGAACAAACCTCTTTTCGAGCTGATTACCCGTGCGGAAGCGTGGCTTCAAAACAACAGCTTTCAAAACCCGATTCTTAAATGGGAAACAAAACTGTGGGGCGAAATACCCGCGGATTTTGGACGCAAATAACCGACCTGGTCAACTTCTTGTTCCACTTTTTTTCATTAAAAGAAACATTTGATTCTAAAAACAATTATCTTTGCTTTCGTAATTGCTTTCGGAGGAATGCTTTTATCTTATGAATGGAGGAGGATACTTCAATTTTACAAAAGAAGAACGTGTCGCTGGGAAGAAAAGGGTTGAACACCTCTTTACCCACGGACGTTCTATGATGGTATATCCCTTCAGGGTTGTATATTTGGAAACGACTCATCCACAAACGGTGCCAGTATCAATACTGGTGAGCATCCCTAAAAAAAGGCTTCGGTCTGCTGCACATCGAAACAGGATGAAACGGCTAACGAGGGAGGCTTACCGGTTGAACAAACATCTTTTCGATGTGGCACTGTCTGGCAAAGAAGTCCATATTGACGTCGCTTTCGTTTATGTGAAAGATGCGTTGAGCGACTTTTCCACGGTAGAGAAGAGTGTACAAAAAGCACTGAGTGCGTTAAAGGAACAGATTGGGAAAGGTAAATGGTGAAAGTGTTAAAGCATCTGCTCACATGGATACTACTTCTTCCGGTCTATTTCTACCGGGCAGCCATTTCTCCGCTCACACCGCCCAGCTGCCGGTACACACCCACCTGTTCTCAATATACGATAGAAGCATTGAAAAGGCATGGCCCATTCAGAGGTTCTTTCTTGTCAGCCAAACGCATTTTGAGCTGTAATCCCTGGGGCGGATCGGGTTACGATCCTGTTCCAGAGCCAAAGCCGAAGCGCAGAAAGAACAAACCGAAGGCAGAGGACAATTAATGTATGGAATTTTACGACGTACACACCCACCAAATTTTTCTCGAGGATAACGACGACCCTTATCACTCGTGTATCTTCGATGTATACCCCCTTGAATTTGAAGTAGCCAAAGATTCTTACCATCGGCATGCATTTTCCTGCGGCATCCACCCCTGGTATTCGGAGGACAGCGACACCCAGATGGCTTACCTGAACGAGATTGCCTCCAACATCCGTATAGTTGCCATTGGAGAAACCGGTCTCGACAAACTCAAAGGCCCTTCTTTCGATATACAGATACCCGTTTTTAAAAAACACATCGAGCTCTCCGAGAAACTGGGCAAACCGGTCATCATTCACTGTGTGAAAGCATGGGAGGAGTTGATTCAGATAAGGAAAGAAACAGACCCCACCCAACCATGGATCATACACGGTTATCGGGGGAAACCGGAATTAACAAAACGGCTTCTTCATGAGGGCTTCCTCTTTTCTATCGGCGACCAGATCAATGTAGCGTCTATGCAGTTGATTCCTATTGATGCGCTTTTTTGTGAAACCGACGAGGATGAGATGACAATCAGGGAGATTTATCTCCAGACATCACAGGCAATCAATATGGATATTGAAGAATTTGCCGCCAAAATAGCAGCAAATGTGCGCAGGGTATTTCCTTCTGTCAAAGCTCCCAAACCCTACTTCTCGAAAGAACTGGAAGAGGAGATCTGAGCAGCCGGAAGTCAAGAGGGTCCTCTGGCTATGACTAACTTAGTTATGGTTTTTGTGATTTTCCTTGAGAAAAGCCTCCAGGGCGGCCGTCATTGAAGGGAAGTCAGGTTGTGGTGCTTCGCAGTCGAGACGCAATCCGGCCTCTTCCACAGCCTTTGCCGTGGAGGTGCCGAAACAGCCGATAGCCATATCGTTTTGTTTAAAATCGGGGAAATTGGTAAACAAGGACTGGATACCCAGCGGACTAAAGAAAATGATCATGTCGTAATCAAGCTTCTCTCCCTCTTCAAAATCGTTACTCACCGTCCTGTACATCACACTCTTGGTGTAATTCAACTTCTTTTCATCGAGAAAAAGGGTTACTTCGTCGTTGTGTTCTTCGGGAACAGGAAAGAGGAACTTTTCTTTCGAATGCTTGGTGAAAGCGTTGCTTAATCCGTCGATTTTGCCGGTTTGACTGAAAAATATCTTCCTTTTCCGGTATACAATATATTTCTGCAGGTACAATGCAACAGCCTCTGACGTACAGAAATACTTCATGGTTTCGGGTATTGCCACCTTCATCTCTTCGCATATTGAAAAAAACTTATCGACGGCTGTTCTTGCAGTAAAAATGATGGCCGTGAAATCCAGAATATTTATCCGTTGTTGGCGGAATTCTTTGATAGGGACTCTATCTACTTTAATAAAAGGATAGAAATGCACCTCGACATGAAACTTTTCCGCTATATCGTAATAGGGTGATTTTTCGCTGCTAGGCTTGGGTTGAGAAATTAGAATCTTCTTTACTTTCCGGACGTTCATACAAAAATATTTCCTGCCAAACTAATAAATAATACTACCCCCTTATAGTACAATAAATAGGGGGCAATTTCAGTCCCACAAAGATACACAAAAAAATAAAAACCACCGACATTTTTTTTAACAAAAATATTTAATAGTCCGAAGACAATTGCGAGACGGCTAATAATAAAGACGAACAAAAACAGGACAAGCATAACATCCCGTAATTCGGGCATAAAAACGTACAACAGGGCGGGTAAAAACAAGAGAATCCCCATCAACTCAATCAACCTGTAATAATGGCTAATCCAACGATTTATCTCCCGGGGCATAAAAATGGCACCTATGGTCCGGTACATCAGAAGCTTTAACAACGTCATCACAGCCGGTACGAGCAGCATGCCGGCAAAAGCGAGAAGACACCCCTTCGTTGAGAGCAGGGCGAGTCCCCTATCCCATAAAAAAGTAAAAAAGAGAATGGCAATGATGAGCATGGTTTGTAGTACTAAAAAAAATTCGCCCCATGCTTCGGTCGTGGTCACCTGCCCCTTAAAACCAGCGGCCTGTCGCCTTCGCACAAGGAAAATCTGCCTGAAATTTTCGACAAAAGCCATCCCTTCCTTTCGGAATACCAGGGAGAAAATGACAAAACAAGCGACAAAAAGTAGAAAAAAAATGCTGTTCACCCAAAGAGAGAATGGCATTGCCATGCCTGCATTTCCAGGAGCGAAAAATTCCAGCTTTGCAAGGGTATCCGAATCTACAGAAAACAAAATATGCTGTGAATCGGTAGGAAGAAATTCATACCGGCCAAAATTCATATCCAATGAATCAGCCTGAAGCGGCAACTCCTCCGCTTTGAGGTAAAACGGAGTCTCCCGCAGGGTATCGGGAATAAACTGGGGCACTTATATCGTGTATTTTATCTTTGAACAGCAAATTTACAACTCTTTTTCCGTACATTCCAATCCTCCCGAAGCTTTCCAGTGGGGAAAACCCAGAAGAAGACCGACAGCCTCCTCAGGAGTAGATGCTACCTGCCACATATCACCATTCGCCCTGTTCAGGAATTTTGCCTCCATCATTTTGTCGAAAAAAGAGAGCAACGGCTGGTAATAATCGTTTGTATTAAGGATGATGACAGGATTGTCATAAAGTCCCAACTGCTTCCAGGTAATAATCTCGGCAAGCTCCTCCAAAGTCCCTACTCCGCCGGGGAGAGCGATTACTGCATCGGCAGATTCAGCCATACTTTCCTTCCGTTCGTGAATAGTTTGGGTAATGATTGTTTCGTTCAATTGGTCGTGACACCACCCGGCATCAACCATAAATTGGGGAATAATTCCTTTTACCGCTCCTCCGTGCCGAAGAACGGAATCGTTTAGCGCACCCATCAGGCCCTCTTTCCCGGCACCATTGATGCAGAGAATACCATTGGCAGCGAGGAGCTCACCCAGACGTTCGGCCGCATCGAAATAGCACGCATCAATCAGCGAACTGGATGCACAGTAGACGACCACTGATCGTTGTGTCTGTTTCATTATTTTCTTACAGGCCAAATTCTTTTTTAATTTTTTCTACATAATCCAGTTTTTCCCAGGTAAACAGCTCCACCTCCATTACCACCTGTTCCGGCATATAGCGTGAGCTGAACACCTTCTTCACCTTGCGCGGCTCACGGCCCATGTGACCATACGAAGCTGTTTCAAAATAGATCGGATTACGCAGTTTCAAACGCTGTTCAATGGCTTTGGGCCGCAAATCGAACAACAGGCGGATCTTTTCGGCAATGTCGGCATCCGTCATCTTCACATTGCTTTTGCCGTAGGTATTTACATAAATACTCATCGGCTCGGCAATGCCGATGGCATACGACACCTGGATCAACATCTCGGAGGCAACTCCGGCCGCCACCATGTTCTTGGCGATGTGTCGTGCTGCGTAGGCTGCTGAGCGATCCACTTTCGACGGATCTTTTCCCGAAAAGGCACCTCCACCGTGCGCCGCTTTCCCGCCATAGGTATCCACAATAATCTTGCGTCCGGTTAGTCCCGTATCGCCGTGAGGGCCACCAATGACAAATTTGCCCGTGGGGTTCACGTGGTATTTGATATCTCCCTCAAAAAGCTTATGCACATCTTTTCTATGCTTATACTGCGCCTGCACACGTGGAATAAGGATAGTGCGCACATCTGTTTCTATACGCGAGCGCATCCTCTCATCTGCCTCAAGGGTGGCCTCTCTTGTGTTTTGTCGCGGCTTCTCAAACTCGTCGTGCTGGGTCGAAATCACGATGGTATCTATGCGCAGGGGTGTGCCATCCTGTGCATACTCAACGGTAACCTGCGATTTTGCATCGGGACGGAGATAGGGCATCAGCTCTGGTTCGTTTTTGCGGATATTTGCCAGCTCCAGCAACAAGGCATGGCTCAGATCGAGCGATAGCGGCATGAAGTTGTCGGTCTCGCTGGTCGCATACCCGAACATCATTCCCTGGTCGCCTGCTCCCTGCTCCATAGGATCGGCTTTCTGATCCACCCCTCGGTTTATATCGTCCGATTGTTCGTGAATACTGGAAAAAACACCGCAAGACTGCGCTTCAAAACGATATTCACTTTTAGTGTAACCTATTTTGGCAATCACATCGCGGGCCACTTCGGCCACGTCGACATATGCGTTGGATTTCACTTCACCGGCAAGAACCACCTGCCCGGTGGTTACCAGTGTCTCACAAGCCACCTTGGAATTACGGTCGTATGCCAGGAACTCGTCGAGCAACGCATCGGAAATCTGATCAGCCACTTTATCAGGATGTCCTTCCGACACGGATTCGGAGGTAAATAGATAATTCATCTTTTGCAAAAATTTAGCAGTTTTCAGGAAAACAGACACAAACGGCTGTGAGACGAATGTGTGTCACCAAACGAAAACAAGTGTTGATGTATGTTTTTATTCAACCTACGCGTGAATGCAACGGCCCAAAGAAAGGAAATGCAGTAAATCTTTTTAGCATTTTTTTCTGTGGTTGCAAGCAGTTCAAATCTTTCCACATAGTTTGAATTGACTGCAAAGGTAGCAAGAATAACAAAGGAGCAATGTTAAAGAAGAGTTAAATCACACAACAACTGTTATCAATTCGTTTCTACCAAACGTTGTTTTCACGCAACCAGGCTTCCAGATTCATACCGCCTGTGTAGTGAACGGTCTGGAAACCCAACTCCCGGGCCGCCTCAATATTTGCCAGATTGTCATCAATAAAGAGCGATTCTGCGGCACGGAGAGCATATCGGTCCAGCAGAACTTCGTACAACCTCCTGTCGGGTTTCACCATTTTCTCTTCCCCTGAAACAACCATACCATCCAGATCTTGAAAAAAGTCAAATTTGTCCATGGCCAGTGGAAGCGTTTCTGCCGACCAGTTGGTGAGCCCATACACCCGATATTTCTCCTTCAGCGGTTTAATCAGTTTCCTATTTTCTTCATAAGCACTTCCAAGCATCTCTATCCAGCGCCCGTAATACATGGATATCTCCTCGGCGTATTCCGGGTGTTTTTCCTGCAAAATGCGGGTACCTTCTGCCAACGAACGGCCTTCATCCTGCAACAGGTTCCAATCGTAACGACAAACATGCTCCAGGAAATAGTTCATTTCTCCGTCTGTTTCAAAGACTTTCCGATAAAGATAAACGGGATTCCAGTCGATGAGCACTCCTCCGAAATCAAAAATTATATTTTTTAGTAACGTCATACAATGAAAACATTTTTAAATGATGCCTTTGTTTACTCCACATTCACAACTACCGGCTCCGGGATATCGGCGGAATCTCTCCTCAGAATCACATCATTCTTTGTCCGAAAAAGGGGATTTTCACCCTGTTCATTCCGGGTATGCGTGGAATGGTTCTTTTTTAGCGGAGGATTCTTCAGAGGGTCGGTTTGAACAAGGACAACTGATCTGTCTGATTTTTCGGAAGGCCTCCCCTTCCGTTGGGCTGCTATGGGCGAGACAACAGTCTCTCCCTTTTCAAGAGAAACATTCACCGTCGTTCTTTTTCGCTGCCCCGGTGAAGAGTCATCTTCTTCAAGCACCCTGCCGCCTCGAAGATAACGGGATGCATAATACTCTTCTTCAGACGACGACACAATGACCCCATAGTTCGTAGAGGCGTGTATAAATCTGAAAGTTCCGTCGCGACGGGCTTCGGTAACAATTCCCACGTGCCCTACTCTGCCATTTTTTCTACTACCTTCAAAAAAAACCAAATCTCCTTTTTTCAAATCTTTTCGGTGGACAGTAGGAAATTGACGTTCTTGTCCACCTGAGCTTGGATTCAACGTATATCCAAATTCCTTGAAAACAAAAGAGGTGAATCCTGAGCAGTCGAATGAATTAGGCCCCCTACCGGCATAACGGTAAGGTTTTCCCAGGAATTTCCTACCGTATTCAACAACGTTGTTTTGCATGGACACCGAAGAGGTTCTGTGACTTGAGACAGTACTCCTACCGGCTCCACAAGAAGCCAGCAATATGGTTGTAAAAAGAATGGCTGCTATTTTTTTATACACATTCGTAGCATTAATTCCACAAGTAGGACTACAAAATCGTCTCATGATGCAGTCGGATCTTTTAAACGAACAAAAGTAAGCAAAAGCGCAATACGAAGCTTCTCTTTTAACAATAAATAGACTTCTTTGAAAGTTCTTCCTACCTGCATTAACCGAGAGCTGAATAGAAAAATCCGAGTCAACTACTTTATAAAACATTGACATGGTAATTCCACATCTTTTGCGTATTTTTGCACCCTGAAAACAAAATGAGCAAAAGATGATTACTGCAGACCAACTGAAAAATGTGTTGGAGCGCGAGCAAGCGCTGAGGGGGTATCTTTGACGTCGATACAAGGATAATCCAACTGGAAGAAGAAGAACTCCGCACCCAGTCACCCGACTTCTGGAACGATGCCAAGGCAGCAGAAAGCCAGATGCAAGTCGTGCGTGAGCTGAAGTTCTGGATCAACGCATACAACGAAGTGAAGGCAGCGGCTGATGAGCTGCAGCTGGCCTTCGACTTCCTGAAGGAAGGAATCGTTTCGGAGGAAGAGGTAGATCTCAATTATGCAGAAGCCATCAGGCTGATTGAAGATCTGGAACTAAAAAACATGCTTCGACGCGAAGAAGATAAGCTGGGAGCGGTCCTGAAAGTAAACGCGGGCGCGGGCGGGACGGAAAGTCAGGACTGGGCATCCATGCTCTTTCGCATGTACCAGCGGTGGTGTGAAAGCAAAAAATACAAAACCACGGTAACCAACTGGCAGGATGGCGACGATGCCGGCATTAAAACTGCCACGTTACAGGTTGAAGGTGACCTGGCATATGGGTTTCTAAAAAGCGAGAATGGGGTTCACCGACTTGTGCGCGTTTCGCCTTACAATGCCCAGGGTAAAAGAATGACCTCCTTCGCGTCAGTCTTTGTGGTACCGTTGGTGGACGACACCATCGAAGTCGATGTTAACCCGGCCAACCTGAGCTGGGACACCTTCCGCTCATCGGGGGCCGGAGGGCAAAATGTGAACAAGGTTGAAACAGGTGTACGGCTGCACTACCTTTACAAAGATCCGGATTCGGGCGAGGAACAGGAAATTGTGATCGAAAACACGGAGAGCCGATCCCAAATGGGGAATCGGGAGAATGCACTGCGGTTGCTCAAATCGCAACTCTATGAGATCGAGTTGGAGAAACGCCGTGCAGCACAAGCTGCAATTGAAGCAGGCAAAAAGAAAATTGAGTGGGGCTCTCAGATACGCAGCTATGTGTTTGACGACCGTCGCGTGAAAGATCATCGCACAAACTACCAGACATCCGACGTCACCGGCGTAATGGATGGTGATCTGGATGAATTCATCAAAGCCTATTTGATGGAATACGGAGGAGCTGACTAACATTGCCCGAAGGGTGTGTCTGGGATTTGCTTTCGACTGACAGTCCAAACAGGGCAAAATCATACTTGACAGGATCGTCTGCATCCATTGTGCGGAGATTACGGGTCAACTCAAGCGCCGCCTTCCAGTCTGTCTGTTTGCGAGTGATCAATCCGAGCTGCCTGGCCGTCCTGTCCACATGCAGATCGATGGGACAGATAAGTGCTTGTTGCGGAATCTGTTTCCATAAGCCAAAATCCACTCCTTTCCCATCCCTTCTTACCATCCAGCGCAAAAACATGTTCAACCGTTTGCAGGCAGAGTTGCGTATCGGGGTCGCCACATGTTTACGCGTACGCCTAGGCGCGTTGGGGTGATCGAAGAAGTACTGCTCAAAATGAATGAGCGAATCTTCCACGTTTGTAAATACGCCATCACAAAGAAAGGCACTCTCCAGACTTTCATGCTGTTGATAATGGCGGCGTAAGAAGTCAATAAAATAAAGCAGGTCTTCGTCGTTAAAAGTACGGTGCCTGAAACCAAGCAGTTGCTTCAACTCATTCTCGTCGTGCTCCATCACAAAGCGGAATGGCTCATTTCCCAACCTGTCCGCCAAATCACGACATTTGGAGATAATTGTTTTTCGTTGCCCCCATGCCAGGGTAGCGGCGAAAAAGCCCATAATTTCCCGGTCCTGTTTACCGGAAAAAAGATGAGGAATGGATACGGGGTCCTCCTTAATAAAGAGGGTGCTGTTATATTGATCAGCTTTTGCGTCGAGAAAGCTTTTTAAATTATGCATATTCAGCCGAATTATCTCTACAAAAGTAGGCCTATTTCCTGAAAAAACGTACATTTGCAGTTGGAACCGAATTTATCACTTACACATGACAAGCCAGCCCAAAAGAATCAACATTCTCCTGAAGTGGACGCTCCTTTTAGTATTCAGCCTCATTTTCAGCCACATTTCCGGCCAGATAAGCCACGGGGGCAAGCCTCTGCCTCTGCAAGCTGGAGCAGTTGCTAGGGCTGTTACTCCGTCAGCCGATTTTTTCGTGGAGATGCCCTCTTTCGACAAAGAAGCTGCCCTGTGGCGTTCCCAGCAGGAGCAATCACACTTTAAAAGCCTTGAGTTTGCCCACAAATTCTTTGTGCACCTCCGTCCGGATAATTCGGGGATCACCTTTACATCAGGCGCCATGAGAGTATGGCGCGTGGGCATCCGTTCAAAAGGAGCCTATTCGTTAAATATCCTTTTTACAAAATTCCGGTTGCCCGAAAATGCAAAGCTGTTTGTCTACAACTCCAACCAGTCAGAGACACTGGGTTCCTTTACCCACGAAAACAACACTGAGTTAAATCTTCTTCCCCTTCAGCCCATTGGTGGTGAAGAGCTGATTGTAGAATATCAGGAACCGTTGAACGCCTCCTTCCATGGTGAGATTGAAATCGGAGAGGTGAATCACGACTATGTAGGCATCTTCCGAGCAGCGGAACTTCGGGATCCTGTCAATGCGTGTCATCCCAACCTGATTTGTTACCCGGAAAATATCCAGCCAGGAAGTGGCGTGGTGGCGCTGATCATCAACGGAACCACCTATTGCACCGGGTCCCTTATCAACAACACGGCCAATGATGGAACCCCTTATCTCATTACAGCGACACACTGCCTGAACAACGATTACAATGCCACTTTCCTGGCAAATAGAAAGTACGACCTGGTGGCAGGCCGCATCGTCACCTTCTTCAATTACAACTCACCAGTCTGTAGCACAGACATCCGCGGGCCATTACAGATGACCATGGCTTCCGCTGATTCGGTGCTGATCAGCGAACGTCACGACATATCGCTGCTAAAATTAAAACAGACTCCTCCCAAAGAGTATCAGCCCTATTATTTGGGATGGAATGCAGAATCGTCCCCTACTGGCCCTTTTCATGGGTTGCACCATCCTAATGGTGGCATCAAGAAAGTGGCCATAGAAGAAGGATCATTGGGCATCGGCTCATTCGACGACCCTAAATACAACCTGGAGCCCAATGCCTTCTGGGTGGTGAGAGATTGGGAAACAGCCTCCACAGAAGGTGGGTCGTCGGGCTCCCCCCTTCTCGACAGGGAAAAACGAATTGTGGGAACACTCACGGGAGGCGTGTCGGAATGTTCATCACCACGCGGACCCGACTTATACTCTTCGTTACAAAAATTTTGGCAGGTGGCGGGCTCACTCGGAAATCCCAATCCGATCAGTGATTATCTTGATCCGCAAGGCTCACAAGCTACGCAGACGGATGGTTTAAATCCATACTCTTCGGACCTTTTCACAAAAAACCACAATTTCAAAACGGACGAAACGCCTGTTGAGACCTACTTCCAATCGGTAGCCATGTTTGCCACAAACAACACATTTGGCTACACCGAGTTTGCGGAAGAGTTTCATGCCAAAACCTATACGCAATTGCAGGGCGTATTCGTCTCTTCTCCCTCCACCAGCAATATATTGAACATGAATATTCGGATCAAAGTCTACTCAGGGGAGAACGGGCCGGAACAACTTCTTTACGAGCAGCCCTACGATTACAGTTACCGGTATTACAGTAATGGAAGCTTCCCCCTGGCTCAACGAGACATGAGATATAACCTCGAGAATTATATCGAGTTTTCTCATCCTGTCCCGGTATCGGGATCGTTCTATATATCGTATTCCGAAGCAAACGGAGTGCCTGCCGGCTTCTCCGTCTTCAATACGTCCCCCCGAAAATTAGGCTCTGGAGTCATCTCCACGGCATGGATGAAGAACGCAACCGGATGGGTAAGATCTTCGGAGAATATGGAAAATCCCATCAACACCTCTTTGCTGATCGCTCCCTACGTGATTGGGGGCGGTTCCATCGTGGTAGAACCAGAGCTGAAAGAACCCGAAATAAAAGTATATTACTCACACGAAGTAAAACGAATTCTTATTGAATCGAACCGCGATCTGCTTCAATGGGAAATATTTTATGTCTCAGGACAGAAAATTCATCAGGAAAGTACAGACAAGAGCATAAACAGGGTCTCCTATTCAGCAGCCCATCTGCCTGGGGGAGTCTATGTTGTAAAGGTAAGGACCATTGAAGGAACGGTCAGTGCAAAAAAAGTGCTGGTTATGTAGTGTTTACTCTTTTTCAGTTCTGTCTTCAATTTTTTCCGTCACTTGACGTTCTTCTGTTTTTTCGATTTGCTCTTTCAGGTAAGAAGATATAATGCTGCCTCCGCCACCCCTTGTTTCGGCACGGCTGTATTCAATTTCTTCCTCGTCGGGGGGAGTAGCCGTAGGCACCGTCACCTCTCTCACGCCAACAATCAGTTGGTCTCCGATACCGATGCGGGTAGAGTTCAATTTGTTCCACCTCTGAAGCTGTGAAACCAGCACTCCATTTTTCCGGGCAATCTCTCCCAGTGTATCGCCCTTTTTCACCCTGTAGTACTGGTTCATTGTTCCCGCACCGCCCGAAGCTTCACCATCTGACACCCGTGCCACCTGTTCCTTGCTTTCCGCGATGGGAGGGTCTGCTTTCCGATGTCCCACAATTAAACGTAACCCAATGCCAATACGGTTCGAGCGCAGCCCGTTCCACGACTTCAACTGGTTAAGCGTAATGCCATTTCTGCGGGCAATGGCGGAGAGGTTATCCCCCTTTTTCACCCGATAATAAACGTTCGTGCTATTTCCGGACAAAGATGTCTCATATCCCTCCAGGTAACCATCGGTATTGCTTCGGTGAGTAAGATACTGGTGTCGTTGAAAATTGGAGATTTCGTCACCTTTATCAATGAAAGCATACATCTTTTCAAAAGGAAGAACCAGAGAGTATGCCTTGAAGTCGCCCGGGATCACATCTTTCTTGAATTGAGGGTTCAGTCGCCTCAAGTCACTCACGGGAATATCCAACACACCGGCAACCTGCTCCAGATGAATGCGTTCATTCACCTGCACCGTATCCAGGGCTACAGCAGGACTATATGGGTGAGCAGGGCAGATATTGTGATCAGCATAATGACTCATGATGTAGTTGGCGGCAATGAAAGCGGGTACATACCCTCTTGTTTCGCGCGGTAGCCGATCATAAATTTGCCAGTAATCGCGCTTTCCCCCACTTCGGGCAATCGCCTTGTTCACATTGCCCGGCCCGCAGTTATAGGCAGCAATAACCAGGTTCCAATCACCATAAATTGCATACAAATCTTTGAGATACCGGGCCGCAGCCTCCGTCGACTTGTAGGGATCACGCCGCTCATCTACGAGGCTATTCACTTCCAGGCCGTATCCTTTGCCGGTACGCAGCATAAACTGCCACAATCCCGTTGCACCAGCACGGGACACAGCCACAGGATTCAATGCTGATTCAATTACCGGCAAGTATTTCAATTCAAGCGGCAGGCCATGTTTATCCAATGCCTGCTCAAACATGGGGAAGTAATATTCTCCCAGTGCAAGCATGTAGCTCACCTGGTCTCTTTTCCTGTCGGCATACATCTCGATGTATTTTTTCACCACCCCGTTGAAGGACAACTCCATCTCCGATGGCATACTATGGAGCCTGCGGGTATATACCGAGTCATGAAAATGTATATTTTGTCCTCTTCTGCACTCTATTTCGGCATCCTGAAGATCGAGCTGCCACGCCTTTAGCAAGTCGCTCAGTTGCTCCGTCATGCTCTCGGGATAGACGATCGCGTTGTCGCTGATGGAGTCTCCCGCGGAAACAGGATTGTTCTGAGCCGGCGAGGGTGCGCACAACAATATCCCTGTCACTGTGAGTAAAAAAATATTTCTCATGAGATAATGATTTAAAAACTAAAACTCCATTGAACTCCATACGCGGAGTTACCTTTCATTGCCGGCCGATCTTCTCTCAAAATGGCAGGCTCCACACGCATTGACAAGTCGGGACTCATATCGAAGTCGAACAATTGCGCATCTACATAGGCATCCACGATAGCCACCAGATACAAAGCTACGGTGCCAATGATACTCAAGTCCCTGTAATACCGGTAATAATCTTTTCGCTGCTGCAAAACCCCTGTAAACCACTGAGTATCTACACTTTCAGGATCCTGTCTGTAGGAATAGGGCAGCATATCGTGCCAGCGGTTTGAATTCGGGTCGTCGTCCATAATATCCTGATAAGCCCCTAGATAGTCGCGGTAATACCCGTTGTTCCACGATATGGCATAGGTAAAACCCACAAATCCGCCGTACAGGACAGGCAGCTTCCAGTACTTCCGGTTGTATATCTGTCCCAGTCCCGGAAAGATCGCAGAATAAATGACTGCTTTCCGGGGAGATGGCTTGAACAGATATGCCGGTGCAAATAAATTATCGGAGGAGGTAGCAGCAATCACACTGTCTACCTTGTTGCGTACAGGATCAACGGCAACGGGCGCTGCAATATTGCTGTCGGCCTTCACAATCAATGAATCTTTTTCCGGAGACCTCAGCGAATCAGTCGCAATGTGAGCAGCCGAATCCCGTGGTTGTTGCCGTAAAGGGGCCTGTGCCTGAACTTTGGGCGCACAACATGCTAAGAATATCCAAACGAGAATTCCGGCAAACTTCATCTTTGGGTACTGTTATTTCATTTTATCGAACATCACCATGATCCGTTCCAGATCCTCCGGTGAGTCGAACGGGATGGTTATTTTTCCGTTACCGCGTTTGTTGTAACTGAACTGTACATCCGTTTTGAAATATGCGGAAAGATGTTGTTTCAGCACATCAAAATCGTCCGGCAACATATCCTTACTGGTTTTCTTTTTCGGTTTGGTTTTATTACCGGAAGCAGAAGACGAATCTATCAGCGGTTTGCCGTCAGCGAAATCGCGAACAATCGCTTCCACTTTCCGAACCGAAAGCCCCTCTTCAAGAATGAGGTTATAAACCAACAATTGCGACACCGGATCGTTCATGGTTACAAGTGCACGGGCATGTCCCATGTCAATTTTTTTGTCTTTCACCCCCATTTGCACCTCAGCAGGGAGCTTTAACAGGCGAAGGTAGTTGGCAATGGTCGCACGCTTCTTTCCCACCCTTTCGCTCAGCTGCTCCTGTGTAAGGGAGAGGCTGTCTATCAACGACTGGTAAGCCAGCGCTATTTCTATGGAGTTGAGGTCCTCGCGTTGAATATTCTCTATCAGCGCCATCTCCATGGTCTCGTCATCATCGGCTGTCTTAATGTAGGCAGGAATGGAGGTAAGTCCGGCCATTTGTGACGCTCGGTAACGCCGTTCACCGGCAATGATCTGATAGGAGTCTTCGTCTAATTTTCGCAGTGTGACAGGTTGAATCAAACCGATGGATTTGATGGAGGCAGCCAGCTCCTGTAGTGCCTCTTCATTCATGACACGTCGAGGCTGATCGGGGTTTGGGTTAATCCTGGTAAGTTCCACTTCGCTGATGGAGGAGGAACCCTGCGTTTCGCCGTCATTAAAAGTAATCAATGCGTCCAATCCTCTTCCCAATGCATTCTTTCTAGCCATATTCAATCCGGTAAAAGGACAAAGTTAGGAATTTTTTTCGATTAGTTCCTGCGCAAGTTGTATGTGGTTCACAGCTCCCCTCGAACCAGCATCGTACATCAACGCAGGTTTTGCGTGGCTCTGCGATTCACTGAGCGTAATATTGCG
>DHSP01000028.1:9708-35160 GCA_002408485.1 Proteiniphilum sp. UBA5283 | reverse complement strand
GAATCATACATGGTAAGCACAAAGCCCTCTATCTCCAACCGGGTGTTGAGCTTGGACTTGATAATCTTGATCGTATTTAACAGCTTGCTCAACCCTTCGAGGGCAAAATATTCACATTGTACGGGAATAAGTACCGAGTCGGCGGCCGTGAGAGCATTTACCGTGATAATCCCCAGTGAAGGGGAACAATCGATGAGGATATAGTCATAAGTATCCTTTAACGGATGCAGCAGATCCCGAAGCCTTTTTTCCCGGTTTTCCATCTGCACCATCTCCAGCTCGGCTCCTACGAGGTTGATGTGAGACGAGATGATGTCGATATTTTCAAAAGGCGTCTTGTGCACTGCCTCCTGCGGGGTGCATTTCCCAATCAGGCCCTCATAAATTGTATTGATGGTTTTTTTAATGTCGATACCCAATCCGGATGAAGCGTTTGCCTGCGGGTCGGCATCCACCACAAGCACCTTTTTCTCCAAAGCGGCCAACGATGCCGCAAGATTGATCGTAGTGGTGGTTTTACCCACCCCTCCCTTCTGATTTGCCAACGAAATGATTCTACCCATATATTGTATTTTTCAGGTAACATCGTTTTTACTTATTCGAAACGTGCTACTTTAGCCGACAAAATAAACAATAAATCGGCTAATTCTGTGTTAATTATTTAAAACGTTGCCGTTTTTGTTGATAAATCAAAAGAACAAAAGCATCAGACTCTTATTCCCATAAAAAATCGACATCTCTCTCCTTCCGCCCCAACAGGTTATCCTTTTGAAAGAAAAACTCTTTTTCGCCGAAAGCAGGAAGCAAATCATCAAACCAGGTTGCTTTTTTGTCGTATTTCGCAAAGAACGGGATATCCACAAGGTCGGGATTTCTACACTGAAGAAAACGCAGAACAAAAACTTTTTCACCCTGCACCTCCGTGATGCCCAGGATCTGAATCTTTCCCGGGTTCGCACTCATACTGGGACCGCGGACCGTGCGACACACACCGCTCACGCTGCGGTAAGCTTTCCGGAAAATATTCCACGCTTTCTCCAGGGGGACATCGAAAAAAGCTTTCGAGCCGGTATCACGGGCCACGAACATGTAATAAGGGATTAGCCCGAGCCTGACCTGTTCTTTCCACATGTCGGCCCATACAGCGGGATCGTCATTGATATGCCTGAGCAAGGGGGATTGGGTCCTAATCTGTGCCCCGGTATTCTGAATCCTTTGAATTGCCTGTTTTACCGCGTCGGTAGATAGTTCTACCGGATGGTTGAAATGCGCCTGAAAAGCAAGATGCTTGCCGGCCTTCTTCACCTTTTCAAAAAGACGCAGCATATCGTCGGCATCTTTGTCTGTCAAAAAACGATAAGGCCAATAGGATAACGTTTTGGACCCGATGCGAATGTTGCGGATATGGGCAAACTCTTTTGTAAGAAGCGGCTCGATGTATGCCGACATGATGCTGGCCTTAGCCGTGAGCGGATCGCCTCCCGTAAAAAGGACATCCGAGACCCGGGTATGTTTGCGCAAATAGCGATGAAGCAAATCGGCTTCTTTCATTGCAAACTTCAGTTCATTCATACCGGAAAACTGGGGCCATCGGAAGCAGAAAGTACAATAGGCGTGGCACGTTTGCCCCTGGCTTGGGAAAAACAACACCGTCTCCCGGTATTTGTGTTGCATACCGTGCAATTTTATCCCATCTATAGCAGGCACGTTATGCTCCTGGCCTGCAGGGTTGGGGTTTAGCTTCATCCTGATTTCATAGATCTTCTTTTTCAATCCCTCTTCGTCATTCTCATCCATCAGCTTCTTCACCTGGCTGTAATGGGTTTTGGAAAGCATCTCTTTCCGGGGAAAGGTAAGGGTATAAATTGGATCGTCCGGCACGTTTTGCCAATTGATCAGCTCCTCAACCACATAGTTGTTCGACTTAAACGGCAACACCTGACCTACAACGCCGATTGCTTCCCGCTCCTCTGCGGTCAATGCGTTCAGTTGGGGCAAATCATTGTAATTACGAAGAATAAAGTTTCTGTATTTTATAGTTTCCATTTGCATAATATATAACTTATTTTTAAGTGAACTGCACGGGGTAAAGGGGGATTCGCTGCTAATAAAAGCGAAAAGGAGAATGAATATTTTTGCAGTTTGGATAACAAATAAAAGAAAAAAGTAGCAAAAAGACAAAATTTTTTATACATTTTCACTTTTTTTCTGATAATAAAAAACACTTTGAATGTTTTTTATCGCTATAGCAAGTTTTTTTTGTATATCATCCATTTTTAAAAATATAATGTGTATTTTTGCAGTCTGATGAAAACATTATTTTCACATACACACTTCCGCAAAGCAACAGACCTGGTCCGACGATGCTTTTAATCTTTGCAGGCAGTCTCACGTCTGTACTTTTCCTTTTTTCATTATGCGCCAAGAGGCGTTTTTCAACAACCCGCTAATTTTTTATTTTGTTTTAGGATGAATGTAGATATTCATATAGCCAACAGCAGCTACGTCACTTATGCACAAGAGATCTGTGATTTGATTTACGAATCGGCACAGGCACGCGGTACGGGCATCGCTAAACGCAGTGCCGAATACGTAGCAGAGAAGATAGAAGCAGGAAAAGCAGTGATCGCCCTCGATGGCGATAAGCTGGTGGGCTTTGCGTACATAGAGACGTTCAGTCACCAGCGGTTTGTAGCCAATTCCGGGTTGGTGGTGCACCCCGACTACCGGAATCAGGGACTGGCAAAGAAGATCAAACGGAAGATCTTTGATCTATCGCGCAAACTATACCCCAATGCCAAAATATTCAGCATCACTACGGGACTGGCTGTAATGAAGATGAATACGGAGCTGGGATTTAAACCGGTTACCTTCTCGGAACTAACCAACGACGATGAGTTTTGGAAAGGCTGTCAGGGTTGCAGAAATTACGATATTCTGCAGCGCAATAATTACAAGATGTGTCTTTGCACCGGACTTTTATATGATCCGAAAG
This sequence comes from Proteiniphilum sp. UBA5283, assembly GCA_002408485.1. Classification (GTDB taxonomy): domain Bacteria; phylum Bacteroidota; class Bacteroidia; order Bacteroidales; family Dysgonomonadaceae; genus Proteiniphilum. The sequence continues at coordinate 32,165 of DHSP01000028.1, read as the reverse complement.
CACAGCCTGTGCAACAAGCAAGTCCCTTCGCGAAAAAAATTGTAAAGCCGGTTATCAAAGTAAGAAAAAACAACAAATTATTCAAGAAATGAAACAAAAAGTAGTTCTGGCATTCAGTGGCGGACTCGACACGTCGTTCTGTGTGCCTTACCTTATGAACGAGAGAGGACTGGAAGTGCACACCGTGATTGTAAACACGGGAGGTTTTTCAGAAGAAGAGGCTCAACGCATTGAAGAACGTGCTCTTACGCTGGGTGCGACCTCGCACACCTGCATTGATGCGGTGGATGACTATTATTCGCGGGGCATCCGTTACCTGATTTTCGGGAATGTGTTAAAAAACAACACCTATCCACTTTCAGTAAGCTCAGAGCGCTTTTTTCAGGCAATGGCGGTCTTGGATCATGTAAAAAAGACGGGAGCTGATTTTGTGGCACACGGGAGCACCGGTGCCGGTAATGACCAGGTGCGGTTCGACCTGGTATTTGAAGTGCTGGCCCCCCAGGTAAAGATCATTGCTCCCATCCGCGAGCTGGCCCTGACACGTCAGCAGGAGATCGACTATCTGAAAGAAAAAGGATTCGATTTTTCCTGGGAAAAATCAAAGTATTCCATCAACCAGGGAATCTGGGGTACCAGCGTGGGTGGCGTGGAAACGCTCAAGTCGTCGGGTGTGTTGCCGGAAGAGGCCTATCCGTCACAGGTTACGAACCATGGTACGCAACGCATCACCCTCGGATTTGAAAAGGGAGAAGCGATCTTGCTGAACGGCGAAAAAATGACTCCTGTCGCTCTGATCCATCAACTCCACCATATTGCATCACAGTATGGCATCGGCCGTGATGTCCATGTGGGCGATACCATCATCGGCACAAAAGGGCGTGTTGCTTTTGAAGCGCCTGCCCCTCTGATCCTTATCAAGGCACATCACCTGCTGGAGAAACACGTGCTAACCAAGCAACAGCTTTATTGGAAAGATCAACTCTCCAATTGGTACGGGCAGTTGATGCACGAGGCCCAGTACCTGGAGCCGGTGATGCGCAACATAGAGACTTTCCTTACCGACACGCAACAGTTTGTGACCGGCGAGGTGGAAGTGGAACTGCGACCCTATCACTTTGCAGTACTGGGCTGCTCCAGTGATTACGACCTGATGAGTTCACGGTTCGGAGAATACGGCGAATCCAATAAATCTTTTTCCGGAGAGGATGTGGTAGGATTCACAAAGGTGACTGCCAATCCATTGAAAATTTACTATACCATTCACGACAATGATAAACGTTAGCATAGCAGGCGGGACAGGATATACAGCGGGTGAGTTGTTACGCATCCTGCTTCGTCACCCTCATGTAAATATTGAATCGGTGATCAGCACCACCTCAGTGGGCAAACCGGTCGCCGAAGTACACCGTGACTTGTTGGGAGAAACCGATCTGCTGTACAGCGATACTTTCCTAAATCCCGATGTGCTCTTTCTATGCCTGGGACATGGATTATCCCGTGCCTTCCTGGAGGAAAACAGGATTCCGGAAAAGTGCAAGATCATCGACCTGGGCAATGATTTCCGGAACAAACCGGTTTATGGCAACAGGGAATTTGTCTTTGGCCTGTGCGAACTGAACCGGGAACTTATTCGCCGTGCCGGTAATGTGGCCAACCCGGGGTGTTTTGCGACAACCATCATGCTTGCCTTGTTGCCGCTGGCGGATAAGGACCTGTTGACAGACGAGGTACACGTTCACGCGATAACCGGTTCCACAGGTGCCGGTAAACGACCCGGAGAAACCACTCACTTCAGTTACCGCGACAACAACATTTCCGTATACAAACCATTCACTCACCAACATCTTGAAGAGATTGGACACACGCTGGTTAAAGCCGGCAACAGCAGTCTTCCCCGAATTAACTTTGTCCCCATGCGGGGTGATTTTACCAGGGGCATCTTCGCCAGCATTTACACAAAATGGCACGGGAGCATGACTGCTGCAGAAACAGTTTCTTTCTATAAAGATTATTTCGCGGCTTCTCCCTTTGTGTTTGTTTCGGAAGAGCCCATCAGCCTGAAAGAGGTGGTAAATACCAACAAATGTTTGCTGCACATTGAATTTCACAATGGCTACATCCACATAACATCCGTCACCGACAATCTGGTAAAAGGAGCATCGGGGCAGGCGGTACAGAATATGAACCTGATGTTCGGTCTGGAAGAGACGACGGGATTGAAGCTAAAAGGAAGTGCTTTTTAATGATGCGAAAATGGGATAACCCGGATGCAAAAAAAATGATAAATCAGTAAATCAGTAAGAAACAAAATGAACCTATTTGACGTATACAGCTTATGGAACATTGAGCCGGTAAAGGCAAAGGGTTGTCGCGTATGGGACAGTAAGGGGATAGAATATCTCGATTTATATGGCGGTCATGCCGTGATCTCCATCGGCCATTCCCATCCAACCTACGTGAAAGCACTGCAAAATCAGGTTGCGGAAATCGGTTTCTACTCCAACTCGGTACAAAACTCGCTGCAACAGGAGCTTGCTCAGAAACTGGGCGAACAAAGCGGTTACCCCGACTATTCGCTATTCCTGTGCAACTCAGGTGCCGAAGCCAACGAGAACGCACTCAAGCTGGCATCCTTTCACACCGGGAAAAGACGTGTGATCGCTTTTAAAGAGGCTTTTCACGGCCGTACCTCGGGTGCGGTAGCCGTCACCGACAACCCCAACATCCAGTCGTTATTCAACAAAGGACACGACGTGGTCTTTGTTCCTTTGAACGATATAAATGCAGTAGAAGATGAACTTCGCAAAGAGGATGTCGCTGCCGTGATTATTGAAGGAATACAGGGAGTGGCAGGTATCTATGTGCCCGAAAGCAACTTCCTGCAGCAGTTGGAATCGCTCTGCAAACAGTACAACACAGTGCTTATTCTCGATGAAATTCAATCGGGTTACGGACGCACGGGCCACTTTTTCGCTCATCAGCCAGCAGGCATTAAGCCCCATCTGATTACAATGGCCAAGGGAATGGGCAATGGATTCCCGATTGGCGGTGTGCTGATTTCTCCCCATTTTGAAGCAAAAAAGGGAATGCTCGGCACCACCTTTGGCGGAAATCATCTGGCTTGCGCAGCGGCCATTGCCGTGCTGGATGTGATGAAAGAAGAGTCACTGTTGCTAAACGCCGCCCGAATGGGAGATTACCTGAAAAATCAACTCGGCCTCATCAGCGTCATTACGGAAATACGCGGGTGCGGACTGATGCTGGGAATCGAATTCATGCCGGAATATGCTTCCGTGCGCAACCAGTTGTTGTTCGAAAGCCACATCTTTACAGGCGGGGCAAAAAACAATGTCATGCGCCTCTTGCCCCCACTAACGATATCAAAATCGGAAATTGATTTTTTTATCAGAGAGTTAAAGAAATTAACCGATTAATTAATCACCCATCGCGGAGACTTTCTGTCCGTGGCAAGTCGGTTGTCTCCGGTTATAAAAAGTCAGAAAAATGAAAAAATTCACTTCTGTTCAAGATATAGGTAACCTCAAAGTGGCTTTGGAGAAGGCAAAATGGATAAAAGAAAACCCTTTTGCCGATCAGGAGCTGGGAAAAAACAAGACCCTACTGCTCATCTTCTTCAACTCAAGCCTCCGTACGCGACTGAGTACTCAGAAGGCGGGGCTTAACCTGGGCATGAACGTGATTGTACTCGACATCAATCAAGGAGCCTGGAAACTGGAGACAGAGAGAGGAGTAATCATGGATGGCGACAAGCCGGAGCATATCCTGGAGGCAATTCCTGTGATGGGGTCCTACTGCGATGTGATTGGGGTGCGCTCTTTCGCTCAGTTCAAAAACAAAGAGGAGGACTACAATGAAGTCATTTTAAATCAATTTATTCAACATTCTGGAAAACCGGTATTCAGCATGGAAGCGGCGACAAGGCATCCGTTGCAGAGCTTTGCAGACCTGATTACCATTGAAGAGTATAAAAAGAAGCCTCGCCCTAAAGTAGTGCTTACCTGGGCACCGCATCCGCGTGCCCTCCCACAGGCAGTACCCAACTCCTTTGCCGAATGGATGAACGCTGCCGGCTACGAATTTGTGATCACCCACCCCGAAGGATATGAGTTGGACGAACAGTTTGTGGGTAACGCCACTGTGGAATACGACAAAGAGAAGGCCTACCGGGATGCCGATTTTATTTATGCCAAAAACTGGGCGGCCTACCGTGACCCGAACTATGGGAAGATATTGAATACAGACCGCTCCTGGACGGTGGACAAACAAAAGATGGGACTGACAAACAATGCTTATTTTATGCACTGTCTGCCTGTACGCCGCAACATGATCGTGACCGACGAAGTGATAGAGAGCGAACAATCTATCGTGATACCGGAAGCAGCGAACAGGGTGGTTTCAGCACAAACAGTATTGAAAGAGATACTACTTGGAATGTGATAACACTAGATTCAATATTAGTGTTGAAAACGAATTATTACTATGGTGGTAAAAGATAAAGAAAGGAAAGAGGAACGCCTCTCCATTGTAAAAATAGGAGGAAACATCGTAGATGATCCGGAACTTCTGGAGTCGTTCCTATGCGATTTTCACCGGCTGGAGGGACGGAAACTGCTGGTGCACGGCGGGGGCGTGATGGCTTCCAAAATGGCAGTGGAGTTAGGTATCGAAACTAAAATGATACAAGGACGCCGCATCACCGATGCCGACACTCTAAAACTGGTCACCATGGTTTATGCCGGATGGATCAATAAAAACATGGTAGCGTCCCTCCAAAAAATTGGGTGCAACGCCATCGGGCTCTCGGGTGCAGATGGTAATACCATTCCAGCATTGCGGCGATCACCGGTCCCGGTAGACTACGGGTTTGTGGGAGACCCGGATCCGGAAAAGGTGAATGCACACTTTATATCACAACTGATTGAGGCCGGCATCACGCCTGTTTTTTGTGCCATCACCCACGATGGCAATGGTTCTTTGTTGAACACCAATGCCGACACGATCGCCTATTCCGTGGCAACAGCCCTATCGAAAATCTACGAGACTTCGCTCTATTATTGTTTCGAGAAAGAGGGTGTGCTGATGGATATGACCGACCCCGACAGCCTGATTCGAACCATGAACCGTGAAGAGTGTGAAGTATACAGACAGCAGGGTGTCATTGCCGACGGCATGATTCCGAAACTGGATAATTCTTTTCGCGCCATTGAAAAAGGCGTGAAGGAGGTGATCATCCTCCATGCAAAAAATTTGTTGTTAAAAAAAGGGACTGTCCTGGTTGAAAATCAGCCCGGATCGAAACAAAAACAGCACCCCGGTACTTTGTAATCAATCTGACTCAATCTTATCGGTCTCCAATGAATAAAAAACAGCTGCTTAGAGCTACAGAACTGCTGAGAAAACTGGTTTCCATCCCCTCCTTTTCGGGAGAGGAAGAGAAGAGGAGCAGTTATCTGGAACAGTTCTTTCACGAGAAAGGAATTGTCGTGGAACGCATCGGGAACAACCTGGTCGTGCGACAGCCTCATCCTGACAGAGCAAAGCCAACACTGATGCTCAACTCTCACCTCGATACTGTTCAACCGGCCTCTACCTATTCTTTTGATCCTTTCATTCCGCCCGTTTCGGACACCTACGTTTACGGACTTGGGAGCAACGATGCCGGTGCTAGTGTGGCTGCCATGACAGAGGCTTTTCTTCACTTCTACGATAAAAATCTCCCGTTCAATCTTATCCTGGCACTGTCCACAGAAGAAGAGAACTCGGGTGCACACGGCATGCGGATGTTGTGGGAGAAGCTTCGCGGGGAGGTGGACATGGCCATCATTGGCGAGCCTACCGGTATGAGAGCAGCCGTGGCCGAGCGTGGATTGCTGGTGATCGATGGCGAATCGAAGGGTATTAGCGGACATGCGGCAAGGGAAGAAGGCGTAAATGCCCTCTACGTTGCACTGGAAGATATTGACGTGCTGCGGTCGGTAAAATTCCCCAAAATATCTTCTGTCATGGGAGAGGTAAAGCTAACCGTGACACAGATACATGCCGGCACCCAGCATAACGTTGTGCCCGACCGATGCAACTTCGTAGTCGATATTCGTCCCACGGAGATGTACACGAATCAGGAGATCATGGACATGCTGCAGCCAAAGACAAAGAGCACCCTGCAAGCACGCTCGCTGGTCAACCGAAGCTCTGCGACACCAACAGGCCACCCGCTATACCAATGCGCGAAACGATTGGGCATTGAGACCTACACCTCGCCCACAACGTCCGACTGGATGCGGATTACCTGTCCTGCCCTGAAGATGGGTCCAGGCGAATCGGCAAGGTCACATCAGGCCGATGAATATATTCTGATTAAGGAATTGGGAACAGGTATTCACGGATACATTGAATTTATTACACAGCTGAAAACAAACTAATGAAGGATACCTTCTAACCAACTGACAACTGTAAATTATGGCAAAAATTTGGGATAAAGGCTTCGATGCAAATCAACAGGTAGAAGCATTCACGGTGGGGAACGACCGGGAGCTGGACCTTCGTCTGGCAAAACATGATATTCTGGGCTCGATGGCTCACATCAAAATGCTGGTAAAAATTGGCCTGCTGGAAGAAGAAGAGGAAGCTGCACTTCGAACCGAGCTGCAAAACATCCTGTCAGAGGTGGAGAAAGGCAATTTCCGTCTCGACGATGATGCCGAAGACATCCATTCCCAGATTGAAGCGATGCTGACAGAGCGACTGGGCGATGTGGGCAAAAAAATCCATTCAGGACGTTCCCGTAATGACCAAGTGCTGGTGGATATCAAACTTTTTCTCAAAGAGGAGATTTGCCAAATAAAGGAGGAGGTACTTCGGTTGTTTGATCTATTGCAATCTCTTAGCGAAAAGCATAAAGATACGCTTCTGCCGGGGTACACCCACGCACAAATAGCAATGCCTTCTTCTTTTGGCCTATGGTTTGGTGCCTATGCCGAAACGTTGGTTGATGATATGCAGACACTTGCTGCCGCCTGGAAGGTGGCAGATCAAAACCCGCTGGGTTCTGCCGCCGGCTATGGGAGCTCCTTCCCGCTGGACAGAGAAATGACAACGAGCGAACTGGGCTTTGCCACCATGAGCTACAACGTGGTCGCCGCCCAGATGGGACGTGGAAAGACCGAGCGTATTCTCGCCCAAAGCATGGCCAACATTGCCTTCACTCTCAACAAGCTGGCAACAGACAACTGCATGTACCTCTCCGGTAATTACGGCTTCATCTCCTACCCCGAAGAATTGACAACAGGGTCGAGCATCATGCCGCACAAGAAGAACCCCGACGTATGGGAGCTGATTCGCGCCCACAGCAATCGCCTACAGAGCCTTCCCAATGAAATTACGGTGATGACCACCAACATGCCGCACGGATATCACCGCGACTATCAGTTGCTGAAAGAGGTGCTCTTCCCGGCTATCGAGACATTACATACAGTGCTAAAAATGTCCTGTTTTATGCTGGAACGCATCTCGGTCAACCGGGATATACTCTCCGACCCACGGTATGAATACCTATTTACCGTGGAAGAAGTGAACAAACGCGTGCTCCGGGGTATTCCTTTCAGAGAAGCCTATCAGCAGGTAGGGAAAGAGGTACAGCAAGGCAGTTTCCATGCAGAAAAGAAGGTACATCACTCCCACCCTGGAAGTATCGGTAATCTTTGTACAGAGGAGATCAGAGAAAAAATGGAGTCGGCTTCGCTGGCAATCCAACAAAAAAAAGGATGAAATCATTCCCTTGACTCCATCCCCTTTCTGTGATTTTTTAAAGGAGGCTTAATGCTGGTGTGCCCCGCCACCAGCCAGGATATCATGCACAGCTTCCACACTATGGGTGTAATCCACATAAGCATCAACATACCGGCGTCCTTCTTCAACTGAATTATCCTTCACTTTGTAGAGAGCAGCCACTTTGTTATACTTCTCCTGCAACTGTGAATTCACGTGTTTATTGAGTGCTTTCAACAGCGACCCAAAATCGCCTGTTGCCAGTGCTTTATCACTCATGACGGTAATGGGAGCAGTTGTTCCGGCAGGTTTCAATCCTGTAAAAGGAGCACCCTCCATTTCGCGATGAAGTCGGACAAATGTTTCATAGAAATGTTTTTTCACAATCTCATACACTTCCTGATCACCGCCTTTCAGGGAGTAAGTCTTGTGAAACAGTGCAACCACCTCGGATTCATCTTCTGCACTGATCCATTTTTTAATCAAATCTACGTTGTTAGTTTCCAAAGCCTTGGATGCATCTACAAGGGCAGGCCCATCGTAAGAATCGCAATGCGCCGAAGCAGGTTGAATATTTACCAATGAGAAAATAGCAAACAGCGATAAAAGGAGTGCTGATTTTAGCAGTTTGCTTCTTAATGAGTCATTTTTTGATTTCATAACGCATATTTTTTTTGATTGTCAGTTTTACTAATTTTGTTGTATATTTATCGATTATTCGCTTCCGGATTTTCCGGTCAATGAACGTGTGTCGTCCAAATCGTTTTTTTGTTTTCTCTTTTTGTACTACAAAGGTACCGTTCGAAAAAACGAAAAATTGTCACCCTGGAGACAGCTGCAGACATTTCAGATTATTTAACAAAGCAATAATAACCAAGCGTTTTTTTAATGTTTAACTACATAATCATCTTATTGTATGGATAAAGACAGGCATAACTTCGGGGAGAACCGGAGACACTCTCATAGTCATTTGCACCATTTGCTGGAAAATAAGGTGTCCGCAGATCATGGTCACGACGAATTATCGCTTCACATGCATCACCACGATAAGGAATTATCCTATTGCCCATTGTTCAAGGGATTGTCGCAGGGCGAACATGATCAGTTTCTTGACAGAAATGTAAAGGAAGTGCTTACCTACAAGAAAGGGGAGACCATTGTACTGCAGGGAGAACCCATACGTTCGGTGATGTTACTGGTACAAGGGAGTGTGCGAACGGAAATGATAACCATGGAAGGAAATGTATTGAACATTGACATCCTGGAAGCGGTGATCCCCCTTGCTCCTGCTTTTATTTACGGTGCAAAAAAGAGCTACCCCGTGGATGTGATTGCTGCAGAACCTTGTGTTTTTTTGAAAATATCAAAGGATGCCTGGCTTAACGAGATGGCAGGCAACAAGCAGTTGCTGACCAATTTCCTGACAATGAATGCCGACCTTACCTTTTTCCTGACCAACAAGCTGCAAATGATCTCCCTGAAAAGCCTGAGAAAAAAGCTGGCTACTTTTTTCCTGGAGAAAACCACGGTTGAACAAGACTCTTTCACCCTGAAACGCTCCCGCACGCAGCTGGCAGAGTATTTCGGCGTACAACGTCAGTCACTAGCCAGATCGCTGAAGGAGATGGAAGACGACGGCATTATACTGCTGAAAGGTCGCACGGTGAAAGTGCTCGACCGAAACCGGCTGATCAGAGAATAAACACTATTTCACTACCATTTTGTTACCTACTTCGGGCAATTTTTCGTACTTTTGTGGAGAATACATTTTATTATGAAATTGTATCCTGATCATTATTGGAAAAACCAAAACTTTACACACAAACAATGAATTTACTCGAAAGCATGACCGAGCGGGCAAAGAAGGACAAACAGCGCATTGTCCTGCCGGAAGGTACGGAGACACGGACATTACGTGCTGCTGATCAATTGTTGCGCGATGGTATTGCAGACATCATCCTGCTGGGAAATCCGACCGAGATCCATGCACTGGCAGATCAGTTTAAGCTGGTTAATATTTCTCGTGCGCAGATCACAGATCCAAAGAATCATGTGAAAAAAGAAACCTACAAAAACCTTTTGCTGGAATTGCGTAAAAAAAAGGGAATGACTCCGGAACAGGCAGCACTACTTGTGGAAGACCCTCTTTACCTGGCCTGTCTGATGATCAAAAATGGCGATGCCGACGGTGAAATTGCCGGCGCACAAAACACTACGGGCGATGTATTACGCCCTGCTTTGCAGATCATTAAGACCTTACCCGGTGTTAAAGTAGTCTCGGGGGCCTTCATTATGTATACACAAACGCCACAGTACGGTGAAAACGGCATCCTCCTGTTTGCTGATTGTGCGGTGATGCCCAATCCCACTGCCGAAGAGCTTGCTTCTATTGCTGTTGCCTCGGCACAAACAATGAAGAGCCTGGTGGGTGCAGAACCGAAGGTGGCAATGCTCAGCTTTTCCACAAAAGGAAGTGCAGAACATGAGATGATCGACAAAGTGCGTGAGGCCACCCGTATTGCAAAAGAGACCAGTCCTTCCCTGTTGATCGACGGGGAACTGCAGGCCGATGCCGCACTCGTACCGGCTGTGGGTGCAAGCAAAGCACCGGGAAGTCTTATTGCCGGGAAAGCCAATGTGCTAGTTTTCCCTACGCTTGAGTCAGGGAATATTGGCTACAAGCTGGTGCAGCGATTAGGAAACGCCGAAGCCGTGGGGCCTGTATTGCAAGGTATGGCAGCCCCCGTCAACGATCTGTCGCGCGGCTGTTCGGTAGACGACATCTACAAGATGGTGGTTATCGCTGCCAATCAAGCCATTGGAATGAAACAAGATAATTAACAGTATTATAAGTAAAATGATTATAGATTCAATTGAAAAATACGGGCTTACTATCACTGCCGAGAGTAAAAACAAGCCACTATTCTCAAAAATCGGAGTCGTGGGTGCCGGCAAGGAGGGAAGGACCATCATTCACATGACTGCAACAGCAGGCATGGACGTGGTCTTCCTGGATGAATCACAGGAGCGGATCAATTATGTGATGAACGAATTGGGTAAAGTGATGGATCAGAAAATCAGCAGCTGGGGATTAACCCCCTCGGAAAAGAAGATCATCATGAACCGCATCACTCCAACATTGGCATACGAAGACTTTGAGGGATGTGATCTGGTCATTGAGTGTACCCGGTATTCAGAGAGCGGGCGAAGGAGTACGCCACTACGAAAGAACATCTTCAAAAAATTGGAAGAGGTGCTGGATACCGATTCCATCATTGCCACAAACGGATCCACCGTAATCATCAGTGAGCTGGCTGCAGACCTCGACCACAAAGAACGCTGTGTAAGTCTCTACTTCCCGGTCTCGCACCCTGATGCCCGCATCCTGGAAATTTCAAAGGGGATGTATACATCGGAAGAGGTTTATCAGAAGATGGAGATCTTTGCCAAACTTATCAACTACAAACCACATCGTATCAACGAAAGCAACGGAAATGTAAGCCTGCGTCTTCTGGCAACCATGCTGAACGAAGCCTGTCAGATGCTGCTCGAGAGAGTCAGCTCCATGGAAGATATTGAAGAGACCCTCACCATCATCTACGGGCAACGTTACGGAATTTTCCGCATGGCAGATATCGTCGGCATTGAACGACTGGTTACCCTTATGGAGGCAATGTTCAACGATTTCGGCGAGAAGCATTATAAACCCAATCCGCTACTCTGGAAACTATACAGGTCCAACCAGCTGGGCGTGCGTACAGGAAAAGGGTTTTACGAATACGATGAAAACGGTAATCCTGTCTCAATAAATAAAACGGTGTTTAATTAAGGAGAATAACAACAGCATGAAGATATTGGTTTTAAATTGCGGAAGTTCGTCCATCAAATACAAGCTTTTCGAGATGGAAAGCAAAGAGGTCGTTGCTCAGGGAGGTATTGAAAAAATTGGGATGAAAGGTTCGTTCCTCAAGCTCACATTACCCGACGGGCAAAAGGTGATGCTCGAAGGTGAAATTCTTGAACACCGTGCCGGCATTGAATATATCCTGGGTGTATTGCTCAGCGAGAAATATGGCTGCATCAAATCACTCGACGAGATACAAGCTGTGGGACACCGGGTGGTTCATGGAGGTGAGCGTTTCAACTCAAGCGTGTTGATCACCGACGAGGTGATTGAGATGCTGAACGAGTGCATTGAGCTGGCTCCTTTGCACAATCCACCCAACCTGAAAGGCATTTATGCCATCCAGGAGCTGATGCCCGATACACCGCAGGTAGGAGTCTTTGATACGGCCTTCCATCAGACTATGCCCGATTATGCCTATATGTATGGCATACCCTACTCGTTGTACGAAAAATACGGCATCCGTCGCTATGGGTTCCATGGAACCAGCCACCGATATGTATCCAGGAGAGCTTGCGATTTTCTGGGCGTTCCCTATGAAAAGCAACGCATCATCACGGCACACATCGGCAATGGCGGTTCGGTCACTGCCATTAAAAATGGAAAATCAATTGACACGAGCATGGGAATGACACCTGTAGAAGGCCTCATCATGGGTACCCGTTCGGGCGATGTGGATCCCGGGGTAATTTCCTATATCATGGAAAAAGAACATATGGGTACCAAGGGTATTTCTACTTTACTGAACAAATTCTCCGGTGTACTCGGTATTTCAGGTATTTCATCCGATATGCGGGAAATACAGGCTGCCATTGTCAATGGCAACAATCGGGCCCAACTGGCCATGAACACCTACAACTACCGCATCAAAAAATATGTGGGATCGTATGCCGCTATTTTGGGCGGCGTGGATGTTCTCGTGTTTACGGGTGGCGTGGGAGAGAATCAGGCTGAAACCCGCAGCTATGTGTGTAAAAACATGGAATTTATGGGCATTGAACTGGATGAGGAGCTGAACGATTCAGTACGTGCCAAGGAGGTGGTTATCAGCAAGCCTTCTTCAAAAGTAAAGGTAGTGATCATTCCCACCGATGAGGAACTCACCATTGCCAGAGACACGGTAGAGATACTGCAACATAATAACTGACAGATTACCGGCAAACTGCCAAGTGCCGTCCATGGAGACTAACTCTCTGGGACGGCATTTTTTATTTCTCAGCCTTTGTCCTGAGAAATGTTGTTTACGCATACTGTACTTTATTTTCAGGACGAGACAACAGCCTCAAATCACAGACAGATTTACCGGGGAATATCGTAGTGATAAAAACGGATGGAGAACGGAAAATCCAGCAATTTGTCAATTGAAAAGGGCTGACTCACTAGTGAGCCAGCCCCTATTTTGATTACCTGAATGCAGCTGTTTTTATTCTGCAACCACTTCGAAGGGAATTTCAACAGAAACCTCTTTGTGAAGCTTGGCAATGGCTTTATAGCTGCCTACCTCTTTTACCTGATCTTTAATCAGAATAAGTTTTCTATCCAGTTCAAAACCTTTCTCCTTTAATGCATCGGCAATCTGTATGTTGGTCACCGATCCAAAAATGGTACCCGTGGAGCTTGTTTTTGCACCAATGGTCAGCGACACACCTTCCAGCTTATCGGCAATGGCCTGTGCGTCAGCCTTTATTTGCGCCAGCTTATGAGCACGCTGTTTTTGGTTCTCTGCAAGTACCTTTTTAGCAGATTCACTGGCAATAACGGCTTTTCCCTGGGGAATAAGGAAATTTCGCGCATATCCTTTTTTCACATTCACTACATCATCCTTGTAGCCTAAATTCAGTATATCTTCTTTCAATATTACTTCCATGTCTATTCCTCCTTCTTATTTCATTAAATCGGTCACGTACGGAAGCAAGGCGATATGACGTGCTCTCTTTACTGCTTGCGCTATACGGCGTTGAAACTTCAATGATGTACCTGTAATTCTTCTCGGCAAAATTTTACCCTGTTCGTTCAGGAACTTTTTCAGGAATTCGGGATCCTTATAATCGATGTATTTGATACCGTTCTTTTTGAAGCGGCAATATTTTTTCTTTTTCACATCTACTGACAGGGGCGTCAGGTATCTAATTTCTGATTGTTTGGCCATTACTTAATCCTCCTTTTCATTTGATTCTACTTCTGTTTCAACCACTTCTGCCTTTTGCGGCTTCCTTGATTTCACATTCTCTGCAGCCTGTGCATGAGCTTCCTGTTTCTTGCCGCCTTTGTTGTTTCTCCTCTTCCCGGCATATTCCAATGCAAATTTATCCTGTTTCACGGTTAAGAAACGGATCACACGTTCGTCGCGACGGAAGTTGACTTCCAACTTATCAATCACCGAAGGCTCAGCATTAAATTCGAGGAAAGTGTAAAACCCGGTAGTTTTCTTGTCGATGGGATATGCCAGCTTGCGCAGTCCCCAGTCTTCTTCGTTGACAATTTCAGCCCCTTGCTCTGTGAGGAGGTTCTTGAATTTTTCAACCGCTTCCTTCATCTGAGCATCAGACAAAACGGGAGTCAAAATGAAAACGGTTTCGTAATTATTCATACTAAATTAATTATTAATACATTAAATAAATTAAACACATTTTTTCGAGCGGCAAAGATACAACAAATTATCTAACTATCAAAGTCCTGCCTATATTAACTTTCAATGAAAGATCGTTTTTTTCTTTGGCCGGCTGGTCATCAACTTTTTCGTTGTACATTTGTTTATTAGACATCAACAAGCAGTAGCGTAATGAAGAAAACAACCAACCAGGCGCTGGTAATTTTTGGCGCCTCCGGCGACCTCACATATAGGAAACTGATTCCTGCAGTATTTGATCTCTATATGAATGGTTCGCTCCCGGAAGGATATGCCGTATTGGGAGTAAGCAGAACAGACCTCACAGACAATCAGTTCCGGAAGAAGATGAAAGAGGGCATAAAGCTATTTGCCCATTATAAAAATGCAGTCACAGAGAAGATTCATGATTTTCTTTCCATGCTTCATTACCTGAGCATCGACACAGGTAAGGGAGAAGAATACATACATGTGAAAGAGAAGCTGAACTCGTTGAACAGGAAGCTTAATCTAGGACAAAACTATATTTTTTACCTCTCCACTCCTCCTTCACTTTACACCTCCATACCCAAGTATTTATACGGACAGGGACTTACGCTACAACAAAAGGGATTCAGGAGGATTATCATTGAAAAGCCGTTCGGTCATGATCTGTTATCAGCCATCGAGCTGAATGAGCAACTGCAGGAGTTCTTCAGTGAGGATCAAATATACCGTATAGATCACTACCTGGGTAAGGAAACGGTGCAGAACCTGATGGTGACCCGTTTTGCCAATGGCATATATGAACCGCTCTGGAACCGCAACTTCATTCAGCACGTGGAAATCACCGCGGCTGAGAGCATTGGCGTGGAGGACAGAGGAGGCTACTATGACCATTCGGGCGCGTTGCGTGACATGGTACAGAATCATCTCCTACAGGTACTATCGCTGGTGGCGATGGAACCACCGGCCAAAATAAGCCCGGAGGAAATACGGTACGAAAAGATGAAAGTCTTCCGTTCGTTACGTCCTTTCAGCAAGAACGATCTGAAAAAGAATGTAATTCGCGGTCAGTACACCGACGCCACCGTCCGGGGAAAACAGTACAACGGCTACCGCGATGAAAGGAATGTGGATAAACATTCGCGCACCGAAACGTATGTCGCCATGAAGATCTTCATCGACAACTGGCGCTGGCAGGGTGTTCCCTTTTACATCCGCACCGGCAAACGATTGCCGACAAACGTCACGGAAGTGGTGATTCATTTCAAACCCTCTCCCCAAAGGTTGTTCAAGTCGGCCGATGATTCCGGGAACTCAGACAACCAGCTTATCCTTCGTATTCAGCCCGACGAAGGCATCCTGCTGAAAACAGGGATGAAGGTTCCGGGAAGCGGATATGAGGTAAAGTCGGTGAACATGGACTTCCACTATACAGAACTGAACGATCATTATATTCCCAGTGCCTACGAAAGATTGATTCTCGACTGCATGACCGGCGACAACATGCTTTACATGAGCAGCGAAGCGGCCGAAGAAACCTGGAAGTTTGTACAGCCGGTTCTCAATTATTGGGAAAACGACAAGGAGGCACCGCTTCACGGATATCCATCCGGTTCATGGGGCCCCGATGTAGCCGACGACCTCATTGAAGGGAAAGAAAACACCTGGCGCTATCCCTGCAAAAATCTGGCAGAAGATGGTGTTTACTGTGAATTATAACTACCCAAACAAGCCGATACGTTTCTTGCTACATAATGACCAATATATGGGAAGAGGAAATAAATTGGCCGCCAACTAATACGTTACAGCTACGAAATGGACATACAGATATTCCAGACAACCGACGACCTGAACCGCTCCTTCACGGAGTGGCTGAAAGAAATAACGACAAAAAAGGAGATCATGACCATTGCCCTCTCAGGCGGCTCCACCCCCAAGTCTCTTTTCGATTATTGGGCGAGCCTGCCATCGGGGGAAATAGAATGGGCAAAAATAAAATTTTTCTGGGGCGACGAGCGCTGCGTGCCTCCCACCGATGAGGAAAGCAACTACAACATGACAAAGAAGCATCTTTTCGACTTTGTGCCCATACCACCGGAGCACATCTTTCGCATCCAGGGGGAAAACGACCCCATTGCAGAAGCCAAACGGTATGGAAAAACACTGAGTCACGAACTGGAAAGCATGAACGGCACACCCACTTTCGATATCATGATGCTGGGCATGGGTGATGACGGGCATACCGCTTCAATTTTCCCCCATCAAATAGATTTATGGCATAGCAGCAACAACTGCGTAACTGCAGCCCACCCCGTAAGTGGACAGACAAGGGTAAGCCTATCGGGCAAGGTAATCAACTCCGCCCGGAATGTGGCATTTCTGGTCACCGGCGCAAACAAAGCCGATAAGGTGAAAGAGATTATCGACCGTCCGGAACAGGCTGAAAAAAAATATCCAGCCGCACTGGTACGACCAGATTCGGGAAATCTCGTTTGGTTCCTGGATGAAGAGGCTGCCCAAGAGCTGACAGGAAGGGAGTAATTACCGAACCGGTTTTATCTTGTAATCGCAAGACACCTTTCCCTTTTCCATACTGGAGAGCTTGCTTTTGATCATTCTTTTGCGAAGGGGTGAAATCTTATCCACAAACAGGATTCCGTCGAGGTGATCATATTCATGTTGTATCACACGGGCCATGAACCCTACATAGGTTTCATCACAGGGCTGCAGGTTTTCATCGAGATAAGATATCCGTATTTTGTCTTCACGTGGTACCTTTTCGTGAATGCCCGGGATACTGAGGCAGCCCTCCTCCACCAACAACTCTTCGCCGCTGCGCTCCGTGATGTGTGCATTGATAAACACTTTTTTAAAATCTTTGAACTCCGGGCTCTCTTCGCTGGCCAGAGGCGACAGGTCCACAACAAAAATGCGTACGTCCAGGCCTACCTGAGGTGCAGCAAGGCCAACGCCATCTGCCAGATACATGGTTTCAAACATGTTGTCTACAAGTTCATTCAATTGTGGATATGTTTGCGGCTCAATATCCCGGGCTACCTTGCGCAATACCGGCTGGCCGAAAATATAAATGGGTAAAATCATAATCTCATTCTTTTGCTTTCCATATACCCCTGTAAAATGATGGTGGCGCTTATCTCATCTACCAGTGCCTTGTTCCGACGGTCTTTCTTTTTCAGTCCGCCATCAATCATTGTTTGCTGCGCCATCTTGGATGAAAACCGCTCATCGAAATACTCGACCGGGATATGGGGATAGACTTTCCTCAGCCTGTTCACAAAAGGCTCCACCCGCCTCATGTTCTCCGACGGTTCGTTATTCATCTGTTTGGGCAGGCCCACAACAATACAGGAGACCTCCTCTTTTTGGAGGTATGTTTCTAAAAAATCGAACAATCCGGATGTCTCCACCGTTGCGAGACCATTGGCGATAATTTGCAGCGGATCGCTTACGGCAATCCCTGTACGTTTTTTCCCGTAATCGATAGATAGCAGCCGTGCCATAATTATTTACGGAGTATCGAAAGTTCGTTTGCGTAACTCAAAATCGCGTCCCAGGTATTTCTCCCTGACCACAGGATTGGCTGCCAGCTCTTCAGCAGTACCCTGAAACAAGACCTTTCCCTCAAAAAGCAGATAAGCCCTGTCTGTTATACTCAGCGTTTCATCCACATTATGGTCGGTAATGAGAATGCCGATATTTCTGAACTTCAATTGCGCAACAATGGATTGAATATCCTGTACCGCAATGGGGTCGATACCGGCAAACGGTTCATCGAGCATGATAAACTTCGGGTCGATCGCCAAACAACGGGCAATCTCGGCACGACGTCGTTCCCCCCCCGACAGACGGTCGCCGAGGTTCCTTCTCACTTTCTGAAGGCCAAACTCTTCGATCAGAGTCTCAAGCTTCTCCTTTTGCGCCCGGGACGACATATCGGTAAACTCCAACACCGATTTAATGTTATCCTCCACCGTCATTTTCCGGAATATGGATGCTTCCTGGGCAAGGTACCCAATACCATTCTGAGCTCGTTTGAAAACAGGATAACCCGTGATATTCTGTTTACCGATAAAGATTTCGCCCTCGTTGGGCACTATCAGCCCAACGGTCATGTAGAACGTGGTTGTCTTACCAGCTCCGTTGGGGCCAAGCAATCCCACGATCTCTCCCTGTTTCACATTGATAGAGACATGATTTACCACAGTCCGCTTGCCATATTTCTTTACCAGATTTTCCGTGCGCAACATCAGCGGTTCTTCCTGTTGCACCGTTTCACCCGGAGAAGCAACGAGCACTTCTGCATCAAGGGAGGGCGATCTATCATCTACACGTCTGTCCATGAGTTCGGAAATTTCCACAAAGGTACGAAAAAGTTGGTATTTTACACTGTAGATGTGAGCACAATCGCGGCTTTTTCCATTTCTCCGTCCACGGGCGGGTGCATCTTCGCCACGCTTACCGTGATCGCTGAGAGCTGTGGATAGTTCTCCTCAAGCTTACTGAAAATACGGCCGGCTACATGTTCCAGCAATTGGGATGAAATCTTCATTTCTGTTTTTACCAAATCGAACACATCGGCATAATTAATTGTATTATTCACGTTATCTGTGATGCATGCAGTCGCAATATTGGCTTCCAGCGTCAGGTTCACGATATATTCACTTCCAATTACTGTTTCCTGGGGTAACACGCCATGATATGCATAAAAACGCATGTTGCTGAGTTCGATGGTTGTCTTCATTTGTCTGTTATTCCTCACATTTTATAATAGTCGGGAAAGGCGAAAGCCGGCGGTCCTACCCGACAGAGAGCCCCGTACATTTAACCTGTTCATCCCTCTTTTAGGTTCAAATATAAGAACAAATTTATTACATTTGTTGTTTTATAAGCTAAATCATTGAGGAAATGAAGACAAATGAAATTCCCGATAGGCTTTCGGCCTTAAGACAATTCATGGAAGAAAAGAATCTGGATGCTTTTATCATCCCCAGTACCGACGCCCATATGAGTGAATATCCCCCCAAGCATTGGGAATCCAGAAAATGGATCAGCGGCTTCACAGGCTCAGCCGGCACAGCCGTGGTAACCAGGAAGCAGGCGGGCGTGTGGACCGATTCTCGTTATTTTCTTCAGGCTGCAAACGAATTGGCCAATACGGGGTTTGATTTGTTTAAGATGGGCCAGGCCGACACACCCGACATGGCCGACTGGATCATTGCACAGGTTGGACAGGGAGGCTCAGTAGGGATTGACGGACTGGTGTTTTCCGCCTCCGGGGCAAATGCACTGAAAGACAAACTCACCACAAAGAAGATCAGGCTGGAGACCACCTTCGATCCGTTCTCGGAAATACAGGACGACCGGCCCGGGATTCCCAAAAACAAAGTGTTCATTCTCCCCGACGAAATATCCGGAGAATCGGTGAAGAGCAAAATTGAACGGATCAATGCCGGCTTAAAGGAAGTGGAGGCAGACGGACTCATCCTGGCTACCCTCGATGCCGTAGCCTGGACCTTCAACCTTAGGGGAAACGACGTAGATTATAACCCGGTGGCTGTAGCATATGGATATGTTTCGGAAAAAGAGACGATATTGTTTATTGATCCGGAAAAGCTGACGGATGAGGATATCAGGATTTATGCGGACCAAGGCATTTTGATCCGGGGTTACCAGGATATATTTGACTATGTGGCGCATCTTCCCGAAAACAGCAGTGTGTGCATTACAAGTAATAAGATCAATTACAGACTCTGGCAAACCATCCCTGCTTCATGCCGGATTGCAGACATCCCTTCCCCCGTAGATTTAATGAAGAGCATTAAAAACGAAACGGAACTAAACGGCTTCCGCAACGCAATGGTCAAAGACGGCGTAGCTTTGGTGAAGTTTTACATGTGGCTTGAGAAGGCGGTTCCTGCCGGAGAAGTGAACGAGGTGACTGTGGAAGAGAAATTGCTCGAATTCCGTTCTCAACAGGATCTTTTTGTGGGAGAAAGCTTCGGCACCATTGCCGGTTACGGCCGCAACGGTGCCGTCATTCATTATCATGCTGTTCCCGAAACCTGTCTGAAAGTCAAACCTGAGGGGTTGTTGCTAATCGACTCGGGAGGACAATACAAAGACGGCACCACCGATATTACCCGCACAGTAGCTGTGGGGAAACTCACCAAACAGATGAAAGCCGATTATACTAACGTATTGAAGGGACATATTGCTCTCGCCACTGCAATATTTCCTGAGGGCACACGTGGATCACAGCTCGACATCCTTGCCAGGAAGGCTTTATGGGACAACGGCCTGACCTACTGGCATGGCACAGGACATGGCATCGGGCATTTCCTGAACGTACACGAAGGGCCGCAAAGTATCCGTCTGGAAGAGAACCCCACCCAACTAAAACCGGGAATGGTTACGTCCAACGAGCCGGGCATCTACCGAGCGGGAGAATATGGCATCCGCATCGAAAACCTGATCGTAACACGGGAATATCAACAAACGGAAGAGTTTGGCACGTTCTATAATTTTGAGACCATTACCCTTTGCCCGATCGACACGAAGCCAATTGTGAAGAAGCTCCTGACCAAAAAAGAAACCAAGTGGATCAACAGTTACCACAAAATGGTATTTGACAAGCTCAAAAAGCACCTGGGCAAAGAAGAAAAGGAATGGCTGAAAAATAAAACAAAATCTATTTAATGGCTCTTATCAAATCAGTCAGGGGATTCACCCCTCAATTCGGAGAGAATTGCTATCTGGCAGAGAACGCCACCATTATCGGCGATGTAATTATTGGCAACGACTGTAGTATATGGTATAATGCCGTATTGAGGGGAGATGTAAACTCCATCCGCCTTGGCGACCGTGTAAATGTACAGGATGGTACAGTTATCCACACCCTTTATCAAAAATCGGTTTCAGTCATTGGCGACGATGTTTCCATAGGCCACAACGTGGTGATTCACGGGGCAAAGATTGAGAACGGCGCGCTTATCGGGATGGGCGCCATTGTACTCGATCATGCTGTGGTGGGTGAAGGAGCCATCATTGCAGCCGGTGCGGTGGTATTGAGCGGCACTCAGGTAGAACCGGGCAGCATCTATGCAGGTGTTCCGGCCAAATTTGTGAAGAAAGTCGATCTCTCCCAGTCCAAAGAGATGAACCAAAAGATTGCCAATAACTATCTGATGTATGCCGGATGGTTTAAAGAAGGAGAAGAGGAGGAGGGGAGCAATTCCAGTTCACACGGGTAGTTAATTACTGAGGAGTTATGACCTCGGGCCTGCCATCGGGCAAAAAGGGAGAGCGTTCTATAGTTAAGACGTTCTCCCTTTTGGATTATAGACGTTGCGATTTACGTTAGTCCTTCAACACACCCGAGATATATTCATTGCCAACAGCATCGATCATGACAGCCGGTTGATCAGCTTTCGTGAGAGAGGCACTTTCCATGGGTCTCAGCTCATACGTGTGAACGGGATTGTACTTCATGGTCCAAAGAAACGGGAAGAGAAAGAAAATCCCACCAATGATGGCACCCACATCGGCACTTTCGTTTCTCGACAACATAGTGTACAACGGCTCATACCCCTCTTTTTCAAGACGTACCTCGGTTGTACTTCCTACAATCTTGGTGTCGGAATAGGAGTAAGGGGTCACCCCTTTGTATTCGCCATTCATATACACCTTGGCTCCACTCGGATTTGATTGAATCAATGTGTTACTTGAACAACTGGCAAATAATACTGCTACAGCCACTAACAATGCGGCAGATTTCATGAAGAAAGGATTCTTGGACATATTGATTATTTTTAAGTGAATATGTTCCGCAAAGATAGATTTATTTTCACAATCTCACATAACTTCACTACACTTTTTCTCTTTCATATTTACCTGAAGAATTACAAGAAGCAGGTTCGATTTTTTTTCATTTATTAACTCACAAAACTGTAACTTTTTTCACATTTCCCATCTTACGATAAAACCATATCCGGCCCCGATGCTCACAAGTTTCATTCATCGGGTCGCAAAATTCAATTTGTCATGAGATATCTCTTATTATTAATTTTAATCTTCTCCTTCGTACACACAGAGGCGCAACAACAATCCCGCTTCCGCGTCGGAATTGAATATGGCTCGTATAAGATGGCGGGC
>DHSP01000028.1:0-9501 GCA_002408485.1 Proteiniphilum sp. UBA5283 | reverse complement strand
GAACACGTAAAAGGCGAAGGGGAAGTGCGTTATGCCGGGCTGAAGTCGGAGCTCTCCGTATGGGAAAACCGGCTCACGCTGACGTCCGGATTGCGATATTCACGCGTCAATGAGCAGATTTCACCAAGCCGGGGTGCTCCTCTTTACCTCTTTCATTCTTCAGGCCAGGGAATTGAGCTTTTTCGTGTTCGCGGCATGAATGAGTCGATCGGATATGTAGGGGTTCCATTTGAGGCAGATTTCCTGTTATGGGGGAGACTCAGTAATTGGCAGGGGTATGTGAAAGCAGGCATACAGGCAGGAATGAAGATGCATGGAAAAACCACAATCGATTTTGCTTCGAAGGAGATGGAAAAATATGGGGATGAGATAATCGCTGCAGCCGGGAAAGCCCCGTCCAATTTCTTCCTGAATACATATGGCGGACTCGGGGTACGCCTGATTCTCAATAGCGGGGTCCGTTTATCTATCGAAGCCCTGTTTCCTCAAAACGTCCTCACAAAAGACAATTTTTCACTACTTACTTCTGAATCTTACGGTGGTGCCCAACTTTCGGTTTCTCTTCCTCTGAATCTTTTCTCAACGAAATAGATAAATTTTAAAAAAAAATAATCATGAAGTATATTCACCTTTTTATGCTTATGTTCATTCTTGTCGCTGCGGCAGGATGTTCACGCAGTTTCGATTATCGCATCTCTGATTCGGTGTTTATTGAAGATGCGGAAAACCCGGGGCTTCCCATTTACTCGGAAAAGGGATACAATAGCTTTGGCATCTATTGGGACTTAACCCCCTGGAGAACAGGGAGCAACCATGATCCTTCCAAAATAGTGGTAAAAGACGATTCATGTCATATCCATCTCTCCGGTAGTATTGGCGGAGAACGACCTTACACGCTGGTAGTGTCACTTCCCGATTTTATACCGGACAGTTTTACAGAATTACTCTCCCTGAACGGGAAAGACTTCGATCTAAGTGGAACGCAGTGTACTCTTTCCCTGTTTTCACACAGCTCCCGGTGCGATTTGAAAATTCTGGAAGGGGACTTCAAAATTAAACGAGCACAAAACCTATATGTCGATAAAGAACTTCAGGGCGTAGTCCTGTCCGGCATACTCTCGTTCAAGGCAATTGTGGAAGACGAGCCGGCAACATTCTCCAAAGGGCGGTTCGATATGCGGTTCGGCGAAGAAAATTTTTACTACCTGCAGTGACAAAGCGGAGACGGGCTATAATTGGCAAGATGCCGCTGTTGATACGATAAATGGATAAATAAACCAATTCGTACTGCCTGTGAAAATCACCTTTCATGTGCAGTCCCCCTGCGATTGGCAGCAACCATTTTGTAGAGCTGGTCGTTGGGACGGATCTTTTCGTTGACTTTAATGGAAAAATGATCACCCTTGAACGCCTCCGGCACAGTGGCCATATCCACGCGAATATCGTCGGCCGTCACAAAGACAGCCCCGGTGGTAGGGCCTGTTATTAACAATTCATCACCCTGCTTCACCGATTGTGTTTCTATCAGGAACTCAGTCACGCCAAGGTTTCCAAAATGCTTAACCGCTTTACCCACATACACCTTTCGCTTTGTAGCACCTGATCCATAGCGATGCGTCCATTCACCAAGTCGCTGCCCCAGATAATAGCCATTCCAAAATCCACGGTTGAAGACAGTGGAGAGCTTTTCGTTCCACACCTCTATTTTCTCCTGCGTAAACATATCATTACAATAGGCGCCGATCGCCTCTTTGTAGCAGGTGGTAACAATACGCACATACTCTGGTCCCCTTGCGCGTCCCTCTATCTTGAACACCCTCACTCCGGCATCCATCATTTTATTCATAAAATGAATGGTTTTCAAGTCTTTAGGCGACATGATATATTCGTTATCGATCTCAAGCTCAATATCACTTGTCTTATCTTTCACAATATATGCACGGCGACAAATCTGATTACAGGCGCCGCGATTGGCAGAGAGATCTTTTTCGTGGAGACTGAGATAACACTTCCCCGAAACGGCCATACAGAGTGCACCGTGTGCGAACATTTCTATGCGGATTAACTCTCCCGAAGGCCCTTTTATTTGCTGGTCTACGATATCTTTGTAGATTGCAGCGACCTGATCGAGGTTCAATTCCCGTGCCAGCACTACCACGTCGGCATACTGGGCATAAAACCGCAACGACTCCGTATTGGTGATATTCAACTGGGTGGAGAGATGCACCTCCACACCTATGCTGCGCGCGTACATCAACACCGCCACATCGGCTGCTATGATGGCTGACAGGTTTGCCTCCCTTGCCGCATCCACAATCTTGCGCATCAATGTCATGTCATTATTGTAAATGATCGTGTTCACCGTGAGATAACTTTTCAGGTTGTTCTCCCGGCAGATGCGGGCAATGTTATGCAGATCGGCTATTGTGAAGTTATTGGAGGACTTGGCTCGCATATTGAGTCCTTCTATTCCGAAGTAAATTGAATCGGCTCCTCCCTGTATGGCAGCCGTCAGTGACTCATAAGACCCTGCCGGCGCCATTATCTCGTAATCTTGTATCGATTTCATAATTAAGCTCTGATTTTGGATGCAAAAGTACGAAAATTAAAGTAATTGTCCATAAAGTGGTTTCATTGTCCCACGTCATGAAATTCAAAGGCCGGCGAGGAGCACGAAAAAAAAGGTGCAATCAACCCGATCACACCTCTTACTCAAAAAAGTTAGTTATGCTGTCAGTTATCCTGTCGGCAGACAGTCAATCCTTCGCTGCAACCTGCGTAATAAATCCTTCTGCATCCTTAAATGCACCAGACATAACCTCCAGCATTACACCGCCTATTTGTGAGGCAAACATTGCCGGGTTCATGCGCGACACATATGTTTGTCCGTCGGATTTCCTGTACACGGAAATACGGCATGGCATCATGTTGGCATATATGCGCAGATCATCATCACAAAGCAAGCGATATGCATAATCGGGCTTGCACAATTCTACTACCTTAACTGGCAGAACCTCCTTCCCATTCTTTCTCATCGTTTCCTGCAAATCGAGTATCTGTATTACCTTCCACCCGTTTTCCTGAACAACTTCGGAGAGCCGGCTCACCGTTTCGTCGAAACCATACCGACTTTTGCTTTCAAAGAAGATAGAATCCATAACTGTTCTCCTTTACGATTTCTTTAGCAATACTTCTTCAATAGCCTGCTTGAAGGCATCTTTGGGAAGTGCTCCCTGCGCCATCTGCGGTGCTTCGTTCATGGGTACAAAAAGCAGCGACGGAATACTCCGTATACCAAATTCGGCGGCAAGTTGCTGCTCAGCCTCAGTATCCACCTTGTATATATATATCTGACCGTCATACTCATCGGCCAATTCCTCCAGAATGGGGGCGATCATTTTACAGGGTCCACACCAGTCTGCATAAAAATCAATAATTGCGGGTTTGTCGCCCAGGTACACCCATTTATCCGGGGTTTGTTCAAAATTGGCTACTTTCTTCAAAAAGTCTGCTCTCGTTAAATGAATTGTTTTTGTTGTCGTTGTTGTCATATTGTTTTCTGTTTTTATTGTATTTGTTTCTTTTGCTGTTCCCGTACTGGCAGACGCTGTTTTTTGATGCATATTACTGCACGATGCCAAACCTGTAATCAATACAGCAGCCATTAATAACATGTTTTTTGTTGTCATGATTCGTTGCCTTTTTCGCCGTTATGCGTTTTTTCAATTACTTTTTTCGGATTTTTTTTGGGGGAAAACATATCGAAAAAGAGATAGCCGATCAATGCCCCGTAAATTATCATGCGATAAGGATTGGATGTAATGGGACAGGTACCGCTGAGGCAGCCCACGTAGTAGTAATAGAGGTAGCCTCCCAGTGATCCGACTGTTACTCCGGCTATTTTAAGCCAATGTTTTATCAAAAATGTCTTCATATTCTGTCGATACGCTTAACTGTTATTTTTAATAATGCAATGCGTTTAATTCAATTTACGACCGATGTCGGTAATGACATCCGTACCACTGCAATGCATTACACACCGCAATATATTGATGACTCGTCTGTCTTTGAGCGAGTAAAAACTATTTTTTCCACTCCTCCGACAGGAAAGAAGCCCCTTTGCCCTCATATCGGTTAAGTGATGCGACAGTAGTGATTGCTCGCAATCCATGCCTTCCATCAACTCAGATACCGACTTTTCTGCTGTTTGCGAAAGTTGTAAGATTACACACAAGCGGGTCTCATTTGCTAACGCACGCAACAAATATGCAGCCTCTTCAAACTTTGCTTTGTTTATTTTTTTTGTCTCTAACTCTATTTCAGCCTTCTCCATTTTCGTTTTCGATCATTAATCAACGTATGAACATATATTCATCTATTTTTGTTCAAAAGTACAACAGATTTTTCATAGGACAAAATTTTTATCGAATTTTTAGATAATAGGTAAGCTTTGCCTCTATCAAGCGATGGGCCGAACGTGAGAAGTAGGCATTCTGACTACGGCGGCTGGTAAAAATATCCCCTAACCCGAAATAGTAACGTCCTTCAAGATCAAAATCTCCGATTCCGGTTTTCAATTCCATTCCAATCCCTCCGATCAGGCCATAATCCACGCGATTCATTTCACTAAAAGGACCGTATTGTACCCCGACAGGAGCATCGGGGTCGGCACTTTTCCTCGCGGCCACATCATCGGCTAGTGCCTGATTCATAACCGGGTCATCATTCAGCAGTATACTGATTTGCGGGCCTGCATTCACAATAAAGCGAACGTTATTTCCAAAGTAGATGTGCGTCATGAAGGGGATTTCGAGGTAGTTTAACGTCCTGTTGTACAAAAAGTCCTTTTCCGGAGCAAATTCTTCCGACCATCCCCGCTGCGCGTAGTTGATTTCAGCGATCAGCCCCAGATGTTTTTCCGTAACATATTTGGCCGACAGTCCTCCTTGCACCCCCATCATAAACGATTGAGGAACGGTTGGCACAAAATCGATGCTTGACGACAAAACACCCCCCCCGATGCCTAGATAAAGTTCATGGCGAAAGGATTCTTTCTGTGCATGCACATAAGCCGGGCACATTGTTACGAATATCAGAAACAGGAAAAATGGTTTCATCGGTTAAGGTCGCTTTGCGTAACACTTCCATTTGTATCGTAATGGATTAAAAACAATCCATTGTTGATAAAGCCCCCCCAGTTATTCACTCGTTCAAAGTGAAAAGCAAATTGCAGGGAGTTTATACGTATTTTTTGAATATTATGTTCAAATCGTGATCCGTAGCGGCTTAGGGCTGTCAGGAAGAAAAGGCCTGTATCGTACCCCCACAGTCCATAAGAGGGATACGTCTCCATAAGATTCCGGCCATACCATTTACGAAAATTCTGGACAAAGGAATGTGTACCCGGATTGCTTTGATCAACAAAGAAAGGAGTGTAGATATAGGCCCCAAGCAAATGATAATCGTTGATCAAATCGCCGTAAGTCTGCCATTCGGGATGACCAAACAAACGGGTAACGCAGGAAGAATCCGCTTCTCTCACTTCCTTCAGTTCTGCTATAAGCTGCCTTAGCATATTTGAGTCGCCGGAACAAGGCACAATGACATTCTCTTTTCCCCGGCTTAACACCGGCATAATCGAGCTGTTCAACTCACCTGTTAATGCTACGGTTTCATAGTGTATCTGATTGTCTCGCAGATGACGTTGCAGCTCGGCGATAAACTCTTTTTTGTCATTTTGTCCCCCCGTAACAAAGACAACGTTGGCATTGCGGAACATCTGAACAAAGGCGAACGATGCCTTCGTGTAGGTACCACTGTTTAGCGGGTTAACCTGGAAAATGTTTCCGTTGTTTAACACCTCGCCGTTGCTTTGAGAGAAAGGCACCACGTACTTAATATTATTTGCTTTGGAAAAGTCTGAAATCAATTTGATCTGTGCATCGTTTACGCCACCCACAATGAGGTTCAGGGAACGCATCTCCATGGTCTCAAGCAAGCTTACCAATTTTTGGGTATTGCCCGCCCTGCCAATTTCAAACACATACAACTCCATGTTTGCGCCACTGTCTTTCATCTTTTCCACTGCCAGGAGAAAGCCTTCATAATACTCCTGGAGTCGTAAATGCCCTCTTCCGGTTTCATCGAGAAATGGCAACAGAAGTCCCACTTTTATCACCCCCAGCCTATCCTGGGGAATGTTTTGGATGAGCAACCTGTTTGCCTCATTCTCCATGGAATGAGAGTCCTTTTCGAGCATACTCCTTTTTACCGGGATAATCAACTCCATGTTAGCCTTTAACCCTCCCGCAAGAATTGGATTCTCGCGTTCAATATCGGACACTTCCACCTGATAGTTGCGGGCGATGCTGTACAGTGTTTCTTTACTTTGAACCTTGTGGATGATGTTGACCGTCTGACTTTCGTAGGGTGCTATCACTTCGTACGATTCAAAAAAAGGAACGCGTATGGTTCTACCAACCTGAAAGGTTTCTACAGACAGGCCAGGGTTGGCGAGCATCACATCTTCAGGCTTTAGCGAATAAGTCTTTGATACAGAATAAAGAGTCTCTTTGGGAAGAATGGTGTGGTAACGGTAGTTTTCCTCTTTTACTTCACTGATAATGCGACGTTGCGGAATGGTGAGAACCTGTCCCTCAGTAATCCCTTCGCTGACCCCGGGATTGTAACGGTTCACTTCACTCACGGTAGTATGATACATCTTGGAAATGCTATATACTGTCTCTCCCTTCGACACCGTATGCTTGAAAGTGGTATTCTGATCTACTGATTCATTCTGCCCGGTAGCACCCGCGGAAGCGATGCTCAAGGTCAGGCCCGCATTCTCATTCGTGATGGGTATAAGTAATTCCTGTCCGTTTTTCAACCCAGAATTTGATCCGGGATTATGACGGATTATTTCTGCCACCGACACGGAAAAAATTCGGGAGACTGCATAGAGCCCCTCACCCGGTTTTACGGAGTACTTGTAAAATCGCTCCCCGTTCACAGTCACGGTATCGTAGGTTTGAGCCTGCGACGTCATAGAGCCTATACACAGCAAAATCAGCAAAGCAAATATCCTGACGGACCAAAAAGTGTTCTGCATTTCAATATTTATTATACGTAGGGCGCTTATACAACTTTTAACGCACAAAAATAGGAAAATAAATTGAAATAGTACCGTTCGCCATTACATCTTAGGCATTGTTTGACAGTAATTAAACTATTTAAACACAATTGCAACAACCTCTCCCAACAGGATACATCCATCCTCAAAAAGGCAGAGGTTCTTTGTTTTGAGACAGAAAATCGACCGCACTGTCAACCTCGTTGCCCTGGCTGGCATTTTTGGCATGACTATTCATCCGCGACGGTCTTTCAACATATTTCTGTCCCACAGCATAGTCGTCCAGGTTTTTAAAACGGGCATATTCATTATCGAAGCGCATGCTGGCGATGCCGGTGGGGCCGTTACGATGCTTTGCCACGATTATCTCCGCGATGCCGACAAGCGAGTTGCCCCGCTCATCTTCGGTAATACGATAATATTCGGGACGGTGGATGAAACAAACAATATCGGCATCCTGCTCAATAGCACCCGATTCACGCAGGTCGGCCAGCTGCGGGCGCTTTCCTTCCGTTCCCTGACGGTTCTCCACCCCACGATTCAACTGAGACAAAGCGATGATGGGAATATTCAGCTCCTTTGCCAACCCTTTCAGGGATCGGGAGATCATGCTCACTTCCTGCTCACGGCTGCCAAAACTCATTCCACTGGCATTCATCAACTGAAGGTAGTCGATAATCAATATTCTCACCCCGTGTTCCCGCACCAGGCGACGAGCTTTGGTACGCAGCTCAAACACCGACAAACTGGGCGTATCATCAATATAAATAGGTGCATTATACAAAAATTTGTGGTTTTTATCCAGGCGTTCCCACTCATCGTCGGAGAGGCGACCGCTCTTGATGCTTTCGCCCTTAATCTGACACACGTTGACGATCAAACGATTCACCAGCTGCACATTGGACATCTCCAACGAAAATATACCCACGGGCTGCTCAAAATCGAGCGCGACATTCTTGGCCATGGAGAGCACGAAAGCCGTTTTACCCATGGCCGGACGGGCAGCAATAATGATCAGGTCGGAGTTCTGCCAGCCCGATGTCATTTTGTCCAGTTCCTTAAATCCTGTGGGCAATCCACTCATACCATCTTTCCGGTTTGCTGCCAGCTGAATATTATTCATCGCCTCCCTGATTACCGGATTGATCTGGATCACATCCTTCTTCACGTTGCGCTGTGAGATTTCAAACAACCGGCCTTCCGTCTCCTGCATCAAATCGTCCACATCGACCGTCTCATCAAAGGCATGCTGCGACACCTCGGAAGAAAAAGAAATCAGCTCTCTTGCCAGGTATTTCTGAGCAATGATGCGCGCGTGATATTCAATATGCGCTGCGGAAGCTACCTTCTCCGATAGTTCGGCCACATAAACGGGGCCACCGGCTGCCTCCAGCTCACCCTGCCGCTTCAGCTCCTCTACCACCGTAAGGACATCCACCGGCTTTTGCTGCATGGCAAGCCCCTGTATTGCACCATAAATGAGCTGGTGCGTAGGATCATAAAAGCTCTCCGGCTTTAATATCTCGCTGACAATGGAATAGGCATCCTTTTCGAGCATCAGGGCACCCAACACTGCCTCCTCCAACTCCCTGGCCTGAGGAGGTAATTTTCCAACATCGGGTGCTACTACTGTTTTTTCAACTACCTTAACCGAGGATTTTCGTTTTTGCTTCTCCATGTATTTCCGAATATAAACAAATAAAGTGTAAAGTTAGGCAAGTTATTCTTTTCAGGAGGAAATTTGGCGGTGCATTCTTTCCCTAAGTTATGAACAAAAATTGTTGAAAACTATTTTTTACGCTCGCAATAAACAGCCTGTCAACCGATCCAGAAATAAACTTATCGATATAAAATTTGTTCTATTTTGAAGAACCGGTCAGAATGTCGTTCTCAACTACAGGATAAAAACCATCGGATTGACAATATACACGGAAAAAGCCAGATCAACTAACTCCTAAATATGAAGTATATGAATGCAGAAGAACTGAAAAAACAAAAAGTCAACCGGCAACATAAAAACAAAAAAGGAGACCGAAGTCTCCCTAAAATTAACTATTATGTTGCTTATGTTGAAAAAATACAAACAGTTAACTTCAGAACAAAAGTACGCCATTTATTTAGGTTTACAAAACGGAACGAGCAAAACAGAAATTGCCAAATCGATAAAGGTCAGTCCATCGACTGTATATAGAGATAGGCCGCAACAAAAACAAAAGCGGAGTCTATTCATGGCGTTTGGCGCACCAGATGGCCCAAGAACGCAAAGAGCGTCTGCCGGGCAATAAATCTACGCCCGAATGGATTAAACAGAAAATAATCCGTCTCATTCGCAAAGATTGGTCGCCCAAACAAATCAGCGGATATCTCGCAAA
>DHSP01000002.1 GCA_002408485.1 Proteiniphilum sp. UBA5283 | reverse complement strand
GGTAATAACAAAAAGTCGGATGAGGGCATTTTTCATGGCTGTCAGCCACTGGATTCTGCTCTTCTGAAACTTATATCACTTATAAAACGATTGAGGGGAAATTGTCAACGGTAAATTTACCTTTTGCATACATTGCCATACGAAAATGTTCACTAAAGTTAGATATTTTGAGTCGTTTTCGCTCTTGGATTTTCAATTCTCACAATAGCAAAGCCCAAATAAATTTGTCCTTTGCTTACATTGCTTACGAAAATGTTCATTACCTTTGCAGATATTTTTTTTGCAACATATGACGCTATGACACAAGATAGAGAAATCTTCGCGATAATTCGAAAAGAACAGGAACGACAACTGAAAGGCATTGAGTTGATTGCTTCTGAGAACTTTGTGAGTGAACAGGTGATGCAGGCAATGGGATCTGTGATGACAAATAAATATGCCGAAGGTTATCCCGGAAGAAGGTATTACGGAGGTTGTGAGGTGGTCGATTTGAGCGAAAAGCTTGCCATTGACCGGTTAAAAAAGATTTTTGATGCCGAATGGGTCAACGTACAGCCACATTCTGGCGCGCAGGCCAATGCTGCTGTCTTTCTGGCCTGCCTGAAAGCGGGAGATAAATTTCTCGGATTGAATCTTTCACACGGAGGGCATCTCTCACATGGTTCTCCCGTGAATTTCTCCGGTTTGATGTTTGAACCCATTGCATACAGCGTTCGTGAGGAAGATCAACGTGTGGATTACGAGCAGCTGGAATCGCTGGCACGATCGGAACGGCCCAAACTGATTATCGCCGGGGCATCGGCCTATTCACGCGAGTGGGACTATGCCCGTATCCGCAAGGTGGCCGATGAAATAGGGGCTATCTTCATGGTGGATATGGCACATCCGGCCGGACTGATTGCCGCAGGGTTGCTGGAAAATCCGTTGAAACATGCGCATATTGTCACCTCTACTACCCATAAGACGCTTCGAGGCCCTCGTGGCGGTGTGATCCTGATGGGAAAAGATTTTGAAAATCCGTGGGGTTATACCACTCCCCGGGGAGAGGTAAAGATGATGTCGGCTCTGTTGGATTCGGCTGTCTTCCCGGGTATGCAGGGAGGTCCTTTAGAACACGTAATTGCCTCTAAAGCTGTTTCATTCTTCGAAGCGCTTCAGCCGGAATACAAAACCTATCAGACACAGGTTCAAAAAAATGCGGCTGTAATGGCCCAGGCATTCAGTGACAAGGGTTACAACGTGGTATCCGGAGGTACGGACAATCACATTGTCCTGGTGGATTTGCGTACCAAGTTCCCGGCGTTGACCGGAAAGGTGGCAGAGAAAGCACTTGTGGAGGCCGATATCACCACCAACAAAAATATGGTTCCCTTCGACAGCCGCTCACCTTTCCAGACTTCCGGCCTTCGTTTCGGTACACCGGCCATCACCACCCGTGGAGCAAAAGAGGAATTGATGGGTGAAGTTGTGGAAATGATTGATACAGTGTTGTCGCATCCCGAAGATGCGAAAACAATTGCCACCGTACGCGGGAAGGTAAATACAGTGATGGGCCAATACCCGCTTTTTGCCTGGTAAAGAGCATCTGTCTCCGAAGACATCCCGCGCAGGGACAACGGGGATGTAAGTAATATATGCAATGAGGAATGGTTGAACTGTTCCTCATTTTTGTTTACATTTGCATATGTGCAATGGAAAATATGAAAGATCTGCATTCAACAGTTGTACCGCATAAACTTGTTTTGTCGGGTAAAAAATGTCGCTTCAGAGCCACACATGGTTGAATCTGTACAAAGAGAGATATCCGAATGAACATCCTTCAGACCGAAATTAAATTTATTCCCGGTGTGGGGCCCAAGAGGGCAGAGATCCTGCAAAAGGAGATCGATGTCTTTACGCTGGGCGACCTTTTGCGCTGGTATCCCTATCGCTATATCGACCGCTCGCGAATGTATTACGTGCATGAGATTGATCAGTCGCAGGCTTACATCCAGCTGAAGGGGAAAATCACCGCTTTCGAAACTTTCGGGGAAGGAAGGAAAAGGAGGCTGGTGGCTCATTTTACCGACGGAACCGGCTTTGTGGATCTGGTCTGGTTCCAGGGAGTACGATTCATCGAAAACAAGTATAAGTTCAACCAGGAGTATATTGTTTTTGGGAAACCCAGTCTCTTTAACGGCAAGTGGAATATTCCCCATCCGGAAATCGATCCTTATATGGGCGAATCGGACCGGCCGGAAGGACTGATGGCGATGTACAACACCACGGAGAAGATGAAGAGCCACTACCTCAACTCAAAAGCGATGCAGAAGATCCTGGAGAGTGCGTTCGGGATGATCAAAGAACGGCTGCCAGAGTCTCTCTCTCCCGATGTGGTAAAGGAGGCAAGGCTTATGCCCTTCCACGATGCAGTGGAAAACATTCACTTCCCGAAATCAACCGCTCTGTTGAAGGACGCCGAGTTTCGACTGAAGTTTGAAGAACTTTTCTATATACAGCTAAACATTGTCCGTTACGCTTCCGACAGAAAGTCGAAGCTGCGGGGAGTCCTTTTTCCGAAAGTTGGCCGTTATCTCAATTCTTTCTATAAAAAGAAATTGCCTTTTTCGTTGACCGATGCACAGAAGCGGGTGATCAAAGAGATCCGGAAAGATACAGCCTCCGGGAAGCAGATGAACCGCCTCCTGCAGGGAGATGTGGGTAGCGGGAAGACGTTGGTGGCAATCATGTGTATGCTGATAGCCCTCGATAACGATTTTCAGTCCTGCCTGATGGCGCCCACGGAGATCCTGGCGGCACAGCATTTTGAGACATTTACGCAGATGCTCTCAGGAATGGATGTGGAGGTGGCGCTGTTGACAGGTTCCACAAAGAAAAAAGAGCGGGAGGAGATCCACGCCGGACTGTTATCGGGAAGAATAAACATACTGATCGGTACCCATGCCCTGATTGAGGATGTGGTGCAGTTTCGCAACCTCGGCTTTGTGGTGATCGATGAGCAGCACCGCTTTGGGGTGATGCAGCGTGCCAAACTCTGGGAAAAGAGCAAGCATCCGCCTCATATGCTTGTGATGACCGCCACGCCTATTCCGCGTACGCTGGCCATGACGGTATACGGCGACCTGGATGTTTCCGTGATCGACGAGCTGCCTCCGGGACGCAAGCCGGTGCAGACAGTTCACCGCTACGACAAGAGACGGGGTGCTCTTTATCAGTTTATCCGGGATCAGATACGTGCCGGGCGACAAGCCTATATGGTCTATCCGTTGATTGAAGAGAGCGAGACGCTCGACCTGAAGAACCTGGAAGAGGGATACGAACATGTGAAAGCGGCATTTCCGGAGTTCACCGTCTGCAAGATGCATGGACGCATGAAGCCGGCCGAGAAGGAGGAAGTAATGCGGCAGTTTGTGACTGGCGAAGCACAGATCATGGTCTCCACGACCGTGATTGAGGTGGGGGTGAATGTACCGAATGCCAGCGTGATGGTGATCGAGAGTGCTCAGCGGTTCGGCCTCTCACAGCTTCACCAGCTGCGGGGCAGAGTAGGGCGGGGAGCGGACCAGTCCTGGTGTGTGCTGATCACACCCTACGAGCTCTCTGCTGATACTCGCAAGCGGATAGAAATCATGACCGAGAGCAACGACGGATTTGTGATTGCCGAAGCGGACCTGAAGCTGCGTGGCCCGGGCGATCTGGAAGGGACGCAACAGAGCGGGATCCCATTCAACCTGCGCATTGCCGACCTGGTGCGCGACAATGCCATCCTCTTCCGTGCGCGCGAGATTGCGGAGCAGCTTATTGAAAAAGACCCTCGGCTGGAAGAACCGGAACATCTGGTGCTGAAGCAACAGCTCAGCCGCCTGAGCGGAAATCGGTACGACTGGAGCAGGATCGGGTGACATTTTTGTAAATAAGAGTTCAGCATCAGCTTTGCATACTCCCCACTTGGGTTGGTTTAAGTACTTACATCAATCGCACCTCCTTCGGTATGCGCTGATAGTCACTTTATTTGTATATATGGAGATGATAAGCCGATAATAGGGGGATGGCAGTCCAGGTATAGCCTATGTCCATCGAAAAACGCATGTTTTTATTTTTCCGGTCCCAT
>DHSP01000013.1:24110-31798 GCA_002408485.1 Proteiniphilum sp. UBA5283 | reverse complement strand
ACTTGCTGGTTGACTCTAGGGGTGTTACCAAATACCGCTTTTGCTGCGGAGATGTGAAAAAAATATATTACTTTTGCATCCTGATGAACACTTACCATCGAAATAAGTATGGAGGGTTGAAGTGGACATTGCTTGTCCTTTTCTCGCTGTATATGGCTGGAGTAACTTTCTTTACCCACAGCCATGTGATCGATAATGTAAGAATTGTTCACTCCCACCCTTACAAAAACAAGCCACAGAAGCATGATCATACGGTTGCCGATCTACTAGTCATTGATCAGATTACCCATTTTTCATCGACCACACGTGTTGTTCCCCATTTCACTTTTGAGGAGAAATCGGTTTTTTTAGGATTCATACAACCGAAACCGATCGATATATTTATTGCCAACAGGCTACACGCTTCA
Source organism: Proteiniphilum sp. UBA5283 (assembly GCA_002408485.1). Taxonomy (GTDB): domain Bacteria; phylum Bacteroidota; class Bacteroidia; order Bacteroidales; family Dysgonomonadaceae; genus Proteiniphilum. The sequence goes on along the minus strand of DHSP01000013.1, from coordinate 31,391 downwards.
ATATCACTTCGGGCCCCTCCCTCATCCGCGGCATCACACCACTTTCTCATTCATTGCGCATCGAATAGGCTCTCTGCTTCTCTTTGAAGCAGGACGGGAGTTCGAAAAAGGATCTGCATGTATGGATCATTCTTGAACATGAGGGAAAATCAATCGATATTCTCTCCGAAGAAACATACATCCATCTTTTCAAGGAATCAATCAGCTCTGCAATAGCTCCTCCGGATGCGCCGACAACCATTTATCAATAAATTTCAAAAAGCAAAATGAAAAAAACAATCATGCTGCTGGCGCTGTGTGTCACAGTTGCCAACCATTTATTATATGCAGACGAATCGCGACCCAAAGACACCGACACAAACATATTCGGGCATGTGCTGGATGCACAGACCAAGGAGCATCTTCCTTATGTGACACTTCAACTGAAAGGAACCACCATCGGCACCACCACCGATGCGTCGGGCCACTATTTGTTCAAAAATCTGCCTGTCGGCAAGTTCACCATTGTCGTCCAATATGTGGGGTATCAAACAGTGGAAAAAGAACTCTTTTTGGCAAAAGAGACAACCACCGAATTGGATTTCGAATTAAAACCGATGCCTATCTCGTTAGACGAGGTCGTAGTATCAGCCAACCGGAATGAAACTTCCCGCAAGTTGGCTCCTTCCTTGGTGAGTATATTGGATATGCGGACATTTGAAGCCACCAATTCTTCCGATTTATCGCAAGGATTGAAATTTCAACCCGGTTTAAGGGTTGAGAACAATTGTCAGAACTGCGGCTTTTCACAAGTACGCATCAACGGATTGGAAGGCCCATATTCCCAAATTCTGATCGATTCTCGTCCCGTAATCGGAGCTCTTGGCGGAGTATATGTGCTGGAGCAAATACCGGCAAATATGATTGAACGTGTGGAAGTGATGCGCGGAGGCGGATCAGCCCTGTTCGGCTCTTCCGCCATCGGGGGGGTCATTAATTTGATCACGAAAGAGCCTTTGCGCAATTCGGGAGAATTTATCCACACCCTATCGAGATATAACGGAACGGGGGCTTTGCAAAACAACACCACGTTCAATGCCTCCATTCTAACGGACAATCGTAAAGCGGGACTGATGGTTTTCGGACAAAACCGGGTGCGCGACGGATTTGACTACGACAAAGACGGATTTACCGAACTCCCTCAACTTCGAAACAGGACTCTGGGCTTTCGCTCGTTTCTGAAAACCGGGACCTATTCTCAATTGGTGCTGGAATATCGCAACATGCACGAATTTCGCCGCGGAGGCGACAATCTCACACGTCCGGCCCATGAAGCCTACATCACCGAGCAATTGGAACACTCCGTGAACGGAGGGGCGCTGAGCTACCGGCAATCGGATGCCGCCGGTAAAAACATGCTCAACCTTTATGCCTCGGCACAACATACATTGCGAAACAGCTACTACGGCGGAGGCGATCCGGTAACAAATGAAATTCCCCCGCTCAGCGATACGCCCACAGCCGAAGAAATAGAAAGTGCAAACGCGATTATCGAGAACAATGCCGCCCGCCTGGCTTCGTATGGACACTCCACCGAATTGACCGCGCAAGTGGGCGGACAGTATACACACCGATTCGACCATCTATTATTGGCACCTGCCGAGTTGACCACCGGAGCTGAATACCTCCAGGACAACCTGAACGATGTGAGTGGGTATCGCAAGAAGGGGATAGATCAAAGTACGCGTAACCTAAGCACGTTTTTCCAAAATGAGTGGAAGCAGAAAAAATGGAGTTTTTTACTGGGCGGGCGATTAGACAAGCACAATTTGGTGAAAAATGTAATCTTTAGCCCACGCGCCAACCTACGCTACAACCCGACGGAAGATGTCAACATCCGCGTCTCGTATAGTGAAGGTTTCCGGGCTCCTCAATATTTTGATGAAGACCTCCACGTCGACATTGCGGGAGGAGCACGTTTGGTTAGAAAATTAAGCTCCAACCTAAAAGAAGAACGTTCAAGAAGCGTAAGCAGTTCTATTGACTATTACCACACTATCGGAAGCGTACAGTTGAATTTTCTGCTCGAAGCATTCTATACCCGGCTCAATCACCCATTTGAATCCGTGACGCAAGGCAATGAAATCACGGTCCAGAACTCAACGGACGGCGCACAAGTATATGGCGTAAATTTGGAGGGAAGAGTAGCTTTCAGCAGAAAGTTTCAAATCCAGTCGGGAGCGACGTTCCAACGAAGTTTGTACGACAAGCCCGTCAAATGGTGGGAACCTGAAACAAAAGAAGACAAAGCATTAGACAAAGTGGAAGCAACCCGGAAAATGATGCGAACGCCCAATGCCTACGCCTATTTTGTGGCAACCTGGACTCCCTCTGTTCCATTTCAGACAACCCTTTCCGGCAATTACACCGGCTCGATGCTTGTACCTCATGATGCGGGAGAGGGGGAACCAGGGAAAGATCGATTTTCGCCCGTCAACATCACCGAAAAATCCGACCCTTTCATGGAAATAAATCTGAAGTTGGCTTACACCGTTGCCATGTATAAAGAGGTAAAAGTGCAACTCAATGGAGGAATTCAAAACATTTTCAATGCGTATCAACGAGATTTTGATACCGGCGCCGGTCGTGCATCGGGTTATATCTACGGACCGACAACTCCCCGGAATTTCTATGCGGGGTTAAAATTCAGCTTCTAAACATTCTTATCAAGAAGCCATTGGCTCATTCCAAACGGAGAGGTAATTCTCTCAGACGAGTTTGAGATGGCTTTTCAACACATGGATACAGTGCCCATCAGGAGCAGATTTCAGCTCCTGATGACACTGTTTCAACAAAACAGCTGTTGCTTCCGGAACTGTTTTTAAGGGGTCATTGCTTTGTTTTGCTTGGATATTCCGGTCTCCGCTCCCATACTCGTTAATTTACCCAAACAGATGGATCTTTGAAATCATTTTAACGTTTGGTTTACCCAATTTTGTGTACTTTTGCAGATTAAACCACAAAAATCATCAACGTGCTTTTACCAGAAGAGAGACTGCAGATCAAATTACTGATGCAACAGGAGATTATACCGGCTATCGGTTGTACAGAACCCATTGCCGTATCATTATGTACCGCCAAGGCGACCGAGACATTAGGCGGAGAGCCGGAAAAAATTGACGTTTCCCTGAGCGCAAACATCATTAAAAATGCCATGGGCGTGGGCATTCCGGGTACCGGAATGAACGGCCTCCCGATATCGGTTGCACTGGGAGCATTGAGGGGCAAATCTGAAGATGGTCTTGAGGTACTTAAAGATCTTACCCGAAATGAGGTAGAGAGAGGTAAACAATATATTAAAGAAAAAAGGATTCATATTAAGCTGAAAGAGGATATTTCCGATAAACTATATATCGAAGTCCTTTGCAGGCGGAAAGACGATTACGCCAAAACAATCATCAGGGGGAGTCACACTTCTTTCACCCATATTGAGAAAAACGGAAAAATACTTTACGAAAAAAAAGCATACGTTGACGAAGAGTCGAAGAACAAGACCAACAACCTTACTTTCCGGAAAATATACGATTATGCCGTCACATCACCCGTGGAAGAACTGCATTTCATTCTCGATGCTGCAAAAATGAATAAAAAAGCAGCACAAGCCGCAAACCACGGACAATTCGGACACAACGTATCCAAAAATCTGCAAGGAGAAAAGGGAATCCATATCTTCGGAGACAATCTTCACACCAAAATGGTAGCTTCCACGGCGGGAGCCTGTGATGTACGAATGGCGGGAGCCCTGATTCCCGTCATGAGCAACAGTGGCAGTGGCAATCAGGGGATAGCTGCAACGATGCCTGTGCTGACGTATGCCGAACAAATGAAGAGTTCGGAAGAAGAGCTTATCAGGGCACTGATCTTAAGCAATCTGATGATGATCTATATCAAGCAACATATCGGAAGATTGTCCGCATTGTGTGGTTGCGTGGTCGCATCAACCGGCGCCAGTTGCGGTATCACCTATTTGATGGGAGGGAGTTACGCCCAAATAACATTTGCCACCAAAAACATGATTGCCAACATCACAGGAATGATCTGCGACGGCGCCAAGCCAAGCTGCGCCTTGAAAATTGCCAGCGGTGTTTCCACGGCTTCGCTCTCTGCATTAATGGCAATAGAGAACGAAGTCGTTACTTCACAGGAAGGAATTATTGACGACGATGTTGATCAGACAATCCGTAACCTGGCAATCATTGGTACGGAAGGAATGGTTGAGACCGATAAAATCGTATTGGAAATTCTCACACAGAAACAATAAAACCGCTACCACCTGCACGAACCATACAGAACGCGCCTCAAAACATCAAAGGGAATTCAACCTCTTTCATTATTGCACTTTTTTTATTTATTTTGCATGATATTTTAAGTAAAAATGGTCGATAAGGAGAAAATAGAAACAATATACACCTTGTATGCAGACAAATTGTTCTCATATTCTTTGCAATTGGGTTTCCGCAAAGAACAGATCATGGATGCAATCCACGATGTTTTTTGTAAGCTTTGCCTGGATGCGAACGCATTGGAAAACGTAGAGAATATCAAATATTATCTTTACAGATCACTGAGAAACAAGCTGGTTGATCTGTACAGGCAGGAAAAGCAAATTCCCATTCATCAAAGCTTAGATGTAGAAGCCCTTCCTTTCACCATGAGCACAAAGACAGTTGAGGAAAAGTACATCATCCATGAAGAGGAAAAAGCAGTCGTTGCGAAACTGCAAATCATGCTGGCATCTTTATCTTCCCGGCAGCGCGAGATCATCTATCTAAAATACGCGCAAGAGTACAGCTATGAGGAAATCAGCCAGATTATGCAAATCCATCAATCCTCATGCCGGAAACTCCTGCATAAAGCAATGCAGGTTCTCAGAAAAAACTACACACACCCGAAGCAGCCCTAAGCGAACCTAGCACGAACGTTAGCAGACCTGCTACGGTTAGACATTTCACTCTCACCTTTTGCGCAAAAAAACAGGCCGATAAGTTAATTTATGTATTTCTTCCTGAAAAATAGGGAACAGAAATAAAGATTCCCCGTCTATAAACTTCAAACACATCCAAAAGAGCTATGACAGAAAAAAACAATATGTCCCGGAGTTACATACAACTATTGGACGATGCTAAATTCCTGGAGTGGCGTATGGCACCTAACGAGGAATTGAACGCATATTGGGATTCTCTTCAACAACAGGATCCCTCTTTGCAGAAAATGATCGTTCAGGCTGATCTCTATCTGAAAGAATTTATTTCAGACAAAAAATCTTTCAACAATGCCGACAAAGAGTTCTTACTTGAAAGTATTTTTAAAACAATCGAAGATCAGGCCAACAGGAAGCTGACCTGCAACAGAAAAACAATAACCTGGCAGAAATATGTAGCTGCAGCATCGGCCATACTGATTCTGGCCACAAGCATCTTATTTTTCACCAAAGAGAAGAGTTCTGATGCGGATGTCATCACAGGCAGCCAGCTTGACACGGATCAGATTCAACTTGTAAGCGGGGATAAGCTCTTCCAGTTTGAGGAAAACATTGACATCCAGATAAACGAATCGTCTTTCGAGGTCACGACCTCTGCAGGAACCAACGAGCTGTCTCTCGACGCAAACAGCGTGAACAAGCTGACTGTTCCCTACGGGAAGCAATCAAAAATCAGGCTGCCGGATGGCAGTTTGGTCTGGTTGAATGCAGGATCAACACTCGAATTTCCATCAACGTTCGGCAACGCACAAAGGGAAATTAAGCTCACCGGTGAAATATACATAGAAGTAGCTACCGACAGGAAAAAGAGATTTATGGTCCAAACTCCCGATTTCACCGTAGAGGCAACCGGAACAGCATTCAATGTATCCGCATACGAGAAGGCGGAGCTATCGGCAGTACTGGTGGAAGGGAAAATATCTGTTCACACAGGGGGTCACGTTACCGAAATGAAGCCCAACGAGCTGGCAATAATTGATCGAACAGGAAAAATTGAAACAAAAACTGTAAATACAGAGAGCTACACAAGCTGGATAAATGGTTATCTCACTTTTGAGGATACACCCATCACCCGGGTATTGGCCCATATTGAACGTTATTACAATATCGAATTTGATTATCTGGATAATCCCAATTTTCAGGATGTCACATGCACAGGCAAACTATATTTAACCGAAAACCTGGACCACATCATGCGATCGGTCACATTGATGACCAATACAGAATATACCCTGAATGATAAAACAATTATCATCAGCAAAAAAGCACGACAAAAGACTCCACAATAAAGAACTCCCAACAAAATTCAGCAGGATTTAATTTATCAATGAAACAAATTATATTTAAAATGACGTTATGAGTTATTATGCAATCAAAAAAAGGGTACAAAAAACCCGTGTAGGACGAATGAGCAGAAATGCAAAATTCTTGCTGTTGCTTCTGTTTACATCCATCAGCGGTGCGTATGCAAATAGTTATTCTCAAAATAACCTTACGCTTAAAATGAATAATGTGTCTATTCGGCAGGTATTCAACGAAATTGAAAACAAGAGTGACTATTTATTCTTATTTGTCAACGAAATAAAAAGTGAAACAAACAAGAGAATAGATGTTGATGTCTCTTCGCAAAGCATCGAGGAAATATTGAACACCATCACCGCTCATACGAATATTTCTTATGAAATTCTCGGAAAACAGATCATTTTATTCGAAAAAGAAAATTCATCAGACGCAACAGTTCGGACGGAATCAAAGACGGAAGCTCCCATTCAGGCGGCTCAACCTCCTTTTACCGTAACCGGGAAAGTAACAGACCGTGAAGGTGAGCCGCTCATCGGGGTGAACATCGTTGTCGCCAACTCTTCTGCAGGCACCGTGACCGATGAGAATGGATACTACAGCATTCAGGCTGACAAAGGGCACATCTTACGTTTTTCCTATATCGGATTTTTCACTCAGGAGGTAGTCATAAAGAGCAACACCATCAATATCAAAATGGAAGACAGCTCTATTGCTATGTCAGAATTGATGGTGGTAGCATACGGCACCACGGACAAACGTACATACACCGGCTCTGTGGCCACCGTCAATGCGGAAAGCATTGCCAGAAACAGGTCAAACAATGTTTTATCCAGTCTTCAGGGGCTTGTTCCGGGTATTCAACTGGAAAACAAATCTCAACGAGGAGGACAAAGCACACCGGAAATTGTGATCAGGGGAGCCTCTTCCATCAACGCAAGCATCCAGCCTCTATACATTAT
>DHSP01000013.1:20422-23931 GCA_002408485.1 Proteiniphilum sp. UBA5283 | reverse complement strand
TCCATATCGGTTCTGAAGGATGCTGCAGCGATCTCTCTTTACGGAGCAAGGGCTACAAACGGTGTTATCCTCATCACAACCAAGCAGGGGAAAAGAACGGGCGACAAAGCCATCGTTTCCTATAACGGCCAGTTTGGATTTTCCACCCGCTCCGGCCGTGATTACGAGCAGGTATCGCCGCAGGAATATTATGAACTGACCTGGGAAGCGCTTCGAAACGGAGCAATCGACGACAAGGGACTACTTACGGCAGGAGGCAAGTCATATGCTACTCCCGAGCACTATGCAACGAACGAACTGCTAAATAAGCTGGGCTACAACGCCTTCAGCATAAACAACCCGGTAGGGTTGGACGGCAAACTGAATCCCGACGCACAGCTACTGTGGTGGGAAGATTACAATAAAAGACTGCTGGGCACAGGATCAAGGAACGAGCATTCTTTCAGTATCAATGGTGCATCCGACAGGGTAAATTATTACCTCTCCACCGGTTATCTGAACCAACGGGGAATTGAGCCCGGAAATCCCGGTTTTGACCGGTACACTACCCGGTTAAACTTTACCTATAAAATAAACGACAAGATCTCGGTGGGAGCAAATATCGGTATCAGTTCTTCCAGCTCCCGAACGACAAGCATTGACAACGGATATGCCGACTTCACCACGTATGCACGACTCACACCAGGCCTGTACCCCCTATATAAAAGAGATCCGGCAGGGAATATGGTGTACGACGAGGAGGGCAATCCAATCCTTGATTATGGTAATGGTCCCTCGGATGTGATGAACTCACGACGTCCCGACGTGACCGGGACCGGGGTCAGTTATGGCGTAAACCCACTGGGGACATTAGACCTGAACAAATCCTCCAGCAAAGGGAGTTATACCTTTGCCAACTATTACGTCGACTACGACATACTCGACAACCTGAACTTCAAGGCAAGTCACTCCAGAAACATATCGACCAATAAAACATCGGTCTATCGCAACAGAACAATCGGCTCAGGGACATCCACCAACGGGGCCATGGACGTAATGACATCCGAATCGGTCAACTGGACAACGAACGGTATACTCACCTACAACAGAAACTGGGACAAGAAGCACAACCTGAAGCTGATGGCGGGTGTGGAAATCAACGAGAGGAGCACATCAAGCCTGAATGCATCGGTCAAGAACTTTGCTTTTGAAGGGATGGACGAGCTGGTGAACGGATCGGATATTGTGAGACCAAGCCTCGGGCCGGGTACATCATCGGAACAACGCCTGATTGGCTTTTTCTCAAGGGCAGAATATAATTTTCACAACAAATATTTCCTTCTGGGAAGCATCAGAAGAGACGGTTCTTCCAATTTTCATCCCGACACCCGCTGGGGTAACTTTTGGAGTGTTGGCGCAGGATGGCTTGCATCGGAAGAAGAGTTTCTGAAAAACATCAACTGGGTTTCGCTGTTAAAACTAAGAGGCAGCTACGGTACTTCCGGAAATATTGGCGAGCATGATTACAGAGCCTATTATCAATCTGGCTATTCGTTTCTCGGGCAATCAGGCGTGTACATTGCCAGTATGCCGAACCGCTTCCTGAAATGGGAGGTGAACAAGCAATTAAATCTTGGTATAGATGCAAACTTTGTCAAGAACCGCATTCGTCTCTCTGTAGACCTGTATAACCGGGTAACGGACGATCTGTTTTACAACGTGCCTTTATCTCCCTCGATAGGTTTCAGTCAGGTACTCCGCAATATTGGCTCGTTGAGTAACAAGGGCGTGGAATTGTCACTGACGACCGAAAACATGGCCAGCAGGGATTTCAACTGGACCACTAATTTCAACATTGCCCACAACAAAAATAAAATACGCTCATTGAATCAGGATGAGTTTATTACAGGGTATAGAATCTACAAAGTGGGGCAAAGCACAACCGAATTTTATATTGCAGAATATGCCGGGGTGAACCCCGAAAACGGGAAACCCCGGTGGTACATCGATGAGGTGGATGAAACCACAGGAGAGAAAACCGGAGAACGGATTACTACGGAGAACTTTAATGAAACCAGCTACAAATCGGTCCGCCTGACAGACGGCACCAGCAAGGTCTTCAGAGATCTTGGACGCAAACCGGCAGGTAATTACACACCGAAAGTAACCGGAGGTTTTTTCAACTCGTTCCGCATGAAGAACGTCGATTTTAGCTTCCTCTTCAACTACTCACTTGGATCCAAAATTTTGATGATGGATTATGCTGCGCTGACATCCTCATCCGGAGGAGTGTTTCACAAAGACATGCTGAACAGATGGCAGAAACCGGGTGATGTGACTTCCATACCCAGGCTTACAACATACAAAACAGGGAACTACACCGGGAGCAGATCCTACATTTCTACCTTCTACTCTCGAAAAGGGGATTATCTGAAGTTGAAAAACATAACATTGGGATACACATTGCCAGCCGCCTTGGTCGATGCACTTCGCATCTCCTCGGCCAGGGTCTATATGCAGGCTGACAACATTTTCTACCTCAGCCACGAGCAAGGGTTCGACCCCGAACAAGTCACATGGGGTATGGTCGACACCCTCTACCCGGCATTGGCAACATACTCAGTGGGAGTAAAAGTGGAATTTTAGAATACTTCAAAAAACAAAATAATGAAAAAAAATATAATTACAACAGTCATTCTTTGCGTTGTCACTTTCCTGACCGGATGTGATGACTTTCTGGATGTCGTACCCCGCGATAAAGTATCGTCCGACATTGTTTTCGATAGCGACAAATCTACGGAGATCGTACTCAACGGCATCTATGACCATATGACTTATGCCGCGGAAGGCTATTATGTGTCTGCCCAAAGCCTTGGAATTCACAACTTCATCATTTCTGGAGACTGGATGGGACAGGATATTATCCCCAAAAGCAGCAGCACACAATGGCAGGCCGATGATTACAGCTTCACTTCACGCACCATGGAGAAACCACGCCCTCAGTTTTTCTGGTCCTATTGTTACGGTCATATTAATGTACTGAACGATCTGCTCGCCAAGATCCCTTCCATGCAAGGGAGTACAACTGCCAAAAAGCAAATCGAAGGAGAGGCACGGGGACTAAGGGCATATCATTATTTTCTGCTAACACAATGGTTCCAACAAACATATCTAATTGACCCTCAAGCACCCGGCGTTCCACTTTATCTGGAAAGTGCGATCGACCCCAAACCACGCGCTACCATGGAAGAGAACTACACGGCCATGATAGCGGACCTGCAGTGGACAGTTCAGAACATGAGCGACGAGAGAAGAGGCAATTCAAAATATGTGATGAGCAAAGACGTGGCCAAAGGTTTGCTCGCCCGGATCTACACGGAAGCGGGCCAATACGCCGAAGCAAAAGTACTCGCGGGAGAATTGGCGTCAAAATATCCATTGATGACGGAAGAGGAGTATAAAAAAGGGTTTAGCGATACAGGCGTATCGGAATGCATCTGGGGGCTGCCTACTTCCGCAAAAAATATGAA
>DHSP01000013.1:0-20174 GCA_002408485.1 Proteiniphilum sp. UBA5283 | reverse complement strand
TGCGCAAGGAGCTTATCACCCTCAATCCGGTCGTCGGAGATGCGGAGAGATATCCCGAACGAAAATATGTCAGTACAAAAATCATGGATCCCGACGATGCCCAGAAACTACCGGATGTATTGCTGATGAGGAGCAGTGAGATGATCCTCCTTCAGGCCGAATGTGCAGTGCGGATGAACCAATCATCCGAAGCCCAGACGATTTTATTCCGGCTTCAAAAGCATCGCGACCCGAATGCGACGATCAGCACGGCAACCGGCGAGGAGCTGCTGAACGAAATTCTCACAGAAAGGCGCAAAGAGCTTTACGGAGAGGGATTTGCAATTGGAGACATAAAGCGCATGCGCAAACCATTAATAAGGAAGGGATTGCACACCATAAAGGGGGCCGGTACAACCGGAGAACTTTATCCGGCAGACAGCCACGAATTCTTTTTGCAGATTCCGCAAAGCGAAATACAAACCAACCTCGACATCATTCAAAATCCATAATCATCAATAATAACAAAATGAAACAATTAATTCACACACTGTTCTTTTTACTACTGGTCTCTGTTGCTTATGCACAGGAAAGTACCATCACCATCCGGGGAACCGTAGAGTTTCCTGATGAAAAGTTTCCCATTCTAATATACTACACGGATGGGCCGGAGAGAATCGATATCGATTCTATCCCACTAAAAAATGACAACTCATTCGAAAAGAGCATCACCTTACCGCATCCCGGCATTTACAGGATCGACCTGCAAAAATGGGAGATGCTCTCCTTCTGGGGCGAAGATGAAGATATCACGGTAGATTTCAGAGGTCGCGATACGGCACGGGTGAAAATCAAAAACCCTCCCTACCAGTTTATTGAAAACGCAGGGCCCAGCAATCAATTGATGAACCTCATCAACTACTTCGATTACAGACGATACCAGGGAATGATTCAGGCAGGTCAGGAATACGGACGTGCCATGGGGAGTGACTCCGAAGCATGGAAAGAGTACGCGAAAGATGGTTACACCAGAAATGGGGATAACGCGCTGGCTGATTATATATTCCTGGCTGAAAATTACAGCGACAGAAACAGTGCGGTAGCCCTGCTCTCCTATTTAAGAGATACGCCCGCCAAAGATGCGTTAATAGCCAGGCTGGAAAAAACAAAAAGCGATTATTATCCGTTCGTACAATACAAAAAGGAGGTGAGAGAGAAAGCCGAAAGAATGAGCAAGTTGCAACAGGGAATGAAAGCACCCGGTTTTTCGCTGCCTGCACCCGACGGCATCCAAAAAATAGGGCCGGAGAATTACAAAGGAAAATACCTGTTGATCGACTTCTGGGCATCTTGGTGCGGACCTTGTTTAAAGTCTATCCCTCAGCTAAAGGAGATTTACAGCAAGTATCACGCAAAAGGACTGGAGATTTTGTCTGTTTCCATCGACGACAAAGAGGATGCCTGGAAAAAAGCCATGGCGGCACAACAAATGCCGTGGGGTCAGGTCTGTGCACCCAACTCGGGCAAGGAGATTATGAAAGACTATCAGTTTAACGGAATTCCTCACCTTGTCTTGTTAGATAAAGAGGGAAAGATTGTTGAAAGGTGGCTCTCCACGGAAAAATTGGAAGAGTTGCTAAAAGAGAGGCTCGACCAATAAACAGGTTAGACAGAATCGCAAAAGGATTGGGTGTTCATCACCTGATCCTTTTCGTTTCAAGTAAAATGGACGGGAACAGCGTTATTTAACGCAACAAAGACCTTTATAACCGATATTAACTTAGGTTTTTATGTCCCGATTGTTAACTTTGCACATTCATCAAGAAAGAAAATTGAAATATGGTTAATAAAAGATCAACCGCACTCCTCGGTTTACTGTTTCTTTGTACCTCACTGCTTCTAGCGCAGGATGAAGTAATCTGGAATTTCTCGCTCAAGGATGTAGGAAATGGTGAAATTGAACTGGTGGCAGACGCTAAAATAAAACAGGGATGGTATCTATATGACACAACAATCCCGGATGGTGGACCTACTCCCACACAGATCAGCTTAGACCGGGTGACCGGCGCCGAACCTGTCGGCGAATTTTATGCCGAGACGAAGGCAAAGGTAAAATACGACGGCATCTTTCAAATGACGATCGGCACGTTCCAGGGGAACGCCCGGTTTATACAGCGACTCAGGGTGACAGACAAGACAAATTTCACCCTGCAGGGCGACGTTCGTGCTCAGGCATGCGACGACAGCAGCTGCACGCCTCCTTTACCCCACGACTTTTCCTTTACGGCGGCACAGCTTCCGGCCACGGTGACCGTTGCATCACCTGCAGCAAACAAGCCTGCCTCATCGGCAGTAAACGAAAAAAGCGAGCCGCTTACGGCGTTGACTCCGGCACAGGCTGCAGACAGCCTGCAGGTGTCATCCCTTTCAGCTCCTACCTCAGACGGGGTCGACAGTGACTGGCTCTGGACACCCGTAATTGAAGAGTTGCAGGATTTCGGAATGAAGGGAAGCACTGCCGGCATGTCCCTGTTTTGGATTTTCCTCTCCGGTTTTATTGGCGGGCTCATTGCACTGATCACTCCCTGCGTATGGCCCATGATCCCTATGACAGTCAGCTTTTTCCTGAAACGAAACAAAACAGAAAAAAAGAAAGCCATCTCCGAAGCATTGGTTTATGGCAGTGCAATCATCGTCATCTATGTGGTGCTGGGGCTTCTGATAACCGGTATCTTCGGCGCGAGCGCACTGAATAACCTAGCCACCAGCGCACTGTTCAACCTGATTTTCTTTGCATTGCTGGTGGTGTTTGCCATTGCCTTCTTCGGTGGATTTGAGATGGTGCTGCCGGCAAAGTGGACCAATAGAATGGACGAGAGAGCCGATAAGACATCCGGCGCACTCAGCATCTTCTTTATGGCTTTCACGCTGGTACTGGTTTCCTTCTCCTGCACCGGCCCGATCATAGGGACGTTGCTGGTAGAAGCAGCCCTCTCGGGCAGCATCCTCGGACCGGCTATCGGCATGCTGGGATTTGCCATTGCACTGGCCATTCCCTTCGTCCTTTTTGCCATCTTCCCCTCGTGGTTATCCACCCTGCCCAAATCGGGCGGATGGCTCAATTCGGTGAAGGTGGTTTTGGGATTTCTCGAGCTGGCACTGGCACTTAAGTTTCTATCGGTGGCCGACCTTGCATACGGATGGGGAATTCTAGACCGGGAAGTGTTCCTGGTGCTGTGGATCGTCATCTTTGCGCTGCTTGGGATCTATCTTCTCGGGAAAATCAAGTTCCCCGGCGACAGCGACGTGCCCCACGTGACCATACCACGCCTTTTTCTGTCCATCATCTCGCTCGCTTTTGCCATATATATGATCCCCGGATTGTGGGGAGCACCCCTTAAGGCAATCAGCGCTTTCTCTCCCCCACTCTACACACAGGACTTCAACCTCTACGACGGTGAGGTGCATGCTCAAACCCTGGATTATGAAACCGGCTTTGCGCTGGCCAAACGGCAAAACAAACCGGTATTGATCGACTTTTCAGGCTATGGTTGCGTCAACTGCCGCAAGATGGAAGCATCGGTATGGACCGATCCCCGGGTGAAAGATATGCTCGACAACGATTATATCCTGATCACACTGATGGTAGATGACAAAACCAAACTCCCTGAGATCATCGAGGTGGACGAGAACGGTAGAACAACCCGCCTGAAAACCATCGGAGACAAATGGAGCTACCTGCAGCGTCATAAATTCGGCGCGAACGCACAACCCTACTATGTCGCGCTCGATCACGACGGGAAGCCATTGAGTCCGTCATACGCCTACGACGAAAATGTAGAGAGATACATCGAATTCCTGCAGACAGGATTGACCAACTTTAAAAAATAATCACCAGTGGAGACGTCATTCGGGCGTCTCCGCTTTTTCAGATATGAACACAAGAGCACAAAAACTGGAAGCGTTTGGGCGATTGCTCGACATCATGGATGAGCTCAGGGAGAAATGTCCCTGGGACAGAGTGCAAACGAACGAGAGTCTCAGGGCAAACACCATCGAAGAGACCTATGAGCTGGCGGAAGCCCTCCTCAACAGCGACAACGAAGAGATAAAAAAGGAACTGGGAGATCTCCTGCTGCATGTGGTATTTTATGCAAAAATTGGAGAAGAAAAACAGGATTTTGATGTCGCCGATGTCTGCAATGCCATTTGCGACAAGTTGATCTTTCGTCATCCGCATGTCTTTGGAGACAAGCATGCCGATTCGGCAGGCATGGTAGAAAAATCATGGGAACAAATCAAGCTGAAAGAAAATGGAGGCAACAAGACTGTGCTCGAAGGAGTACCTTCGGCACTACCTTCTCTGGTGAAGGCTTACAGGATTCAGGACAAAGCCCGCAACTCGGGATTCGACTGGAATAAGCGCCACGATGTGTGGGACAAAGTAAAAGAGGAACTGGGGGAGTTGGAAGCAGAAATTGAAAAGATGGATGCCGATAAAACAGAGGCCGAATTTGGCGACCTGCTTTTCAGCATCATCAATGCAGCCAGGCTCTATAAGGTGAATCCCGACAACGCTCTGGAACGTACCAACAGAAAATTCATCTACCGTTTTAATTATATGGAGAAGCAGGTGAAGGCTCAGGGTCGCTCCCTCAAGGGGATGTCACTCGAAGAAATGGAAGCGATCTGGCAGGAAGCAAAAAAGAGAGATCACTTCGCCTGATTACTTCCCTGTACGCCAACGGGTAAGCACGGTCCTCCGTTTCGGGAAAATGCCGTTCTGCTTGGTCCGTACGTCTTCCACCACATAAAAAATATTGTTGTCGAAATCGTTGAGTGTTCGCTCCAGCGTCTTCATTTCTTTCCGGTCGACAACCGTTTCAATAATATCTACTTCGTTGGTCGATCCGGTTCCATGCGTCATTGTAGCCCCGATATTCAGCTTATTGAGCGACTGCACCAAATCTCTACCATTTTTTTGTGTATAAATCCGGCAAAGTATAATTCCGTAAGCGATCCTGTTTTCAAGCAAAATACCCACATAGTTGCCCGTTGCATACCCTGCCGCATAAGAGAGGTATGCCACCATATCGTTGGCTCTTGAAAGAATTTGCGAAATAACAACTACCCAGATAAATACTTCAACAAACCCAATCAAAGGGGCTTTGTATTTTTCGCCTTTCGAAACAAATATGATCCGAAGCGTTCCTAACGACACATCGATCACACGGCCAAAAAAGATAATCACAGGCAATAACCAGGGGTAAACGTCTAAAAAATCAAACATAAAAATCGAATATCAGTAATTTGAAATCAGAAATCAGCACTTTGCATCTCGGTGATGCAAGATGATGGATAAACGCGCTTGAAGAGGATTCCGGAAAAGGTCAATCTTCAGCGACAAGGCTCTTCAGATAACCGGTAAAATTCCGGATATCATCCTCCGTGGTGTCCCACGAACAGACGAGACGCTTTTCGTTGCGACTTTCATCCCAATCGTAAAAGAAGTAGCGTTCCCGCAGTTTGTCGGTAATCTCTTTAGGCAGGATAAAAAACAACGCATTCGATTCCACCGGCTGCGTAATCTCAACCCCCTTCACACTGCGTATCTCTTTCCACAACAATTTAGCAGCAGCGTTGGATTTCCGTGCATTCTCCAACCATAAATGTTCGTTTATATACGGAATGAACTGAGCGGAAATAAAACGCATTTTGGAATACAACTGGGTAGTTTGCTTCCGGTAATATTTCATATTGCCGGACAGTTCTTTTCTTAACGGAACAACAGCTTCACCGAACATCAATCCATTTTTTGTCCCACCCAGCGTAAAGATATCCACCCCGCAATCCACTGTGATTTCCTTGAGCGAAACATTGAGATACGCACAGGCATTGGCAATGCGTGTGCCATCCACAAAAAGAAACATATTGTGGGCATGAGCCAGCTCAGCCAGGGCCTTTACTTCGCCCGGTGTGTAACAGGTGCCCAGTTCTGTGGTCTGCGAGATAGCGATCACTTTGGGCTGTGAGTGATGTTCGAAGCCAAAGCCATGCAGGTGAGGACGAACCAGCTCCGGCGTGAGCTTCCCATCGGGAGTGGCAATCTCCTTCAAGGAGGCACCTGTCAATTTTCCCGGCGCACCGCACTCATCCACGGCAATGTGAGCCGTCGATGCACAGAGAACAGCATGGAAAGAATGCAGACAGGCCTGCAGAGCCACCACATTTGCGCCGGTACCGTTAAACAGGAAGGAAGGCCTCAACTCACCGTCTTCGAGCAATCTGCAGATTGCCTTCTGTGCCTCTTGTGTCCACAAATCATCGCCATAGGCAATGGCATGATCTCTGTTCGCCTCTGCCAATGCCTGCAGGATACGGGGGTGAACCCCTGAATTATTGTCGCTTCCGAAACTCCGCATGGAAAATGATCTTTTGTACTACAAAGATACGAAACTTACCCTAAATTTGCCAGCAGGAACTTTCTGATCTCTTCCGGTTTCACGTTCTTCCGTCGGGCATAATCATCCAGCTGCTCTTCGGTAATTTCACCGATCGAAAAATATTTGGAGTCCGGATGTGCAAAAAAGAGGCCACTGACCGACGCGTTAGGATACATCACCCCATTTTCGGTGAGTGAGATGCCAATCTCTTCGGTAGCAAGCAGCTTATGCAACAAAAAATTAACCGTCTGATCTGGAATGGAAGGATATCCCACTGCCGGACGAATACCCTGGTATTTCACCGCAAACAACTCGGCAATTGAGAGCTGCTCATCTGCGGCATAACCCCAGTATTCACGGCGCACCTTTTCATGCAGCCATTCTGTAGCTGTTTCCGCCAGTCGGTCGAGCAACGACTTCATCAGCAGGGCGGAATAGTCGTCTCCTTCTTCTTCATACTGTTTCATTTGTGCATCGGCACCGTCACCGGCAGTCACTGCAAAAGCACCGATGTAATCTTTCTTTTCTGACTCCCGGGAGGCGACAAAGTCGCTCAGGCTGAAATATTCATTTTTATCGGATTTCTTTTGTTGCCTCAGGAAAGGAAATGGTGTCCGATCGATAAAGATGGTGTCGTTTTCACTATAAGCTTCGTACAATCCGAAAACCGCTTTCACATAATCCACCTGTTCATCCGCAAAGCGCTGCAACATGGTCTGTGCATCGTAAAACAATTTGGCAGCTTCCTGTGCCTTCTCCTGTTCATCGTCACGGTACGAGGCTTTCCATTTTTCGTAAGCAGCCGTATCGTGCCGCGCAATGCGGGTAATCGTGTGAAATTTGGCAGATAAGTTCCAGGCAGGGAAAAAGAATTTCCAGTCGATATAGGGTATCAGCGTATCAACTCCAATCTTATCCAGCTTCACCCGGCCCATGGTTCGTGGGCGCACCGGCCTGTAACTGTCATCCGCCCGGAAAGCGTATGTACGTGCTTCCCCGAGTGAAACAAGCTCGGTCACCTTCAGCGAGTGGCCTGCACGCAGGAGTGCATATTCTTCCTTTACTTTCTGCAGATAGGCATCCCTGTTATCAACACTCATCAAGTTGGCAACAGCAGCGGGACTCTGTGAGGCATCCTTCACATATACCACAGCACCACGGCCATACCGGTGTTCAATCTTCAAAGCCGTGTGTAGCTTTGAGGTAGTAGCACCACCGATCAGTAGCGGCATGCTAAAGCCCGCCTTTTCCATCTCTTCGGCCACAACCCCCATCTCTTCCAGTGAAGGAGTAATCAAACCGCTCAGCCCCACAATGTCGGGTTTTTCCCGGTGTACCGTGTCGATGATCTTTTCTGGCGGGACCATTACACCCAGATCGACAATTTCATAATTGTTGCATGCCAGCACAATAGAGACGATGTTTTTCCCGATATCATGCACGTCGCCCTTCACGGTAGCAAGCAGGATCTTCCCTGCCTTCTGAGAACCTCCCAGCGATGTCTTTTCTGCCTCTATGGTGGGCTGAAGAATTGCGACCGCCTTCTTCATGGTGCGTGCTGCCTTCACCACCTGGGGGAGGAACATCTTCCCCGATCCGAAGAGATCCCCTACCCTGTTCATACCGTCCATCAGCGGCTTATCAATGATGTCTACGGCACGCGGATAGACCCGCAGCGCTTCCGCCAGGTCTTCTTCCAGATAATCACCAACTCCTTTCACCAGGGCATAACTCAGTCGCTCATCGAGGGTGAACGTACGCCACACCTGCTCTTTGGCCTGTTCGGCTTCGGGGGTTTTCTCGTTTTTCATCTTCTCGGCATAGGCCATCAGTCGTTCTGTGGCATCGTCGCGTCTGTTCAGCACAGCATCTTCCACCAGCTCTTTGGCGTCGGCAGGAATATCTTCGTAAATAACCGACTGGGCCGGGTTTACAATTCCCATATCCATTCCCGCCTGAATAGCATGATAGAGAAAGACGGAGTGCATCATCTCCCGGATGAAATCGTTGCCTCGAAAGGAGAAGGAGAGGTTGCTAACACCACCGCTCACCTTGGCATGCGGCAGATGCCCCTTGATCCAGCGAACTGTTTGAATAAAGTCTACCCCGTAATTTTTGTGCTCATCAATCCCGGTAGCAATAGCAAGCACATTGGGATCGAAGATAATATCTCCGGGATCAAATCCGTGATCAGTCAGCAACCTGTATGCTCTTTCACAGATCGCGATCCTACGCTCGTACGTATCTGCCTGTCCCGTCTCGTCGAAAGCCATCACCACCACGGCAGCGCCATAGGCTTGTGCCAGGCGAGCCTGCTGTAGAAATTCATTTTCCCCATTTTTCAGGGAGATGGAGTTGACAATCGATTTTCCCTGCACACATTTCAGTCCGGCTTCCAGCACTTCCCACTTCGACGAGTCAATCATGATGGGTACCCGCGACACATCGGGATCGGAAGAAAGCAGGTTCAGAAAGCGGGTCATCTCCTGCACACCGTCAAGCAGCCCCTCGTCCATATTGATATCGAGTACCTGTGCACCATCCTCCACCTGCTTGCGGGCAATGCCGAGCGCCTCCTCGTATTTCTTTTCCTGGATTAAGCGCAGAAACCTGCGCGACCCGGCCACGTTGCAACGCTCCCCGATGTTCAGAAAATTAATTTGTGGAGATACCTCCAGCAGTTCCAATCCGGAAAGTTGCATATAAGCAGGAGGGGCCGACTTGCGGTGTGGGGCAGCATGTTCCACCATCCGTGCATATTCGGCAATATGGGCGGGTGTGGTTCCGCAGCATCCGCCAATAATGTTTATCAATCCCTCGTCGATAAACTCTTTGATCTGGGCAGCCATCTTTTCGGGCGTCTCGTCGTATTCCCCCAACTGATTGGGCAATCCGGCGTTAGGGTAGGCACTGATGTAGTAAGGCGCAATCCTGCCCAGTTCCTTCACATACGGCTTCAGATCCTTCGCTCCAAATGAGCAGTTCAAGCCTATCGCCAACGGTTTTGCATGATGCACGGAGGCAACAAAGGCGGCCAGGGTCTGTCCCGAGAGCGTGCGTCCTGCTTTGTCGGAAAGCGTCACAGAGAGAATGAGAGGAGTATGCTTTCCGGTTTGAGCGGCTACCTCCTCCGCGGCAAAGATGGCCGCTTTGGCGTTGAGCGTATCGAAAATGGTCTCGATAAGCAACAGATCCACCCCTCCCTCAACCAGTGCCAGCATCTGTTCTTTGTATGCAGCTTTGAAATCATCGAACGTGGCTGCCCGGAACATAGGATCTTCCACCCGTGGGCTCATTGAGGCCGTCTTGTTGGTCGGTCCGACAGATCCGGCAACGAACCGGGGCTTATGGGGTGTGAGTCGCGTAAACTCATTGGCAGCTTCACGGGCGAGCTTCGCTGCGGCCAGATTGATTTCGGCTGCCAGATGGCTCATCCCGTAATCCTGCATCGAAATGCTGGTAGCATTGAATGTATTGGTTTCGATGATGTCGGCTCCTGCCTCAAGATACTCCCGGTGTATCTGTCCGATGACATCCGGACGAGTAAGAGACAGCAAATCGTTATTGCCCTTCAGCAATATCGGGGAGTCTTTGAACCGTTCTCCGCGAAAATCGGCTTCGGTGAGCTTATGGCGCTGTATCATGGTACCCATCGCACCGTCAAGTATCAGGATGCGATCGGATAAAATATCTTCTATCTTCATTTTTTGTTTCTCTCAGTTTATTATTTCGCCCAAATTTAATCAATAAAATTGATTTTCAACAGTGATCAGGCTTGAAGCTCATATCGCCGAATCGTAACCGCAAAATGAGCCTCCTCATCCACACAACGACCCAGGCAACCACAAACCGTACGCCCAAAATCCACCATATGGAGACGCCCAGAGCCACGAACAAAAGGTTGTCCTCCAACACAGAATGTGACACAGCGAGGTGATAGTTCAACAAACTGGCATCGGTTTTGGTCACCTTTCCTTCTTTCATCTGATCCATCATCAGCGCCCCCCCGTAGGCCAGGCCTACAATGTAGCCAATGAGCCAAAGGAAGGCTGTGCTTGCCGGTAATCCAAAAAACCGCAGAAGAGGTGCAACCGCCTTGCTCAGCTTAGGGATCAACCGGTATTCTTCGAGGAGGTTGTACAGCAGATTCAGGGTAAATACAATCACCACTATCAACAGAGCGATATGCAGAGAACTTTTCAGCCACAACAGCAGGACATCTGCTACCGTAGTCATGGCAGCAACGTCTGTTTGTGCAAACACGGGCATTCCCATTTCCCGCGGAAGGATAAAGTTCAGCACAATGCCTGTGAAAATACTTGTCACAATGCGCAAAGCGGTCATTGCCCAGAACGAAGTGCCTGTTCTGGCCTGTATGGCACTCTCCACGGGCAGGTTGTGGGATATCTGGCACATGAGCGCCAGAATAGTCAGTTCACGCAAGGTAATGGTCATGGATGCAATGATGGCCAGCGGTGCGTAGAGTGGCAGGAAAATGCTGGTAATAAATACGATTGCCGTACTTCCGGGCAGTCCCATAAATACAAAAAGGGGATCCAAAAAATCTGCCAGGAAAGCCAACACACCGTAATAATCCAGAAATCGCACAAGCAGTGAGATGGGCAGAATAATTTTTAGCAGCCACAGCGTGGTGCGGGCCGATTTTTTAAATGCACGAAGAAGGATGCTGTTCCAAAATTGCATAGTAGACGTTTGGAAATTATAGAAACCTAAAACACTTTATTGTACTGCCACTCCGCTTCGAAAAGCAGGCAGGAAGTTGCTCCCGGGCATTCAGAGAAGAAGCAGTGCTACTTTTGAGCGATTACTTTCTAAACATTCGCTCCATATCACGCTTATCTTCTTTCTCTTTCAACGATTGCCGTTTGTCGTACTCTTTCTTTCCTTTGGCAACGGCGATAACCAGTTTTGCCAACCCCTTTTCATTGATGAACAAACGGACCGGGATAATGGTAAATCCGGTTTCGCGGGTCTGCCGCAGAATCTTGGAAAGCTCTTTTTTGTTAAGCAGCAGCTTGCGGTCGCGACGAGCATTGTGATTATTGTAGGTACCATAGAAATACTCGGCAATATGCATATTGCGCACCCACAATTCTCCACGTTCAAATAAACAATAGGTATCTACCAGGCTTGCCTTTCCCAGTCGCAGCGATTTAATCTCGGTTCCGGTAAGTACTATACCCGCAGTATAGGTCTCCAACAGTTCGTAATCGAACGTGGCACGTTTATTTTTTATGTTGATGGGCGTTTGTTGCATTATTTAATTAAAAATGAAAACAATCCCCTGATCACTGCCGGTGCCAGGATGATGAGGGCCGATGCGAGGAGAGTAAAGTTCAGCCTTTTTCCGGCTGACACATTCAAAAAAAAGAGAGCACCCGTCTGCACAACATACAGGGTGTAGAGCACAAGGAGCCAGAGGATAAAGAAATCGGAAAGAAACGGGACAATCATATACAATGCGAACACCACTACCGAAGAATATCCTGTAAACTTCTGAAAACGAGCCAAATTTTTACTCAAGCCAAAACGGGGTGCGGCTTCATTTATTGCGTAGGAGGAAATATAAAACCCTCCATATATTGACACAACATTGATGATGGCACTCTTGAGCGCACCTTGCAGTCCGCCATCACGGGTAAACCACATACCACCTATGAAAGCGGCCAGGGCAATGATTCCGATTACAGGATGAAGAAAGCGGCCGACAAAGTCGTTCTGGCTCTTGTCTTCCTTGTCGATCTCTTTCCATGCACTTGGCGAAGCGACTATTAATTGTATGATTGTTACAAAAATATCTCTCCACATTACCTTATTATTTTGGATTGCAAAGGTAATCAATTCATCTTAAATAATGGAATGAGAGAGTGATTAAAAAAAAGCAGCTCTCTTTCAAGGGAGCTGCCATATTGCCGATAAGCCGATTGCCGGTCAATCACCACTAACCGTCATCCGGTACACTTGTGAATCCACTATTTGATCACGTCCTTTCATATAGTACTTGAACGTAATCTTCAACTCTTTGGTGTTCGTCGTACTTGACCCTTCATACCGGGCACGCAGAGCAGACATGTTCAATGCAATCAGATCGGTTTTGGCGGTGACGGAAGTACCTTCGGGTGTTCCCCCGATGGCAAGATCGATTACGATGGTAATTTCGTTGGCTCCGGCATCCGGGTTATCAATCAAATAGAAATTCACATTGGCACTTTCTCCTTTTTTAGCTTCATACGCATACTGGAAAAGCCAGTAGTCACCCAGATATATCTCATCGGTTGCATATACGGGTGGATCAATACTCAGAAATTTCGCCGGTGTTTCTGTTTCCGGCGGATCCTGGTCCATCCGCAACGACACCCTATCAATCTCCACCGGATCCCCGGCAATCACTACGTTATCGGCATGGGCAACCTCCGTTGAGGTACTACCCAGGCGGATGGGTGTTGTGCCGTATTCTTCCGTCCAGCTGTAACGCAAAAACTGGAAGGAACCGGGCGTCATCAGCTGCATTTCGGATGAGGTGATAAATTTTCCCGTTAAGGTTCTGCCATACACACGTCCACTTGTCATATCCGTTGCCATGTAGGCTACAGACGTTTCGTCGTAATTCCGGCTTCCTTCTTCCAGACAAGAGGTCAGCAACAGGGTCATGCCGATCATTCCCCACAATAAGATTGTTCTGTTCATGTTCATTTTTATTATGTGATTATTTAAATTCATACCTCAGCCCCACACTCAGATCCATCACGATCTTGCTGTCGGAATAGATGGTTTTATATTCGTTGTTTGCATCGAAGTAATAAGCGCCTCCTATCTTGCCGTATAGTTTTACATCCTGATAGACCGGGAAAGAGACTCCCACCCCGGCATTGACGGATATCTGCGGGTTGCGCTGAGATATCCGGGTGATCTCTTCCTCCTCCGACGAGATATTCAATTCAGGCGACACCCCTACGCCTTTTCTCCGGTATTCACCGTACACATCCTTTTCCAGCATCCCTCCCACAGAAGCATACACATTCACTTTCTTCACCGAAAAAAGATTGTAATTTACGTTCAGGGGTATGCCCAGATAATGAAGACGCTGCGTTTCCTGTACCTGCAGATTGACGCTGGAATTTCTCACTTTGGAAGAGAGATGAGTATATATAAGTCCGGTCTCCAGAGAGAGGTCGTTGAACAGCGACTTCGATACCGTAATGCCGAAGGATACGGGCTGGTCATGTTCCATCTCCGACACATTGCCGGCTGTATTGTTTGTGGTAAGCAACATCTTGGAATCCGACAACGGTGGATTATTCTCAGCATACTGAGCACTACGCAATGTCATGGGCGAATTTACTGTCTGCTGAAAAGGAGTCAAGCCACCACGACCGCTCATCGCCAGGATTATCTGCCTGTTGTCTGCTCTCCCCCGGTCCTGATCTTTCCGCAAACCTTCCTGTTCACGGCCAACCGTGATATATTCCTCCACGCCGGCATCTTGGGCAAGTGGTGTCGCCTGTAGCACCCCGGCCTTCTTAACGGCCGAGGAAAAATCTTCTTCCCTTATATTTCTCCTGGGGGTTGCCAGGACCGTCTGTCCCCGTTGCAGCCACGTTTCGTTCCGATCCGGTTTATTGTATGCAGTAAGGGGGGGGGTATTTTTTTTGATTTGGTTTGTTGCACGAAAGGGAGTAACCGATGCCGGTGATACTGCCTGCTCTGCGTTTTTGGGAAAAACCACCTCCGGGTTGCTGTCATGGGAAGGGTCGGTCTGAGAGACGGAAGATTCCGAAACCAGTGCGACTTCGTCGAATGTGGGCAGAACAAAAAGGAGCCCTCCCACAAGCAGGATCACGGCTGCCACAGCCGATGCAGCGTACCACCGGCGACGGACAATCGTGCGAGCATTGCGGGCTGCATTCAGCGATTGTTCAATCCGATCCCATCCGTCGGCAGGCACCGGTGCTCTGTAATCGCCAAGCTTCGATTGTATCTCTCTTCTAACCTCGTTATCTGTATTCATTATATCTGCCATTGTTAAGATGGAGGATGGCTTTTATCTTATTCTTTAACATTGTCTTTGCCCTGAAGAACTGAGAACGCGAAGCTGCCTCCTTGATGCCCAGCATCTGTGCAATTTCTTTGTGAGACATTTCTTCAAAAATAAACAGGTTAAATACTGTCCTGTATCCCGGGGGTAAGTTCCTGATCATCTCCATGACTTCCTCGCGGGGAATATTTTCTATATCGAGTAAATCGTCGGCATCCTCTTCGGCTTCGTGAGCATACAAGTAGCCATATTCTTCCAGAAACCGATTCTTCTGTTTTTCCTTCCGGAAATTTTCCAATGCCAGATTTACAAAAATACGTCTTAGCCAACCTTCAAAAGAACCCTTGCCCGAAAATGAGCCTATTTGCGTAAAAGCGCGGATAAATCCATCGTGCAACAGGTCACGGGCAGCTTCTTCCTCCCTGCAATAGCGCATACACACAGCCATCATTACAGGAGCATAACGCTCGTATAATGCCTTTTGGGCATTACGGTCCTGTTTCTTACACGCTATTATCAGTTGCGAATCATCCATTCTTATCGCAGTTCAAATCATAGATGAAATAAGAGTAAAAACGTTGCACCAAATGGATTGTTTTTATCCTAATTTATCGTTTATTAAGAAAAAGACATGTATAACCCACCTATGTATGCATTTCGTTCTCAAATATACTATCAGCCTTAAAACAAAGCAAGTGAAATTAATTAAGAATGTGTAAATTTATATTGCAGTATAACTGTTTTTTACTTATTTTTGTCCTATCAATCCACTAAAAGTCCTCTTTATGAAAGATTTTCTAAAAATCATGCTCGCATCCGCTATTGGATTTGTTATCGCGCAAGTTATTCTTTCACTGATTGCCATGCTCTTTTTTTTAGGCATGATGGGCTCCCTCGTGAATTCCGTGGCTACCGAGAAATTCACGCTTCAGGAAAATTCGGTTTTAAATCTGCGACTCGATGGACCTATCACGGAGAGGACACCGGAACAGGACCCGTTTACGTCCATGATTGGAGCCGACTACCCTTCCGCCATGGGGCTCAATGATATTGTGGGTGCAATTCGCAAGGCGAAAAACAACGATAAAATAAAAGGTATTTACCTCGATTCACGCATGCTTTCGGCTTCGATGGCCACATTGGCAGAGATCCGCCAGGAACTGATCAAATTCAAAGAAAGCGATAAGTTTATTGTGGCATATGCCGATACCTACTCACAAGGCGGCTACTACCTTGCTTCGGTAGCCGATAAAATAGCTATCAACCCACAGGGGATGCTCGACCTGCATGGATTGGCTTCCACTCCCATTTTCTTCAAGGATGCCCTGGATAAATTGGGCATCCAGATGCAGATTTTCAAAGTCGGCACCTACAAATCGGCAGTAGAACCCTTCACTCAAAACGAAATGAGCGAGGCAAACAGGGCTCAGATTACCTCTTATCTGACCGACACCTGGAGCTTCCTACGACAAGATCTGGCGGAATCACGCTCCCTCACGCCGGCGAAAATAGATTCACTGGCCAACAGCTTCCCCTTGTTACAGTCGACAGACTATCTGCTTACGGCAAACCTCGTGGATACTCTGTTGTACGAAACCGAAATGAAAGACTACCTCCGCACACTGCTGGATATCAAGGAAGACACCAGAATCCCTTCAGCCACAGTTGCGGAAATGAAGTCGGTAAGCACCAAACCAGTAAAAAAAACCGGCAACACCGTCGCCATCCTCTATGCCAGCGGGAATATTGTCTCCGGCAATGGTTCATCGGAGATACAGGACAAGTACATGGTTGATCAGATCGAAAAGCTAAGAAAAGACAAGGATGTAAAGGCTGTGATATTTCGCATCAACTCCGGCGGGGGAAGCGCATATGCATCGGAACAAATATGGAAAGCGATCGCCAGGTTGAAGGAAGAAAAGCCTGTGGTCGTTTCGATGGGAGACGTGGCAGCTTCGGGAGGATATTATATTGCCTGCAATGCCGACAGGATTGTGGCACAACCCACCACGCTCACCGGCTCCATCGGGATATTCGGTGCCATCCCGAACCTGGAAGGTACCAGCAAAAAAATCGGAATCTATACAGACGAGGTGAAAACCCACGAGTTTTCCGATTTCGGAAATATCACCCGCCCCTTTAACGAAAGGGAAAGAAAGATGATGCAGGCTTACATCGAGAAAGGGTACGACCTTTTTCTCACCCGCTGTGCTGAAGGGCGCAACATGCCGAAAGACTCCATGGCATTGTATGCCGAAGGCCGGGTATGGACAGGCAATCAGGCAAAAGAGATCGGGCTTGTCGACGAATTGGGCGGCATGGAACGAGCCATTGAAGTAGCGGCTGAGATGGCCAACCTGGGCAAAAGCTACGTCGTTTTCGAATATCCGAAGATGCGCTCCCGCATCGATGAGCTGCTAAGACCTGCCAGGGAAGATCTGGCTGCCCAAACATTAAAAGAATATCTGGGTGATAGTTATGAATTATTTATGATTTTGAAAAACCTGAAAGAACAGGATTACATCCAGGCTCGTGTTCCTTTCGACTTGAATATCAGGTAACAACATGGACAAACCCATTGTAGAAATTCGCCGTTCCTTGCTGCCATTATCCTGGCTGTACGGGATTGGTGTAAATTTCCGGAACGGATTATTTAACAGAAAAATACTCAAACAACGCACATTTCAGATCCCGGTGATCTGTGTAGGAAATATCACGGTAGGCGGCACCGGAAAGACCCCTCATATTGAATATCTGATCAGGCTGCTTTCCCCCCGGTACAAAGTAGCCGTACTAAGCAGAGGATACAAACGCAAGAGTAAAGGTTTTCTGATTGTGGATCCCGACTCCAAAGTACGTGATGTGGGAGATGAGCCCCTGCAAATCAAAAAGAAGTTTCCGGGAACGCTGGTCGTGGTGGATAAGAACAGGGTTGCTGCCATCGAAAAGATACTCTCCATTGAAAAGGCGGAACGCCCCGACGTCATCTTGCTGGACGACGGCTTCCAGCATCGCCATGTGTTGCCATCACTCTCTATCCTGCTGGTGGACAGCAACCGACCGGTATTTGAAGACCGGTTGCTTCCGGCGGGGCTGCTGCGGGAGCCGCTCAACGGAAAAGACAGGGCTTCGATCGTGCTGGTCACCAAATGCGATCCAGACATGCAGCCCATCGATTACAGGATCTACACAAACGGTCTGGACCTGTTTCCCTATCAGGATCTATATTTCACGGCACTCGATTATGACGCCTTGAAACCGGTATTTCCCGAGTTGAAACCCGAGCCACTTCACTTGGACGAATTGCGCAAGAAACACCTTTTCCTGGTTACGGGCATCGCTTCTCCCGCTCCACTGGTAGATAAGCTGGAACACAAGACCTACAACCTGTACACGAAGTTTTTTCCCGACCATCATCCGTTCACCCGGGAGGACATACAATCTATCCGCCAGATGATATACTCGGTAGAAGATGACAACAAAATAATTCTCACCACCGAAAAAGATGCGGTGCGCTTTCGCGCACTGCCTTTTCTGGACGATGAGATAAAAAAAATGCTTTATTATATTCCGGTACGCGTCACCTTCGTGGATGACGCCGAAAGAGATTCATTCAATCATAAAATTCTTGAACATGTTAGAAATTATCAAAGAAACAGCAGATTATCTGAATAATAAAATCGGGGAGATACCAAACACCGCCATCATTCTGGGCACGGGACTGGGGGAGCTTGCACACGAAATTGCCGACAAAAAAGAGATTCCATACACCGAAATACCCAATTTTCCGGTCTCCACCGTGGAGGGGCACAGCGGAAAGCTGATCATCGGCACATTGGGTGGCAAAAAGGTACTGGCAATGCAGGGACGCTTTCACTATTACGAAGGATACGACATGAAACAGGTTACGTTTCCCGTGCGTGTTTTTCAGGCACTCGGCATTGAATATCTCTTTGTATCCAACGCGGCAGGCGGCATGAACCCCAGCTTCGATATTGGTGACATCATGCTGATTGAAGACCACATCAACATGTTTCCGGAACATCCGCTACACGGGAAAAACTTCAACGAACTGGGTACCCGCTTCCCCGATATGAGCGAAGCCTACAGTAAATCATTGCGCCTGATGGCCATGGAAATAGCCAAAGAGAAAAACATCAAGTTGCAGCATGGTGTATATGTAGGAGTGCAGGGGCCCACGTTTGAGACTCCGGCCGAATACAACTTTTTCAGAATAATCGGTGGTGATGCAGTGGGAATGTCTACGGTGCCGGAGGTGATCGTGGCCAACCATGCCGGCATGAAGGTGCTTGCTTTCTCCATCATCACCGACCTGGGCGTGATCGGCAAGATCGTGGAAGTATCGCACGAAGATGTGCAGGAAGCCGCCAAAATAGCACAGCCCAAGATGGCTGAGATCATGCGTACCATCATCGGGAGAATCGAATGAGGAAAACAGAAATAGCCACGCTGGGAGAATTTGGGCTGATTGATCATTTGACCAGCGATATCCGGCTTACGCAACCCTCCTCCCTCAAGGGGGTGGGCGATGATGCTGCCGTGCTGGATTACGCGGGGAAAAAGACACTGGTCACCACCGACCTGTTGCTGGAGGGGATCCACTTCGATCTGGTATATGCCCCCCTGAAACATCTGGGATACAAGGCTGCCGTCATCAACTTCTCCGACATCTACGCGATGAATGGCACACCCCGGCAAATCACCGTTTCGCTGGGCATATCCAAACGCTTCGCGGTGGAAGATCTTGAAAGCTTCTACAGCGGACTGAAGCTGGCTTGTGAGATTTACGGGGTAGATATCGTGGGCGGTGACACCACTTCATCGCTGACCGGCTTTACCATCAGCATCACTTGCATCGGCACAGCAGACGACGACAAGATTGTTTACCGGGATGGAGCCAAAGATACGGACCTCATCTATGTATCGGGCGATCTGGGTGCTTCATACATGGGGTTGCAGCTGCTGGAAAGAGAGAAAAGCGTGTTCGATGGCAGCGGTGAGGTGCAGCCCGATTTTGCAGGGAAAGAGTACCTGCTGGAGCGGCAGCTCAAGCCGGAGGCACGGAAGGATATCGTGGCCCTGCTGGCGGAAAACGGCATTGTTCCGACCGCCATGATCGATATTTCGGATGGATTATCGTCCGACATACTGCATATCTGCAAGCAGAGCAATGTGGGATGCCAGCTTTTTGAAGAGCGACTTCCAGTTGATTACCAGACCGCCATGATGGCGGAAACATTCAATATGAATGTGACCACCGTCGCGTTGAACGGAGGCGAGGACTACGAGCTCTTATTCACTGTACCGCTCACGCTGCACGAGAAGATGAGTGCAGTGGCAGGTGTACATCTGATAGGTCATATTGCCAAACCCGAACAGGGTTGTTACCTGGTGACCCGCGACGGTCAGGAGATGCAACTCCGTGCCCAGGGCTGGAATCATCTTGTGGACGAACAATCGCTTTGACGATTGTTTCCCGGACATCACTTCCCATTGAAGCGTAATTGAGCAATATTTTTTTGACTTTTTCGTTGGCAAATTTTGCATTTCACAAAAATGCGCTTATCTTTGCACTCGCAATTTAAGCAATGTTGGTGCCATAGCTCAGTCGGTAGAGCAACGGACTGAAAATCCGTGTGTCCCCGGTTCGATTCCTGGTGGCACCACCCAAAAAA